>JAXMBS010000061.1:0-33096 GCA_046349775.1 Planctomycetaceae bacterium | reverse complement strand
GGTGCAACTGGTCGTCCTGGAACCGGGCGCTCGCGGAGTGACGGTCGCCTGGTCGCAGGCGCTCTATAATCCCACAGCCAATTTGAGCAACCCGGCCGTCGGCATCGAGCGGCGTCTGGCGGGCCTGACGCCATCGGTCTCCGGCGATGTCGTGATCTGTCCGACCGGAGAAACCACGATTGTCGCCGTCGACCGCCGCCGCCGGGCGCTGCTGTGGGCCCACGAATATCGGCGACCTTCCTATGACGCCCCGCAGCAGGCGCTCGCGATCCGCATGCTGATGAATCAGCAGCAATCGCGCGGCCGGATCGAAGACCAGTTGATGGATCAGCTGTTGCAATCCGACCACTGGCAGGATGCCGCGGCGGTGATCGCGGGAGAGTACGTCCTGTGCACGCCGCCGGATTCGCAGGAACTGCTGTGTCTCGGCCTGCTGGACGGCAAACCGGTCTGGCGACAGCCGCGTGGCGAACGGCAGTTCATCGCCACGGTCGATCAAAGTCGCGTGGTCATCGTCGGTCAGGAGCAGGTGGAAGCACTTCAATTGGAGAGCGGTGCGCCGGCCTGGAATGGCGTGTTGCCGATTCCGCCCCCGGCCGGTCGCGGTTTCCGGCACGGCCGGTTGTACGCGCTGCCACTGGCGACCGGCGAAGTCGCCACCATGGATCTCGAAACGGGACGCCTGGTGGCACGTACACCGCTGCCTCCCGAGTCCGGTCGCGGCAACCTCTTATCGGCCGACGGTCGCATCGTCTGCCAGACGGCGGATTCCGTGTTCGGCATGCAGCCGCTGGACCAGCTCACGCGGGACGTCGAATCCCAGTTAGCCGCTCAGCCGAACGACGCAGCGGCGCTGATGCGCCGGGGCGAAATCCACGTCCACCTGGGGGAGGAAGCACCGGGGCTCGACGATTTGCGGCGCGCGATCGTCGTCGATCCCAAGTCACCGGCCGGACGTCTTCTGGCCACGATTCTGATTGAAGGACTGCGGACCAACTTCGACGCCTACCGCGGCCGAGCCGCGGAAATCGAGCAGCTGGTCACGGCGCCGGCCGATCAGACTTTGTTTCATCGACTGTATGCGGCAGGGCTGCAGCGCCGCGGCGAAGTGGCCGCCGCACTCCAGCAGTACCTGAAATACGCGGACACCGTGTCCGACGACGGCGGGCTGCTGCGCGTCGACGGGGCTCGACAGGTCCGCAGTCCGCAATGGATCGCCGGTCGGCTTGATGAGCTGCTGGAAAGCGCCGGCACGGAGGAACGCGGCCGTTTGCAGTCCGAACTGGCAAAGAAGGTCGAAGACGCTTTGGCCAACGAAAGCACGCAGCGGTTGGCTGTGCTGCGACAAGTGATTCCCGAGCCGCGCGAACGCCGGCGCATCGATCAGCAACTTGCCGCGACCGCCGAAACATCCGAATTACAGTCCGAGCTGCTGCTGCTGGAACTGCTGAAGTCGCCGGACCCGCAAGAATCAGCGGTCGCGACAGCGCGCCTGGCTGAACGCTGGCTGGCGACCGGCCGACGCAGCGACCTCCTGCATCAACTGCTCGCGCGACTCGGCGGTCCCTTAAGCGCCCAGGCGTGCCTCAACGGCCGCACCGGCGGCGAACTGCTGACTGCCTGGCGGGCCGATCCGCCGCGCGCCGCGCTCATCGATGCCCCGGATCCCTGGCCCACGACGCACGTGAACGTCAAGGAGCATGTCCGCAATCTGCCGACGATGACGTACGCGGTTCGGCAGCTGGGACCGCGTTCCGAACTGCTGCGCGGCTGGACGTTTGTGACTGATCCGGGCGGAACGAAACTGATGGCTTGCGACGAGTGGGGACGGCAACTGTGGCAGGTTCCCACTGGACGGACCGGTGTGTTGCCGGGACGACAAGGTCCGAATTATGTCCGCTACATTTCAACGTACGGCCGGCTGTTGCTGCTGGTGGCCGCCGACCAATGGACTTTGCTCGACGCGATCTCCCTTGGAGATGCGCCGACGGTTCTGGCTGCGGAACGACTGGTCGCGGACGGTGACGGGAGACAGTTCATCCCCAACATGCCGCGCGGGGGTCAACCGATTCGCAATCGGAATCGGCCCTGGATCGATCCCCAGAGCGGGAGCGTGCCGATGGGAAATGTCGGCCCGATCGCCGGCGGTATGTTCGTTTATCAGGCAGGGTCGCAGCTGACAGCCATTGACGTGGCGACCGGGAGGCCGGTCTGGACCCACGACCGGCCCGAGTTGACCCCTGGCGGCGACATCCTGGCCGACGAACGCACCGTCATCGTCTGGCCACCGGACTCGACGGACCTGCAGATGTTCCGGGCCGTTGATGGTTCCGCGCTCGGCAACGCCAGGCTGCCGGCGCACCGGGAGCTCCCACAACCGGAAGGCATCTGGGGCACCGGCATCGTCACCACGGAGCGCGGAATCGATGGCCGGACGTTGACGCTGGGAATGTTCGATCCGGTACAGCAGCAGCAAATCTGGCGACGTGAAACAGTTGACGTCGCCGACTGGGGTGTCGTCGACGGCCACGATTTCTATGTGCTCCAGAAGGACCAGTGGCTGCGGATCATCGACGGTGAGTCCGGGGCGATTCAGGCGGAACTCCAACTCCCGGCGGACGGCAAAGCCACGCAGGCCGCCGTCTGGTCCGATTCGCAGCGGTGGTATGTCGCCACCTACCGCGAGACCGAAGAACGCCAGTTTCCGCGAAGTTCGCAGGTCACGATCGTCAATGGCGTCGTGGCGGCCGCAGCCCGCGGCAGTGGAGAACTAGTATGGACGGTCCCGGTCCAACGACAGCTGCTGCATCGCGATATCCCGGGCGGCTGGCCGTTTCTGGTGCTGGGGACCTGGAGTGCGCCTCCGGGGCGGACCGCCAACGAACGCACCGCGACGTCGACCTGTACTGCGTTACTCCTGGAGAAGTCCAGCGGACGGATCCTGATGGAGACAACGGCACCCGGCCGGGACTCCAGTCTCGGATGGCAGTCAGAGCCCGCGCAGCACACGATTCACCTCTCCGTTGGCAGCATCAAGTCCACCATCGAATTCGGCGAACCCCCGGCGCCGAAAGATCCCCCCGAATCGAAATAGACGTACTCCAATCGGCAGGCATCACGAAGTCGACGTAAGCTGGTACCGGAGTACTTGCCGAAACACTAGATTGCGGAGTCGACACGGGCAGTCGCCCCGCGACGGGTTGTTAAGACGCGTCGTCGCCGCCAAGCCATCGTGCGGCGAACGTTTAGATCACGAGGCGAAGTGGCGCGAAACCGCGCAGAAATTGCCGTTGGTCCTGACCAGCGACCAGGATTCGGTCGCGGGGCGCTGCCTCCCCAGGAATTCGTATTGCAATGAATTGATCGACAGTTGACACTCTGGCCACAGCGCCATGACCGACATTTATTGCGGCATGAGTCTGATGCTGATGCTGGCGGCTGCGTGCTTCGTCTGGACGCGCCGTGCCGTTCGGGGTCTCCCCCTGCTGGCCTGTGATCTCCTGGGCCTGTTCATCGTCGCGGCGATCTGCGCGCACATCCGCTGGCTGTGGGATGACATCCGCCTGGCGCAGTGGTTGCCGTATTCCAATCTGATCGTCATCAGCAACTGGTACGTGCCGCTGGCCGGGGTTCTCGCAGGACTGGCCTGGCGTCGAATCGAGCAGAGTCCCCCCCGGCGCTGGGCGGCGGTGCTGATGCTGCTGGGCGCCAGCCTGTACGCCACGATTCAACCGGTCTGGGGCGTGCCCCCGCATTGCGAGGCCGTCTGGGAACAGACATCCCGCGGCCGGTGCTTTTACCAGACGACGCAATCCACATGTTCGGCCGCTGCTGCCGCCACGATGCTCAGCCAGTACGGCATCCCGGCCGACGAACAGGAAATGGCCGAGCTCTGCCTGACGCGGACCGGCACGACCTGGAAAGGCCTGTTCCGCGGCCTGGTCCTGAAGACCGCCGCCACCCAATGGAACGTTGAAGCATTCCGCTCCGAATCAGGAGATTCGTTGAAGGACGCGGAGGGACCGCTCGTCCTGTGCGCCCGCTTGCCGGGCGACCACCCGGATGCCCGCGCATATCAGCGCGAGTGGGGCTGGATTCCCGACACGTCGCACACCGTCGTGATGCTCAATTCTCCGCGGCCCGGCGAGTTCATCGTCCACGATCCTGTAGCCGGCATTGAAATCTGGACTGACGAGGACGTCCGCGCACTCTGGACCGGAGTGGGCATGCGATTTGTGCCCCGTCAGGAACAGCGCATCAGCGCGGCGCGACCTGTCGCAGGGCTGCAGATTCAATAGAGATCCATCGGCGTCTCAGGCCCCTGCCAGTGCTGCGAGGGCTGCCGACGTCGCGACAATCATGAGCACGATCCCGGCACAGCCGGATTTCGGCGCCGACACGTTGTGCCGTCGCATCAGTTCTTCCACGAAGTCTTTCGACGACTTCAGATCCTTTCCGGTCTGCTCCCGGTACCACTTGATCGCGGCGATCTTGCCCCCGGTCCCGGCGATGGTCAGCACCTGGGCATCGAGCGAACCTTCCGCTGTGGGGGACGGCCCGGCCGCCGCGGCCTGCAGCGATGCGCCACACCGCTCGCAAACCGCGGCATCGACGAGATTGAAGTGATCGCACTTCGGACAGCGTGTCATATCCACGACCTTTCGTCGGCAGGGATCGTAACAAGCACTCCCACGCGGCGGCCACGCCGCGCGAAACTGCCGCCGAAGAATCGGTTGAGCACGGTTGCGCCGGACTGTTGCCGATCGGTTCAGCGCAGCCGGCGCCGACGCCGTGGGGCGCCCTTGCCGGACCGTGCAGGGTAGGTCACTCTATATGCAGACGACAGGTCGCAGATGCGACGTTGCGGCGGACGGCCGGGCCGGCTGTGCCGGTTGCAAGGAACGAGTCGATTGCAACGAGGATTTCCGATGCGCGTGCTGATCACCGGGGGCGCAGGTTTCATCGGCAGCCATATCCTGGACGCGCTGCTGGCACGCGGCCACCAGTGTGCAGTCGTGGACGACCTGTCTTCCGGCTCGCCGGACAACGTCGCCGCCGGCGTCCGCCTGTACGAGACGGACATTCGGGACGCAGCCAGGCTCGGGCAGGCTTTTGACGAGTTTCGCCCGGACGCCGTCTGCCATCAGGCGGCACAAATGTCGGTCAGCCGTTCGGTCCGGGAGCCGGTGTTCGATGCCCAGGTCAATGCGCTCGGCCTGCTCAATACCCTCGGCGCCGCCCACGGCGCGGTGTCCGGCAGATCGTGTTCGCGTCGTCCGGCGGCGTGCTCTACGGCGACGTCGCCGCGCCGGCGGACGAAGAGCACCCGGCCGATCCGATCTCCCCGTATGGCATCACGAAGTGGGTCGGCGAGCAGCTATCTGCAGTTCTATGCGCGCGAGTTCGGACTGACGTGCACAGCGCGCGGTACACCAACGTGTACGGACCGCGCCAGAACCCGCACGGCGAGGCCGGCGTCGTGGCCATCTTCTGTAAGAAAATGCTCGCCGGCGAAGCGCCGACGATCAACGGCGACGGAAAGTACATCCGCGATTACGTGTATGGTCCCGACGTCGCCCAGGCCAATGTGAAGGCGCTGGAACGGAAAAACGGTCCGCGTTTCGCCGCCTACAACATCGGCACGAGCGTCCCGACCGACGTGAACCAACTGGCCACGCAGCTTCGCGAACACTGTCAGCGACTGCTGCGTGAACGCGGCTCGACGGCGATTGTCCCGCCGGCTCAATACGGTCCCGCCCGTGCTGGTGACCTGCGGTCCAGCCTCGTCTCCGCCGCCAAGGCGGAACGGGAGCTCGGCTGGCGAACGACGGTGGACATCGGGAATGGTCTGCGCCAGACCGCCGAGTGGTTTGCCGCACGGTAGTCACAGCCTGCGGTGATCCGGCCGTTGCGGCGCCGCTGTCCGTTGATCGATAATCCTGCGGAGACGGAGCACCGCCGTGACTGATCGAGCCACAGAAGAAACGCCGACGGCGCCTGCTCCTGCGGCACACAGGGGATCTGTGGTGCGTCGTATCGGTCTCTGGATCGGACGGCTGCTGCTGGCGGCGGCCTGGATCGCGCTGGTGCTCCCGTGGCGGCCGGCATTTCCCGAATCGCTCTCGCAGCGTTTTTTGCCGACGAGCGTGCCACACGCCGACATACGGCCGCTGCTCGACCTGACTGCCGCCGGCGCTTATGCGGCGATCCTCGTGGGGCTGCTCGGGTTCCTGTTGTATTGGGGATTGCCCGGTCGTCGCGGTGGGGGACTGGCCCAGGTCGGCAGAGCGTTTGCCGCAATCACATTCGTCTCCTCGGCAGTGCTGCTGCGATACTCTTTCACCCTGGCGCCTGTGCTGCTGCTGTCGGCCAACTTTTTCTGCGCGTGGTCCTTTGGGCTCGCGCGAGCCTTGGCGCAGGGAGTCGGAGGAATGATTTCGTTCGCGATGTCCACAGTGCTGGCGCTGGTCGCGATCGCCGCCGGGCTGCTCGTCACAACCACCGAAGTGCAACCGGCTGTAGTGGACATGCCGGCCCCAACGGCGCAGGACCGGCAGCGCTGGCAGAACATGTTGTCGCGTCCCCGCGGCCAAGATCAAACGCTCGCCGAATTGCGGCTGACCGGCGACGACCTCACGCTGATGGCCGCCTCCTGGCTGGCCGCCGACTCTGCCCGCGGAACTGCGGCATTCAAGGTCGAAGAGGGACAGATTCAATCGCAGTTGACATGGCCGCTGAATGTCCACGGGATCGGCGACCGGTTCATCAATGTCGCCGCAACGGCGCACCCGACGGTCGCGAATGACCGTCTCGGACTGGGGCTTAAAACGCTCCGGTGTGGCCGAATTACCGTTCCGACACCGTTGCTGCAGCGCATGGGGGCCGTGGTGACGGACGTGCTGGAGCAGAACCCGGCATTGAGCCGACCGCTATCTTCGATTCACGCGTTGTCGGTGGAGCGCGACAGGCTGCTGGTGGTGTGCGAGCCGGAGCGCGTCTCACAGATTGCGGCCGAAGCGATCGAGGAATCGCCTGATGCGAGCGAAGAGCTTCGCGAGCGCATCCGCGTCCACATGCGCCGGCTCGTGGCCGAGGCACAGCAACTGCCCGAAGGGGATCAACGGTTCCTGGGACTGATCCGTCAGGCCTTCGCGATCGCCAGCGCGCCTGAGACGCGCGGGACAGCCGTGATCGAGAATCGCGCCGCACTCATCGCGTTAGGAATCCAGCTCGGCGACCCGCGCGTGCGGCGTCTGGCAGGGTTCGACCCGGATGAACAGATGACGCTGTTCCCGTACAAATTCGACAAGCAAACGACGCTGCGCGGCCGGAACGACCTCGCACGGCATTTTTTCGTGAGTGCAGCACTGCGGTCCCTGTCGACGCGCGAGGTCAGCTTTGCCGTCGGGTTAATCAAAGAGCAACTGGACGCCACGCAGGGAGGCAGCGGGTTCTCCTTCGCCGATCTGGCCGCCGACCTGGCCGGCGTCGAATTCGCGCAGCGGGCGATTAGCAGCGAAACGGGCGCACAGTCACTGCAGGTCCGGTTGTCGGAACCCTTCGAGATCGGCGACCTGATGCCGCCCATCGAGGGACTGCCGGAAAACCTGACGCAGGAGCAATTTCGTGAGCAGTACAGATCGCTCACGGATGCGCGGTTCGCCAAAGTCGCGCAAGAGGTGCAGGCGCGAATGAAAAAGTGCAAGCTGCTGGAAGAGCTGCCGCCGGCGGAGCTGAAGATGCCATAAAGTTTATGGTTGATCGTTGATGGTTTATCGATCTTAAAAAACGAACTCCGAAACTCGAACTCCGAAAAGGGGAGACACGGTCGGTCGCGTGGACCTTTTCGGATTTCAGTTCGTGCTTCGGATTTTCTCCCAGTCGATCAACCATAAACCATTAACGATCAACCTTTAATCACCCCGATCGGCCGCATCCGCGCCACCTTCGCGGACAGGCCGGCCGCGTGCACGGTCTCCACGACCAAATCGACGTTCTTGTAGGCGTCGGGCTGTTCTTCGGCGAGGCCCTTCCAGCTGCGGGCGCGGGCGATCACTCCTTTCGCCGCCAGCTCGCGATCGATGCGCCGTCCCTGCGCATGCTTGATCGCCGCCGTGCGGCTCATCTGCCGACCGGCGCCGTGACAGGTCGTGCCGAACGTCTGCTGCATCGAACCCGGCTGACCGGCCAGCACCCAGCTCGCGCGTCCCATGTCGCCGGGAATCAGCACCGGCTGGCCGATCTGCTGGTATATCGCCGGCGTTTCGGGGTGTCCCGGCGGGAACGCGCGCGTCGCCCCCTTGCGATGCACCCAGACGCGCTTGTGGACGTCTCCGACCTGGTGTTCCTCGAACTTCGCAATGTTGTGTGCGACGTCGTATACCAGTTCCATGCCCAGGTCCTGCCAGGGCCGACCGAAGACTTCGGCGAACACGTCCCGCGCCTGGCACATCAACAACTGACGATTGCACCAGGCATAATTGGCCGCCGCGCGCATTGCGCCGATGTACCGCTGCCCTTCGGGGCTTTGCACGGGCGCACAGGCCAGTTGCCGGTCGGGCAGGTCGATTCCGTACCGCTCAGGCACGCCGCGCAGCGCCCGCAGCGCGTCGTCGCACACCTGGTATCCCAGACCGCGCGAGCCGGAGTGGATCATCACGCAGACCTGCCCCTCCATGAGTCCCATCGCCTCTGCGGCGGCCGAGTCGAACACCTGATCGACGACCTGCACTTCCATAAAGTGATTGCCAGATCCGAGCGTGCCGCACTGGTCGGCGCCGCGGTCCAGCGCGCGATCGCTTACGAATTCCGGCCGCGCACCGTCGAGGCAACCTCCGGCCTCCGTGTGTTCCAGGTCGGCCTCTGTCGCCAAATCGCGCGCCGCGAGCGCACGGACGCCGTCCGCCAGCAACTCGCGCAATTCCGGGACTGAAAACCGGAAACGCCCGCCACGGCCGACGCCCGTCGGCACGTTGTTGAACAGCGTTTCGACCAGTTTCGCCAACCGCGGTTGAACGTCTTCGACGTGTAGATTCGACCGCACCAGCCGCACGCCACAGTTGATGTCGTAGCCGACTCCGCCGGGCGAAATGACCCCACCCTCTTCCGGATCCGTCGCACACACTCCGCCGATCGAGAACCCGTATCCCCAGTGAATGTCGGGCATCGCCAGACTCGCCACCTGGATGCCGGGCAGAAACGCGACATTGGCGACCTGCTCCGCTGCCTGGTCTTTGCGAACCTGCTCGATCAACTCGCGGCTGGCGTAAATCAGGCCGTCGACCCGCATCCCCTGTCGATAGCTCTTGGGGATCCTCCAGCAATAGTCGCTGACGCGCTCCAGCGGGCCGGTATACGCTGCCTTTTGCATCGCTTGCTTCCTGCCTGAACTTGTGCGGCCGTCACACTCCGACACGCGATTGAGCCTTCACGTTCGCTGTATTCCCCCCGCGATTCACCAGGCACACTGGCGGTTTCGCATCCGTTCCGACGCGGAATATTGCTCACGACCGGAACAGCCGGCAGACCCGGACGGGCGGACCGGTTTCCCCCGAGGCCTTGGCGCGCCGCGCCACAGGTCTCACATTAACCTTGCCGGGTGTGTTTCGGAAACGCGACGAAACAGAGGTGTCTGAATTGCGCCGCGGGTGACGCGCCAATCGCGGCGGATGGCACGCGCTTCACCGTTGGTGACACGCTCTGCGCCTGTCGCGAAAGACATGGCGAACGTAATGAGGCACGATCTCAACGACGGATTGCGATGACGGTCCCTGCTGACAAACCGGATCACAGAGTGGCCATTGTGGAGCCGGTCCCGGCCGCAAAGCCACAGCCGGACATTTCTGTCCTGCAGGACCGTGTGCCGCCGCAACTGAAACTCTCGCCGCTTGTTGCCGGCAGCGCCGCCGTCCTCGGTCTGCTGTACCTGTTTCTCAGTTATACGCCGATCTGGCACACCGACGTCTGGGGGCACCTTTCCTACGGACGCTGGATCGCCCAAACCGGGCATGTGCCGATGACAGAGCCCTTGCTGCCGCTGGCCAGCGGCGTGCCCTTCGTCGATACCGCCTGGCTCAGCCAGTGGATCTCCTATATCGCATTTTCCCACTGGGGAGTCGCCGCCCTGCAGGGCCTGTACGCCGCGTGCGTGACGGGCATCGTGGCGGTGCTCGGCATCACACTGTTGCGGCGGACGCGGCGCGTCCCGCCGACGGTGTTCGGCCTGGTGAGCTTCGGCTGGCTCAACTACCAGCCGCTGTCCGTGCAGCGCCCGCAGATCGTCGGGATGCTGTGCTTCACGCTGCTGTTCTGCTGGTTGACATCTGCCCGCTGGCGGCGCTGGTACTGGTTCGCCATTCCGGTGATGTTCGCGCTGTGGGCCAACCTGCACGGCTCATTCCCGATGGGTCTGATTTTGATCGCGGTCCTCGCCGTGGGAACGGCCATCGACGCCGGTCGCCGGCTCAAGGAATCCGCCGGAGCATTCCGGTTCCGGCCGGTCGTCCGCCTGCTGCTGCTGTTTGAAATCTGTGCCGCGGCGGCCCTCATCAATCCCTACGGCATCGGCATCTACACCGAGATTCTCACCTTCGCGGGCAATCCCAACCTGAGCGACCTGGTCGAATGGGACCCGCTCAACGTCCGGATGCCGCACGGGCTGGCCGCCGCCGCGGTGGCGGCCCTGTTGGCGCTTGCCTATCGGCTCAGTCCTCGACGCGTGCGGTTGTCGGAAGCGCTGGTGCTATTCGTGTTTGGCGGGCTGGCACTCTGGCATTCCCGAATGCTCGTCTGGTGGAGCATTCCGGCCGGCTACTACCTCGGCCTGCACGTCGGGGCCATTTGGCAATTGCACGACACTGTGGCGCCGCAGCCGGCACGACGCACCGGACGCTGGACCGTCGTCACGATCGGAGTGCTGTGGATCTGCTTCGCCTATACTCCGCTGGGACTGGCGCTGCTGCACGGACTCCCGCAGGATCCGGCCAAAGCGGAGCAGCAATTCCGCCGCAGCGTATCGCGGCAGACGCCGGTGTCTGCGGTTGCGTACCTCAAGGACCACCGGCTGCCTGGTCCGATTTTCAACACGTATGAATGGGGGGACTACCTCCAGTGGGCGGGACCGGCCGACCGGTCGGCGTTTGTAAACTCGCATGCCCACCTGATCCCGACCGACGTCTGGCAGGATTACATGCAGATTTCGCACGCTGCCGAGAACTGGCAGCTCGGACTCGATCGATACGGCATCAATACGATCCTCATCGACCAGCGCGTGCGCGGCCCTCTGATCGCCACGCTCAAGCGGAACGAGCAATGGAAGTTCGAATACGAAGACGACATCGCGGCCCTGTTTGTCCGCAAGAACCCAATCGGCCACCCGGAAGTCCAGAAAGAAAAACAGGAGGTATCAGAGAAAACAGAGGAGCCATTGAGGACCGAACACAACTGAAGAACCAGTTTCTGACGTGTCGTCGTATGCCACGGGGATAAACCCCGTGGCTCGTTGATCCTCTGCTCTTCTCCGTTCCCTCTGTTGCCTCCTGTTTTTCCTATTGGCCAAGTCGATGTACACCCGCCCGCGTGCTCTGTTGCTGCCCGTTATCGTCGTCCAGGCGCTGGTCCTGACGGCGATTGGACTCGCGTTCGCGCTCTCCCCCGCGGAACAGCGTCGCGACGTGCAGCGCGTGCTCACCGCCAGTGACGTCCCGGCAACACCGGCGCCGCCCCGCGCGCAGCCGCTCGTCGTCGAACCGCTGTACGACCGGCCCGATTTCGTCTCCGACGACGACGTCGCCGCCGTCCTCAAGCAAGTGCTGCCGAAGTTCCCGCGCGAAGAACTCAAACCGAACTTCGTCGAGCACGCGGTCCGCATCTGGGGCGTCGACATCCAGTTCCACAATCCCGAAGTGCTAGACGGCGCCGAGCTTCGCGACTTCCTCACCGACCACGGACGCTACACCAAATCCTGGAGCAAGCAGAATGTCGCGCCGCTGCTGACGATGCGTTCCACCGGCGTCGCCATCCGCTACGGGGCCGAACCGGGGGCGTCGGTGCACCATGATCACTGGCTGGCGAGCCTTACGGAAGCCGGCATTCCGCTGAATGCACCGGTCTACGGTCCGGGACGCCGCGGCGCCACGATCGCCAATGTCCTCAGTGAATCTCTGCGGGACTTCCGCCTCGACGAAACCGAAGTCGAATGGACCGCCATGGCGTTCGGCCTCTGGCTGCCGCCGACGAAAGAGTGGATCGGCGCCAACGGCCGGCACTTCTCCTTCGACCTGATCGTGGATCGCCTCGTGCGCTCGCAGCGGCTGCAGGGAGTCTGCAGCGGGACGCATCGCGTGTATTCGCTGATGTTGCTGGTGCGGCTCGACGACGAGTTCGACATTCTATCCGACGAGGCTCGCGGCAAGGCCTGGAGCTACCTGACCGAAATCCGCGACGACCTGATCGCCGCGCAATTGCCGGATGGCCAGTGGCCCTCCAACTGGGCGGATGGCGCAGCGGCGGCTGCGAAACCCATTACGGAAGAACAATACCAGCAGGTGATCGCGACGGGGCACCATCTCGAGTGGCTGGCGATCGCGCCGCGCGAACTGCATCCGCCGGATGAGCAGATCGCCCGCGCTGCAGAATGGGTCGTCCAGGCGACGGTCGAACAGACGCCGGCCGAGATCCTCGAGCGTTACACGTTCTTCAGCCACGTCGGCAATGCGCTGGCCCTCTGGCGCCACACCCACCCGGCCGAGTTCTGGCAGAAGTGGCAGGCGCAGCATCCAACGGAGACCGCCGCCGCACCAGTGGAACCGGCCGCCGCCGCCAGTGCTCAACCGTGAGTGACCGGAATACGACGCGCGACGCGCGTCCGTCCGACGTCAATGCTGGCACCCTGACGACTCTGTGATCGACTACGCGGCTGCAAGGCTGGATGCATGCCACTCTTCGAGTGCATCTATCGGGATCCCCGCCCAGGTGCAGGCGATCTCCGGGCTCAGCGTCACGTAAAAGTCGAACTGCACCGATCCGGCCATCAGCCCGCAGGAGCACGCGAGCCCGTACTGGAACACGTCCGGTACGAGAACGACAAAGCGCATCCCAGTGAATGCCGCGGCGTGACTGCGAAACACGTCCACCAGCGCCATCGTATCCGCCAGCGACAGGTTCACCCGTCCATCGCGTACATCGCAGAGAAGCCGATGATCGGCCAGAGACGGATTGTTGGCCGCCAGTTCACGGAACATCGCGACGGCGTCGGACAGACCCCAGTCGCCTGACATCCGGACGTAGTGATACGGCGTGCCGGGAATGGCACGTGTCGCGTAGGCCATGGCAATGACTCAAACCGCTGGTGGGAGCGCCGGAGCGCTGCGAGGCAGGATCGTGACGAACCCTACGTCATGTACGGGCATCGACCGGAGCAAAATGCTACAGATTCGCGGGACGCACGTTGCGTTTTCGCAACATCGCACCGGGTCGGTCTGAATCGTGAGCGGGCTGCGTCGCAGATTTGCAGTCCTGCCGCTACGGCTACGACACTGGCGCCAGGGTCCACCCCAGCGTCGTCTGTGCGCGATTCCGATCCCATGGACAACGGCAAGCGAAAACGGACCGAGATCGCAGTCTGTCGGCTGTGCCAGTTGAGTTGCCAGCAGCGATCAATTCCCAGCGCGACGGCGGCGGGCAGCGCCGATTAGCCCGAGCGCACCGAGGCCAAACAGCGTCAGCGATGCCGGCTCGGGAACAGCCGCCGGTCGGTTGGCCTGCAAACCGTCGGTCACGACATAGTCGCCGGAATACTGCAGCGACTTGATCCCCACCGTGGAAGACCAGCCGTGCCAATCCAGGCCGCCGTCGCGATTCGCGCTGTGGCTGTAGTTGAACGTTTCCGTGCCGATGAGATTGGCAAAGACATCGAAGAACGACACCGTCACGACCGCGGGATCGGAGAAAGCTCCGAAATTCTGAGTACCAGCCCCCCAGAACGCGCCGAAACTCGTTACTTGATCCGTAAAGGTGATCGTTGTCGTCGCATCCTGTGTATCGATCCCCATGCCTTTAGCGCCGTCGGAAACCTGCGCAAGTCCGCTTGTAATCAGCCCAAATCCCGCGCTGCCCGGTTGGTAAACGATCATCGCGGAATGACTGATCGAGGCCCCGCCACTCATGATGAGCGTCGGATCGGCGAGCGTATGGTAGCCACCAACCCCGTAGTTCGGAAATGACTCCCAGGTTTCTGACAACTCGCCGGCAAACGGACCCGTTGAAACAATGCCGGCTTGGAGCTGTCCACTCTGGCCAAAAGCCAGCACCAGCCCCAGCAATACCCCCCACGTTGCAGCCCGCGACATCCGCCACCCCTCAGTCGACGCGTTGGAGAAACAGGAACAATGACTTCGAATTGAAGTGACGGGTGACAGTACTTCAGTGTCCGACTCCGGTCAATGGGCCAAATCAGCCAATTCTGTCGGAGTCGACGTGCGGGTTCCGACACTAAACACAGTCAAATGCGGCCGCCTCTGCACCATGCACAATGGATGCCGCGATCCTCCGGGCGCTGCCTGGCACCCGCAGCGACGAACTGACGCTTTTGCAGACCTCAACCCATCGAACCGCTCTGTTACAATCCGTGTCCGCTGAACAGGACGACGCAAGACACAGGTGCAATATGCGGTTCACGAAAATGCACGGGGCGGGGAACGACTACATCTACCTCGACTGCTTCGCGCAGCCGGCCCCGCGCGATCCGGCGCAACTCTCAATCGCCATGAGCGACCGGCACACTGGTATCGGCGGGGACGGGCTCGTCCTGATCGGCCCGTCGGAACGGGGCGACGCCCGAATGCGGATGTTCAATGCCGACGGCAGTGAATCGGAAATGTGCGGCAACGCCATCCGCTGCGTGGCCAAGTACCTCTGCGATCATGGCCTGGTCCGCAAGTCCGAGCTGAACATCGAAACAGGCCGCGGCGTCCTCACGCTACAGGTGTTTTCTGAAGGGGGCAAAGTCACTCGCGCTCGCGTCAACATGGGCCGGCCGATCCTTGACGCCCCAGAAATTCCCACGCTGCTGCCTGGCAACCCGCCCATCCGAGCCCCGCTCGAAGTGGCCGGACAGACGCTGCACGTCACCTGCGTCTCGATGGGGAACCCTCACTGTGTGTCGTTTGTGGATGAAGTGACCGACACGCTGGTCCTGGGCATCGGTCCGCAGGTCGAGCGGCATCCGGCGTTTCCGCGTCGCGTGAACGCCGAATTCGTCCACGTGATTTCGCCGCGCGAAGTCGAGATGCGCGTCGGGGAGCGCGGCAGCGGCGAAACGCAGGCCTGCGGGACCGGCGCGAGCGCCGTCTGCGTGGCCGGGGCTCTCAATGGCCTCACCGAGCGGACGATCGTCGCGCATCTTCCGGGCGGTGACCTGGAACTCGAGTGGTCCACCTGCGGCGAAGTCTATATGACCGGCCCAGCCGTGGAGGTATTCAGCGGCGACTGGCCGGAGGCGTAAGTCCGATCGACGTCCGCAGACCCTTCGATTGGAGCGATCAGCCGCGTACAACAGCTCGCTGGTATTCAGCAGCGTGTGACACAGTTGCTGCAGGGCCGACAGCGCGCGGCGGCATCTGCCTGCCCCGCCTCAGTGAACCGTGCCGCCTGGCTGCGGAGATGCTGCCGACACAGCGCGATTTCTTCAGGGTCGGGGGCACGGCACAGCAGCAGCCGATAGGCGGTTGTGATCTGCGCGTCGGCGTCGGTCCCCGCCAGCGCCGCCACGCGCTCGGCAAACTTTGCCGACTGTTCCAGCAGCAGGTCGCTGTTGAGCATCGTCAGCGACTGCAACGGCACCGCCGACGCGTCACGCCGCTGGCATGTCGTCGAGATCAGCGGCTGGTCGAAGACCGTCAGCAGCGATTCGTTGTAGGCGCGGCGTGTCAGCAAGTAGACGCTGCGCCGGGAAGCGTCGTCAGGACTGGCGAGTTTCTCAGGATCGACTACCACCGCGCCGTCGACACCCGCCTTGATGAGAACCGGGGGTCCTCCCATCGTGTCGGACAGCGTGCCGGACGCGAACCGCACGCTGTCTCGAACAATCTCGGACTCCAGCCGCCGCAGCCGCATGCGCCATAACAGGTGGTTCTGCGGATCGACGGCGAGTGCTCCGGCACCGCTGGACGAGCCGGCAGTGGCACCCGCACTGCTCGACGGCTGCTGATAGACCTGCGACATCACCACCAGCCGGATCAGCGACTTCGTCCGCCAGCCGTCGGCGATGAATCGCCGCGACAGCCAGTCGAGCAGTTCCGGGTGCGTCGGTGTTGATCCCTGTGCGCCGAAGTTCTCGGAAGTCGCGACCAGCCCTTCGCCGAACAGATGCTGCCAGACACGATTCACATACACGCGCGCCAGCAGCCCCGACGCCGGCGTGTCGGGCTGCGTAAGCCGGCGGGCGAACGCGAGACGCCGCCCGCTGCTGCCGGCCGGCGCGTCCGTCACTGCGATGGACGTGGAATTCCCCGGAGAGAGAATCTGCAGGAACGCCGGCGCGACTTCCTCCGCGGGCAGCAGGTAATCGCCGCTGGTGAGCAGATGTGTCGCCGGCGGTGAACCGACATCGTACAGGGCCTGAATCTTTCCGTAGCGACGGCGCTGCTTTTCGGCAGCGGCGATCGCGCTCTCCGCATCGCGGATCGCCAGCTGCTCGTCGGCCGTCAGCGTCGCTTTGACGTCATCGTCTGAGATCTTCGCCAGGTCTTTGAACCGGTCGGCCAGGTAACGCTGTACCTCGGTCCGCGATTTCTCCGACGCATCGAGTGCAGCTCGGACATCCGCACGAATCTGCTCCGGCACGCCGGTCAGACGCTGGTCGAACAGCCGCGATCGGCCGGCCCCACGCACAGACGACATTCGCTCCCTGGCGGCGGCAACCTCCTTGTCGAGCCGGGTGTTGTGCTCGTCAATGGCCGCTTTTTCCGGCAGCGAGACGTCCGCCAGCGTGCGGTCATCGTCGCGATTCTTGTACGGGGTCACGACGCGCCACGCGGTCGGGTTGTAGGCCGGGGTGAGGCACGCCATCACTCCGTAATAGTCCTGCTGCGTCAGCGGATCGAACTTGTGGTCGTGACAGCGGGCACAGTTCAGCGTGATTCCCAGCAGGCTCGAGCCGACGATTTCGAGCGTGTCGTGCAGCAACTCGAAGTAATTGAGCGGAATCGTGCTCTCCGGCTCGTGGGTGTAGTCGCGTGCCGTGCGGAGATATCCCGTGGCGACGAGCGAATCGATGATCTCCGGCGTGTAGTGTTCGGCCGTCCGCCACGGGACGAGCTCGTCGCCGGCGAGTTGTTCGGTGACGAAGCGGTCGTACGGTTTGTCGGCATTCAGGGCGTTGATCACCCAGTCACGATAGCGCCACTTCCCTTCGCTCGTAATGATCAGCGTGGCGTCGACATCGAACCCGACGGTGTCCGCATAGCCGACCGAATCGAGCCAGTGCCGTCCCCAGCGCTCGCCGAAATGCGGGGAGGCGAGCAGCCGATCGACGAGATCTTCGGCCGCCGTCGGTGATCGATCGGCGACGAATGCGTCCACGTCTGCCGGAGCCGGCGGCAATCCGAGCAGGTCCAGCGACAGGCGGCGAATGAACGTCGCACGATCGGCCGGCGGTGAGAGTTCGAGACCGGCCGCGTGCAGTTTCTCGACGATGAAGGTATCGACAGGCGTGGCAACCGCATCGCTCGCGCGACCCAGCGGCGGTCGAGAGTCGCTCAGCGGCTGGAAGGCCCATTCCGGCAGCGCGGCCGCCGGCTCTGCACCTGCTGCCGATTGCGTTGCAACGGCCAGCAGGACGGCCATCAGCGCAATGATCTTCATCAAAAGATCCCCCATGGGCGATGAGACACGCAATTGTCGTCTTTTATGCGTCGTGCGTCCACCAGTTCGCGGTATTTGAGACCATGTTCGCAAGCGTTCCGGACACAGGCCCTGGTGCGATTAATAGACATTCGGAAGGCACACAAGGTATGACATATCCAGCCCTGCCACGCGGAGACCCACTCTCAACCCTCTGGAGGCGCTCCATGTCCCACCTTAATCCCCGCCCCTGTTCCGACTGCGAATCCGGTTTCACACGACGCAGGTTTCTGCAGACCACAGGCTCCGCCGCAGTCGCCGGAGTTGCCGGCTCGCTCCTGATCCCGCAGGCCGGTCTGTTCGCCGCTCCCGCAAAAGACAGCGCAGCCGAGACGGCCGTCGGCCGATTCTACAACTCGCTCAGTGAGCAGCAGCGGAAGACCATTTGCTTTCCGTTCACCGATCCGCAACGGCAAACCATCAGCGCCAACTGGCATGTGACGAAGCCGACGATCGGCGGTGATTTTTACACCGCCGATCAACGCTCCCTCATCACCGAGATCGTCAAGGGGGTCACGTCCGAGGACGGTTACGAACGATTGCTGAAACAGATGGAGGCCGATGATGGGGGCATCAACTTCTACAGCGTGGCTGTGTTCGGCGAGCCGGGGAAGGGGCCGTTCGAATGGGAGATGACGGGCCGGCACCTTACGCTGCGGGCCGACGGCGACAGCGTCGACAAGGCGGCCTTCGGCGGACCGATCGTGTACGGGCACGGCGAGGAGGACCCGGCCGAGAACCTGTTCCACTACCAGACGAAGGCGACCGACGAAGTGTTCCGTTCGCTGAACGCCGACCAGGCCCAGCTGGCGCTGATCGAACAGGCGCCGAAGGAGAATGCCGTGCTGATCCAGGGGCCGAACGGGACGTTCCCCGGAATCGCCGTCGGCAAGCTGAGCAGCGATCAACAGCAACTCGTGTCCGGCACGCTGAAAACCCTGCTCGCGCCCTACCGCCAGGACGACGTCGACGAAGTGATGCAGATCCTGAAGAACTCCGGCGGCGTGGAGTCGCTGCACATGGCGTTCTACAAGCAGGAAGACCTCAAGGGCGACAAGGTCTGGGACATCTGGCGGATCGAGGGTCCGTCGTTCGTCTGGCACTTCCGCGGCGCGCCGCACGTGCACGCGTACATCAACATCGGGGCTGCCAAACAAACTGCGTGAAGACTGACTGGACCTCCACAAAGCGTCCCGGACACTCGCAACGTCCGGGACGCTTTTTCATGCGCGGTGCAAGAGCACCTTCCGACAACCGGCGGCATTCGCGGGTCGGTCGTGCCGGACTCTAGGTGGTCGAGAGGGGCCGCCGATAAGAGTTGGAGGATCACGTCGACTTTGCGGCCACAGCCACGGTGGCTGCATACGCGGGATCTGCGCGGAGGCTGTGGAGGCATGACATGCAATCCAGCAAGCTGATTCGAGTTGTGTCGCGCAACGTACTGCTGGCCGCCTGCGGCGTGCTGCCGGCATTTTTCGCCGGTTGCCAGACCCTGACGCACACCGAAAACGGCGCGCTGTTCGGTTCCGGCCTTGGTGCGGCGACCGGAGCCGTGATCGGGCATCAGAGCGGCCACACCGCCGGCGGAGCCGCGATCGGGGCAGTCGCGGGAGCGCTCACCGGCGCCGTCGTCGGCAACGCGCAGGATGAGCGCGACGCGGCCATCGCACAGGCGCAGGCCTCGCAAATGGCGGCAGCGCTCACCAATTACGATTTGATTCGGATGGCGCAGAGCGGGCTGGGGGACGAAGTGATCATCAACGCCATGCAGACGCGCGGCGGCCGGTTCGACCTCAGCGTCGATGCGCTGATTCAGCTGCGCGACGCGGGTGTGAGCGACCGCGTGATCACGTCGGTCCAGCAGGCTTCAGCGGCCGCGCCGCGAGTCGCGGCGACGTCCTATCGGTCGAGCAGCGTGGTGGTGGCCCCTCCGGTCGGCGTCGTGGTTGGCGGGCCAGCGGTCGTCGTCGCCCCGCGACCGGTGTTCTTCGGACCGCGGCGGTTCTACCGCTGGCGTCGGGGATGGTGAAACGACCAGCCGCGAAGCGGCGACGCTCCGTAGCCGTGGGCGTCAGCCCACGGAAATCATGCAGCCAGCGCACCAAGCCCTGAAAGGGCGAAACTGTCGCGCGGTATCGCCCCGTTGGGGCTGATGAACACGACTGCGAATTGCCCGGGGGCTTACGCCCCCGGCTATTACGTGTCGGTCCTTCGGACCTCCTTGCGGCGATGTGGCTCGCTGGCTTTGTTCGGTTCCGTCGTACTTACGTCAGGATGTCGTTCAGCACCCGGCATGGTTCGACGCCGGAGAGTTTCGCGTCGAGGCCCTGGAACTTGTACGTGAACTTCTCGTGCTCGATGCCGAGCAGGTGCAGCATCGTGGCGTGCACGTCGTGGACGGTGACCACCTTTTCGACCGCCGCATAGCCGAGCTCGTCCGTCGCGCCGTAGCTCAGGCCCCCTTTGACCCCGCCGCCGGCCATCCAGATCGAGAAGCCGTGGTTGTGGTGATCGCGTCCGCTGCCCCCCTGTGACATCGGCGTGCGGCCGAACTCACCGGCCCACACGATCAGCGTGTCCTTGAGCATGTCGCGGGCCTTGAGGTCCTTGATCAGCGCCGCACACGGCCGGTCGATCTCCTTCGCCTTCTGCGTGACGCCTTCCTTCACGCCGCCGTGATGGTCCCAGTCCTTGTGGTAGAGCTGGATGAACCGCACACCGCGTTCGGCGAGCCGCCGCGCCAAGAGGCAGTTCGACGCGAAGGAACCGTCTCCCGGCTGGCAGCCGTAGAGTTCCAGGACATGTGCCGGCTCGCCGCCGGCGTTCATCAACTCCGGCACGCTGGCCTGCATCAGGAACGCCATTTCGTATTGCGCGATGCGTGTCGCGATCTCGGGATCGTGCACGACGGCGTTGTAATCGGAGTTGAGCTGTTTGACCGCGGCGACGATGTCTCCCTGACGATCGCGGGTGATCCCCGGCGGATTCGACAGGTACAGTACCGGATCCCCCTTGCCGCGCAGGTGCACCCCCTGGTAGCGGCTGGGCAGGAATCCGCTGGCCCACTGGCGGGCGGCGATCGGCTGGTTCTGTCCCCCTGTCCGAGCGATGTGAGCACGACGAACGCCGGGAGGTCTTCGGTCTCGGCACCGAGCCCGTACGTGACCCACGCCCCCATTGAGGGCCGGCCGGCAATCTGCGAGCCGGTGTTCATGAACATGTGTGCCGGGTCGTGGTTGATGGCGTCGGTCGTCATCGAGCGGATGATGCACATGTCGTCGACGACCGTGCCCATCTGCTCGAACAGCCCGCAGATCTCGGTCCCGCACTCGCCGAATTTCTTGAACTCGAGCTGCGGACCGAAGCACATCAGCTTCGCCCCCTGCAACTGGGCGATCTGCTTCCCCTTGGTGAACGACTCCGGCATCGGCTGCCCGTGCTGTTGTGCGAGCACCGGCTTGTGGTCGAACGTCTCCAGGTGCGACGGCCCGCCCGCCATCGTCAGCCAGATCACGCGTTTGATCCGGGAGGGATGATGCGGCTCGGCCAGGACACCCGGCCAGGTCTTGCCGCCTGCCGCGGCTGCGGCCGTGCGGCCGAGCAGCGAACCGGCCGCCAGACCGCCGACCGCGGACGATGCGCCGGTAAGAAATGTGCGGCGGTGGAGCGTCGAATTGGCGAAGGGATTTGTCATTGGTCAATCATCATTTGTCATTTGTCATTGGTCGCTGCGGACGACCCTTCCCTGAATCCTGAATCCCGAATCCTGACCCCTAGCTTCTTGTAATCGTCTCGTGCAGATTCAGCACGATCCGCGCGACGCTCGTCCACGCCGCCAGCGTCGCCACATCCACGTTTTCCGGCAGCGGGCTGTTGCCGACCTTAAACAGTTCCGCGGCGGCGGCCGGATCGGCAGCGAACTCCGCGTGGTGCTTGTCGAAGATGTGCGAGCGAGTTGCAACTCATCGCCGCGGGTCGCGCGTGCCGCCTGCTGCCAGGCCCAGGTGATCCGGGCGTCGACGTCGCTGCCGGACGGAGCTGCCGACGTCGGCCGCCAGAATCCGTGTCGCCAGCACGCGCGGCTTCGACGTAGGTCGGGTCGTTCAGCAATACAGCCGCCTGTTGCGGGATGTTTGCCCGCGTGCGGTCCGCTGCGCATTCCTCGCGGCTCGGCGCGTCGAACGCAATCATGCTGGGGTGCGGAAACGTTCGCTGCCACCAGGTGTACAAGCCCCGACGGTACTGGTTCGCCCCCTTGTCGGCGTCGTACTCGCGGACTGGAAAGTTGAGGTTCTCCCAGTATCCGGCCGGCTGATACGGCTTGGTGCTCGGTCCACCGATCGTCCGCACCAACAGACCTGAAACCGCGAGCGCATTATCGCGCACTAGCTCCGCATCCAGCCGGTAGCGGGACTGCCGCGCCAGCCAGCGATTGTCCGGATCGGCCGCGAGCAGTTCCGGCGACGCAGTCGACACCTGTTGATAGGCGCGGCTGGTGACGATTGTTCGCACCATGTGCTTCACGTCCCAGCCGCTGTCCATGAACTCAACCGCCAGCCAGTCGAGGAGTTCCGGCTGCACCGGCCATTCCCCCTGCGAGCCGAGATCGTCGGTGTTCTTCGACAGGGCCGTGCCGAAAAACTGCTTCCAGAGCCGGTTGACGAACACGCGCGCCGTCAGCGGATTGCCCCGCGACACAACCCAACGCGCGAGATCCAGCCGCGTCTGACGCGGCGGCGCGCCGGTATCCGGGACGGCTGTCGCCAGAAACGCGGGGACAGCGGGTTGCATGACGGGACCGCTGTCGTCCATCCAGTTACCGCGCGGCAGGAACCGCACGACGCGCGGCGTGCCCATCGCGACCGACGACAGGCAGCGCGGGATTGTCCCCTCGTAGTCGCTGACGGCCTTGTTGGCCGCCGCGAGCTGGCCGCGCAGGTCCGACAGCAGCGGCGTAACGGACTTGAAGTGTGCCAGCAGTTTCGCCCGCTGGTCGGCGTCGAGTTTCTCCGGCCCACGGCGCAGGAGGTTGGCGATTTCGACCGGCGGTGCACCCGTCGTAGGCAGTTGCAACGGCAACGGCTGCGTCGTGCCGGAGATGCGGAACCGGCCGAGAACATGATTGTCGCCATGATTCTGCTTGAGTGTGATCGCCAGCGGGAGCGCCGTGCCGTCACCGAGCGGCTCGGCCAGCTCGAGATACAACGTGTGCTGCTGTCCGGCGGCTCCACCGATCGCCCAGCCGTTGCCGGTCTCGGCGTTGCCGTCGGTCGCGGCCGATGCCGGAAATCCAGGCTGCTCGAAGGTCGCCGTGGCGCGAGTGATCGCAATGGCGGCACCGTCCGCTTTCGCGACGCTGACTTCGCTCAAGACGAAGTTACCATTCGCCGCCCGGCCAGGCCCTTGTGAGGGCAACCGCTTCTCCGGCAGAACATCAATCCGCAGGCCGGTGATTCCGCTGAGCGTGGTCTTAATCGTGACCGTGGTGGTATCCGTGCCTCCCTCGGGATTCGCCCCCACGAAGATCGACTCATCGGCTTCGACTCCAGGTGTGAGCTTCTTCTCGGACGTCGCAGACTCCGGATGCAGCGCCGCCCACTGGGCGTGTGCAGCGAGGGCCTCGCGCGCGGTCTGTTCCCACTCATTCTGCGCGGCGACCAGCGAGTCGGGCGTCGCGTCATATTGCGACTGTAAATCCACTGCAGTCGCTCGCCGCTTCGCGAGTTCAATGGCCTGATCCTTGTCCGGCACCAGCATGCCCGGCCCGGGGTCGCCGATGATCGGCTCCTGGATGTCGGCGAAGAATGCACCGAGCGAATAAAAATCTCGCGACGTCGCCGGATCAAACTTGTGGTCGTGGCACTGGCAGCAGCCGAGCGTCTGGCCGAGCCACACGGTGCCCACGGCCCGAACACGGTCGGTCATCATCCGCGCTTCGTAATCCTTCGCCTGCGCACCTCCTTCCTCAGTTGTCAGCAGCAGCCGATTAAAGCACGACGCCACCTGCTGCTCCTGCGTGCTTCCTTCGAGCAGGTCTCCGGCGAGCTGTTCGATCGTGAACCGGTCGAACGGCATGTTGTCGTTGAAGGCGCGGATCACGTAGTCGCGATACGGCCAGACGTTCCGGGGATTGTCCGAGTGGTAGCCGATCGTGTCGGCGAACCGCGCGACGTCCAGCCACGCGATCGCCATCCGCTCGCCGTAATGCGGCGCGGACAACAAGCGGTCGACCTGCCGGTCGAAGGCGTCGGGCGATTGATCCGCCTCAAATGCGGCGACTTCCGCTGATGACGGCGGCAGACCGATCAGGTCAAACGACAGCCGCCGTGCCAGCGTCCGGCGGTCTGCTGCCGGAGAGAAATCGAGCCCACGCTTCTGCAACTGCCGCTGTACAAGAAAGTCGACGGGATGCACACCCGGCGGCACTTCCGGCCGCTGTGGCCGCTCGTACGCCCAGTGGCCCTGGTATTTCGCCCCCTCGGCGACCCATTGCTTCAGTAACTCCTTCTGCTGCGCCGTGAGCGACTTCCGCGAATCCGGCGGCGGCATCTGTTTGTCAGGATCGTCGGAGAAGATCCGCTGGACGAATTCGCTTTCCTCGGGATTACCCGGAGCGAGGACATCGTGATCCATTGCTTCAGAGCGGACGTCCAGCCGCAATTCGGCCTGCCGCTGTTTCGCATCCGGACCATGACACGCGAAGCAGTTCTCCGACAAGATCGGGCGAATGTCGCGGTTGAACTGGATGTCGTCGGCCCGGAGAGCAGCGCTGCTCAAGAACAGAGATAGCGCGACGGTCACATAGGACCGGATGCAGCGATCGGCGCTCCGGGCGCACATGCATCCGGCTCGGAATGTGCAATCTCGAGTGAGAGCGGGCATCGTTGAACGGACTCGGCAGGAACGAAAGGCGGGATATCAGTTGCAACTGCCGAACCGATCGCGAAGAGGCAGATCAGGGGCACTGCGCCCTTCAGTGTAGCCGCGGAGCGGGTCCGATTCACACTCGCAAGGAAACTCCGGTCTGCTCATTCTTTTTCGTTGTGACCGTCGTGTCGTCGTGGTTCCCCCTTCCCGTGAATTGACATTGGAACCACGACGGCACATCGGACACAATGGGGGTAAACGACACGCCTCTACCGGGTTGGACAGCGATTCATCCCAGGGTCATGAAAACAGCCATCCCGGCTGGACAATCACCCGCTGCCGCGGGGATGATGTGCCCCGGTGATCGCGCGACGGCTTCAGGAGGGCAGCGAATGAATCGACTCCCGACAGCGGCTTCAAAGTTCTGTGACGGTCTCTCCCGCCGCACGCTGCTGCACGCCGGCGCGCTGGCAATGGGCGGACTGTCGCTGCCCGAGCTGCTGCAGATCGAAGCGGCCACGGGGCGGTCGTCGCACAAGTCGGTCATCATGGTCTTCCTGTCGGGCGGTCCGCCGCACCAGGACATGGTCGACCTGAAGCCTGACGCTCCGGTCGAAATTCGCGGCGAGTTCCAGCCGATTGCCACGCAGGTTCCGGGCATCGAAATCTGCGAACTGCTGCCGCAGCTCGCACAGCGCATGGATCGGCTGGCGATCATCCGCTCGCTCGTCGGTTCGGAAGGTCGCCATGCGGCGTTTCAGTGCATGACGGGACACGGCGTCACAAATCAGCCGCCGGGGGGCTGGCCGTCGCTGGGTGCCGCCGTTTCGAAGATCGAGGGACCGGCGCAGCCCGGCATGCTGCCGTTTGTAAGCCTCTCGCCACGGATGCGGACGTCAACCTGGGCCGACCCCGGCCAGCCGGGCTTCGCGGGGCAGGCGCATGCTCCCTTCTGTCCGAACGCTGAGCAGGCACAGCTGAGCCTGAACGGCCTGAGTCTCGACAACCTGCGAAATCGCCAGGCGCTGCTGGAGGGAATCGATCGCCTGCAGCGTGAAGCCAGCGAGAGTCGCGCTCTCGAAGGTCTTTCGAAAAACTATCAGGATGCGTTCGGACTGCTGACGTCGAGCCGGCTGATCGATGCCCTCGATCTGGAACAGGAAGACCCCCAGGTTCGCGATGCCTACGGTCGCGGGGCGCCGGAGAACGCCGGCTACGGCGACGCCGGCCCGCTCATGAACGACTACCTGCTCGCCGCGCGTCGGCTGGTCGAAGCGGGCGTGCGCGTCGTCACCCTGGCTTACGGTCGCTGGGACTGGCACGGCCGGCCGCACGGGACCAACTTTGAGAATGCGCGCGACCATCTGCCGGTGTTCGACCAGGGGATCAGCGCGCTGCTGGACGACCTGCAGCAGCGCGGGATGGACCGGGACGTCACCGTCATCGTCTGGGGCGAGTTTGGACGCACGCCGACGATCAACAAGAACGGCGGCCGCGATCACTGGCCGCAGGTGGCGTGCGCGCTGATGTCCGGCGGCGGAATTCGAACCGGGCAGGTAATCGGCGCGACGAACCGGCTGGGCCAGCATCCGATCGAGCGGCCCGTCCACTTCCAGGAAGTGTTCGCCACGCTGTACCACAATCTGGGGATCGATCCCGAGAAGACGACCTTGCCCGATCGCGGCGGCCGGCCGACGTACCTCGTCGATCCGATCTACGCTCCGCTGCCGGAACTCGTGTGAGCCGGGCCGCCATGCGTCTCAACAAACGCCTCTCGCTGACGCATGGCAATTCGGTGTACTGGGCCGCTTTCTCCCGCAAGGGTGACCAGCTGGCGACCGCCAGCCTCGACAATACCGTCCGGCTGTGGAGCCTGCCGGACGGCAAGCACGTCGGCACGCTGAAGGGACACGGTGACGGTGTCGCGTATGTGGGCTACCTCGAAGACGGCCGGATCGTCACGGCGAGTCTCGATAAGACCTTGAAGGTCTGGCCGGCCGAAGGTGGAGCGGCGCTGATCTCCTGCTCCGGACATCAGGATTACCTCGCCTGTGGCGCGTCGGCGAAAACCGGCAGTCTGCTGGCGTCCGGGGGATTCGATAAAACGGTGCGACTCTGGGACGGCAATTCGGGAAATCAACTCGCGGTGCTGAGCGGTCATGAAGCGACCGTGCAGGCGGTGGCGATCAGCGGATCCGGCACGCTGCTGGCATCCGGCGGAGACGATCGTTCTGTTCGACTGTGGAGCACGGAATCGACATCACTCCTCAAGACACTGATCGGGCACACGAAAGCTGTCGAAGGGCTGGCGTTCGCGCCGGACGATGCATTCCTCGCGTCAGCCGGCGCAGATGGGGCGGTGAAGCTTTGGAAGACCGATGGTCAATTGATTGCGAGTCTGGATTCGCCGGACGCGCGCCTGAAATCGTGGGGATATCGCCGGGCGGTCAGTGGCTCGTCACCGGCGCCGCCGACGGCGCCCTCCGCGTGTGGAATTTGGCGGCGCGCACACTCCAGGCGACGCTGCCAGCGCACCGGAACACCATTTACGGCGTCGCGTTCAGCCCGGACGGCAAACAGTTCGCATCGGCCGGCTTCGACCGGACAATTTACGTGTGGGAAGTGTTGGAGTCGTAGGGTGGGCTGTGCCCACCACAGTCGACAAGTCGATGCTCAGTGCTGGTGGGAAAAGCCCACCCTACTCGGCTCCAATGGCAGGTGACACCATGCAACTCATCAACGCCCGCAGCGACACGCAAACCCTGCCGACCGACGCCATGCTGCAGGCGATGATCGCGGCGCCACTGGGGGACGACACCTACGACGAAGATCCGACGGTTCAGAAGTTCGAGGCGCTGGCCGCCGAGCGGCTGGGCAAGGAAGCGGCGATGCTCGTGATCAGCGGCGCGATGGGGAACCTCTGCGCACTGATGACACACGCCAAACCCGGCGACGAAGTGCTGCTCGATCCCGAGTCGCACATCTACTATTACGAAAGCGGCGCGCTGGCGAGCGTCGCCGGACTGATGCCGATGTGTGTCCCCAGCCCCGGTGGCATGATGGACCCCGCCGCTCTGCGAGCCGCCGTTCGCAAGCGGAATATTCATCATCCCACGCCGCGGCTCCTGTGCCTGGAAAACACGCACAACCGCAGCGGCGGCCGCGTCGTCCCGCTGAAGCGGCATCAGGAATTGTGCGGCGTCGCGCGCGAGCATGGCTTGGCGATCCATCTCGACGGCGCCCGCATCTTCAACGCCGCGATCGCAGCGGGCGTGCCGGTGACGGACTACACGCGCGACGTCGATTCGGTGATGTTCTGCCTGTCAAAAGGCCTGAGCTGTCCGCTCGGCTCCGTCCTGTGCGGGAGTCGCGAGTTCATTGAACAGGCGGTCTGGGTCCGCAAGCGACTGGGAGGCGGGATGCGTCAGGCCGGAATCATCGCCGCTGCCGGAATCGTGGCCCTGGAGCAAATGGTCGACCGGCTGGCGGAAGATCACGAGCACGCGCGGATGCTGGCCCGCGCACTGGCAGAGATCCCCGGGCTAAGCGTCGACCTCACGAGCGTCGAAACCAACATGGTCAATGTCGACCATTCCGGGACAGGTTTGTCGACGGCCGACTTCATGGAGCAGCTCAAAGCCGTCGCCATTCTGGCGACCGGCCGACCGCCGCATCAGGTGCGGTTCGTCGCCAACCGCCATCACAGTCGAGACACGATGCAGGAGCTCGCGCGGCGCGTGGAACTCGTGGTGCGCTCGGCCCTCCAGCGGGCGTGAGTTCGCTTAGCAGCAATGTTGGGCACAGCCCACCCTGCACGTCCGACACAAGCGGCGCCGGCGTTGTCACGCACAGCGTGGCCTACTGATACGCGACATTCCCGTCCGCTTCCTGAACAAGTTGTCGCCGCCAGGTCTTCAGCGGATTTCCATCGAACGCCTGCTCGTTCAGTTCGATGCCAAGCCCCGGCGTATCCGGGACTTCGATATGGCCGTCCTTGAACGGGAACGGTTTGAGGAGCAGGTTTCGCATCGGGCCTTCGCTGTCCATCTGGTACTCGAGGATCAGGAAATTCGGCGTCGAGATCGCGAAGTGCGCGGAAACGGCCGTGGAGATCGGTCCCATCGGATTGTGCGGGGCCATCGTCAGGCAGTGGGCTTCGGCCATGGCAGCGATCTTCTTTGCCTCCATCAATCCACCACAGAGGAGGATGTCGGGCTGGAGGATGTCCGCAGCGCGGGCGGCGATCAGATCGCGGAACTCGTACTTGGTGTACAGCATCTCGCCGGTCGCGATCGGAATGCCGATCTTCTCGTGCAGGTTGCCCATCGCCTGAATGTTCTCCGGCCGCAGCGGCTCCTCGTAGAACAAAGGGCGATACGGCCGCACGGCCTCGGCCAGCTCCAGCGCGCGGACCGGCTCGAAAATCTGTGCATGCGGGTCGAGGCCGATGTCGACTTCATCGCCGACCGCCATGCGGACCGCCTCCAATCGCTTGGCAGATTCGCGCAGGACGCGGCCCCACGGGATTCGCGAACTATCGGGCGGCATCGGCATCATCTTTACGCCGGTAAAGCCCTGCTGGACGGCGCGGACGGCGTCCTTGGCGGCATCCTCGGGAGTCGCCCCGCCGATCCCGCGGTAGACCCGAATCCGGTCGCGGCAGCGGCCACCGATCAGCTGATAGACCGGTACGCCGTGCGCCTTGCCTTTGACGTCCCAGAGCGCCAGCTCGATCCCGCTGATGGCCGCGTTGAGCATCGACCCGCCCGGAAAGCGCGAGCCGTTGTACATGATCCGCCACAGGTGCTCGATCCGCGTCGGATCTTCGCCGATCAGCCAGTCCTTGAGGTAATGGACCGTCTGTTCGACCGCCTTGTCCGGTCCGACGCGATACGCTTCGCCGATCCCATACAGGTGCTCGTCGGTGATCACCTTGACGAAGACGTGATTGCCGTCGCCGATATTCGTGCCGAACGTCAGGATGTCGGTGATTTTCATGATGCTATATCCCTTATCGTCTTGTGCCGCGACGGCGAGGCTTGATCGGGAGGGCGCCGCCGCACGGGAGGGCGAGGCTCCTGCCGAGCCGCGCGGCAACCGCGTCCGCAACTTTGATCAATCATGAACGGAGCAGAACTACTTCCGCCACACTCACCTGCCCGGTCTGGGAACCGCTGAAGTCTGCTGACATATTCAGGCTATCCGCACCGCATAGATCGCTGACCCCGTTCGCATCACGCTCGTCGATCGAAAACGGTTGCACACGAGCGGCTCGGCAGGAGCCTCGCCCTCCCGGCTGCCTGAAGTCTCTCATTCTCTTATGCGCGGTCCGCAAACCACAGTCGCTTCGGTGTCTCCCACAGGATCGCCCGCTGGGCTTGCTTGTCGAGCCCCAGTTCGTGCGTGATGAGCTTCAAATGCCCGGCATACGTCGTACGCGGGCACCACAGCTCACACGGGAAGTCGCTCCCCCACACGCACCGCTCCGGACCGAACGCCTTGATCACCGTCCGGCACGGCTCGTGCATGTCGCGAAACGGGTACTCCTCGGCGCTGCCGACCGGCATAAACGTCAGCTTGGCGTGTGCGGTCGGCAGCTCCGCCAGAGCCTGCATCGCCTCGACTGTCGCCTGCAACGTAGGCCCGGCAGCGATGTTCAGGCAGTGGTCGATCACGACGTTCAATTTGGGATGCCGGCGGACCAGCGTTTCGATCTCGGCCCGCTTGTCGGCATTCGTGAGGACATTGATGACGATTCCGAGCTCTTCCGCTTTCGTCCAGAGTGCGTCAACGCCGGGATCATCGAGCTTTCCACTCTGCGCCGCGATGCTGCGCATCCCGCGGATGTTGTATTCCCGGAAGTACTTTTCCAGCGTCGCCGGGCTGGTCGGATCGTCCGGGTTCAGCGTGCACACACCCGCCAGCACATCCTTGTTGTCGCGCGAAGCGTCCGCCGTGAACCGGTTGTCCCAGCGATAGAAGGTGCTGGTGTGAATCGCCGTGGCGAATTTCACGCCCGAAGCCGCCATGACACGCCGCAGATGCTCGACGGTGCCGGTTCCGGCCGGCGGCCGATAGGGCTTCTCGATCGTCGGGTACTGCTGCTCGTCCTCGCCGTAGATGTGGGCGTGGCAGTCGATGACGGCCATTTCTTCCTCAGCGGCCGTCAATGAGTCGGTTGGTGCGGTCGCCGCGACGGCCAGACCGGCAGAGGCCGACAGAAACTGGCGACGCGACCATGTCGAGCGGGAGTCCATGGGAATCCTCCGGTACTGGTTGTCGACGACGACGTTGATACCCGCTTTCTGCCGTGAAGAAAAGCGCTCCGGCCCTGCGGAGTCGACCGGCATTTTGCAATTCCGCGCCGATTCTGCTCCCATGCCGGCAAACCCAGGTGGTTGCCACCCGCCGCCGGACACCCGCATGGACACGCTACTTTCGTTTCCTCCGCGTCCGTATCGACACCCAATCGAAGGACGAAACCAGCCCCACGTCCCCCAGCACGTGAAACTGGCTCACGCTGAGCGGATGCTGGCGGACGAGTGCCGATGCGGCTCGGCCTCGCCGACGTCTCGATCGCCGACAACGGCATCGATGGCGACGGTCCCCGCGACGGTGACGCACGCCGCTCCGACGATCGTGTGGAATTCGCACGTCCGACACCTCCCCGAATACACCGCCGTCAACGTGCAGCCGGTCGTGCACGAGAACTACGCCGGCGGCGACATCACCCTGCCGGGCAATCCGTTGAAAGCGATCCGCGTCGCCGAGAACTCGTCGCTGTCCAAACTCGTCGGCACGACGATCATCACCACCGACGGCACGACGCTCCTCGGCGGCGACGACAAGGCCGGCGTCGCCGTCATCATGACAGCCGCCGCCCGGCTCGTGGCGGATCGGTCGATTCCACACGGGCCGGTTCGCGTGCTGTTTACGGTGGACGAGGAAATCGGCCGCGGGATTGAGGGGCTGGATTTCTGCAAGCTCGGCGGCGTCTGCGGCTACACGCTGGACTCCAGCGGCGCGGGGATTATCGACTGCGAGACGTTTTCGGCCGACCAGGCGACGATTGTCGTGACCGGGATCAATTCCCACCCGTCGGAGGCGAAAGCGAAGGGAATGGTCAACGCGGTGCGGATTCTGGGCAGGTTTCTCGCGCGGCTTCCAGCAGATCGGCTCGCTCCGGAAGTGACCGAAAAGCGTGACGGCTTCCTGCACCAATACTCGATCGAAGGGGGCGTCGCGCAGCTTCGACGCGGATCATCCTCCGCGACTTCGAGACCGCGCGACGAACTGACCGATCACGCGAGTTTGTTGCGAGCGATCGCCGACGAACTTCAAGGCGAGCATCCGCGCGCGACGATCGACGTCCAGATCAAGAAGCAGTACCGCAACATGCGCGATGGGCTGGAGAAAGAACCGCGTGCGGTCGCCAAAGCGGTCGAAGCCACCAGAGCCGCCGGCCTGGAACCCAAGCTCGACATCATCCGCGGCGGCACCGACGGCGCGTTAATGACAGAGCGCGGACTGCCGTGCCCCAACCTCTCCTGCGGCCAGCACAACCCGCACTCACCGCTGGAATGGGCCAGCCTCAAGGAAATGGAACAGGCGGTCGAAGTGCTGGTGCAACTCGCGATCGCCTGGGGACGAGAACGCATTTGAGTTATTGCGGTTCAAGAAAAGCACTCACCGCAGAGTGCGCGGAGAAACGCAGAGGGGCCACTAACTCTCTGCGCTGCCCTGCGTCCTCTGCGGTGAATTCGTTCATAACCCATTGACCAGGCGCTTGAATCCGTCCTTCGATCGCAAGACGTTGAAGTTAATCAGCAAACCCAGTTTGAGGCCGCTGAGCTTGAGATACGACAACAATTGAGCCTCATGAATGGGGACCAACTTCTCAACGGCCTTGACTTCGACGATCACGAGTTTTTCGACCACAAGATCGAGGCGATATCCGGCATCGAGCCGAGTATCGCGATAAACGATCGGCAACGGCAACTCGGTCTCGACCGCCAGTCCTCGAGACGTTAACTCGAATGCCAAGCAATGCTGATACGCAGATTCAGGTAATCCCGGACCAAGCGCAGCATGGACCTGTATCGCTGAATCCAGAACGGCACCGCTGAATTCGTTCTGCCGCAGCGAAGCCATCTCTGCGTTCTCCGCGACCTCTGCGGTGAAACTTTCGTGACACTACGCCAGCACTTCGCGCACGACGCGACCTTCGACGTCCGTCAGGCGGAAGTCCCGGCCGGCGTACCGGTATGTCAGCTTCTCGTGGTCAATCCCCAAGAGATGCAGGACCGTCGCGTGCAGGTCGTGGATGTG
>JAXMBS010000060.1:0-33433 GCA_046349775.1 Planctomycetaceae bacterium | reverse complement strand
GAGATGGTGCCCGTGGAACAGTTCGCCGATCGCGGTCGCACATCCCATGTGCTGGATGCGGCGAGCGTACAGCAATGTGCGCCGTCGGAATCAACCCTGTCGAACGGCGCCGGCGGTGGTCGGATGGCCGACGGACAGCAGCCGCTGCGGATTGCGTTAGTGCATTCCGCTGACTCGGGCGGCGGGGCGGAAGCGGCGGCGCGACTGCATCATCAGGAACTCCTGCGTCGTGGACATGCGAGCCGCCTGCTGGTCGCGCGTCGCCAGCTCGGGGGGCCGGGGATTGAGCAGATTGAATTCGTCCGCGGTCCGAAAGGGATTCTGCGAACCGCGCGCTGGCTGGAGCGACAGACCGGTCTGCAATACCTGTATGCCCCCGGATTCCGGCGCGTACTGACCCGGCTGCCGGACGAGTCCGATATCGTGCACCTGCATTCGCTGCATGGCGCGGATGGATATGCCGACATTGGGCCGATTGCCGCGCTGTCGCGGCGGTGCCCGGTAGTGATGACGATCCACGACCTGTGGCCGATCACAGGCCACTGCGGATATCCGCTGGACTGCACGCGCTGGCAGATCGGCTGCGGCGGATGCCCGGACCTCCAGCGGTACCCGTCGGTGCCGCGCGATGCGACGCGGCTCAACTGGTGGCGGAAGAGGCTCGCTTTCCGCAACGCGCGGCTGCAATTGATCGCGCCATCGCAGTGGGTGAAAGAGCAGCTCCGGCTCAGTCCGATCCTGCGGGACCTGCCGGTCGAGGTGATTCACGAGCCGGTCGAGATCCCCAAGTTTCGTCCCGGAGATCGGCGGGCCGCCCGGGCGCGGCTCGACCTGCCGCAGGACCGGCGAATTGTGTTGCTCACGGCTCAGAGCCTGACCAACGTCTACAAGGGGGTGCCGGACGGAGTTGCCGCACTGACCCAAGTCGACGATCCGCGCCTGTTCGTCGTTGCGATCGGGCATGATGCCGAAGTCGTACTGGACCGCTGCCGCGCGCCGGGCCTGGCCGTGAAATATCAAAGCGATCAAGCGGCGCTGGCGGATTACTACCGGGCGGCGGATGTGTTTCTGATGCCGTCGCAATGCGAGACGTTCGGGATGGTGGCGGCCGAGTCGATGGCCTGCGGCACGCCGGTCGCTGCATTCGCCGCCGGTGGATTGGCGGACGTGCTCGGCAACGACGAAGGCGGGCTCCTTGTCCCGGCGGGAGACGTGACGGCGCTCGCCGCGGCCGTGCGGCGGTTGCTCGATGACGACGTGCTCCGCGCCGCATTGGGACGGATTGGCGCGGATCGCGCGGCGCGCGAGTTCAGCCTGGAGTCGCACACACAACACTGTGTGTCGATCTATGAGCGGCTGATCGCGGAACGACTGGCCCAGCGGAACTGAATCGTCGTGAATCAGCACTCTCAAGACAGACGGACAGCGATTGTTGTGACGACGATCTTCGAGCCGGCGTTCCTCGAAGGTTATCTGCAAAACCAGCGTCAGGCGGAGCGCAGCAATGCGACGACGATGTACATCATCGCCGATCGAAAGACGCCGGCGAGCGTGTTCGATGCGGCGGCCCGCGCCCGCGACGAGGGCTTCGACGTCCGCTGCCCGGCTCTGGAAGAACAGACGCGGTTTCTGGAGTCGCTGGCGGCGCCGGCCGATTTCGTGCCGTGGAACACCGACAATCGCCGCAACGTCGGCTTTCTGATGGCGCTGGCCGACGGCGCCGACGTCCTCGTCTCGATCGACGACGATAATTTCTGCCGGCCGGACGCCGACTTTGTCGGCCAGCATCATGTCGTCGGACGGACGTGCGGCGATCCCGTGGCGCGAACCTCGGACGGGTGGTTCAACATCTGCGATCAACTCGAGGGCTGGGAGACGAATGCGGTCTTTGCCCGCGGCTTCCCGTACTTCGCACAGCGCGCGCTGCGCGAGACCGTCCTCGGCAAACCGGATCCCACGCTGACCATCGCGATGAACGCGGGACTGTGGCTGGCCGATCCCGACGTCGACGCGATCTACCGGCTTTCCCGCAGACCGCACGGGACATCATTCAAGGGCCGAAGCGTTGTCCTGGGCCCCGACACGTGGTCGCCGATCAACACGCAGAACACGGCGCTCACGCGTGAAGCGGCGCTGTGCTACTACTATGTCCGCATGGGGTTCCCGCTGCAGGGGCTCCGAATCGACCGGTTCGGCGACATTTTGAGCGGCTATCTCACGCAGAAGGTTGTGAAGCATCTCGGTCAGGGAGTCCGGATCGGAACGCCGATCGTCGATCATCGACGGACGCAGCACAATCTGTTCAAAGACCTGTATCACGAACTCGCGGGCATTGTGTTGATTGAAGAGTTCGTGCCGTGGCTGATCCAGGCGCGGCTGGAGGGGCGCACGCCGCTGGCCGCGTATGAGTCTCTGGCGGCGCAAATTGCCGCTGCGGCGGAGTCGTTCCGCGGGTTCATCTGGGACGATGGCGGCCGCGAGTTTCTCCGCGAAACGTCGCATCTGATGACCGTTTGGATCAAATGTGTGCGCCGCTGGGCCTGATCGCGCGACGATGAAACCTGCCGTTGCGATGTCTGCGCTTCTTCAACTGCCGCCGCTGCCGGAGCGGCCGCTGGTGTCGATCGTCGTCCCGAGCTTTAACCAGGGACGGTTCATACGCGCGACGATCGATTCGGTGTTGCAGCAGTGCTACCGGCCGATCGAGATTATCGTGGTCGACGGCGGCTCGAAGGACGAGACGGTCGACGTGCTGAGATCGTACGGCGAGCTGGCGGAACTGAAGTGGACTTCGGAACCGGACAAAGGCGTTGCGGATGCAGTGAACATGGGGTTCGGGCGGGCGCGCGGCGACATCATCGGGATTCAAAGCTCGGACGACTGGTACGCGCCGGGCGCGATCGCAGCAGCGGTTGCGGCCCTGCAGGGCACGGATGCGCCGGCCCTGGTGTATGCCGATTTTGTGACGACAGATGCGGAGGGGCGCGAGCTGTTCCGCAGCGAAATCGGCGAGTACTCCCTGGAGCGGTTCCTCTCGAAGCAAACATGGGTGCCGCAGCCGACGGCGTTCTTTCGCACCGCGGTCCTGCCCGAACTGCGGGGCTGGAATCCGGAATACTTCGTGTGCGACACGGAATTCTGGCTGCGGCTCGCATTCCGGTACCCTGTCCGCAAGGTCAGCGGCACTTGGGCGCAGCGGCGAGTCCACGAGGAGCAGCGCAACCGCAAGGCCCAGGAGATTGTGGCCAGCTACTGGCGAATGGTGCGGGAGTCGGCCGATCTGCAGGCGGCGCCGGCGGGATTGCGGCGGGCGGCCCGCTGCGGGGCGCACCTGACGGAGATGCGCTACCAGGCGGGTGGTTCGACCATCGGTGCCACGTGGTCGCTCTGGCGCGCAATTGCCGCCTGGCCGGCGATTTGGCCGACGGTCCGCGAATCGCCGCTGCTGATTCCCGGCCGGTTGCAATTCGGCCGCCTCCGGCACCGTATCGGAAAGCTGCTCCGCGGCGGCTCAACGCAGACGCCGGCGGCAACATCTCGTCAAAGCATTGGCAGCACGCAGACGTGAACGCGGTCCCGTTCGTGACTGTTGTGATACCGGCGCTCAATGAAGAGCGTGTGATCGCCGAGTGTCTGCACGCCCTGGCGGCACAGACGTACCCTGCGGACCGGACAGAAGTCGTGGTTGTCGACAATGGCTCGACCGACCGTACCGCCCAGATCGCACAGGAACTGGGCGCCAAGGTACTGCACGTGGCGAAACGTTCAGCCTACGTGGCGCGTAACGCGGCCATCGCGGCGACGTCCGGCGAGTTTCTGGCATTCACGGATGCGGACTGCCTCGCCGATCCCCGGTGGATCGAGGAACTGATCGCCGTCGAGTCGGCGCACGGCACCGGGATCGTGGCCGGTCACATTGAGTATCGGATGTCGTTCGATTCGCTCGGGAACCGGATGCTGATCGCGTCTCGCAGCGGCGAAGTCATCCGTGAAAACGTCTGCGTGCACCACTGCGCACCGACCGGCAATGTGCTGATCCGCCGCGACCTGCTCGCAGAGTTCGGCCCGTTCAGCGAGGCGCCGTTCAGTTCAGACATTGCGATGTCGAAGAAGCTGGCGGCACACGGCCATCCGCCGATCTACGCACCGGGGGCGGTCGTCGTGCATCAGTGCGATCTGACCAGCCGCGAGTACCTCTCCCGGACCTATTGGAACTGTCGCGGCACGGCCGTGCATGCCCCACAGGCGGCGTCATTCGCCGTGTTGGTGCGGGAGCTCGCGCGCGTCCCGTGGCGACCAGGATTGCGCAGCGTGCCGGCTGTGCGGTCTGCCGTCGCGGAGCGGCCGCAATCGCCGTTCCTGAGAACCTGGCTGTACATGTGGCTGGCGCGGACCGCCGGTTATGCCGGGCGCGTGGCCGGCACGGCGGCGCGCATGCGCCAACAGCGGCCCCGGCAGCCGTCGGTCGGTGCAGGGTCATCCCCCTCTCCCCCGCAAATGGCATTGAACTCGGACCGCATCCCACTCGGGGGAGAGGGCCGGGGTGAGGGGTCCAGGCAAACGTCTCGTCGTTGCACTCGGTCTTCCGTTTCTTCCAATCGACAACTGAGCACTCGCCGACTTAGTGGCCGAACGCTGTCGCTGTCCTTGTGAATCCGACTATCGAACATCTCGTCTCCACGATTATTCCGGTTTACAACCGTCCGCAACTCTTGCGCGTGGCGGTCGACAGCGTGCTGTCGCAGGCCTACCGGCCAATCGAGATCCTCATTGTGGATGACGGGTCGACCGACGACACGCCGCGCGTTGCCGCGGCGCTGGCGGCGGAGCACCCGAACGTCATTTCCTGGCTGCGGATCGAGAATTCCGGTCCGGGACCGGCGCGCGAGGCCGGGCGCGTGCGGGCTCGCGGGGAGTTCCTCCAGTACCTCGACAGCGACGACCGGCTGCTCCCCGGAAAGTTCGCGGCGCAGGTGGCCGCGCTTCGCCGACGGCCGGACTGCGGCATCGCCTACGGCACGACTCGGCTGATCGACGAAGACGGACGCGTGCTGCTCTCGCCCTTCAAATGGACGGGAGAAGAGCGGTCGCAGTTGTTTCCAGGACTGCTGGTGGACCGGTGGTGGTGCACGCACACGCCGCTCTATCGCCGCAGCCTGAGCGACGCACTCGGGCCGTGGTCGGACTTGCGCTGGTCGCAGGATTGGGAGTATGACGCGCGAGCTGGCGCGCGACTGACGCCGCTGGTTCGGTGTAACGCGGAAGTGAGCGAGCACCGGCAGCACGACGGGATCCGGCAGACCTCAAATGCCGACTGGGAACGCGATCCGCGGCGGCTGCGCAACCGGATTCAGCTGCTCCAGGCCATTTGGCAGGCGGCGGCCGGCGCGCGAGTCAGCGAGACGGCGCCGGAAAGGCAGCATTTTGCGCGCTGGGCGTTTGCCCTGGCGCGCCGCTGTGCGGCTGCCGGACTGAATCACGAGATGGATGTCGCCCTCGGACTTGCGCAGCAGGCTGCCGGGCACACCGGCCAGGGCGCACGCGGCGTGACCGCTTTTCGCTGGCTGTCGCAGTCCATTGGCGCGGTCGCCAGCGGGCGGATCGCCCGCACGGTGGAATCGCTCGGCTGGCAGCCGGGACATTCGACGCTGCCGCAGTCGTTTTCGAGTTGCTGAATGACTCCGCCGCTCGTCTCCGTCGTGATGGGAGCTTACAACGACGCCGCCTGCCTGTCGGCGGCGATCGACGGTATCCGCGCGCAGACCTTGGAGGACTGGGAACTGATCGTCGTCAACGACGGCTCCACGGACCGCACGGCCGCATTGCTCGACCGCTGCGCCGCGGAGGATCGTCGCATTACGGTGATCCATCAGGCCAACGCGGGTCTGACGCAGGCGCTGATTCGCGGCTTGCGGCGGCGCGCGGCACCTACATCGCGCGGCAGGATGCGGACGACGTGTCGTATCCTGAGCGGCTCGAGCGACAGGTGGATGTGCTGACGGCGAACCCTGGGGTGGGACTGATTTCGTGTGCGGCGCAGTATGTCGGCCCGGAGGGAGAACCGCTGGAAATCGTGAGCCGGCCGGGCGGCGACGGGACACGGCTGCTCGTCGAAGGGCATGCAGGGCCGCCGGCGCACGGCACGGTGATGTTTGGCCGAAGCCTGTACGAGCAGGTCGGGGGGTATCGGGCGGAATTCTACTTCTCCCAGGATAACGACCTGTGGCTGCGCATGACCGAGCACGCGCGGCTGGAGTATCTCGCGGAATGCCTGTATCGCTGCCGCCGTTGTGCGGCAGGCATTTCAGGGACCAGACGTGAGGCGCAATGGGCATTCGGCGCGCTCGCGTTTGAGTGTCGCGCGGCGCGCGATCGGGGCGAGTCCGAAACGCCTCTCCTGGAACGCGCCGCCGCCATGACGGCCGACATTCGACGGCAGCAGCAGCTCGGACGGAGCGACGCGCGGCCCAGCTGTGAGATGTCGTATGTCATCGGGACACAGCTTGCGCGCAACGGCGACCCGCGCGCGACCAAATACCTGTGGACGGTGTTAAGGCAACGTCCGTGGCACTGGCGGGCGTGGGTGCGAGTATTGCAGTCGGGATGGAATTCTCGTCGCTGGAGTGAGACGCCCGCAGCCACTCAACCGTAATCGATGCACTCGCCGCCGAAATCATCCGTCGCACGCTGGACGTGGCGCATTGCGCAGAGGGGCGAAGTCATCGCCGATCGCCTGCGGTCGGCCTGGTGGCGATTCGTGCGCGGAGCGAGCGTCTCCGCCAAATGCCGGATCGGCGCGCGGGTGCGGTTCGATCGACCGTGGAACGTTGCGCTGGGCGAGCGCGTGACGCTGGAGCCGGACGTGTGGTGCAAACTCGCGACGGACGCGGCGCGCGTCCAGATCGGCGACTACACGTTCGTGGGACGGGGTGCGGAGATCGATGTTACGCAGCGTGTGGCGATCGGCCGGCACGTGCTGATCGCGCCGGGGGTGTTCATCACGGATCACAATCATAACTTCAGTGAATCAGGGCTGATCCGAGAGCAGGGCTGCACGGCTCGGCCGGTGACGATTGAGGACGACGTCTGGCTGGGTGCACGGTGCGTCATCCTGCCGGGCGTGACGATCGGGCGCGGCGCGGTGGTCGGCGCCGGGGCCGTGGTGGTGCACGACGTGGCCGAGGACACCGTCGTTGCCGGAGTGCCGGCGCGATTCCTCAGGCATCGCGCGGATCAGGAAACGCCGGTGCTTGTCTGACATGACCGCTCCAGCGACCGGAATTCTCAGGCGCCTCCTGCCGCGCCCGCTGTGGACTCGGCTCAGGACGATCCGCGCGCAGCGCCGGCTGAGCATGTATCCGCGCCGCGTCGTCCGGCACAATTACGGTGGGCATCCGCTGGAGGTCATGATCACCGATCCCGTGGCGGCCGACTGGTACGACCATGACGTGCCGTCGCCGCCGGAGTTCGCACTGCTGCGGCGCGGGAAGCTCCGTCCGGGCGCACGCGTCTTCGACCTCGGCGCGCATCAAGGGGTCGTGGCGCTGATGCTGGCACGGATTGTCGAGTCGCAGGGACAAGTCGTCGCCATCGAAGCCATGGCGCACAACGCGCGCTGCGCGGAACAGAACCGCGCTCGAAACCGGGCCGCGAACGTCGTGGTGCTGCATGCCGCGGCCGCTGATCGTCCGGGCACGTTGGAATTCGAGGACGGCGGCGGCAGCCATGTTGCGACCGGCGGCGGCGAATGGTCTTCCACGACGGTCGAGGCCGTCACGGTCGACGGCCTGTCCGAGCGATTCGGAGCGCCGGACGTGGTGTATATCGATGTCGAGGGGTACGAGCAGCACGTCCTGGCCGGTGCCGCCGAGACGTTGCAACGGTCGCAGCCGGATTGCTTCGTCGAGGTCCATGTCGCCGCCGGACTGGAACAGTTTGGCGGGACGATTGCTGACATCCTCGCGCATTTTCCTGCCGATCGGTACGACGTGTTTGTGCGGGACGCGGACGACGCGGCCGAGTTTGTGCCCGCGAGCACTGACGACTGTCGGCGGAACCGGCGGTTCTTTCTGGTCGCCCTGGCGCGGCATTCCTGAAGATGACGCAGCCGATCAGCATCGTCATTCCGACGTATGACCGCGGCGACTTGCTGCTGGAAACGGTGCAGTCTCTGCTCGCACTGCGCGAACCGGCGGCCGAATTGCTGATCGTCGATCAGACGCCGCAGCCGGCCGCGGCGGTCGCAGAGCAACTCGCCGACTGGGACCGGTCCGGCGTCGTCCGCTGGCTCAGGCTGGACCGGCCGTCGATCCCGCACGCGATGAACGTCGGGCTACAGGCGGCGCGATCCCCGCTGGTGCTGTTTCTGGACGACGACATTGTTCCCGGAGCAAGACTGGTGGCGGCGCATGCGACGCGGCACGCAAAAAGCGATCGCATCTGGGCCGTCGTAGGACAGGTTCTGCAACCAGGCGAAGAACCGCACGCGCGGAATGGACTCCCGCGCAGCACCGGTCTGCGGGCGGACCTGGACTTTCCGTTCTGGTCGACCGCAGGTGCGACGGTGTCGAACGTGATGGCCGGAAACCTGTCGGTGCGTAAGCAGCGGGCATTACAGGTTGGCGGATTTGACGAGAACTTCAGCGGTTCGGCGTACCGATTCGAGACGGAGTTCTGCCGGCGGATGCTGGCGTGCGGCGGCGAGGTGCAGTTTGAGCCGGCGGCGAGTCTGCGGCACCTGCGGGCGGAGCGCGGCGGCACACGGAGGGGCGGCAGTCATCTGACGTCGGCGTCGCCGCGGCACGGCATGGGGGACTATTACTTCGCATTGCAGTCCGGAGTGTCGCTGGAGTCGGTGGGATACATGTTGCGCCGGCCGTTCCGTGAAGTGCGGACGCGGTTTCACGTGAAACGGCCGTGGTACATCCCGGTGAAGCTCGTGGGCGAGGTGCGGGCGTTCTGGGCGGCTTACGGAGCCTGGCGACGCGGACCGCAACTGTTGAGCGTCGCAGCCGGCGAGACGACGCAGGAGAGCGGAGCGAACTGACGTGCCGCTGCGCCTTGGATTCCTGACGACGCATCCGATCCAGTACCAGGCGCCGGTGTTCCGCGCCTTGGCGCAGGAGCCGGACGTCGAATTCACGGCGTTGTTTGCGATGCTGCCGGACGCGAAACAACAGGGAGACGGCTTTGGCGTCGGGTTCCAATGGGACGTGCCGTTGCTGTAAGGCTACGACTACGAGGTGCTGGAAAACGTTGCGGGCGAACCGGGTGTGACGCACTTTCGCGGGTGTGATACGCCCGGCATTCGCGAGGTGCTGCGCCGGCGTCAGTTGGACGCTTTGGCAGTGAACGGCTGGGTCGTCAAGAGTTGTCTGCAGGGACTGTCCGCGTGCCGGAAGCTGGGGATCCCCTGTCTGGTCCGCGGCGAAGCGAATCTGCTCAGACGCCGCGCGTGGTGGAAGTCGGTGGCGCATCGGCGGCTGCTGCGACGATATGCGGCGGCGCTGTACATCGGAGCGGCCAACAAGGCGTTCTACGAACAGCACGGCATCCCGCAGTCGCGGCTGTTTCCGGCGCCTTACTGTGTGGAGAATGATCGCTTCCGCCGGTGTGCAGAACACTGGGCGGGGCGCTCCGACGAACTGCGTCGGCGCTGGGGAATCCCGGCCGACGTCGTGTGCTTCGTATTCGCCGCCAAGTTCATCGACAAAAAGCATCCGCTCGAACTGCTGCAAAGTTTCGCGCAGGCCGTAGCGGCCGGGAGCCGGGTCCATCTGCTGATGGTGGGCGACGGCGCGCTGCGTCCCGCCTGTGAAGCGTTTGCCGCCAATCAACGGCTGCCGGTCACGTTCACCGGGTTCCTGAATCAGACTCAAATTGCCGAAGCCTATCAGGCGGGCGATTGCCTGGTGTTGCCTTCGGACGCCGGAGAGACGTGGGGCCTGGTGGTCAACGAGGCGATGGCCTGCGGGCGGCCGGCCATCGTCAGTTCGCTCGTCGGCTGCGCGGCGGACCTGATCGTCCCCGGCGCGACCGGCGCGGTGTTTACGTATGGCGACTGGGGGGCGCTGGCAGGGCTCCTGGTCGACTACGGGCGCGACCGCGGCCGGGTGTTGTTGCAGGGACGACAGGCGCAGGAGCGGATGTCGGCCTACTCTCCAGAAGCAGCGGCACGAGGCATCCTGGAGGCGGCCCGGGCCGTCACCGGCCGCAAGGAGGCCGGCGCCAGCACCGAGGCGGCGACGGTGGCTCGATAACGCACATGCAGGACCTGTGGTTTGCAATCGTGCTGGCGGCGTGCCTGGTGGCGATGGGGAACTGGCGCGCCGGCATTTACGCCGGACTGCTGCTCGACTGCCTGCGCGACCCGATACGCAAACTGGTCGACGATCAGTCGGTGTTAATCACGATCGGCGGCGCGGCCGTGTGGGGCGCGGTGCTGGTCCGCATGCTGATCGACCACCAGTCGGAGCTGCGGATCTTTCTGCAGCGGTATCCGACCATGCGGCCGATGATCGTGTTTCTGCTGCTGGCGATCGTGCCCGGAGCGCTGTTGTCGTGCGCGCTGTATCACGGAGGCTGGAAGCTGGCGGCGATCGGCAGTGCGTCGTACTTGGCGCCGCTGATCGGCATCGCCGCCGGATACTTTCTGGCGACGTCCGAGGAAGAGGTGTATCGGGTGATGAAGGTCTATGCCCTGCTGAACGCCATCATGCTGGTGGGCGTGCCGCTGGAATACATGGACTATGACATTCCAGGACTCGGCGGCATCCAGATGGACTGGGTGCGCTATCGCGAGGGTTACACGGTCGATCTGATCGCCGGGTTTTACCGCAGTCCCGACATCATGGGGCTGCACGCGGCACACGTGGTCATGTTCTCGGCGCTGTTGTTTCTGCGGTCGCGGTCGGCGACGAAGTTCGGCTGGGCCGGCATCCTGATCTGGGCCACCGGCTGCATGCTGCTGTCCGGGCGCCGCAAGATGGTGGGAATTCCAGTCGTGTTCCTGGCGGCCTACATATGTCTGGCGTGGCGACGGGGTTTGCGGCACATCAACCGGCTCGTGGCGCTGGGAGCGACATGCGTGCTGGTCGTGGCCGGACTCTTCATGTTCGTGTCGACTGACAGCATCAGTGCCGAGTACACGGACTATGCCGGGACTATCGTGACCGAAGGCGCCACCCGCGCGAACGACCTTGTGCTCAAAGGCTCGATCGCCACGCTGCAGCAGGTCGGCGTGCTGGGGGCTGGGATTGGGACCGCCACCCAGGGCCGTCATTATCTGGGCGCCGGGGAGCGCGGCAAGCTGCGCGGTTGGCAGGAAGACGGCGTCAGCCGGCTGCTGATGGAGTTCGGCGTGCCGGGGCTGATCTTCGTGTTCATTTCCGGCTGCTGTCTGCTGATCAGCCTGTGGCAGTCATTGAAGCTGGTGCCGCCACACACGTCGGTGCAGATGCTGCAAGTCGGCACGCTCTCGATCGTATTTGGCGATCTGGCTTCGGCCATCATTTCGCACCAGCAGTTCAGCGGCGATCCGGTGAGCGGACTGTTGGTGACGATGTTCGCCGGCGCCACGCTCGGGGCGCCGCGGATTTATGCCGCGAGCCGGGCCCGTCGCGCACGGCAACCGTCGCCGGAGCCGCCCCGTCCGCACGAAACACTTGCCGGAGCCGTGTGACGGATGAAGACAGACGTCATGACGAGCGGCGCCAGCCTGCTGGTCGTCTGCCACGCCTGGTATGGGGACGTGATCGGCGGATCGTTCCGGCTCGCGAGTGAATTCGCCGAGGACCTGGCCGCCGCCGGGTACGACCTGCACTACGTCTGCTGCGCGCCGGACGATCCAGCGGACCGGCCCGAATGCGAACAGATCAATGGAGTCACGATCGATCGCTATCCTCCGCCGGCAGCCGGTGCCGGGCCGATGAGTCGGATGCGGCATCACATCGGCCGGACGCGCGCGATTGTCGCACGAATCTGTGAGCAGCACCGGGTCGCGGCGGTCAGCGGACACAGCCCACTGCAGTTCCTGGGCGCGGCGCGCGGCGTGCCGAGAGGATCAGCGTTTCTGAACTATACGGTGCACTCGCCCTTCGATGACGAGGTCGCGGCGAACGCCCGCGGCGCAGGAATCCTCAGCAAACTGACGCGCTGGCCGGCGGTGCGCGCAGCAAGGTGGATCGACCGCCGCAACTGTACGCTGGCGGACCGCGTCCAATGCGACTCGCAGTACACGCTCGACACGCTGCAACGGAAGTATCCACGTGAGGTGGATCAGAAGGGCTGTGTGGCGCCGGGCTGGGTCGACTACGACCGGTTTTCGGCAGCGGGTGACCGAGCTCTCGCACGGCGCGCGCTGGGGAAAGAGTGGCAGTCCGATTTGCCGGTGTTCTTCACGCTCAGGCGGCTGGAAGCGCGCATGGGGCTCGACACGCTGATCGCTGCCGCGGCGGTCGTGCGCGATCGGGGGCACGGGTTCCGCGTGCTGATTGGGGGCGGCGGCTCGTTGCGACCGACTCTGGAGCAGCAGGTCCGGGACTGCCGGTTGACGGAGCAGGTGCAGTTTCTGGGGCGGGTTCCGGAAGCGCACCTGGCGACATGCTACGCAGCGGCCGATTGTTTCGTCCTGCCGACACGCGCGCTGGAATGCTTCGGACTGATTGTGCTGGAGTCGTTCGCGGCGGGGACGCCGGTCATCGCCTCGCGCGCGGCGGCGATTCCGGAGATCGCCGGCCGGCAAGGTCCGGGATGGGATTTTGAGCCGGGGAACGTGCCGGAACTGGCCGACCGACTGACGGCGTATCTGGAGGGGCGGCTCTTGCCCACGGTGGACCTGCGCGGGATTGCACGCGAGTACGACCGACCGCGCGTGTTCGAGCGATGGCAAAGGCTGCTGGTGGGAGACGGTTCCGCAGATCGCGACCATGCTCGTTCGACGCGCGCTGTGGCCATGAGTCCGGTCGTTCAGAATCTCTAGTTGCTAAAGTGTCGTTGATGGACGCAGTGCACGAGAATGACTGCGAGGCAGCGGCGCTAGAGGTGCGCGTCGATCCGGCGTCGTGTCCCAGCCCGCACTCGATGCGCAATAAGCTCGGCCGAGTGGCGTGGAGCATTGTCTGGTGGCTGCTGTTTCGCCCGACGCCGCGGCTGTGCTTCGGCTGGCGGCGGATGCTGCTGCGGGTGTTCGGCGCCAGGATCGGCCGCAATGCGCGGATTTCCCCTTCTGTGCGGATCTGGGCACCGTGGAACCTGGCGGTCGGCGAAGAAGCGTCGCTGGCGCATTTTGTGGATTGTTACTGCGTCGACCGGCTGATCATCGGCAGTCACGCAACGGTCTCTCAGTATGCGTTCTTGTGCACGGCCAGCCATGACGTCGGCGATCCGCACATGCGGCTGACGACGGCGCCGATTCGCATCGGCGATCAGGCGTGGGTGTGTGCAGGAGCGTACATTGCACCCGGGGTGACGATCGGGGCCGGGGCCGTGGCCGGCGCCCGCGCCGTGGTCACGCGCGACGTGGCGCCCTGGACAATCGTGGCCGGTAATCCAGCTCGGTATCTGCGCGATCGCGTGTTGCGCGGGCCCGGTGCGGGGCCATGAGCAGCCGGTTTCCGTTGACCGTCGTCGTGCTCGCCAGGAATGAAGCCGACAACATCGAACGCTGCCTGCAGTCGGTCGCCTGGTGCGGAGAGCGGATCGTTGTGGACGACGGCTCGACCGACAACACGGCGTCGCTCGCCGAGGCGTGCGGCGCTCGCGTTGTGCAGCATCGGTTTGTCTCGTTCGCCCAGCAGCGCAACTGGGCGCTCGACGAAGCCGGACTGGATCATGACTGGGTGCTGATGCTTGATGCCGACGAAGTCATGACGGAGGCGCTGCGGGCCGAGATCGAGCGCCGGCTGCCCGCTGCGGCGGCCGACGTGTGCGGGTTCCGCATGTGCCGTAAAACGATGTTTCTGGGACGTTGGCTGAAATGGTCGGACGGGTTTCCCGTGTGGATCATGCGACTGGTGCGGCGCGGCGCGGCGCGATTCCAGGACAGCGGTCATGGAGAAGTGCCGGTGCCGCCGGTCGCGGGACGCCTCGAAACCCTGGAAGAACCGTTCCTGCATTACCCGTTCAGTCGGGGGATCGGCGACTGGGTGGAGCGCCACAGTCGATATGCGCTGGCGGAGGCGCGGCTGGAGTGCGAGGACCGCGGGAACGGGAGATTTGCCGACCTGTTTGCGGGGGATCGCGCCGTCCGACGGCAAGCGCGGCGCGAACTGGGCCGGCGGCTGCCTGGGAGGCCGTTGCTGCGGTTTCTGTATCAATACATCGGGCAATTGGGATTCCTGGACGGCCGTGCGGGACTGGAATTCTGCCTGCTGATGGCGGCCTATGAAGGGCTGATCGTGCTCAATCGGCAGGAACTGGAACACGAGGCGCTGGGGCTGAAGCGGTAAGTGCCCAGGCACCGATCAGCATTCCCGAATGCAACATGCCCGAACAATCGGCAGCATGGTCGGGGCCGGAAAACTCCCGGCACGGAATCCCCAGGAACGTCCGGGGAGGGGATTGCCCGCGCCAAGGGCGACCACTACGATGAATTCCCATCGGGCCCTGCTGCGGACGTGTGTACCGGGAAACCGCTGAAAAACGGCATTGGAGGCGGGCGCTGCCGGTTCTGTCCTCTGCTGAACCAGGACGCGAGTTATGTCGAACGGTGAATGGCCAACGGAAGTTTCCGCGGAAGGCGACGCTCGTAATGGCGCAGGTGGTGGACTTGATTTCGGCCAGGCGCTGCTCCACCGGAAGTGGTTGCTGTTGTTCTTCCTGGTGCTGGGCGTCGCCGGGGGTGCGCTGGTCCATACGCGAACTCCGCCGATCTACGCCTCGTATGCGCAGCTGCTGATCGAACGGAAGCAGTCGAACATCGCCGAGGCCGCCGGCAAGATCGGGCAGAAGAACCCGCTCGACACGTATGCCGTGCTGATCTGCAGCCCGACGATCGTGCAGAAGGCGATCGAGGACGGGAACCTGGCCCAGTTGCCGTCCCTGAAAGGCGCCAATCGAGTCAACGTCATCATCGGCGGACTCACGGCCGAGCCGCACGAGGACAGCCCCGACATCCTGAATCTGATGTACGCGGGAAACAATCAGGGAGATACGCAGAAAATCCTGAACGCCGTCATCAACGCGTTCGTCCAGCATCTCGAAGAGCAGCAGCAGAAGTCGTCCGCCGTCGAACTGAAGATCATCACCGACACAAAGGATCAGCTGCAGGCCCAACTCAGCCAGCACGAGGACGAGTACGCAAAGTTCCGCGACGATGCGGGGCTGTTGTACACGCAGGAAGGGGGCATCAATATCCATCAGCAGCGGCTGGCGGAGATCGAATCTCGCCGGTCTGCGCTGCGGATCGAGCAGTCGGAGACGAAGTCGCAGATCGAGACGATTCAGGCGGCATTGGCGCGGGGGGCCAAGCGCGAGGCGCTGCTGCTGATGGCCGATCAGCTCGATCAGTCGGCCGCGACTGCTGCGGCGACCACGACGAGCGGACAACCGCAGGCGATGTCGTTCATCAGCCACCTGTTGCCGCTGATCACGGAGCTGCAGGAAAAACGGGAAAACGTCGGCGCCAAGCACCCGGACGTGCTGGCCCTCGAGGCCCGGATCAATCTGACGCGGGATCTGCTGAAAGAGCAGTCCGGCGTGAACGTTTCCGGCGAACCGCTGGACATGGTGCAGGTTTACGTCGAATCGCTGAATGAAAAGCTCGCGGCTAAGGACAAGAACCTGGCCAGCCTGGACGAACTGTACAGCAAAGACAGCGAAGCGGCCCGGATTTACGGCAGCAAGGAGAATCAGGACCGCGCCTGGCGGAACCGGATCGAGCAGGACAAGAAGCTGTGCGACGCTTACGTCGAGTTGCTGCAAAAAACCGACCTGGTGAGCAAGGTCGGGCACGTCGCGGCGAGAGTGTATCGCGAGCCGGGCATGGGCGCTGAACAGGCGGTGCTGACGCGGATGCTGGCACTGGGGGGCATCGCCGGACTGCTGGTCGGCACGCTGCTCGCATTCCTGCTGGAGATGGCGGACCAGAGCTATCGCAGTCCGGACGACATTACGCGGCAACTGGGCGTTCCCGTGGTGGGGCACATTCCGAACATTGAGATCGGCCGGGAGCGCAAGCGACTGGGGACGACGCGGCTGCATCCGTCGCTGGTGACGTACCATCGACCGGGGTCGCAGATGGCGGAGGCGTATCGCGCGGTCCGCACGGCGCTATTGTCGGGCACGCGCAACAAGCCGCATCAGATGATTCAGATCACGAGCCCGAATCCCGGCGACGGCAAGTCCACGCTGTCGACGAACCTGGCGATGTCGATTGCCAAAGCGGGCAAGAGCGTGTTGCTGATCGACGCCGATCTGCGGCGGCCGAACGTGCACAAGCTGCTGGGGATGGAAAACGACGTTGGCGTGACGTCGGTCGTCGAAGGGGGCCTCGATTTCGACGACGCGTTGCAGTCCGGACCGCTGCCGCATCTGGACGTGATGACGGCCGGGCCTCGCGAGACGAACCGCGCGGAACTGCTCCTTTCGCCGCGATTTGCCGAGATGCTCAACGCCCTGCGCGAACGGTACGACTACGTCATTGTGGATACGCCGCCGGTGCTGGCGGTCAGCGATCCGGCCGCGATCGGCGCGATGGTCGACGGTGTCCTGCTGGTGCTCAGGATCAATCGCCAGGCGCGACTGCACGCGGTGCGGGCGCGGGAGACGCTGGATCTCGTCGGCGCCCGGCTGATCGGCGTGGTCGTGAACGCTTTGGGGGATTCGACGGCCGTCCAGGGATTCGGCACCGGCACGCGCGGCTATCGCGCGGCGACCTATCGGGCGCTGGCTCATGGCTATGCGGACGGTTACGGCGCGGATTCGCGCTACGGCGCCAATGGTTATGCGGCCTACTATCAGGACGCCGACGACCCCGAGCCGATGAATGGCCAGCACGATCTGGCCGGTTCCGGTTCCGAGTTCGACCGTTGACGGGTCGCAGGATGTTGTTGACGGAGTGCGTCCGGCGTCGCCTGTCTGCGGCGGCTGGACCTGTTGACGAGCCAAGGGAGTGTCATCGCCGGTGAAGTCGCTGCTCATCCGACCGATCGCGGAACCGTCCGAGCCGGACACCATCGAACCGGCGCCCTGGGCCGTTCCCGCGGCGGACGTACCCACATCCCGTTGGGCGCCGATCGCGCTGGTGGTGGCCGGCTGCCTGCCGCTGGTGTTCTGGCACTTCATCGGCTTGTTACAGCGTCCGCACTATCAGTTCGTCGCGCTGCTGCCGATTGCCGCAGGGCTGCTGCTGTACCGCCATCGTCAGCGCGGCGACAGCGAGATTCGGCCGTTGGCGCCGTTGCCGCTGACCACGCTGGTCATGTCTGCCGTGGCACTCGCCGCCGCGACGTACTACTGGTCGCCGTGGCTGGGAATGGTCGCCACGCTGCTGGCAATGTATACCTGCCTGTGGTGGGCTGGCGGACAGAGCGGGCTCCGGTCGTGGCTGCCGGCGTGGTGGCTCTGCTGGCTGGCGGTGCCGCTGCCGTTCGGTCTCGATGAGGATCTGATCCTCTGGTTGCGGACGGTCACGACGCGGCTGGCCAGCGCCGTCCTCGATGAAATCGGCGTGCTGCATCTGAGCTACGCCAACGTGATCGAACTGCCGCTCAAACCGTTGTTCATCGCGGATGCGTGCAGCGGGATTCACTCGTTGTACGTCCTGCTGGGCGTCGCCCTGTTCGTCTCGCTCTGGCTGGAGCGCGGCGTAGTGCACACCCTGCTGCTGCTCGCGACAACATTTGTGCTGGTGCTTATTGAGAACGTGTCGCGGATCGTGTTGATCGCCGCCGGCTTCAACTGGAAAATGGACCTGAGCGACGGCCCGGACCACGTCCTGCTGGGGGTCGTACTGTTCACCGTGTCGATCGGACTGGTGCTGTCGGCCGATCAATTGCTGTGGTTTGTGCTGCCGCGGCGCGAGCCGTCGCACGCGCGTCGTGGCGCGGCCGCGCCGGAAGCGGCGGGGCGCCACTCGCTGCGCGCCGTCAGTTGGGCGGCAGTCACGATGCTGGCGGCGATTTTCCCGGTGATTGGCGCGGCTGAGGTGTATCGCATGCCGAAGAGCCTGCCCGGGTTGGCCTCGGTCTGGTCCGGCGTGTTTGAACTGCCCGAGTTCGGCAGCGCGGCGCTGCCGGACGAGCTCGAGGGGTTCCGCCGCACGAACTATACGACCATTCTGCGCGTGGCCGGTGATCCACTCGGGCACGAGAGCCAGCAGTGGACGTACCGCGCCGGCTCAGCGACGGCGCTGGTGTCGCTCGACTATCCCTATGGCGGCGTGCACGACCTGTGCGTCTGCTACACGTCGATCGGCTGGACAATCACCGACAAGCGGGTGCTGCAGCCGGACGAGCTGCCGGATGTGCCCGGTCGCGACCTGGGCCCCGTGGCGATCGCACAGATGGAACGGCCGCTGTATGGCCGGGCGGTGCTGATGTTCAGCCTGCTCGACAGTCGCGGAAACATTGATGCGGTTATCAAGGACCTGGCGCGCGGAGATGCGACCCAGCGGGTCAATCAGCGACTGGCAGCCGTGCCTGCCGCCCAGGCCGACGTCTGGCAGGCGGTCTCCTCGAAAGCGCCGTACGTGCAGTTTCAATTGCTGACGCGCATGAATGGACCGCTCGACGAGCGGGGTCTGAGGCAGTTGACGGCGCTGTACTGCGAGTCGCGGCAGGCCCTGGCCGAACGCGTCCGCACGTCCGTCGACTCGCCCGCCGGCGAACAGGCGCGCTGACCGCCTGCGGCGTCGCCGTTTCCTCTCAATCTGAACGGATCATGTTTCGAGCGTTGATGTATCAGTTGTTGCGAGTGTGGCACTTCCTGCTGATCGGCCCGCGGTGGCTGCTGCAGGCGTTCGCGGCGCCGTTTCGGGCGATCGGCTGGCTCGGCCTGCGCGTGGCTGACTGGTGGTCGCGGCGGGAGACCCGGTACCTGCTGCGCGGCCTGCCCTCGGTGGCGGTAGTGCTGGGCGCTGTCTGGCTGGTTGTCGCCGGCCGCCTGCGTTCCGAGACGGCGCTCGCGGAGGATTATCTGGTGGCGGCCCGACAGGCGGAGGCCGTGAACAAGCCGGAGGTGGCGGCGTTGCTGCTCGAGCGCGTCGTACAGCTCCGGCCGGCGGACGACGAGACGCTGTACCGGCTCGCCACGCAGGCGCAGCAGTCCGGCGACCAGGTTCGGGCGGCTGTGCTGTTTCAGCAATTGGCGCCGGAAGACGGTCAAGGCTACTTCCCCGCACAATTGGAAGTCGGGCGCTACTACCTGACGCACCTGCAAGCCTCCCGGGACAACGCGCGCCGCGCAGAGACACATCTGGAGCATGCGCTCACGCTCGAACCGCGCAGTCCCTCGGCGCACGCGCTGCTGGGACAGCTGTACTTCGGCCGCGGGTTGTGGGGACTGGCGATCGAACACTTCGAACTGGCCCTGCAATATGCCGTCACGGGACAGCGCGAATTGCCGGAAGACCTGCAGGTCGTCCAACTGCTGCTGGCAAAGGCCTACTCGTTCCGCGGCAACCTCTCGACGAATCAGGACGACCTGGATCGGGCGGAGCGGCTGGCGAAAGCGGCACGGGCGCAGTTCGCGGCACGCGTGGCGGCGAAGCCCAAAGACGCCGTTCAGGCGCGGATCATTCTTGCCGACGCCTGCATGTTCCTCGAGGATTTTGAGGCCGCGGCGCAGACTCTGGAGGAGGGGCTGGCCCTCGACGATCAGAATGCGACGCTGCGGAGCGCACTGGCTCAGTTCAACGTCGCCTGGTCGGATGCGATGCTCAAGAACGGGACGGGCACGCGAGAAGAGCGGTTTGAGTTGCTCTCCACGGCCCTGCTGCTGGATCCGAATTGTGCGGCCATTTTCGACCGCATGCTGGCGATTCTGACGGAGCACGGGGAGACCGCCGAGGCCGCCCGCGAGTTCCTGCTGTCCAACGTCGCCCACGGGCGAGCGATCGGGCTGAGCCATCTGCTCCTGGGCACCTCCGCGTACGAGGCACAGGATTCCACGGCCGCCGCCTACCACCTGGAACGGGCGTTTGAGTCCCTGCGGAACGCTCCGATCGTCGTCAACAACCTGGCCTGGTTTCTGGCGTTCCGGGAGCCCCCGGAACTGGACCGCGCGCTGCAACTGATCAATGAGGCACTGTCACGCCAGCCGGGCGATCCGCGGTTTCTCGACACCCGGGGCCAGATCTTCACGAAGTTGAAGCGCTGGGACGATGCGATCGCGGACCTGGAGCGGGCTCTGGCGGTCGACGAACCGGCCCGCGAAACGCACTTGGCGCTGGCGGAATGCTACGAAGCCAAAGGGCTCGCCGACCTGTCGCGACGCCACCGTCAGTTGGGGGAACCCGATACCCCCTAACGATGGAAATCGCCACGGGTTACGCGCACGCAGAGTTTTCGTGGATTTCCCAAATCTACAGGATTGACAGCGCGGTGGAGACCGCTTAACTTTCCCAGCACGGGCTTCCCTTCCGCAGAAAGGAGCGAAGGAGCATGCTTAGGCGCGTTTGGATGACATCACTGGCTCTTGTGGCGGCGGCCGCCTCCCCGGCGGCAGCGACATTCGTGCATACGGTGTCGCCCAGCAATGGGATGCCGACCAATGCCACGCTGGTGTCCTACGATTTCACGGACCACATCGGACAGGATCCCGGGCCGTTTGCGAACGAGAACTATGCCGGCCCAGGTGCGGGGAATGCCAACTTCACCAACCTGGAGATGAACGTTCTGCAGCAGGACGCACCGTTCGACGTGAAGATTACGCGGGTCGGCGGTTTTACTCAGGGTGCGGAGTTTTTCTTCCAGGCGACGTTGCACAACATGACCGGTGCAACCATCGACAATCTGTCGATCGAATTGTTTGGCAATCCGAACACGGGCGCGGCTCCGCAACTCGCGCGGTTCGACAACGATTCGAATCCGACTCCTTCCGGCGGTACGTTCACCCGGGTGAGCGACACGCTGGCGATGTTCACGAATCTCGGTTTGGCGGCCGGGGCGACGACCACCTTGGGGTACTCGCTCGACTTCCTGGGCGCGACATCCCCGTTGTTCGGTCATAACTCTGACGTGTTCCTGCAGTTCACTGCGACTCCCGAGCCGCAGGGCTTGCTGCTGGGCGCGCTGTGTCTGGCCGTGTTCGTCGGAGTCATGCTGCAACGACGGCGCAATGCCCGGTTGAACCCGGTCAATCCGATCGAGATCTAAGCCTGGGCGATAGAATGCCCCAGATATTGACTCAGCCCCGTCGGGAAGCCGGCGGGGCTTTTTCGTGCGCTCGTCTGCGAGTTCACTGGGCGGCGGCCGCGGTGGTCGCGTTCGGGTTCCTGATGTCCGGATGCGCGCCGCCGCCGATCGAGAGCCAGTTCGAATCGCCGCCGGACCCCGGCGCGTTGCAACGTCCTGCCGACCGATCGGCCACCGAATCTACCGCCGCCGAGTTCTCGGCAGGAGACGCCGATGATCGTCGCGCGGAGGATCCCACGCAGCCGTTTCTCGCACAGTCTCGCCAGGCCGTCCCCGGCCTTCCCGGAGTCTCGGCACGGCGATCGCGCGACAGAACGCCGCAGTCGACGATCAATCAGTTTCAGGAGCATTACCAGGCACGGCGGTACCCGGAGGCGCTGGCCGCCTTGCGTGAGGCGCTTCGCAATCGTCCCGACGATCCGGACATCCTCTACTGGACGGCGCTCACGCACCGCGCCGCAGGACATCCGGAACTGGCCGAGCCGTCATTGAACCGGGCCCTTGAAGTCGCTCCGAACCACCTCGACTCCTGCAAGCTGCTGAGCGTGATCCTCATGGAAGACGGACGGTGTGCGGCGGCCGTCAGACAGATCGATCAACTGGTCAAATCCGGCGGTGCCGATGCCGAGGCACATCTGCTGCGCGCTTCAGCCCACATGCGCTGCGGAGATTGTCCGGCCGCCATCGACGATGCCACGGAAGCCCTGCGGCGGGATGCAAAATTGACGCAGGCCCTGCTCGTCCGCAGCGCCGCACGGCTGCAATCGGGACAGCTCGACCAGGCTCGCGAGGATCTGGAAGCAGCTCGGGCCGCGGGGGTTCCTGCCAGCCAGTCTGCGCCGCTGGCGGCGCAGATCAACGAGGCGCTGCGCAAGGCGGGGCGTTGATGCCGCCGGAATCGGCCGAGTGGATCAGCGGCCCACGAGACCGGCGAGCCATTCTTTGCCAAGTCGCCCGGCGGCGGCGAGGACCTCGGCGGTCGGAATCACATCGAGAACGGTGGCCCCGAGTCCGGCGGCGTTGGCCGGGGCCACAGCTCCGAAGTTCCCCTGAAAGTCGGCGGGAACCGGTTCCAGATCCAGGCCGTGAGCGCGTGCCAGACGCAGAGCCCGCGGCAAGTGCCACGCCGACGTGAGCAGGCCGACGCGGCCGGTCAGCGGTGGTCCCGCCGCAAGCTGCCGCATTTCCTCGGCGGTGTTCGTCCCGCCGCTCATGGTCATGATGGATTCCGGGACGCCAAGCGATTTCAGGATCTGATGGGTTTGTTCCGCCGGGTCGCTGTGCCCGTCCGGAGCGAGAGCGGCAATCCGCTGGCCGGTGCAGATGACGCGTCGTACCTGGCCGGCGTGGTACAGCTGTGCCGCCAGCAGGAGGCGATCCCCCGACTCATTGAGTTGGGGGCGGTCAGTCGGTCCGCTTCGGGCGCCCCCGCCGAGAACGATCAGCACGTCGTAGGGGGGCGCGTGCAATGGATCAAGCCGGAGCAACGGCCGTTCCAGGGACGCATAGGCCCGGGGGACAAGCGTGCCATTGCCCACCAGCGTCAGGGCCAGCCAGAGCGCGCACGACCAGATGCACCAACCCCGTTGCCGGCGGAAGAACGCCTGGCCGCACTGGAGGGCCAGGGCGAGCCAGAGCAGCCCCACCGGTGCCAGCAGGCGCAACAACACCTTTTCCAGGGCGGCGCGGCCATCCACGATTCCGACCGCGCAAACTGCCCCGGTTGCCCCGGCGACACAGATCAGTGCAATTGCCGTACGTCGCGAAATCGTCATGGGTGACAACTCGCCTGTTAGGACCGTGCAAACTCGTCTTCGGGCTGCGGAGCGCCGATTGACAGCAGTCTCCGCGCCCCAGAGAATAGCGTGCAGACGTCGTTGACGGGGAGTGCGGCGCAACGAAGTGTGCAAGCGGAGTACCCTGTTTCCCTGACGGCGGAAACTGCGTGCGGGATCGTGGGGATGCTGTTTACAACGCAAGTGAGCCGCCGTCGGAAGAACCTGGTGATGCAGAACGCCGACGAGAAGACGGTGTTCGAAATCGGCGACGCAGAACCGCTTTCGATCGGCCCTCCGGGGACCGCCGAAGAGCTGGAACTGCACCGCCAGTTCGCTGCCGATTGCGGCCTGCCGGACGGGCTCAAGATCGTCGTGGACACCGGCCACGGCCGGTTGCGCGAGTACGCGGTCCCCGGCCCGTTTGTCGTCATGGGGACGGCGCCGGCTTGCAATCTGCGCCTGGACGCCCCCGGCATAGGAGCGCAGCAGGCGTTTTTGTTGTTTCTCGAGGGACGGGTGTTCGCCTGCGATCTCGCGTCTACGGGAGGGACGCGGCACGAAGGTCGCCTGATCACAAAGTCCTGGTTACAGGGACGCCCGGCGATTGAGTTCTGCGGCATGACGGCCACCGTCGCGGATGCGCCGGCTGCGGAGGCTGCGGACGCCACGACCGATCGCGTGCAGCTCGAGCTCGCGTTCGGCGGCGACAAGCAGTCGTATCGCGTGCGCGGCGAGATCGTGCTGATCGGTCGCGACGCGCGGTGCAAGCTCCAGTGCCGGCACGAATCGGTCTCGCCGGTGCATGCCGCCATTGTCTGCACGCGCACGCGGGCCTGGTTGATCGACCTGGGGTCGCCGGAAGGGATCATCCTCGACGGCATCGCCGTGCGGATCGCACCCCTGACGGATGGCAATGTCCTGACGCTTGGCGACAAGGACGTCGAGGTGCGAACGGCGTCCGGCGCGGTGACGAATGCCGCCCTGGCCCCGGCCAACGCCGGCTCGGTGTCCGAAGGCTTCGTCCTGGAGGTCCTCGAACGGTTCCAGGATTCCCAGCGGCAGCTTCTGGACGAAATGCGGACCTGGACGAAGGACTTTTCGCAGGCGCTGATCGCCGCCCAGCACTCGCAGTCTCAGCAGATGCAAGGCGAGCGGCAGGAGATGCGCCGCGAATTCGTGGAGCTGATGCGGATCATGGCGCAGCGCCTGCCTGGTCCAGCCGCGGCGAATACCCGTCGCAGCGCGGTCGTGCGGCCGGCTCAGCCCGATCAAAGATTACCGCCGCCGCCGCCGCAGTTGCCGGCGCCGGCCGTTGCGCCCACGGCGGATAACAACGAGCGGCTCGCCACGACCCATGCGCCGGAGGAACTGCGTCGCCGGCTGCAGGAAGTCGAACAGCACCTGGACGCCCAGCAGGGATGGCTGGGTTCGCTATTGCGTCGCTCGCCGCGCTGAAACGCAAGTCTCGGCGTGATCGCCGGGTGCCGCGGGCTTCGCCCGTGCTAGATCAACGACACGGACGTGCGATCTGCCTGGCGGAGCCAGTGGCACACACCGCGGCGGAGCCGGTCGCGCGCATCACGAAAGCGTGACGGACGGTCGTCTCGCGCGAGCGAATCAGTTCGAGGCGCGAGTAGGAACGCTTCTGGCGCGGCGACGTCAGTCCCGCGCAACGCGCCGCGTGTGCGGCCGCACCGATGAAACCTGCGTCGTTCCCCAGCGTGGCGAACTCGATGCGTGTCCGCATCGCCGGTATCGGGAGCGCCATGGACCGCACGGTTTCCCGGACCGCCTTCAGGAACATTTCTCCCATGGGTGATCCGGCGCCGCCGAATGTCATTGCGCCGCCGAACAGCACAGACTCCGGATTGAGCACATGCAGGATGTTGACCGTGCCGATCCCCATGCAGCGTGCGGATTCGCGGATCAGTTCGATCGCCAGCGGATCGTTTTGCTCGGCCGCCTCCGTGATCAGCAACGGCGAAAGTTCCCCGCGCTCCTCGATGAGTTTCGTAATCAGGGAGTCACGGCCGGCTTCCAGCGCGAGTTGGCACCGTCGAACGAGCCCCCTGGCGCCGGCGTAGAGTTCGAGTGCGCCATGCACGCCGTGCGGCGACGTCAGTCCGCCGTCCATCTGGATGATCATGTGCCCGCATTCGCCGGCGTGGGCCTGTGCCCCTTCCCAGATGTCGCCATTGATCACGATGCCGGAGCCGATGCCGGTGCCGAGCGTCCACAGCATCAGGCTGCCGCCGCCGCCGTATTCGCCGGCCCAGTACTCGCCGTAACCGGCCGCATTCGCGTCGTTGAGCAGCACCGTGGGGATGCCGAATCGCGTGTGGACAAAGTCGACGATCGGCAGGTTTTCCCAGCCGGGAAGGTTGAACGGGTGCAGGATCACGCCGGCCTCGAGATCGAGCGTCCCCGGCGCCGCCACGCCGATGACTCCCAGATCGTCCACTGGGAGTCCGACGTCGCGCAGCAGGCATTCGGTGGCTTCGCAGACCGACTCCAGCGCGACTTCAGGGCCGTGGTCCACCGGCAGCGGCAACCGCAATTTGCCCAGCACGACCCCGTCCGCGCGGACAATGCCCGCTTTAATGCTGGAGCCCCCGATGTCGAGGCCGAGCCAGGCCGGCGCGTGGTCGGTTCGATAACGCAATGGGCTCCGCCCCAATGTGGTGCAGTTTCGCATAACAGGCCCGCAATCCATTGTTTGACTCGGAACGGCGCCTTCGCATGCGTCGTCCGGTGTGCGCCCCTATTTCATATCCGCATTGGAACCCTTTGCAAGAGGGAGCCGGGAATGTTTTGGCGGACTTGCGGAATCTTTACGTGAGGCGATTCCTGATGAACACGCGCGCAGCATAGCGGCAACCGCCCTGACCGCGGACACATTCAAGTTAACGACTTGCGCAATTGGCCGATCTGGTTGCGCAGCGCCACGGTCAGCAGCGCGCTGGGTTCTCCCAGGCAGATGAAGCGGAAACCCAGTTCAACGAGCTGCGCCCCCGGACCGATCATCCAGACCGGTTTGCCGGCCGCGGCGGCCCCGGCGCGCAGATCGGCCAGGGCCGATTGCATCTGCGGATGATCGAGGGCCGCTCCGCAGATACCCATCTGGGCCGACAGGTCAAACGGTCCCAATCCGAGCGCCGTGGTGATTTCATGGGCCGCGATTTCCCGGGCGCGTGACAGCGCCGCGGACGACTCGATCTGCGGGATCACGATCAGGTGGTCCTCGACGCCCGAACGAAACGCCTCGTACGTGAACTCGCGGACCCAGCGATTGGCCGGCCCGCCGGGGCGGCGCTGACCGCGGGGCGGCAGCCAGGCCGCGTCGCGCACAATGTCCAGCTGCGCGGCACTCTCCACGCACGGCAAGAGCAGGCCGCACGGACCGAGGTCGAGCATGGCCCGCACGGCTGAATCGCTCGTCTGACTGGGACGCACCAACACGGGAAATCCGGCCAGGCGGCCGGTCAGGCACGTCAACGCGACTGTCTCTGCAGCGTGCGGCTGGTGTTCACAGTCGATGATGATGTAGTCGAGTCCCGCCGCCTTGGCGATTTCGACGATCTGCGGCCAGAGGTGATCGGTGACGAGGATCCCGGTCGTCAGCTCGCCGGCCAGGATGCGCCGCTTGAGTTCGGCCGCGGGTTGCATGGATGTCCTCTATGATTCGACGGTTGCCCGGGCACGATAGCGGTTGCCGGGCGCGGCTGCCATTCTCTGTGTGGGTGGCGAATACAAAAGAAGATTGGTTGGCGGCATTCGTTGCCCCTCTCCCCCGCAAGACGTCTGGAATTCATGCGGCGTGTCAGTCGGGGGAGAGGTTAGGTGAGGGGTGCAGGACTTTACACTGCTTGAGGACTCGCAAGGCGCACAGGCGCGCAACGAGAATCGTATCACCGTTCGCCCCACTCTGACCCTCCCCGCGAAAACGCGGAGGAGGGAGAGATCGCTGTGCCGCATACCGGGGGTATCGCTGCGGCTCGCCTGTTGGCTCCGCTCCGCTCAACCCCGGCCAGTCTGCGACCCCGTTGGGGTCGTTCCACCTGGAGAATCGAATCTGAGGTCACCGCCGATTGGATCGGTCGAAAGGACTCACGGTGCAAATCTCGCCGAACAGAGTTGCTTGCCGGCCACCTACTCTCCGCGGTGACGCGTCTTTACATGGGACCGCACGTTGCCGGGGAGAAGGCCGCCAACGCGATGCTGCTCGAACGTAATTCAGACGATCAGCGGCTACCGCCCACGCCTTGAAGTTGGCGGGCCATTGCTTGAACCCAAGCAGCCGGACGGGCGCTAATGGCGTCGGCGTCTACACCCGAGGAGGTTCAACGATGATCCGGATTCCGCGCATCGAAGTGCCCATCGCCGCCAGCCACACGTTCGTGCTTGTTACAGCGATTCGTTCAGAATCTCGGCCGCTGGCTCGGGGTCGTCGCCGCGGTTTGTGCGGCCCCGGTGACCTGGCGGGCGCCGCCGATCTCGTTCCCGTCAGAAGGTGGAACAGCAGCCGTTCGTCGCCGCGACCAATCGGCTGGTGGAGGCAGCCAAGCTGGCCGATTACGCGCTGTCCTGCCGATGCGGATGCCGTGCAGCAGGCGGCACGGCCGAGACCGATCCCGAAAAATGCGTTGTCGGAATTCAGACGGCGCTCGATCGCAACTGCCTGGTCGAGGTGACGATCAACCCGGAGAGCCGTGTCTCCGCGAAGGAAGGTCCTGCGAAACGCGAACTCACTCAACAAGGGTGGCGAACATTCCTCGTCAAGGTCATCAACGAGGCCGGCGTGACCGCGCCGCTGCGGATCGACAGCCCGCAGGCCGATCCGGTCTATCAGCAAGGCAAGGGCTCTCGTGAACGGCTGCCGACGGACCAGAAGCTCGTGACGTCAGCGGAGTCGGCACAGCGGTTCCTGGACATCGCGCCAGTGACCAAGCAGCCGCTCAAGCCGGAGCTGTCCGGGCTCAATGTCGAGTACCGGCTGGTGCAGTTGTACTCGCGCGACGCCGGCCCGCGCGAAGCCACGCTGGCGTTCGACGTCGGCCAGGGAACGCAGGACCTGGGATTCCGCAGCGAGGTGCCGCTGCTGTTCAAGTCGTTGCCGTCGGTGGACGTGGTGCTGGAAGTCAAGGATTACGACGGCTCGCCGACGACGGCGGCATTCACGATCAAGGACCGCGAGGGCCGCGTCTATCCGAATCCGTCGCGCCGGCTCGCGCCGGACTTCTTCTTCCATCAGCAGATTTACCGGGCCGACGGCGAATCAGTGCGGTTGCCACCGGGCGAGTACACGGTCGAAGTCGGACGCGGTCCCGAGTACGTCATTCAGACCCACACGCTGCACGTCCCCGATCTGTCGCAGTCGGCCGCCGGCGCCAATGGCGGCACGTTCCCGGCTTCGTTCCAGTTGCAGCGGTGGATTCATCCGGCCAAGCGCGGCTGGTACTCGGGCGATCACCACGTGCATGCCGCGGGCTGCAAGCATTACGACAGCCCGACCGAGGGTGTCGGCCCGGCGGACATGATGCGGCACGTGCTGGGAGAAGACCTCAACGTCGGCTGCGTGCTGTCGTGGGGACCGTGCTGGTATGCCCAGAAGGAGTACTTCGAAGGCAAGGTCAGCGCGCTCTCGAAGCCGAACTACCTGATGCGGTATGACGTCGAGGTCAGCGGATTCCCCTCCTCGCACGCCGGCCACCTGTGTCTGCTGCGGCTGATCGAAGACGATTATCCGGGCACGACGCTGCTCGAAGAGTGGCCGAGCTGGACGATGCCGGTCCTGCAATGGGGCCAGCGGCAGGGAGCGGTTGTCGGCTACAGCCACAGCGGCTGGGGACTGCAGTTACCGGACTACGCGCCTGACGGCAGCCGCATCGCGCTGACCGGCACTGGGCTGCGCATGCCGAAGGGAGGCCGCGCGGCCGACACGCTGCCGGACTATGCTATGCCGGCCTTCGATGGCATCGGCGCCAACGAGTACATCGTCACTGTGGCGCATGACGCTTGCGACTTCATCTCCGCAGTCGACACCCCGGCCGTGTGGGAACTCAACGTCTGGTATCACACGAACAATTGCGGTTACCGGGCGAAGATCAGCGGCGAAACGGATTTCCCCTGCATTTACGGCGAGCGCGTCGGCCTGGGTCGGATTTACGTCAAACTGGAGGATCACCACCTGGATTACGACCACTGGGTGGATGGAGTGAAGCTGGGGCGCAGCTACTGTACCGACGGGCTGAGCCACGTGATGGACCTGAAAGTCGCGTCCGCCGCCGATCCGAAACAGTCAGTCGCGCTCGGCGAACCCGGGGCCGGTGGCACGAACAGCGAACTCAAGCTCGCCCAACCTGGCAAGGTGCACGTCACGTGCGACGTGGCCGCCCTGCTGGCCGAGAAGCCGACGCCGCAAACGGAAGCGATTCGCAAGAAGCGGCTCGACCAGCAGCCGTACTGGCATGTGGAGCGGGCACGGATCGGCAACACGCGCACGGTGCCGGTGGAATTGATCGTCAATGGTTATCCCGCCGCGCGCCAGGAAATCGCCGCCGACGGTTCGGTGCAGTCGCTGTCATTCGACGTGGACCTGCCGATTTCGAGTTGGGTGGCGGTCCGCATCTTCCCCAGTGTGCATACGAATCCGGTGTACGTGGTCGTGGGGGACAAGCCGATTCGGGCTTCGCGTCGCAGTGCGGACTGGTGCATCTCCGCGGTCGACACCTGCTGGAAGCAGAAGGAAGGCCGCATCCGGGAAGACGAGCGTGCCGCTGCGCACAAGGCTTACGACGAAGCCGCGGCGCTCTACCGCAAGGTCCGCGAAGAGAGTCAGGCCGAGTAGCAGACGGCTGGCGGAGGTCGGAGGTCGAACGCCAGGTGGCGGCACTCTGGACGACCTCTGATCTCCGGCCTCCGGGCTTCCGCATCGTCAGCCGCTGAAGGCCGCGCTGGACGATCCGCAATTGCGGCACAGTCGCTGAAGGGTGCGCCCGGTATCCCCGCCGTCGACAGCGGCGCCAGTTCCGTCCACTCGGACTGAATCTCGAGGCAAGCCCGTGAAATCTCTTCGGGAGTCGGCAGATACTCGTTGAGGAAGGGCTTCGGCGGCTCTTCTCGCGACTGGACGTGCTCCAGCACGTCGCACCAACCGTTCGTCCGCTCCAGGAGATTCAACATGAGGGGTTCCCCGTGCAGGTCGGATTTACCAGTGTGTCAATTCCTCGGGCTCCAGGCGCACTCCCGAGTTTGACCGTGTAACAATGCTGCAATCGGCGTGCCGTACGGGTTTCGGTCGGCGGCAACGCACTTCGTCGTACGCAGCGGCGGCGCGTGGTTTGTGGGCGACCAGCCTGGTTGTCCGCCGCGCTCCATCGACACTACGATAGCGCTCGATAGCACAGTGCAGCATTTTGCTGCGCGTAAATGATCGTCTGACGCCGTTAAAAACTGATGCAGATCGGGACGCGGGCATCCCCGCGCTCGAGGCTCATTGAATCACCATGTACGAACTCACTCCCCGACAGATCGTGGAACGCCTGGACGCCCATATTGTGGGGCAGGCGGAAGCAAAGCGCGCCGTTGCGGTGGCGCTGCGCAATCGCTGGCGCTGGAAGCAGTTGCCGGAAGAAATTCGCCGCGAAGTGACCCCCAAGAACATCATCATGATCGGTCCGACCGGCGTCGGGAAAACCGAAATCACGCGCCGGCTCGCCATTCTCACGGGCGCGTTTGTAAAGGTCGAGGCGACCAAGTACACGGAAGTCGGTTACGTCGGTCGCGACGTCAACATGGTCCGTGATCTCGTCGAGGCCGCCATCCGCCTTGTCAAAGCCAGCCAGCGCCAGGAGATGCTGCCCCGCGCCGAGCGGCGAAGTGAAGACCGGTTGCTGGACCTGCTGCTGCCGCAGCCTGAACACGCACCGGCAGCTGACGAGGCGAAAGACGAGGGGCCGCCACGCCCACGCGCGGCGATTCCGCGACATGCTCCGGGCCGGCGGCACTGGAAGATCATGGAGTCGAGCTGAGGGTCGACCAGCGGCATGTCCCTGTCCAGATTTTCTCCAACATGGGCATGGAGCAGGTGGACATCGACTTCCAGAACATGTTCGAGAAGCTGATGCCCAAGCAGCAGCAGCAGCGCGAGCTGACCGTGGCCGATGCTCGCAAGCTGCTGATCGAGCAGGAGATTGAAGCCCTGCTCGACCGCGACGCGATCCACCAGTCGGCGATCGAACTTGCCGAGCAGCAGGGGATGATCTTCATCGACGAGATGGACAAAATCTGCGGCGGCGAGGAGGGGGGCAAATCGGTCGATGTCAGCCGGCAGGGAGTGCAGCGCGATCTGCTGCCGATTGTCGAAGGCACTACGGTCCAGACGCGGTACGGCAACGTGAAAACCGACCACGTGCTGTTTATCGCCGCCGGCGCGTTCCATCGGGCCCGGCCGTCCGACCTGATGCCGGAGCTCCAGGGGCGGTTTCCGATTCGCGTCGAACTGCAGCCGCTGACGCGCGACGACTTCCTGCGGATCCTCACGGAGCCCACCAGTTCGCTGACGCGTCAGTATGCGGCCATGCTCGCGGCCGACGGCGTCGAGCTCTCGTTTACGCGTGACGGGTTGGAAGCAATCGCCGATGCGGCCTGGCAGGTCAATCAGACGACTCAAAACATCGGAGCGCGCCGGCTGCACACGATCCTCGAGCGGCTCCTCGAAGATGTGAGCTTTGACGGGCCGGACCTCCGCGGCCGGACGGTCAGCATTGACGCCGCCTACGTCCACGGCAAGCTGGATGCGGTCCTGCAGGCCGAGGACCTGTCGAAGTTCATCCTGTAGCGCGGGCGGCCAGAGTCGCAGTACCCCGTCTGCTCTGCCGCTTCCGGGGTGTCTGAGTTCACACGGGCGGCTGCGCGCTTGTGACCCGCCCCGTTTCCGGACTCGACGCCGTGGCATACAGCTTGCGCGGGATGCGTCCCGCAAGATAAGCCAGTCGTCCCGCGGTGCACGCCTGCCGCATCGCGTGCGCCATCGCCAAGGCGTCCTTGGCGCCGGCGATGCCGGTGTTGAGCAGTACGCCGTCGCAGCCCAGCTCCATGGCGATCGATACGTCGCTGGCGGTGCCGACGCCCGCATCGACGATAACCGGGTAGTCCGGGTCACCTTCCTTCAGGTACTCCAGGCAGATGCGGATGTTGTTGGGGTTCAGCACCCCCTGCCCGCTGCCGATCGGGCTGCCCGCCGGCATCACGGACGTGGCTCCCGCGTCCTTGAGCCGCCTGGCAGTGATGGGGTCGTCCGTCGTGTAGCACAGTACCTGGAATCCATCCGCCACGAGCTGCTTCGTCGCTTCCAGCGTGGCGACCGGGTCCGGCAGCAGGGTCTTCGTGTCGCCGAGCACCTCCAGCTTGACCCAGTTCGCACCGGGGTTCTCCAAGTTCGTGAGGATTTCGCGACCGAGCCGGGCGACGCGGACCGCGTCCTCGGCTGTGAAACAACCGGCCGTGTTTGGCAGGATCGTGTACCGGCCGAGGTCGATGAAATCGAGCAGGCTCCGCCCCTGCGCGTCGATCAACCGTTCGCGGCGTACGGCGACGGTCACGACTTCCGCACCGCTGGCGGCCAGGCAGTCGCGCATCAGCTCGTAACCGGCATATTTGCCGGTGCCGACAATCAGCCGCGACCGGAACGTGTGCGCACCAAGTTTCAGCGCACTCTCACTCGCGGGCACAAACTCAGATGGTGTATCGCTCAACGCCAACCCCTCAACATTCACTCACCCTCCGCCGACGAGAGTCACGATTTCAATTCGGTCGCCGGGCGCGAGCCGGCACTGCGAGTGCTCGCGCTGCGGCACGACCTGGAGGTTCCGCTCGACCGCCACAAACTTCGGCTGCAGTTCCAGTCGCGCGATCAGTTCGGCCACCGTCAGCTCCGGCGGGACCGTCCGGGACTCTCCGTTCAGTGTGATTTCCACTCCATCCAGCCTTTCGCCGGCGACGCCAGTCGGTATTCTCGAAACTATAGGCGTCCCCACCGACCTGTTCAACGAGCGCGATTACCGCGAAGGAGAAACTGCATGCCCACACTCGAAGGCCGCCGGATTCTGTGCTTCGTCGGCGACGACTACGAAGACCTCGAACTCTGGTATCCCAAGTTGCGGCTCGAAGAAGCCGGCGTTCACGTGACGCTCGCCGGCACGGCAGAAGGCGCGAAATACCGGGGCAAGCATGGGTATCCGTGCGTGGCCGACGCCGCCATCTCGGAAATGGACGCCGCCGACTTTCACGGCGTGATCTGCC
>JAXMBS010000059.1:7500-34276 GCA_046349775.1 Planctomycetaceae bacterium | reverse complement strand
GGCCTTTTGCTGCGATTCGATCAACCATAAACCATCAACGATAAACCAATTTCGAGCTCGATTGGGTCTTGAATTGCACGTGAACGTGACGCTGGCTAACCAGTACCGCGCGGCCACCGCAGGCGCCGCACTGTTCGACGTCTCCGACCGCGCCCTGATCGAAGTCACCGGCCGCGACCGCGCGACGTTTCTGCATAACTTCTGCACGAACGACATCAAGCAGCTGCCGCCAGGCGCGGGTTGCGAAGCGTTCCTGACCAACGTGAAGGGGCGGATTCTCGGCCACATGCTGGTCTTCGCCGAAGAGAGTTCACTCTGGATCGACAGTGATTCCGGAACTCAATCGCCGCTGCTGCAGCATCTGGATCGGTACATCATCACCGAGGATGTGCAGCTGCACGACCGCACGTCGCAGTTCAGTCAGTTCCTGATGACTGGCAATCGTGCGCTGGAGGCCGTGGCGACTGCGCTGGGATTCGTCGCTTCCCAACCACCGCTGTGCGGGCGCTGCGGCATGACGGTCCACGTTGGTTTCGGGTTGCGCCGCGTGCCGTTGTCGACCGCGTCGGGATTCCTCATGTCTGTCGAGTCGGCTGCAAAAAGCGACACGGTGAACCGCCTGCATTCGGAGAGAATCGACATCTCTGATCATGATGTGCTGGATGTTCTCCGTATCGAAGCCGTCTGGCCGCGATACGGCGTGGACATCACCGAAGAGCACCTCGCCCAGGAAGCCGGGCGGACAGCCCAGGCCATCAGTTTCACCAAAGGCTGCTATCTCGGTCAGGAACCGATTGCACGCCTGGACGCACTGGGACACACGAACCGCGAACTGCGGGGGATCCGGTTCGAGTTGCCGGGAGAGATTGCAGCTGGGACGGTCGTCCTTGATGCCGCCGGCTCCCAAGAAGTTGGAAAGATTTCGTCCGTCGCGGTCCATCCGCTCACGAATTGCACGATCGCCCTCGCAATGCTGAAGACAGCGGCGAACGCGCCGGGGACGCGCGTCCAGGCGCGAACCTCCGCTGGCGAGCTCATGGGCGGCGAGGTGTATGCTGCTCCGATTCTCTCTTGAGCGCTCGCTGCTGCAGACTCATCCCCCTCTCCCCCGTGAAACGTGATGAACTCGTCCAGGGTGAGAGTCGGGGGAGAGGGCCAGGGTGAGGGGTCTAGCGGCGGCGGCGATGCGCGGTCTTCGACGCACTCTATCTGCGAATCGCTGTTGTTACCCGGTGCATTTGCATCCAGCCCGACATCGCGGGATAGTTGCCAGATAGATCGAGACCATCCCTGCTTCGCGTCCTTCGACGAAGCAGGAGCTTCGTGACAGTGCGTTCCCAAACAGGACTTTGGGAACGAGGAGAGAATTGATGTCGCACGCAAATACGGGAACCGTGAAGGTCAACTCCGGCGCCGATCTCGGCTCGCCGATGTACCGTACCGACGACGCCGACTGCGAGCTCTTCGACCGTAAGCTGCGGAGCTGGATGCCGCCCGGGGCCTACGACGCGCACGCGCACCTGTACGACCTCCGCCATCTCGTGCCGGGCAGCACCCGCGATTCCTTCTACGGCGCCCCCGAGATCGGCTATGCGACTTACGTCGAACGCACATCCGCCTGGATGGGTGACCGTTGTCCCAGCGGCGGAGTGTTCTTCCCGTTCCCCGTGAAGACCTGCGTCATGCGGGACGTCAATCAGTTTCTGTTCGACGACCTCAAGACAGCCCCGACGTCGCGGGGACTGATGCTGGTCCGGCCGGACGACGATCCGGCAGCCGTCGAGGCACAGGTCCTGCGGGAAAAGTGGGTCGGGTTCAAGGTGTATCACGTCTATGCGAAACGCGAACACACATTCCACGCCGACTCCGAGGAGTTCCTGCCCGACTGGCTGTGGGAGCTGGCGAACAGGTACGGCCTCTTGATCATGCTGCACATCGTGCTGGACCGCGCCCTGGCCGACGAGCGCAACCAGACGTACCTGCGCGAGCACTGCATCCGCTATCCCGGTGCGCGGCTGGTGCTGGCGCACGCCTCGCGCGGCTTCTGCGGCGCTCATACGGTCGAGGGAATTCATTCGCTGCGCGGTCTGGAGAACGTCTGGTTCGACAATTCGGCCGTGTGCGAAGCGACGGCTGTCGAAGCGGTCCTCCGAACTTTCGGCTCGACGCGGCTCCTGTTCGGGACCGACTTCCCGGTGTCCGAAATGCGCGGCCACGCCATGAGCCTCGGCGACGGCTTCTGGTGGCTGTACGAAACGGAGGTCGACTTCTCGAAGTGGACGCTTGGTTCTCCCACCAAGGTCGGCATCCAGTCACTGCTCGCGCTGCAGCAGGCCTGCCGCACGTTTGCTCTGCGTGACGCCGAAGTTGAAAACATCTTCGGCCGCAACATCCGCCAGCTCCTCGACGACATCCCGCGCCGCGCACCGGACGACTCACGTCCGCTGCGCGCTGGCCGTGGTCAACAGCTCTACGAGGAAGGCCGCAAGCTGATTCCCGGCGGCGTGCAACTCCTCAGCAAGCAGCCGGAACAGTTCGCGCCGCAGCAGTGGCCAGCCTATTTCGCCGAAGCGCACGGCTGCGAGGGATTTATGTTCTCGACGGCCGCCACTATCTCGACTTCACGCACAACGGTGTGGGCGCCCAACCTGCTCGGCTACGCCCATCCCGGTGTGACTGACGCCGTGATCCGCCGCGTCACGCTCGGCGCTTCATGTGCGATCTCAACTCGCCGGACGAAGTCGCACTCGCGAAGCAATTGATCGCGGCTCCATCCCTGGGCGGAAAACGTGCGGTTCGCCTGGCGGCGGCGAGACCTGGTCGCCAGCCGCATTGTCCGCGCCACCGGTCGCGACGTCATCGCCTTCTGCGGCTACCACGGCTGGTCCGACTGGTACCTGTCGGCCAACCTGAACGCCGACTCTGCGGCTCGACGGCCACCTCCTCCCCGGCCTCAGCCCGAGCAGGGGGTCCGCGGCCTCCGCGGCACCGCCCTCCCCTTCGCCTACAACAACGAGGAACTCCAGGCCATCGCGGCCGAAACCGGCGACCGCCTCGCGGCCGTCATCATGGAACCGACCCGCAACGTCGATCCCGTGCCCGGTTTCCTCGAAGGTGTCCGTTCCCTCTGCGACAAAAGCGGCCGAAAACTCGTGATCGACGAAGTCACCACCGGCTTCCGCCTCCATCCGGGCGACGCCTGATGTACGGCGTCACGCCCGACGTCGCGGTGTTCGCCAAGGCGATGGGCAACGGTCACCCCATCGCGGCTGTGATCGGCAAGAGCGACGATGCAGGCCGCGCCGGGCTCCTTCATCTCTAGCACCTACTGGACCGACGGCATCGGCCCCGCCGCCCTCGCCACGCTCGACGTGCTGAAACATCCGTGGGTGTCGCGGCACGCACGCAAGACCGGCGAGCAGTTCCGCCAGGGCATGGCCGCCATCGCGAAAGAATCCGGCGTCCCACTCAAACTCGGCGGCCTGCCGGCGACAAACACAATCGGCTTCGACCACCCGCAGAGCAGCGGCATCGTCACGTTGCTGACGGTCCGCATGCTCAATCGCGGATTCCTCGCCGGCAGCGGGTTCTACCCTACATTGGCACACGAAGACGCGGCAGGTCGACCGCCTTCCTCGCGGCGGCAGAGCCGGTCTTCGCCAGCTCGCCGATGCCATCCAGCGACGACATTGAGCACCGCATCGGCGGCCAGGTCAAGCACGCCGGATTTGCGACTGACGTGAATAGCGGATGGTCGATGGCGGATGGTCGATTGACCGGAAGCGGCGAGACGGTGCATTTGCATTTGTGCGCGCCGTGCGGCACCGCTGCTCCCTCTGCGATCTGCTTCGATGTCCTCCCACGCGATCGCTCCACGCGCTCGGCAGCCGCTTCACGATCGGCCCCGGCCGCCCATGCCGATCGCTGCGCGGTGATGTGGCTCACCGGCATGACGCAGAACGGCGTGCTGGAGAGGAACGCTTCCTCCGCGTTCATCACGTTGTAGACCTGGAGAAGTCACGCTCGACGAACGGAATCCCCAGATCGGCCCGCCAGCTCCATCACCGTCGGGCAGCTCACCCCGGCAGCGTGTTCCGCAGCGTCGGTGAGACGATCGTCCCACGCTCCACGATCAGAAAGTTCGCGCTGGTCTCCGTCACGTTCCCGTCGAGATCGAGCAGCAGCGCGATCGCTTCCGGATCGCCCGCCCGCGCGCTCTGATCGGCCAGGTAGTGGGTATCCGGCTGCGATACTTGATCTTCGGGTCGTAGCACTGCGGCGGCACGTGGCGGATCGACGGCGTGAAGACCCGCACCCCCTGCTGCATCCGCTTCGCCCACAGCTCGAACGGCAGCGGAAACGTGTGCACGCACACCGTCGGCTTCGATTGGGCCCCGCCCCCGGCCGAGCCGGCGTACGTCTTGTATTCGCCCGGCGTGACGAAGTGAATCAGCCCCAGCTCTTCGTGATCCCCCCAGCAGCTTCGCGTTGCGAGCAACGACGACGTCTTCAGAAATCTGCGTCATCTCCGCTTTACTCAGCCCAATGTCAAAGCGGACGTACTTCAGCGAACGGTACAGCCGGTCAATGTGATCGCTAGGCCGGAACAGCTTCCGCTGGGAAACGTCCCGCGTCATCTCGGTGACGGTCGCCCCAAGCACGATCCCGCCGTCATAGATGGCGAGATGGGCCTGGGAGGCGGGAACGGTCCGGCCGCTGAGGTAGACAACTGGCTCGGTCACGGCGTGGGTCGTTGGTCGTGGGTGGTGGGTAGGGAAGGAAGAAGATTGCAATCTTCCTTCATGGCTCATGACGTCTTCAGCCCCAGCTGGCTGTGCTGGCTCTTCAGCGGCTTTCGGTATATCGCGCATAAACGCCGCTTCGTCTCGCTGGCAGCTCACCCCTTTGAGGACCATCGCGTACGCCCGGCGGTTGCGGTCCAGGCTGTTCGGCTCGGCGCGGTGGATGGTGTTGCCGTGATGGGCGACGGCGTCCCCCGGCTCGAGGAGGATCGGCGCCCTCACGCTCGCGGTCGGCGTCGCTGAAATCGGTGATGCCCTGGGAGAAGCCGAGCACTTCGGAGCGACCGTGCGGGCGGATACCGAGGAAGCCGGTGCGAGCCGGCGACGTAGCGGAGAGCAGCCGTTCCCTTCGTCCACGCGGTCGGTATCAGCCAGATGGTGATGACGTGCGGCGGAGGTTCAGGTTGAAGTAGTAGTTGTCCTGGTGCGGCGGTGTGGGGCTGTTGCTGTGCGGCGGCTTGTTGAACCACTCGGACGGCATGGCGTTGACCGCTTCGCCGACGAGGGCGGAGGCCAGGGCGTTCCAGGCGGGGTGGCGGGAGTATTCGCGGAAGAACGGATCGACCTGCATGTGCTGCATCTGCTTGAGCGTCTCGGGCCGCGCGCGGTCGATGTAGAACGCGTGGCTGTCGGGCAGGTTCGGGACGACGTCGCTGATGTAGCGGTCGAGCTGCCGCCGGAGTTCGGCGAATTCGTCCGGCGGGAGGAACTGGCGGACGATGACAAAGCCATCCCGGTCGTACTGTGGCTTGTAGGAATCGAACGACATGAGCGGTTCCTGACGAGGTTCGCGGGTACGGGGAGTTCACTGTATCGGAGAGGACGGGCGGGGACGAGGGACGAGACGAGTGACCAGCGTCCAGCGAAAATAGCAAAGCCAACGTCAACTCCCCTCTCCCCGGGGGAGAGTCGGGAAGCGACACTGCATTTTCGCGGTGAAAACGTCCGGCGGGGCCGACCCCCGTGTCCAAAGCCGAAATCGGAAATCGGTTAGACCTGCACGGCATGCTGCTTGGCGACGCGGTTCAGGTCTTTGAGGAGTGCCGTCGCGCTCGCGTACCGGTCGTCCGGATTCTTGGACAACATCCGCAGGACGATGCCTTCGAACAGGTCAGAGATCGACAACTGGAACTTCTTGGGAGAGGCGGGCGCTTCATCGCGCACTTTCTGGATCAGCACCGGCAGCGACGTGCCGGTGAATGGGGGATGTCCGGTCAGCAGGGCATACAGCGTGGCCCCGAGGCTGTAGATGTCGGAACGCTCATCCACGTCGACGCCTCGCGTGCGTTCGGGCGACATGTAGGCGAGATTGCCGATAAGCTGACCGGGCCGCGTGATCTCCTGGTAGGCGCCCCCTTCGAGCGATTTGGCCAGCATCAGGTCCCCCAGCTTGGCCACCTTCTGCTTCGTCAGCAGGATGTTCGACGGCATGATGTTGCGGTGGATGATGTGGTGTTCAGCGGCCGCTTCGAGGGCCCGCGCGACATGCACGGCGACGCGGAAGGCGTGCTGCCATTCGAGCATCCCCGCAATGCCGATCCGCTGGATAACATCGGTCAGGCTTTCGCCGTCCACGTACTCCATCGCGATCCAGGCATAGCGCGAGTCTTTGCCGGCGGCCTGGATCTGGACAATGTTCTCGTGCCGGATGGGATACATCGTCTTCATGGCCCGGATGAAGCGCTGCGCCTGCTCCTCGTCCTTCATCAACTCGGGCCAGAGCACCTTGAGCGCGACCCGGCCGCCGTTGTCGGTGTTCGTGGCGAGAAACACCTTGCCGGATGCACCTTCCGCCAGCGCTTTCTCAATCGAGTATAGCGACAGTTTCTGACCGATCAGCTCACTGAGCGCGTCGCTCGGTGCGACCGGGACTGCTTTCGAACCGGGCTTCGTGGCCGCGGTTCCTTCCGAGATGACGTCCAGCCGCAGGGTCGTGTCGCCGATCTGGATCGTATCGCCATTCGCGAGTGTGGCGTCCGGGACGCGCTGGTGATTGACGATCGTCCCGCCGGTGCTGCCGCCGTCTTTGAGCGAGACCACTCCGTCCGCCACGCGCACAGCGCAGTGCTTGCGCGAGACGCGCGGGTCTGAAAGTGTGAAAGTGGCGCCCTGACCACGGCCGATGTTGACTTCGTCCCCCTCCTTGATCGTCAGGGTGAGTCCGCGATCTGGTCCGGACACGACGTGTAGCTGAAGCTGCATGACGTACTCGCTGTGATGAGCGGTGGTTAGTCCGCGGGTCCGCCCGCTTTTGCGGAGCGCTGTGATGGGATTGGGCGGAAGTTCTGGGAGAGCTGATGGATAGGATCGCTATCGCCCAGTTGTCGCCGCAGTGTATCAAGTTCCAGGTCGTCAAGGGGTTGAGCAAGTCCGTCTTTTCTGGTGCGCGATCCGACCCAGAGTTCCGTTGCCTGGACGACCGCTTCACGGCTGGCGCCGGCCAAATCGGGCAGCAACACCGGCCACACCTGGACCAAACCGGCGCTGGTTCCGGTCACCACCGCCGCCTCCTGTCCGCAGAACGCGACGCTGTTGACGAAGGCGTCGTGCTGGCGCGGTTCGCCGAGGGGCGCTCCGGAAACCGCGTCCCAGATCTGGCAGGTCCGATCGCGGCTGGCGGTGGCGACCAGTCGGCCGTCGGCACTGAAGCAGCAATCAAAAATCGGGATGGGATGACGCGCCAGCTCGCGGATGGGGCGCCCGTCCTCGCCGCGCCACAATCGTGCCGCGCCATCAACACACGACGTCAACACCACGCGATCGTCTGGGCTGAATTGTGCCCGGGTGACATAGCCCGGATGCGACATAGGCTGCCCCACCGCATAGCCGGTGCTCAGGTCCCAGAGTTTCGCGGTGAGGTCCCAGCTTCCCGTCAGAGCGTGATCACCTTTGGCGTTCACTGCGACGCTGCTGACCCAACCCTTGTGGCCTTCGAGAGTCTGAACCAATCTGCCGGTGGCAGCATCCCAGACGCGGGCATTGTGATCGTGTGAGCCAGTGAACAGGCGGTCGCCGATCGAATTGAATGCGACGGCAGAAACTGCATCGGGATGCTTGAACTCGACGGGAAGGGAGTCGGCGGCCGACAGATTTCAGCAGCGTGCTGCGGCCGTCCGCGCTGCCGGTGGCCAGCCGATTGCCGGCCAGGTGGACGAGCTGCCGCCTGGGCCCGTCATGTCGCAGCGGAGTTCCGACGAGCCGTGTCCAGATCCCAGATTCGCACGAGGTGATCCTCCCCGGCCGTCGCGGCGAGCTTTCCGTCGCGGGTGGCGGCGACGGCATTGATCGCGGCAGGATGACCGGCGAGCCGCCGCGGTGAAATCGATCCGCAGCGTCCCAGAGCCGAGCTGTGGAGTCCCATGCCCCGAGACGAGTCGGGTCCCGTCGAGGGCTGAACTGAGCTTGAACGACGAACCCTTCATGCCCGCCATGGGGTCGCCAATCGGCGCTCCGGTTTCACCGTTCCAGAAATGCACCGTGCTGGCGGAGCAGGCGGTGGCCAGTCGTTTTCCGTCGGGGCTGAATGCGATCCGCATCACTCCGCCCTGGTGCGGCATCGGCGCACCGATGGGCTGCAGCGTCGCAGCATCAAAGAGTTGAGCGATATTTGTCTCTCCTCCGACGGCGAACCGGGTTCCATCCGGCGCGAACCGGACGTCGAATACGCCAGATTCCTGCCGCAGCGGCTCGCCGATTAGCACGCAAGATTCCGCGTTCCAGAGGCGGACTGCGCCGTCCTGTCCGCAGGTTGCAACGCGGGAGGCATCGGGATTGAACTCTGCGGCCATGATGAGGCCATCATGCGGCAACGGCTGTCCCAACGGCTCCGCCGTATGTCCGTCCCAAATGTGTGCCGACTTACCGTGAATGGAAGTCAACAGCTTCGCGCCATCGTCGCTGAACGCGACGCTGACGGAAATCGGCACGCCGATAATCTCTCCGTGCGACATCGGTTGGCCAATCTGCAATTCTCGGCTGAGGTCCCACAACCGGGCGGTGTTGTCGGCGCATATCGTGGCGAGGCGTCGGCCATCCGGACTGAAGCAGGTTTTCAAAACCTCCGAGGAATGAGTCAGGGGTTGACCGACCGCGCGACCGGTGCCGGGGTCCCAAAGCTGGACGTTGCCGTCGGCGGACGCAGTGGCGAATTGCTTGCCGTCAGGACTGAACCGAGCGCTGTGAACCGGCGCACGGATCGTGATTGGAGGCATCAGGGAGTGCCCGAAGGCATCCCAGAGGCGGACGTTGCCGTCCAGGCTGGCGGTCAAAACGGAGGAACCGTCGGGACTAAAATCGACACTTTCGATGCGCCGGCCGTGGCGGAGCGGCGGTGCCAGTTGATGTCCGCCCTGCAGGCAGCGGTCGACGAGGACACGCTCGAAGCTGAGACGCGCGGGGTGATGTTCGCCGATCAGGCTCCAGGCAAGCTGCAGGTTAACAAGCCCCTTATTGGTTCGCCCATCGCGGTAGTCTCGAACCCCGCTTTCGAATGACAGGTTTGCCAGCGCTTCCCGGAATTGACGTGCCGTCCGATTTGTCGCGATGGCGAAATAGGTGGAGATCGCCGTGCCAATCACGAGCGTGACTGCGAGCGCCGCGAGCAACGCGGCCACGGCGCGATGGCGCTGAGACCAGCGCCAGGCGCGAGCGAGCGGCCCGATCGGCCGTGCCTGGATCGGTTCGTCACGCAGCCAGCGCTGGAGTTCGGCCGCCAGGTCGCCGGCGGACGCGTACCGCCGTTCCGGCGGTTTCTCGAGACACTTGAGTACAATGGTTTCGAGGTCTCGGGGAATTGCGGGATTGAGCCGTCTGGGCTCCAAGGGATCCTCTCCCAGCACCTGGACGAGAGTGTCCATCACGCTGGCCGACTGGAACGGGGGCCGGCCGGTGAGCAGGCAGTACATCGTCGCTCCCAGAGAATAGACGTCTGACGACGGACTGATCCGCGCCACATCGCCGGAGGCCTGTTCCGGAGGCATGTAGTTGGCGGTGCCGACGATGTTGCCGGTGCTGGTCAGATCCGCTGTCGTGTCCTGCCTGCTTGGCGACTCCGAAATCGGTGACGCGCGGCTGCCGGTTCTGATCGATGAGAATGTTGGCCGGCTTCAGGTCGCGATGCACGATGCCACGCTGGTGCGGCGTAGTTGACGGCTTCTGCAACCTGCGACATCAGCTCGGCGGACTCGCGTGGCGGCATGGGGCCGGCCGTGACAACTTCGGCGAGGCTGCGGCCCTCGATGAAGGGCATGGTGAAGTATTGTTGGCCCTTGTGCTCGCCGATATCAAAAATCGGGACCAGGCCAGGGTGATCGAGGGCCGCCGCTGCGCGGGCTTCCTGCTGAAAACGGAGCACGGCCGACTCGTCAGCCAGTTGCCCGGCCAGGATCATTTTCAGTGCGACGATGCGACCCAGCTTGATGTGGCGGGCCTTATAGACCACGCCCATGCCGCCGCGGGCGACTTCTTCGAGCAGCTCGTATTCGCCGACTTGCCGTGCGCCGGCTTGACCGACGGAAAGCGGCCGCGGTCCGAAGGGAGGCTCGGAATAACCGGACGTTGGAGGCGTGCGCGGCGCGAGTGTCGGCTCCTCGTTGGGGATGGGTGAAACCATGAGGGGATCGTCAGCAGGCGAAGACGCGATGACGGATTCGAAGGGCAAAGAGTGGACAGTATATTTGCTGGCGTAGGGATTGCATCGCCGATGTATCAGGGAACCTGCCGTTAGGTAGGCCAATTGCTGGGCCGAAGTTGCCTGGACCACGGCAGATTCTCGTGACAGTTCCCCGATCGTCTGTTGAACAACTGCAGCCAACCCGCGTTCCATCCCTCAGCACGTCTCAGATCCGACTCGTTGGGCCCATTCGTGGCGAGGGATGCGATGTCGACGGAGCCAGCGCGGAGCGGATGGACGCTGGAGTTGCGGGACTTTCTGGGCGGGCCCCGGCTGAGGCGGCGGGTGAGCTGTCCGAACCCGTTCTATCTGCTGAGCGCGGCGTGTTTCATTCACGCGACCGGGATTCCGCTGCAGGCGGAGGGGCATCCGCTGTCGCCGGAGGGGCTGCTGGGGTTGATTGCCGGGTATGCGGCGATCCTGGCGGCGATCGCCTTTGTGATCGTCCGGCTGTGGAAGGTGTGGGACGACGCTCGCTCCATCTTCATGATCCTGCTGCTGCTGTTCCTGGAGCTGGCGCTGTGCGCCGACAGCACGCTGCAGGCCGATCCCGGGCGCGGGGCGCGGCTGCTGGTGGTGGGGCTGGGCGTGGCGGCGGCGATTTCGGAATTCGTGCTGCGCGGGCTGCGACTGAAGCTGCCGGCGAGCTATCGGCTGCCGTATTACGCGCAACTGGCGGTGCTGTTTCTGTATCCGCTGTGGCTGCTGCCGACGCTGAAGGCCAGCGACGTTGTCGGGACGACGTGGCGGATCTTCGCGTTTCCGTTCGTGGTGGGGCTGTCGATCCTGCTGCTGTGGCCGGCGGTGCGTCGCGGGCCGCGGGCGGTCGAGAACAACGGCTCGCCGTGGCAGTGGGGCTGGTATCCGTGGACGCTGTTCGTGTTCCTGGGGTTCTGCCTGTGTTTGCGGTCGTACACGCTGTGCCTGTCGTTCGATGCGGCGACGGCGCTCAAGTTTGCCGCGGCGTATCGGCTGGAGAACATCTTCGGGCTGTACTTCCTCGCGCCGGTGCTGCTGGCGGCGGCGGTGCTGGTGCTGGAAGCAGGGGTACAGAGCGGACGGCGGGAGGTGCAGTGGTGGGGGCTGGCGATTCCGGCGGCTGGTGGTAGGCTTGTCGTTGCCGGGGACGGGTCGGAATGCGGCCGAGGCGGAGTTTCTCGGCCGGCTGCTGGGGACGGTGGGGGCGCCGGTGTGGTGGGCGCTGATGGCGGCGGTTGTGTTTTATGCGGTGGCGGCTTGGCGCGGAGTGGCGGGGGCGCGGCGGGCGGCGGTGTACAGTCTCGCGCTGCTGGCCGTGGTGGATCGGTCGGCGACAGTGAGTCTGTGGACGCTGTCGGTGCTCCAGCCGTGGCCGCTGCTGGCGGCGGCGGTGCTGGCGGGGGGCGTGGCGGCGCGGCGGGGTCGCACGAGCGACTGGTGCGAGGCGATCGCACTCGCGGCGATTGGCTGCACGCGGTTCGGGCTGGTGGCGGAGTTGCCGGTGCCGTCGACGCTGGTGATCGCCCATGCGCTGGCGGTGGTGCTGGTAATCGTCGGTGTGGTGCTGGATGACGAGGTGGCGCGACATCTGCGCGTCATGGGGACGGGCGTGCTGATCATGTGCGAGGGGGCGATGATCGATCACATTCGGCTGCAGACGCTGCCGACGTGGGGCGTTCTGGCGTACTTCGGCGTGCTGACGGCGGTGATCGTCGCCGTGGGCTGGCTGCGGCCGACGGGGCTGCTGAAGCTGGCGACGATCGTGCAGTTATCGGCGATGTATATCGGGCTGCTGGCGTACGGGTACCAGTTCGCGCATCAGTCGATACGCTGGAAGGGCCTGCCGTCGCTGCTGCTGGCGTTCGTGCTGCTGCACCTGGGGATGCTGACGAGTGCGCTGAAGGCGGGGTTGGTGCAGCGCGCGGCGCAGCGGATGCTGGGGGTGCGGGAGGAGTCGAAGGGAGCGTCGAGTTGAGGGGCCGCCTGAAGGCGGAACTCCAGCGGGGATTGTGGTAGTCTCGTTGGCTCGCATCTATCTCGAGCCGCCGCTGCCATGATGACGCCTGCCCTGTTTTCCGTGAGCTATGCCGGGTACTGGGGGCAGCATCGGCTGGGGGTCGTCGAATTCCTGAAGAAGGCGGCGGCGCTGGGGTATCCGGCGGTGGAGCTGGGGGGGAAGCGGCCGCATCTGTCGCCGCTCGATTACCCGGACGAGGCGTCGCTGGTGGAGGTGCGCGTGGCGGCGCGGCGGGCGGGGGTCGAGATCGCGACGATCGCGGGGTACACGGACTTCACGTCGGGGCGGCAGTCGGCGGAGGTGCCGTTCGTGGAGATGCAGGTGCGGTACGTGGCGGACCTGTCACGGATCGCCCGCACGCTGGGGGCGAAGATCGTGCGGGTGTTCAGCGGGTATTTTACGGAGGCGGCGAATTATCACGGCGACTGGACGCGGTGCGTGGCGGCGCTGAAGGAGTGTGCGGCGGTGGCGGCCGACCAGGGGGTGGTGCTGGGGCTGCAGAATCATCACGACGTGGGGCTGACGGTGGAGTCGATCGAGGAGCTGCTGATCGATGTGGGGCATCCGAACCTGAAGCTGATGTTCGATCCGTGGTCGATCGCGCTGACGGGTGGCGATCTGTATGAATCGGCGAAACGGATGGCGCCGCGGATGGTGCAGACGACGCTGGCGGATTATGTGCGGCTGCCGCGGTTTCACTACCGGCCGGAGCTGGTGAACTATGAGCGCATGGAGCCAGAGGCGGTGCGGGCGGTGCCGCTGGGGGAGGGGTTCATTGATCTCGCCGAGTTCTTCCGAGGGCTGAAGGACGGAGGGTTCGATGGGTATGTGGCGTACGAGATGTGTTCGCCGCTGCGCGGGGGCGGGAGTGAGGAGAATCTGGATGAAGCGGCGCGGAGGAGCCTCAAGAGAATTCGGGAATTGGTTTAAGGGGAAATCCGGAACTCGAAACTCGTAAGCGGTTGATGGTTTATAGATCGTCGTGAAATGAGCAGACACCCGAAGTAGATTTGCCACAGAGGACACCGAGATCACAGAGCAAAAAGGCCGTGGCTCGAGAACGTGGTAGACTGCACTTCATGCCCACGACCCGCCTCCGCCGAAGCGTCAGACGCTCCGTGATGGTGCTGGTGGGGATAGTCTTGCTACCGGTCTCGTACATCGGCACCTATTGGTCATCCGCGTGGCTCGTTGGTCAGGGAATTCTTCCAACGCCTGCGTGGACGAAAATGCAGGACACAGTTTTCGTGCCGCTCCTCCTTTACATGAATGCTGATCTGCCCGGCTCAGGCGAGATAGACGCGATGGCAGGGTCACTGTACGAGCGCGGAGGTGGAGACAGAGCGATGCTCCCGTGGTCAGACTAACGACCAGGCGCCAGACGACCAAACACCTACCCACTACCAACTACCCACTATCTACTCCCAGCATGTCTCAGGCGACTATTAAAGCGGCACCTGCCATCGATCGCGTGTACCGGCTGTATCGGACGATGCAGATTATTCGGCAGACGGAGGAGGAGCTGGCGCGGTGTCATCAGCGGGGGCTGATCCACGGGGCGTGTCATACGTATGTGGGGCAGGAGGCGATTGCGACGGCGGTGTGCGATCACCTGACGCGCGAGGACTCGGTGTTCAGCACGCATCGGGGGCATGGGCATGCGCTGGCGAAGGGGATGCCGCCGCGTGAATTGATGGCGGAGCTGTTCGGGCGCGCGACCGGGTGCTCGCAGGGGCGGGGCGGGAGCATGCATCTGTTTTCGCCCGAGATCGGGATGATGGGGACGAGCGGGATCGTCGGGCCGTGCATTCTGCAGGCGTGCGGGGGCGGGTACAGCTCGAAGCTGCTGAAGAACGGGACGGTGGGGGTGGCGTTCTTCGGGGACGGGGCCGTCAACAACGGCGCGTTTCACGAAGGGCTGAACATGGCGGCGATCTGGAAGCTGCCGGTGATCTTCGTGTGCGAGAACAATCAGTATGCGACGGAGGTGCCGTTTGCGTATTCGAGCGGGAGCCCGAGCGTGGGGAACCGGGCGGCGTGTTATGGGATTCAGGGGTTCGAGCTGGATGGCAACGATGTGCTGAAGATTCACGAGGTGGCGGGCGAGGCGATCGCGCGGGCGCGGGCGGGGGGTGGGCCGACGCTGATCGAGTGCAAGACGTATCGCACGCGGGCGCATGCGGAGGGGATGGGGGACTTTGGTTATCGGACGCGTGAGGAAGTCGAGGAGTGGAAGCAGCGGTGTCCGATTGCGCGGCTGCGGAGCTCGGTCGGCGATGCGAAGTCGAACGGGGATGATCGGTTTGCGGCGATCGATGCGGAAGTAGCGCAGGTGGTGAAGGAGGGGCGGGAGTTTGCGGAGTCGAGTCCGTGGCCGGAGGCAGCGACGGTGACGCGGCATGTGTATGCGGAGGGGGCGGCGCGCGGGGACGGCGCGAAACCGCCAGCGAAAGGTGGCGGCGGTGCTGAGCGCACGCTGACTTACTCGCAGGCGACTTTGGAGGCGCTGGCGGGGGAGATGGGGCGGAATCCGAAGATCTTTGTGATGGGGGAAGGGATCGGGAAGCGGGGCGGGAACTTTGTGACGACGAAGGGGCTGTACGATCTCTATGGGCCGGAGCGGCTGTGTGACACGCCGATCTGCGAGCGCGGGTTTGTGGGGCTGGCGTGCGGGGCGGCGATGACGGGGACGCGGCCGCTGATCGACTTCATGTTTGCGGACTTTGTGCTCGACAGCGTGGGGGAGATTGTCAACCAGATTGCGAAGATGCAGTACATGTCGAGCGGGCGGCTGAAGATGCCGGTGCTGCTGCGGGGGTGCATCGGGATCGGGCATTCGGCGGCGACACATCACTCGGGGAGCTACTACGGGATGTATGCGCAGGTGCCGGGGCTGCGGGTGGTGGTGCCGTCGACGCCGGCGGATGCAAAGGGATTACTGCTGCGGGCGCTGCGGTGCGATGACCCGGTGCTGTTCCTGGAGCATCGCGAGATTCTGCAGGTGAAGGGGCCGGTGCCGGAGGGGGATTACGAGATCGAGTTTGGAAAGGCGCGGATCGCGCGCGAGGGGCGCGATGTGACGGTGGTCGCGCTGGCGCGGATGGTGCATCAGACGCTGGCAGTGTGCGACGACCTGGAGAAGGATGGCATCTCGGTGGAGGTGGTTGATCCGCGAACAGTGGCGCGCTGGATGTGGAGACGATCCTGGCGTCGGTGGCGAAGACGGGGCGGCTGCTGGTCGTGGATGAGCCGACGGGGCCGTGCGGGTTCGGGGCGGAGATTGCGGCGGCGGTTGTGGACGCAGGATTCAACGATCTGGATGCGGCGATCAGCAGCTGAGCAGGGCACTGCCCGACGCCGTATAGTCCGCCGCTCGAGGCGGCAGTGGTGCCGACGGGGAAGGAGATTGCGACGGCGGTGAGAGAACTCGTGGCCGAGTAAATCCGAAATCCGAATATCGAAATCCGAAAACTGACGACCGAAGACCGATAACCGACGACCCTATGGCCCATCCGATTACGATTCCCCGACTTGGCTGGTCCATGGAAGAGGGGACGTTCGTTGGCTGGATGAAGCAGTCGGGGGACAGCGTCGCCGTCGGTGATGTGCTGTACGAGCTGGAGGGGGAGAAGGCGCTTGCAGGAGATCGAGTCGGTCGATGCGGGGGTGCTGTATATCGGGCCGGATGCGCGCAGCCGGGAAGTGTGGTGGCGGTGGGGAGTCTGCTGGGGTATCTGCTCGCTCCGGGGGAAGCGCCGCCTGTGCCGAGCGAGGGTGACGCATCACGGGAGGGCGAGGCTCCCGCCGAGCCGCATGTCACGCAGGACCCCGTTTCCAACCTGCCGCCACCGGCGGGACCGAGTGTCCGGCGGCTGGCGCGGGAGTTGGGGGTGCCGCTGGAGCAGCTTTGTGGCAGCGGCGCGGTGACGCGGATTACAGCGGATGATGTTGTGGCGCGGGCGATGCAGAGTCACAGCGCGACCGCTGGGGGCTCGCACGGCTCAACCCCAGGCACCCACCATCAACAACACCCTGAATCCCGAATCGAATCCTGAATCCTTCGCCTCGCCGCGGGCGCGACGGGTGGCGGCGGAGCTGGGGGTGGACTGGACGCGGCTGCGGGGCGGGCACTCGAGGCAGGTGCGGCGGATGTACGGGAAGCGGCGGCGACTTGAGGGACGCGGGAGACGGGATTCGGATCCATGCGCCCGTCGGCGGAGGAGAGCGTGTAGCGAGGGCGAAGCCGTTGTCGCCGCGGCGGAAGGCGATTGTGGCGCATCTCAGACGCACGCGGTCGCTGGCGATTCCTGTCACGCTGACGACGACGACCGAAGCGACGCACCTGGTCGCGCTGCGGGCGCAGTTCAAGACGCATGCGAGTGGAATCGTGCCGGCGTTTACCGACCTGGTCGCGTGCCTGGCGGCAGGTGCCGGGAATGATCAATGATCCGGAAATTGCGATCCTGGGGCTGGGGGCGATCCGGCGCGAGCCGGTCGTGCTGGCCGATGACCGGATCGTGCCGCAGGAGCGGATCACGCTGAGCTTGACGTTCGACCATGCGGCGGTCGACGGGGCGCCGGCGGCCGCATTTCTGCGGGACGTCGCGGCAGCAGTCGCAGCGCCGGCAGTGCTGCTGATGGGGATGTAGCGCGTGGAATCTGGTGCAGTGGCTTCCTCTGCAGTACACGTGGGAGGTGCCGTTAACTCATTGCACCCTCTTGCGGTTGTGAGGGGGTTCGATCAGCTTTGAGGCAAGAGTGACGAACCCGAATATAAAGCTCGGCAGTGCGATTCTGGTTGCATCCGTCGTGGTATGCGTCGTGTCGATCTTGCTGATCGTCGTGGTCATGGGTTGCAAGATCCCGATCCCAGAGATTCTTGGCTTGGTACTCTACATTTCGGGTCCGTTGCCAATAATCCCGGCCATCATTGCTGGTATCGGAGCCGTGATCCTATTGGTTGGTTGTGTGCAGAGTTCGGCTGAGCGCAATCGGACGTCCGACAAGTGGCGATGACTCTTTGACCGCTTTCCGATGTCGAGTTCCGTCAGGGAGGACAGCTGGTGGACAGGCCGCACGCGGGCGGATTGAGCCGGTCGATTGCTGTCCTGATCTGCCACTTTGTGACTGTTTGGTCCATAATCTTATGCGAGTATAGGGAGTATGGTTCCGGACGCGAGTTGACGCAGACTACGGAGTCCATCCGCAGGCTTAGCCTGAATCCTGAATCCCGACTCCTGAATCCTTCGCCATGACCACCGCTGAAGCCCTCGACGACCTCCGCTCGCGCGTGCTCTCCGGCTACCCGATCCTGTTGCTGCGGACCTTTGAAGAGCAGCGCTGGGAGACCGAACTCTCGGTCCTGGCATTGGAACTGGAGCGTGGGCTGGTGACCTGGTCGGCGACCGGCGGACCGCAGCCGCCCGCTTCGGACTCGACCGCTCCCGTGGACGCCGAAGAGTTTCTGGGGGAAATCGCGGCCTATCCCCCCGACCATCTGTTTCTCCTCAAGGATCTGCACCCGCAGCTCCGCGATCCCCGCGTCGTTCGCAAGTTGCGAGATCTGATTCCCGAATTGCAGGCCGAACGCAAGACACTGCTTCTCACCAGCCCCGTGGACGAGCTGCCGCTGGAGCTGAGCAAGGATGTTTCGGTCATCGAATTGCCGCTGCCCGGCGTCGAAGAGTTGCGGCAGGAGCTGACTGCGGTTCTGGAAGAGCGGGACGGCGTCGCGCCGCTGGAAATCGACATGAAACAGACCGAGCACCTGCTCAACAGTGTGCTGGGGCTGACGGCCCAGGAAGCCCGCAAGGCGTTCGCCCGGGCGTTGCAGGGAAGAGAGGAAATCAACGACGAAGTGTACGCCGCGCTCGTCGCGGAAAAACGGCAGATGGTCCAGGGGTCGCAACTGCTGGAATTCTTCGATCTGGAGGAGAGCGTCGACGACATCGGCGGCCTCGACGGTCTCAAGGAGTGGATCGTGCAGCGCTCGGAGGCGTTCAGCGTGGACGCCCGCAATCGCGGCATCGGCAATCCGAAGGGCGTGCTGCTCGTCGGCGTGCAGGGGTGCGGCAAGAGTCTCAGCGCCAAGGCCATCGCCCGGCTGCTGGGGTTTCCGCTGGTGCGGCTCGATCTCTCCAACCTGCTGGAAGCCACGCGCGGCAGCTCGGAACAGAACCTGCGCGACGTGCTGCACGTGATGGAGACGATCGCTCCCAGCGTGCTCTGGATGGAGGAAATCGACAAGGCGTTCGCCGGCTTCGACGAGGAGGCGTCGTCGGACGCCACGCTGTCCCGGATTCTGGGCCGGTTCCTGACGTGGTTGCAGGAACATCGCGAGCCGGTGTTTGTCGTCGCCACGGCGAACAACGTCTCGCACCTGCCGCCCGAATTGCTGCGGCGCGGCCGCTTTGACGAGCTGTTTTTTGTCGACCTGCCGAACTTCGAGGAGCGGCAGGCGATCTTCGGGATTCATCTGCGGCGGCGGAACTGGCGGCCGGACAAGTTCGATGTCGACACGCTGGCCGAAAAAACCGAGGGCTTCAGCGGCGCGGAAATCGAAACAATCGTCAATTCGGCCGTCATCGAGTCGTACAGCCAGGGACGACTGCTGAGTCAGCAGGACCTGCTGGAATCGCGCGACGTCACGGTCCCCCTGTCGGTGACGATGGAAGACCAGATCTTCCAGTTGCGCGAATGGGCCCGCTCGCGGTGCCGACCGGCGACGATGGACAGCCGCCTGCGGCAGGTTATGGAGCAGGAATCACGCCGCGGCGAGACGCAGGTCGCCGACGGCGCCGGCTTCGTGCCGGCTCACAAATGGAAGGAACTGGCCGAGCACGGACTGATCGACGCCGCGCTGGTGGAACTCGTCCGATTGCACGATTTGCTGCCGCTGAACAAGCTCGAGACGGAATTCGCAGCCTGCATGTCGACGTCGGGCGAATACGGTCTGGCCCTCAAGGGCAATGCCAACGTCGTCCTCTGGACCCGCATCAGCCGGGAACTGGCGGACCTGATCACGCGATTTATTGAAGGGAAGCGGTTGTACCTGCATCCTTCGGGCGCGGAGGCGTACGGCCAGGGCCGCAAGCTTTCGCTCCCCGTGCTGGAGAGTCTGCCCGAAGAAAAAGTCGGCAAACCGGCCTGGCTGCCGACGACGCTGCGACTGATTCCGTCCGGCAAGGGAGCGAGCCTCTCGCGAATCACGCGTATTCGCATGGGGCGCTCGTCGTGAATGAGCGGCCTCCGCACAGCCTCCGGTCGCGGCTCACGTCGCGCCTTCTCCTGTTGCTGCGCTGCGTAATCGTCGTCGGCGTGCTGCTGCAGCTCACGTTCCGTGATGCGATTCCCGGTGTGGCGGTGCTCTACTACGCCCTGCCGCGTGCGATTCTGCTCGTGCTGGCGGTGACGGTTTCCGGCATCTGTGCCCTGCAGCGAAAGCGAGTCTCCTCCTTTGTCTGGGGAGCTGCGGCGGTGGCCATCGCCGGCTGGTGGTACGCCACCGAGTGGCGGACGTCGCCGAGCACCGCATCCGCCGGCGGAATTCGCGTGATGGACTGGAACGTCTGCCGCGGCTATGCCGGCTGGGATGCCATCATCCGCCGGATCGAGGCTGAACAGCCTGATCTGGTTGCATTGGGTGAGACCGAGCATCCTGCAGACGAGCTGCGCGCAATGTGGCGACGGCGACTGCCGCAATACGACATCTCATTCGTGGGCGCCGGGATGATGTGCCTGGTCCGCGGGACGAGCAGCCAGTCGCGCGTGCTCCAGGTCGACGACTACACCCAAGCCCGCGAACTCGATGCGACGATCGGCGGCGTTATGTACCGCTGCCTGCTGGTCGACGTGTATGCCCATCCTTTGTATGACCGACAACGGGCGCTGACTGTGCTGGCGGCGCTCGCCGACCGATCCGCCGACGTGCCGCTGCTGATTCTGGGGGACTTCAACACGCCGCCGGAATCCCGGCATTTCTCCGACTTGCGGCGAAACCACGGCAACGCCTTTGAGCTGGCCGGATCGGGCTATGCCGCCACCTGGCCCTCCCTGGCGCCGGTCCTGTCGCTGGACCAGGTCTGGGTGAACGCACGCATCGACGTGCTCGAATGCCATCACGGGCGGACCGGCGCATCGGACCATCGACCGGTGCTGTTGACGATCCGTCCCGCGCAGTCACTGCCATTGGCGGCGCCTGTCCAGGACGCGGCTGGCGGAAATCGGCCGAGGAATCCGGCACGCCGAGCGGCGGAAACTGCGACTGTCCGACCGCCGGGAACCTGATATAGTTCCGTGCTCCGTACAGGGTCGCCGCCGGAAACGAGACGACCAATCCGCTGCACCGGGCCGAAGTCGGCGTTGAGCGCGGCCAAACGACTGAGGATCACCGGACCACGTGGCTTCGAATCAGGTACGCATTGCCGGGGCGCTCGATCTGCTGACGCGGGGCATGTCTCCGTATGTCGAGAAACGGCTGAAGACCGTGTACGGCAACGACTGGCGGCGCAGCGCGATCGGCAGTTTTCGGGACGACCGCAGCCGCGGCGACGGCCAGAGCGTGGACTGGGACGCGCATGTGGTGCTGACGGTGATGTGGGACCAGTGGAACTCCGCGTTCCGCACGGAACTGGGCCATACGGAACGGAGCCTCGTCAGCGAGCTGCGCGAGTTTCGGAACCGCTGGGCGCACCAGGCGGAATTCGACTTCGATGACACGTACCGCGTTCTCGACAGCGTGCGGCGGCTCCTGGCAGCGGCCAAATGCCCGCAGGTCACGGAAGTCAACCAGTTGAAACGCGAACTGCTGGAAGCGCACGTCGCGGAACAAGTCAATACGCAGATTCAGAAGGCGACATTCGAACGGAACAAGTGGTGGGTGATCGCGATCTACGTGGTCTGCGTTGTATTCCTGCTGGCGAATATGATCCTGACCCTGGGGGCCAATCCCATCGCGATCGCCATGGCGTCAGTCGTTGTGCTGACGCTGGTGTATTTGATCTATCAGCAGTTCAAGATGGAGGCCCCGCTGCTGTACGGCCCGCGCGAGTGCCCGCGCTGTCACAAAATCGTCTATCGCAAGCCGTGTCCGTACTGTGACGCGGGGGAGTAGGCCGGCGGCGCGTCCATCGCGAGAACAGGCAGTCACCCTTCGCGACGTGAGCAGCAAAGGGCGTGGAACCGAAGGACACGGCGAGTTCGGCACCTGCCCTCAATCGCCGATCGCGGTCCCGCAGGGATGAGACCCGGCGGCGGATGCGTGTATAATCCCCCCCGGCGGTTCGATCGCGTTCCCGACAATCCATCATGGAGCGACCGGCTCCGCTCACACTGAGAATTGCATTCCACCATGCCCGGCTCCGCCCAGCCTGTGACCGGACGCGTCCTGATCGCGGACGACAACCAGCAGAACCGCGAACTGCTGGAAGCGTATCTCGTCGACGAAGGCCACGAGATTCTGATGGCGGCCGACGGTCGCGAAACGCTCGACGTCGCCGTGCACAAGCAGCCCGACCTGATCCTGCTGGACATCATGATGCCGAAGCTCAGCGGGTATGAAGTCTGCCAGCGGCTGCGTCAGGACGAGCGGACGAAGGACATCCCCGTCCTGGTCATCACGGCGCTGAAGGAAATGGGGGATATCGAGAAGGCCGTCGCGGCGGGCGCCGATGACTTTTTGACCAAGCCCGTGCACCGCATCGAATTGCAGACGCGCGTCCGGTCGCTCGTCCGGGTGCGGCACCTCAAGAGCGAACGCGACCGGCTGCTGGCGTACATCGCCGAAGTCGAAGGCTCCCTCGCTCCGGACGGTCAGAACCGCTGATTGAGAGCGGTCAGCCGTCGGCTTTTAGAAAAACAGGGTGGCACGCCCTTCGCAAATCGCGAAGGGCGTGGCGAATGTTGCGAACAAACCAATTGTCTGACGGCGAGCCGCCGGCGATCACCGATGACTCCTCTCGACGGCCTGCCCAAGGTCAAACTGAAACCGCGCCGCGCACTCCCGCTGTTCAGCGGACACCCGTGGGTGTTCGCCGGGGCGATCGAACACGTCGACGGCTCCCTTCCGCCGGGTACGGAGGTCGCGGTCCATGCCAGCGACGGCAAGTTCGTCGCCCGCGGACTCCTCAACCCCGACAGCCAGATTCGCGTCCGGCTCTACAGTTGGCAGGCCGAAACCCCGCTCGACTCCGCGCTGTGGGCCGAGCGACTCGATACGGCAATTGATCTTCGCCGCAAGCTGTTCGGCGATCGGCCGGAGTGGCGCGCCTGCCGGCTCGTGTTCAGTGAAGCAGACGGCCTGTCGGGACTGACGATCGACCGCTACGGCGACCACCTGTTGCTGCAATGGACGAGCCGCGCTTTGGCGATGTGGGAAGCGGAGATCGTTACGCTCGTCCACGAGCGGCTGCAACCGGCCGGCATCTGGCGGCGGACGGAAAAGGGGATCGGCGAACTGGAAGGCCTCGCAGCGGCTGATGAGCGGATCGCCGGGACCGATCCGCCGCGGCCACTGTTTGTCGAGGAGAACGGCATCCGCTACGGAGTGGATGTCGTCGCGGGGCAGAAGACCGGGTTCTACTTCGACCAGCGGGACAATCGTGCGGCCGCCGCGCGGTACCTAAACGGACGCGTGCTGGATGCGTTCTGCTATACGGGTGGATTCGGGCTGAACGCGGTCAAGCTGGGGAAGGCGGACAGCGTGCTGGCGGTCGATTCGTCCGAATCGGCATTGGCGCTGGCCCGCGCCAATGCGGAACTGAATGAAGTCGCCGACCGGTTTCAGTGGGAGCACAGCGTCGTCGCTCCGAAGCTAGAACAGTTGCAGGCGGCCGGCGAGCAGTTCGACGGCATCGTCCTCGATCCACCCAAAATGGCCCGCACTCGCGGCGGGCTGGAGCGGGCGCTGAAGGGCTACCGCACGCTGAACCGGCTGGCCGTCGGCCTGCTCAAGCCGGGAGGGATTCTGGTGACGTGCAGTTGTTCGGGACTTGTCCCGCGCGTCGATTTCGAAGCGCTGCTGGCCCAGGTTGCGGCCGACACGCGGCGGCGGATCCAGATTCTCGAATCCCGCGGCCAGCGCCGGATCACCCGGTGTCGGTGCAGTGTCTGGAGAACGATTACCTGAAGTGTTTCATCTGCCGGGTCGTGTGATCTCCCCTCGTCCCCGGGAGACGGGGCCGAGGTCAGGGCGAAGTCTGCCGACAGCCGCTCAGCCATCGACCCCTCGTTCCCGAATTTCATTCGGAGAACGCGCTGCCTCGAAGCTCCCGTGTCTGCCGGCACTCACGATTCCCTTGTGTCCGGTAGACATGATCGCTCATCGCGAGCGAGCCCTGACGGCGACGACACAATTTGCACGAATCGCCCCACCAGCGAGGCCGCCAATGTCGAACGAACTCCCGAGTTCTCGTCGTTACTTCCGGCGGATCGCTCAGCCGGCGGAGCAGCATCACATGCGGCGATTATTCAGATTTGCGCGTGCCTACTCGCAACGAGAAACGTCCCTTTGACTATTGGGCGACCGCGTTCATCGCAAGTCGGTTCAAGTCCGACGTTCTGCTGAACGCTGTCGACAACTCGGATGGTCGGTCCGTCCCGCTCCTACCCCGCACGGCTACGAATGGATCTCAGAACTGGCGACGTAAGTCGGATTTGAACTGTTGGTCGCAGCCTGTTCGCAGCTTCTACGCCGGAGTTGGTGTTGGCGTCATGATCGATCGGGCCGGCCGCTTTTCCCATGAAGCCGGACCTGTCGGAACGCGGAGACGCAACGCTGCGAGGTGCTCATGCGAGATTTGCCTTCGCAAGCCCGCTGCGAATCATCGCCTCACAGTGCCCCGTCGCGCGAGCAGCCCAGCCGTTTATTCTGCCGAAGCTCCAACCATCGCAGCCCGAAAGAAAGGCTGACGCGGAGACCGACGGGGTCTCTTTGAGCGTGTGGCCTGGCCGTTCTGCTGCAGACGTGACGGCACTCAAGGCCGGTCTTGCACAAATCGACGACCACCTCGACGCCAGTCACGAATTGGCCCAATCCATCGAAGGCCATCCCGATGGCGATTACTGGCATGCCATCATGCATCGTCGCGAGCCGGATTACGGCAATTCGAAATACTGGTTCCAGCACGTCGGCCGGCACCCGGTCTTCGCACCGTTGGCCGAACGAGCGGCGGCGATACTGCAGGACGCGCCGTCTGAAATCCGGTCACGTTGGGGGTCGCGACTCAAGGTCGACGCCGGTTGGGATCCGTTCGGCTTCGTGGACATGTGCGAGGCGGCCGCCTGCGACGAGGAGGGTGACCTGGGGATGACCGCCCGCCGGATCCAGTGGGCCGAAATGCTGCTCTTGCTGAAGCACACAGCCCGGCAACTCCATTCGTAGCGCATTTCGGGGCGTGGCAGCATGCGGGCATGGCCAAACCTCGCAAACGGTGGCGCGATCGTCGCTCCTTCAGAGTGCTGGTGGCGCTCGTGGCGTCGTCCTACCTGTATGTCGCAGGATTCGGACCCACATGCTGGCTCTGCGCAAAAGGCGTGTTTCCGGCAAGTCCAGTCGGAATCGCCTATTGGCCCGTCGTGTACCACGGGCATCATCACGGTCCCGTTACGAATGCCATCAATGCCTATGCGGATTTCTGGGGTGGCAAGCCATACATGATTGAGAAATTGCGTGATGCTGCCGCCAAAATGTAGCCCGACAGGTCTCATCTGTTCTGATGGGCTCCGAGCGATTTCGGATCCAATCGACACAATACCGCAGATTGCGTCAGAATCTGTGTAAGGACTGGCCTTCGCGGGCCACCAATACTGCGGGGCCGGATCTTTCCTCGCGGAACCCTCGGAGAGAGCACCCATCGATTGATCGTCGGGGCGGTTGTGTCGATTCAGACTTCAGCGCGGGAGGACCATCCCACTGGGCGCGCCGATTCGCTGGAATCGGCGTTTTCTGCCTGGGTCCGGCAACACGGTGGCGCCGTCCTGAAGGTGGCACGCGCTTACACGCGGACGAACGACGATCGCGATGACCTGGTTCAGGAGATCCTGCTGCAGGTCTGGCGTTCGCTGCCGCAGTATCGCAGCGAAGCGAGTGTGCCCACGTGGTGTTACCGCGTGGCGCTCAACACGGCGCTCACCTGGAGGCGGAACGAACGGCGGCGTTCCAACGGACGGGCGCCGTGGATCGACGTGGAATCACTGACGGAAACCGCTCCGGACGGCAGCCTGCAGGCGGCCGACCGCGAGATGGTGGAACGCTTGTACGCTGCCATCCACACACTGCCGGTCACCGATGCGGCGCTCGTGCTCCTGTCGCTGGAGGGGCTGAGCTACCAGCAGATGGCCGAAGTCGTCGGGGTTTCGGAGAGCAACATCGGCGTGAAACTGCACCGGGCCAGGGCCGCATTGGCCGAGCGAATGCGAGGTAGCGATGACCTGCACGAATCTTGACGAATTTCAGAAAGCCTGGCAGTCGCAGGGTGGAACGTCGCTGAACGCCGACCAGCTGGCCCAGGCCCTGCAGCGGCATGACCAGTCGTTCAACAGAATGATCTTCTGGCGCGACGTCCGCGAGATCGGCGTCGCGCTCGTGTTGATCCCGGTCTGGATCGCGCTGGGTATCGGCATGTCGTTGCCCCGCACGTGGTACCTCGCAATCCCCGGGCTGATGTGGGTCGCGGGCTACATGTTCGTCGATCGCCGGCGGCAGCAGAGGGCCGCGCCGGGCGCCGGAGCTTCGCTGCGATCGGCGATGCAGTACTCGTTGGGCCAGGTTGAACATCAGATCTGGCTCTTGCGAAACGTCGCGTGGTGGTATCTGCTGCCACTGGCGATTCCCATGCTGGCATTCGTGGCCGAGATCGGCGCACAAGCCGAGCCGCCCGCGTGGTTCGCCGGACTCATGACGACGTTCGTGGCAGCGGTCATCGTCGGCGCCCTCGGTTTCGTGTACTGGGTGAACCAGCACGCCGTTCGCACGCACCTGGAGCCGTTGCGAGAGCAGTTACATGCGGCGCTGGCAGGACTGTCCGACGACAACGTCGGCACGACCTGACCGATCGAATGGTGCTCATTCTGCATGTGGTTGTGAGCGACGACCTCTGGCACCGCGACGCCCATCACTCACACCAACTTTCCCGGCGCACATTATTCGCCACTCGGTTGCTGTTCAGAAATGTAAAATATCCCGTCAGCCGCACTCGGCCAGACCGCTAGATCACCGTCGGGGCGGTAACCCGACGCACGGATGCCAACTGGGTTGTGACGCAGCCAGTGATCGGCCGGAAGTGCGCGAAAGTCGAGAAACCGAAACTC
>JAXMBS010000059.1:0-2500 GCA_046349775.1 Planctomycetaceae bacterium | reverse complement strand
CTCCGACCTCCGGCAGTGGGGGTACGTGGATTCGAACCACGGACCTCAGCTTTATCAGAGCTGCGCTCTAACCAACTGAGCTATACCCCCTGAGGTCTACGCCGGCCGGCAGCCGGCGCGGCAGGTAAGATTATCGGCCGGCATCCGCCCGGAGCAAGCGTCCGCGGGGCCAAAAATGACGAGCCATCCCGGCTCCAGAGCCGACCGACGGCAGCGAGGTTCGCACAGCACGTCCGGTGCCATCCGCACGCGTCACAGGTACCGGGCGGATTTCCCGTCGCACCTGCAACTACGCGCCCGCTTCGACGAGCGACTCGGGATGATCCTGTCGGCCGTCGTCAGCGGCTTTCTGCGAGACCTCCTGGTCGAGCGCATGCAGCACCGCCGGATGATACTCGGACTCCAGATCGCAGCGCAGTTCGTCCAGTGCGTCATCCGGCGACAGCCCACCGCCGTTCCACGTGGTGTCCGTCAGTTGCACGTACGACCGCACTGTGTGAATGATCTTCGCGCCGAAGGGGATCACTCCGCTGTCGCCCCCCTTGTCCCGGGAACACTGCTGCGAGAGCAGCAAGGGAAATGCGCCCTTCAGCGTCGATCCCAGCGACTGTACGAGCTCGGTTCCATTAAACGTCCGCTGCTCAACCGACTTGATGTCCTCCAATTCGTTGACGGCCTTGCGAATGACGCGTGCGGTAATCTCGATGTTCTCCATGTCCATCAGTAGCGCCGCGACGCGCAGGTCGTCGATCTCCTTGGTGGACAGCCGCATGCGGCGGGCCACGTTTTCCGCGAGCTGCGCAACGCGCATGGCCCGGTTCTGCAGCTGGGGGTTCGCGCTCTGCAAGTAACGGGCGAGGACTTCCACCACCCCCACGTGGGCCTCATGTGCTTCCAGGGCCTTGGTGTCGCGCTCTTCGCAAAGCGTACCGACCAGCAGTGAGGTCAGCCCCAGAGTGGCCCCCCACAGTGTCAGCGCGACCCCGATGGTCAGCGGCCCGGAGCGCACCACAAATCCCGACAGATCGGAAACAACGACGATCGAGGCCGCCACGACGGACAGCAGCGCCAGCACACCGGCCCTGTAACGGCCCAGATAAAACCCCGCCAGCACGACCGGCAGGAAGAACAGATTGAGAATCATCAGCTTGACGCCGGACGTCGAATGCAGCAAACAGGCGAGTCCCAGCGTGATGACCACCAGCATGATCTCGAGGACGCGTTCATTGCGTCCATCGACTTTGCTGCCGGTGGTGGCGACGGCGGTTTTGGGCATGAGATTCCTCGGAATGTGCGGCAACAACGCCGGCGCCCGGCACTCAGCCGGGAAGGCCGTCATCAACTGACAAGTTCAAAGGACTGCGGCTCGGAGATGCCGAGGCTTTCGATGGTTTCGTCGAGTTCCCGGGAACGAGTTGCGGCCGACAGTTCGGGACCGATGGGCCCGGCGATGGCTTCGCCGGTTTCGCCGCTCATCCGCATTTCCGCATAGTTCCGGGCGTCTCCCGCAGGGGAATTGCGTTCCCGTTGCAGGAAATCGGCCTCAAACACGGTGAATCGGGCGGCAATCTCCCGGAACTGGTGTTCGATCGACAGGAATACGTCGACGATGTCTGGATCAAAGTGTTTGCCGGCGTCCCGCCGGATTTTTTCAACGCACACGTCGTGCGAGTACGGATCTTTGTAAACGCGTCGCACGGACAGGGCGTCGTATACGTCGGCGATCGCCACGATTCTCGCGGCCAGCGGAATCTCCGTCCCCGCCAGTCCTTGCGGATACCCGGCCCCATCCCAGCGTTCGTGATGGTGCAGCGCGATCTCCCGCGACAGTTCCAGGAACATCGGATCGCCAACGCGGCGCTGGATCTGGCGGATGCACTCGCCCCCCAGGACGGTGTGCTGCTGAATGCGCCCGTATTCGTCCGACGTCAGTGGACCGGGCTTCAGCAGCACGGCGTCTTCCACTCCGACCTTGCCGATGTCGTGCAGTGCGGAGCTGATGCCGATCGAATTCACGAACGATCGCGTGACAACGTCCTTGAACTTGGGATGTCGCCGCATCGCCGTGGCGAGCCGTGTCGAGTAGAGGGCGATCCGTTCCAGGTGGTGCCCGGTTTCCGGATCGCGGGATTCCGCCAGTTTTGCCAAGCCGAAAATCACGGCGTCGCGCGTCCGCAGTACCTCGCGGGCCCGCAGCATCGATTCTTCCTGAGATTGATTCTGCAGACGATCCTGTTCGCCGTGCATCCGGGACATGACAAGCCAGGCGGCGCCTCCCTGAAGGCCGACGATCCACAGGTACGCCAGAACGTGGGCGACCGCCCGATTTTCAATTCCGGGACCAAGACTCTCGACATCGCCGGAGCCAACCACGGCGGCGGCGCGTTCCGACTGACTCAAGGCCGACAGGAACTGCTGCTGAATCCACAGTCCGGCCGCGAGGCAGGCCGCCTGCGTGACGGCGAGCACGGCTATTGTTCGAGTGCGCTGCTGCATGGAA
>JAXMBS010000058.1:0-34624 GCA_046349775.1 Planctomycetaceae bacterium | reverse complement strand
CGAAGACCGCTATCGTCGCGGGCTGTACACGACCTGGCGGCGGTCGAATCCGTATCCCTCGATGGCGACGTTCGACGCGCCCAATCGTGAAGTCTGCACGCTGCGTCGGCCGCGAACCAATACGCCGCTACAGGCGCTCGTGACGCTGAACGACCCGGTGTTCGTTGAAGCGGCGCAGGGACTGGCGAAACGCATGTTGTCGCACAGCGGGGACACGGCCGAACGGGCGGCGTACGGTTTCCGCATCTGCCTGTCACGGCCGCCCAGCGACGTCGAGCGGAAACGGCTCGCCGCACTGTATAACAAAGCCCGCGCCGAACTCGCCGCCGCACCTGATCGCGCGGCGACGCTGGCCTCGGCGACGGCCAAGGATGGCACGCCTGATCCGATCGACCTCGCAGCATGGACGGTGGTCGGAAACGTACTGCTGAATCTCGACGAGATGTTCATGAAACGCTGAACATGGCGCCGAATGGAATGAACTGATTCACCACGGAGTTCACAGAGAGCACGGAGAAAACGCGACCAAAAACTCCGTGTCCTCCGTGAACTCCGTGGTGATTCATGCGAATTCGGAGACGAAGATGAATGCGCTGAAACAGATTCTCCTCGATCAGACCCGGCGGCATTTTCTGGGGAACGCCGGGATCGGCCTGGGGTCGATCGCGCTGGGTTCGCTGCTGCACGATGAGGCGCGGGCAGCGCCGTCGGCGCGATTTGCCGATCCGCTCCTGCCGCGCCAGCCGCATTTCGACGCGAAGGCGACGCGCGTCATCTACCTGCACATGACCGGCTCGCCGCCGCACCTCGACCTGTACGACTACAAGCCGGAACTGGTCCGGCTCGACGGCAAAGACTGCCCGGATGAATTCCTCGCCGGCCGCCGGTTCGCATTTACGTCCGGCGTCCCGAAGCTGCTGGGGACGCCGCGGACATTCGCGCAGCACGGCGAGTCGGGACAGTGGTTGTCGGATGCCGTGCCGCATCTGCATGGCATCGCGGATGAAATGTGCGTCGTCCGGTCGATGTACACCGATCAGTTCAACCACGCGCCGGCAGAACTCCTGATCTACACCGGCTCGCCGCGGTCGGGCCGGCCGTCGCTCGGCGCCTGGGTGACGTATGGACTCGGTACTGAAAACGGAAACCTGCCGGGGTTCGTGGTGCTCATCTCCAGCGGCGTGCAGCCAAACGGCGGCAAGAATTCGTTTGGCACCGGGCTTCTTGCCGTCAGTGTTCCAGGGGTGCAGTGTCGATCGCAGGGGGATCCGGTGCTGTACGCCTCCGACCCGGCCGGAATGGACCGCAAGCTGCGACGGGACACGCTCGACGCGCTGCGTGACCTCAACGAGCTCCAGGCCGCCGACATGGGGCACCCGGAGACGCTGACGCGCATCGCGCAGTACGAGTTGGCCTACCGGATGCAGGAATCAGTGCCGGACGTGATGGACCTGTCGCACGAACCGCAGCACGTGCTCGATGCCTATGGCGCCATGCCCGGCGGCGCGAGCCTGGCGAACAATTGCCTCTTGGCGCGGAGGCTGATCGAGGCCGGCGTGCGGTACGTCCAGCTCTTCGACTGGGGCTGGGATTTCCACGGCACCGGCGGGGACAACGACCTCAAGGATGGCCTTACGAAGAAGTGCGCAACGATGGACAAGCCGGTCGCGGCGCTGATCCGTGACCTGAAGCAACGCGGGTTGCTCGACGACACGCTCGTGATCTGGGGAGGCGAGTTCGGCCGGACCCCATTCCGTGAGGGCCGCACGGCGAACAGCCCCACGCTGGGTCGCGACCACTATCCCGACTGCTTCACGATGTGGATGGCGGGGGGTGGCGTAAACGGCGGCCTGTCCTACGGCCGGACCGACGAACTCGGGTTCCGGATTGCCGAAAACCCGGTCCACGTCCACGACCTGCAGGCGACGATCCTGCACCTGCTCGGCTTCGATCATGAGCGGCTGACGTTCCGGTTCCAGGGACGCGACTACCGGCTGACGGACGTGCACGGGAAGGTCGTGAGCGAGCTGCTGGCGTGACGCTGATGCACGACGAACAGAAGTGGGTCTGGACCGACGACGAAATTCGGCGCGTCGGCCAGCGCGTCGTGGACATCATCTCCGACTACTTCACCGGTCTATCCGACCAGCCGGTCTTTCGCCCCTGTCCCGATGAGTTGATTGCGGATTTCGCGAACCGCCAGTTGCCACAAGCCGGGCAGGACGTCGACGCGCTGCTCGACGAGTTCTGCCAGGACGTGCTGGCGCATCCGTTCGGCAACGGGCACCCGCGGTTCTTCGGCTGGGTCAATTCGCCGCCGGCGATCATCGGCGTCTTCGCCGATGCCCTCGCCGCAGCGATGAATCCCAGTGTCGCCGGTGGCAATCATGCGGCCGTGTATGTCGAGCATCAGGTGATTCGCTGGGTCAAGGAAATGCTCGGGTTTCCGGAGGACGGCAGCATGGGGCTGCTCGTCAGCGGCAGCTCGATGGCGAGCCTGACCGGGCTGTCAGTGGCGCGGCACGTCAAACTGCCCGGCGTCCGTCAAACGGGGATGCAGGATCGCCCGCAGCGCGCCATTGCGTATCTTTCAGCGGAAGGACACACGTGCCTGCGCAAGGCGCTCGAAGTGCTGGGATTTGGCAGCGACAACATCCGGCAGATCGCGGTTGACGACCGACTCCGAATGCGTGTCGACGCGCTCGATCAGGCGATTAACCAGGACCGGCAACTCGGACACGTCCCCGTCGTGGTGGCCGCCAGCGCGGGAACCGCCGGCACCGGCGCGATCGATCCATTGCACGAGATTCGTGATCTGTGCAAGCGTCACTCCGTCTGGTTCCACGTCGATGCCGCATACGGCGGACCGGCGATTCTTTCCGACAGGTATCGTGACGAACTGTCTCCACTGCGCGACGCCGACAGCGTGGCCCTTGACCTGCACAAATGGATGTCCGTGCCGGTCGAAGCGGGGCTGGCCCTGGTACGAAACGGCACCGCGATGCGCGACGCGTTCAGCCTGGTGCCGCCGTACATTCGGACGGACGGCAACGCGGTGGGTGTGATGGGGCTGCCGTGGTTCAGTGAATACGGTTTCCAACAGACGCGCGGATTCCGGGCGCTCAAGGCGTGGATGTGTCTGAAGTACTTCGGCGTCGATGGCTATGCCGGTCTCGTGGAACACGACCTTGACCTGGCGCAGCGACTGTCGGACCGGGTGCGGAGTTCTGACATGCTGGAACTGGCGCTCGAGCCCAGCTTGAGCATCGTCTGTTTCCGCAGCGTGCCGGCCGGTTTGAGCGCCAATGCGAGCGCGCTGGACGCGTTCAACAAGCGGCTGCTGGAAGCGGTGCAGCTGGGTGGCGCCGCGTTTCTGTCGAGCACGACGATTCGCGGCGAGTTCTGGCTGCGAGCGTGCGTGATCAACCACCGCACGCAGGCCACGGATATCGACGCGCTGGTCGAAGTCATCGAGCAGACCGCATTGCAACTGGCCGCTCAGGCATAGCGAACCGTCAGCCGGCTGCTGGCGGTTTCGCGGTCACGCGGCCGATGGCTTCGTAGGTGAAGCCGTGCGTCGCCATGGTCTTCGGGTCGTAGAGATTACGGCCGTCGAAGACGACCGGCGCACGCATCAGCCGCCGCATAACTTCGAAATCGGGCTGCCGGAACTCCTGCCACTCGGTGACGATGGCCAGCGCATCCGCCCCTTCAATCGCCCCATAGGGTCGATCACAGTAGACGAGCTTGTCGCCATAGATTGCCCGCACGTTGGGGATCGCTTCGGGGTCATGGACGCGGACTGCGGCGCCGGCCGCCAGCAGCGCGTCGATAAGCGTGAGGGCGGGCGCTTCGCGGATGTCGTCGGTCCGCGGCTTGAACGCCAGGCCCCAGATGGCGATCGTCTTTTCTTTGAGAGCGTCCCCGAAGTGACGCCGGACCTTGGTCACCAGGACCGATTTCTGCGCTTCGTTGACGTCGTCGACCGCCTGCATGAGTTGCACCGGTGCGCCGACCTCGCGAGAGAGCGAGATCAGGGCGCGGACATCTTTCGGGAAACAGCTCCCGCCGTAGCCGGCGCCAGGGAACAGGAACTGGAAGCCGATTCGCACGTCGTGGCCGATGCCGCGGCGGACGTCGTTGATGTCGGCGCCCAGCCGCTCGCTCAGGTTCGCCATCTCATTGATGAAGCTGATCTTCGTCGCCAGCATGGCGTTGGCGGCGTACTTCGTCATCTCGGCGCTTTCGGGCGACATCACGAGGAACGGCCGCTCTGTCCGCATATAGGGGGAGTAGAGTTCCTTAAGCACTTCGGCGACTTCCGGCCGTCGCACGCCGACGACGACACGGTCCGGCTTCATGAAGTCGTCGAGGGCGGCCCCTTCCTTCAGGAACTCGGGGTTGCTGGCGACGTCGATGGCATGCGGGGTTTTGCCGGCGATCCGCTCGACCAGCTTGCGATTCGTGCCGACCGGGACGGTGCTCTTGATGACGATGATCTTCGGCCCGTTCGCGTGCCGCGCAATGGCTTCGCCGACCGCCCAGACGGCCGACAGATCGGCCGAGCCATCCGCCCCCTGCGGCGTGCCGACAGCCAGGAAAATGAGCTGCGCGGGAGCGATGCCCTGTGCCAGATCGGTCGTGAATTTGAGCCGACCCTCGCGGCGGTTGCGCTGGACGAGTTCAAGCAGCCCGGGCTCATAGATTGGCAGCCGGCCCGATTCCAGAATCTCGATCTTGGCCGGATCCTTGTCGATGCCGATCACGTCGTTGCCGCATTCGGCAAAACAGGTGGCAGTGACCAGCCCGACGTATCCCGTTCCTACGACTGCAATCTTCACAATCAGCCCCCGGAATGCCTTACGCGTTCAACCACCGGCTCTCTTCATATCGGGAAGCGGACACATTGCAAGAGTGAATCAACAGCCGCTCGATTGCGGTTGCGCTAGGACGCGCGCCTGTTGCGGCTGTTCCGCCGTGTTGCCGTCGGGCAACGCGAACAGCATCACACCGGGCGGGCGTTGCCGCACCCAACCGCGTCCGGCGTCCTGGACCGCCTTCGAAGCGTCGTTCTTCAAGTGCGGACGGTCGGTGCGACTGTCCGGGACACTGTCGGCGGTCTCAGGCGGCGTTGCGCTGGTCGGCGGAGTTCGGCTCCCCGCGCGACCTGGTGAAGTGCGAAAGCTGAGTCAACACTTCCTCGGGCAATGCGCGGACACGCAAATCATACTGCGTTGAGGCAAGCTCCAAGTTGTGCCGGCGAAACAGGTCGTTGATGGCGGTGCAGCTCGTGCTGGGTGCGGTCGTAGTTCCGCGGTCCGCTGACATACAGCCGGAGCTCGAAGTCGAGAGAGCTCGCCCCGATCTGCGTGAAGACTGCCGAGGGGGCGGGATCGGCCAGCACCAGCAGGTTCTCGGATGCTGCCTGCAGGAGGAGTTCCGTCGCGCGGCGGGCATCGCTGCCGCCGGGTATGCTGATCCTGATCACCATCCTCAGAATCGGGCTGGAGAGCGTCCAATTCACCAGATTTCCCGTGACGAACTCACGGTTGGGTACGATCAGCTCCTTGTAATCCCAATCGAGAATTGTCGTGGCGCGAATCTGGATGCGAGTGACGGTTCCGGAGGAGCCGCCAATCGTCACCAGGTCGCCGACGCGGATCGGCCGCTCAAACAGCAGGATGATGCCCGACACAAAGTTGGCGAAGATTTCCTGCAGACCGAACCCCAGGCCGACGGTCATCGCGGCCACGAGCCACTGCACGCTCGACCAGCCTACGCCGATTGTGCGGAATCCGAAGACGATCCCGGTGACGACAATGACATACCGGGAAACCGTCGTGGCGGCGTAGCGGGCGCCGGCATCGAGCGGCAGCCGCTGCAGCAGGGCGATTTCCATCATGCCGGGCAGATTTCGCGAAGCGAGCAACGTCAGGCCGGCGATGAGGACGCCGACGAGCAGATCCGCGGCGGTGATCCACCGGGTGAACGCATCGTCATCTGGTCCCGCGAGGCCGTTCTGCCAGAGCTGAATGTCTCGCAGAAAGCCCAGCGCGGGGAGGACGTCGATCCAGATCAGGTACAGTGCGATCATGCCACAGACGCCCGCTGCGAGCCGCAGCAACCGCGCGATTGGGCGTTGATGTCAATCAGCGTGAGCTCGGGAGTCACCTCCGGCACCGGGGGATGATCGGATTCGGTGTGCGGCTTTCCAGCAAATGCTCACGCCGTTCGCGGCTCCGGCGGATCGCGAGCTTGCGATAGGTCAGCAGCAGCCAGCGTTGCAGAAACGCTGCTACCAGCAGAATGACGACGGCACTGATGACGCTGGCGGCCGCGCGACGGTGAACTGAACCGCCGTATAATGGAAACCGGCCGCCGACAATCCGGCGAGGACCAGCGGCAACGCGAAAAACAACGCCAACCACACGCCGCGCGCGCGGTACAGCGAACTGGCCGTGTCGTTGGTCTTGAGGGCTTGCAGCATTGGCCCTGTCGGCCGCAGCAGGCGAAACATGGCCCAGGCGAAGCACGCCATGCCGCCGAGATAGGCGAGCCGACCGATTGTGGCGACGATCTCCGATTCCCCGATCTCTTCGGCAAAGGCCACCAGAGCCACGAGCGGCAAAGTCGCCATCGCCAGGAATCGCGTCGTCCGCCGCAGAGCGGTCAGTGCGGGACGGGGCCAGCCAAAATGCGCTTCTGCCAGGCCGTGACCCTGTGACATCTGACGCAACAGTGCGACTGCCGCCCAGCTCACCGCTGCCAGTTGCAGACTGGCGCCCAGCGGCTTCAGCAGATCGTCGGCGCCAGCAATCGCGTTAATCCGCCATCCGATCAGCCAGACGAACAACGGGCCGTGTGTGGCGACGAGCTGTGTAAGCAGTACCGCCTTGACCGTCGGCATAATGTCCACGCAGTTCGCGCGGGCGGCGACCTCTCCCAACCGCCTGATGGCCTGCTTGGCGCGGCGCCTCAGCACGAACATGCCGGGAAGAGTGGCGAGGGCAGCCGTCCACCAGAGCCAGTTGCTCGACAACTCGATCAGCAGAGTTCGACCGGCGCTGCGCCACGCGCGCTGATCCAGAAGCTGCGATAGCGACGACAGAAACAACCGCGGCTGCGAGCCGACAACGTGCGTGCTGCGGACCCACAGGACATGTTCAGCGAGCCATTGTGCTTCGGTGTCAACCGCCGTGACGAGCTGACACTGCTGACTGTCGAGACGGACCAGGAGGTTGAGTTGCTGGTGCCCATTCTCGATGAGATCTTCCAGCAGCTTCAGCCGCGCTGCCAGGAGCGATTGGACCTGCTCCTCCAGGTCGGACTTGGTGATCGACTCGGGGATCTGCTCCAGAGTGGCAATGACCTTTGTGCTCGCGACGGCCAGGTCAATCAATGGCTTACGCTCGGCGTCCCATTCCATCAGGCTGAGGTTCAGTTCACCGATGGCGGATTGTCGCCGGACAATATCGCGGCGCAAGTCATCCGCATCGGGCAGGTCCGCCTGCCGATTGCGCAGGAGCACGCCGATGGCGGGCGAAAAATTGGCCGCCTCGGCACGTTTGGAAAGCGACTCAAACTCCCGGGCGCGAGTCTGCAATTCCTCGTCGATCGCGTCGAGCCGCAACTGGGAATCACGCAGTGATTCCACAAGACCGGAATTCCGGTCGGCCAGCGCCGAGTTGCGCTCGGCCTCCTTCCGTACGGACGGATGCGACTGAGCCAACGCCCGCCGCGCCTGACGTTCATCCTCCTCGGCCTCTTGGCGCTGGGCTTCCACAAGCCGCTGCTGCCACTGCTGCACGGCGCGATCGGTCTCGCGGACTTCGCGTTCGGCCAGGTCCTGCTGAAGCGACCAGGATTTCGCAGTCCCTTCGTACGTCCGGGCCTCCTGCTCGAGGAGCGCCAGTTCGCGCCGCAACCGAAGCTGACGAATTTGCAGTCGCAGCAGACGCGCCGCTGTCACTCGTGCATGTTCCCCCTCCGGGGCCGGGGCGGCAAGCGCCTGCGTTGTCTCCTGCAGCTGTTGTTCGGCCTGTGACTTCAGGTCTCCCAACTGCGGCCGCCGCGCCGTGCGGCGGTCGATCTCTGCTTTGATCTCCTGCAAATGTTGCTCTGCCGCTTCCGAGGCCCCTTCTGCTTCTTTGAGCCGTGCGCTGAGGCCCTCGACCGTGCCGTCTGCCGGAGGAACAACCGCCGGTTCCGCCGGCGGCGGACTGCTCAGCCGGGCCTGAAACTCCTCGACCTGCTGCGGTGCGCTGTCCAGCTCCTTGTCCAGCGCCGCCAGCTTACGTTCGGACTGTTCGACGGCCTGGAAATTCTCCAGCGCCTTCGCAAAGTGCTGGTCCAGCTGCATCCGCGTGGCATCGTCGAGCTCGGCGTCCTGGGCGGCGGCCTGCCGCATGGCCGTCAGCTCGGCGACAGACGGCAGTGTTGCGGCCGGAGTCGCCGGCGGGGGGGACGGCATCGGAGCCGCCGGAGCGGTATCAGGAGCGACGGCGGCAGCGCCGGCCCCCGCAGCCCCGGTCGCTGCAACGTCCTGGGAGCGCAGCAGACCGGGGAACAGTGCCAAAAACTGCAAGGACGATGCGAGCGCGAGGCCGAACCGGACGGGCTGTCTTGAGAATCGCCTCAAAGTTCGCATGTCAGTCGCTCGATTCCGCCTGTTCGATCGCCCGTGCGTCGATGTCCGTCGGCGCGGCATTTTCTTCGAGGACGCCCGTTACCATCTTTCCAGAATTCGATCGACCCCAGTTGCCCCATGGCGGCTGGGCATCGCGGATTGACCCGGTTCGGTCATTTCGGATACAAGCCCCGCCGCAAATGCGTTTTGCGCCGGGGCGGCGCATGCGCCGGCGATCGAGCAGGGAGGCTCGCAGCAATGTCGTCGCGACGTCTGACGATTGTTCAGGTTGTGCCTGAATTGAACTCCGGCGGCGTCGAGCGCGGAACACTCGAAGTCGGCGGCGCGATTGCCGCACGCGGATATCGTTCGATCGTCGTCAGCGGCGGTGGCCGCATGGTCACTCAGCTTGAGCAGGCCGGCATCGAGCACATCACGCTGCCGGTCGGCAAAAAGTCCCCCGCGACGCTCCGCTGGACCTGGGCGCTGCGGGATCTGTTCCAGTCGATCCAGGCGGACATCGTGCATGCGCGCTCAAGGATTCCAGCCTGGCTGTGCCGGGCGGCGCTGGCGACGCTGCCGGCGGCGCAACGGCCACGATTCGTCACGACGTGCCACGGTCTGTATTCGGTCGGCCGGTACAGCAGCGTGATGGTCTCGGGGGAGCGCGTGATCGCCATCTCGAAGACCGTGCAGCGGTATATCGAAGAGAATTATCCGCACGTCGACCGGTCCCGGCTGCGGCTGATCTATCGCGGCGTCGCGCCGCAGGAATTCCCGCGTGGGTATCGCCCCAGCATCGAATGGATCGCGCGGTGGCGGCAGGAATTTCCCCAAACCGTGGGGCGTCCGCTGGTGATGCTGCCAGGACGAATCACGCGCTATAAGGGACATCACACGTTCATCGAGTTGATGGATCGGCTGCGTAAATTGGCGCCCGATGCGATGGGGCTGATCGTCGGCGGCGAAGACCCGCGTCGGACGGAATACGCGGCCTCGGTGCGCCAGGCGGTGAACGAGCGTGGACTGAAGAATGTCGTCTTCACGGGACACCGCAGCGACATCCGCGACGTAATGGCGATTTCGACGCTGGTGCTGTCCGTGTCTGCACAGCCGCCGGAAGCGTTCGGGCGGACGACACTGGAAGCGCTGGCCCTGGGAACGCCGGTGATCGGCTTCGACGACAGCGGAGTCGGCGAGATCCTGGCCGACATGCTTCCCGAGGGCGCGGTGCCGCATGGCGATGTCGACGTGCTCACGCATCGGACGATTTCATTCCTGAATCACTCGCCTGCCATTCGCCCGAACACGACGTTCACGCTCCAGCGAATGCTCGACCAGACGCTGGACGTGTATCACGAGGTCATGGGATCGCTCGGAAGAAAGACGCGAGCAGCCTGATGAGGTTAATGGTTTATCGTTGATGGTTTATCGAGGATTGTCGCGAGCACCGAACCGATGGCGGTGTCGAGTTCTTATCGATCAACCATAAACCCGCTGACTACGGACCGCTGAAAGTTGAATGCCATGAAAAGACGTATCCTTGTCGTCAGCGATGGGCTTCCCGGCCACTACAAGAAGACCAATGCCGTCGCGCAGATGGTGCGCAAACGGTTTGATGCAGACGTCCAGTGGCTGAAGGTGAAGCTGCGGTTTGGCGGTTACCGCCGGGTCATGCGGTACATCCTGAACCACGCGTCGCAGGTGCCGGACGCGCGGTGGCTGAACCTGTTTTACCGGATTCCGGAAGAGTTGCCGGACGCCCCGGACATGGTGATCTCGTCAGGGGGCAAGACCAGCTTCATGAGCGCGTGGCTGGGTGCACACTACGGGTGCCCGTGCATCTTTATCGGCCAGATACGCGGGATCGAGAAACGGTACTTCACGCGGATCGTGGCCTCAAATTTTGATTACCAGGAAGATGGCAAACACATTCGCAGCGTCCCGGCGACCGAGATCGACCCGGACGTCGCGCAGGAAGCCGGGGAGGAGTACCTCGCCCAGACAGGCCTGAAGCCGGCGCCGCGGTGGACTCTAGTCATCGGCGGCGACGGCGGCGGGTACTACTACACGCCGGCCGACTGGACGCAACTGCGCGACACCGCCTGCCGGCTCGCGGCGCAGCACGGAATCCGCTGGTTGATCACGACGTCGCGACGGACGCCACCGGTCGCGGAGGACATCTTCCTCAGTCCGGAAATCCGGGCCTGCGCAGATGACATCCTGATCTACAACCGCGATTCGCGCGTGGTGTACAACGCGTTCCTGGGCCTGGCGGACGTCGTCGTCTGCCTGGAAGACAGCGGCAAGATGCTCACGGAATCGGTCGCTTCCGGCAATCCGGTGTTGAGCGTGCGGCCGCCGATTGCGAAGACGAACGACCGATCCTGGGCGCTGATTCACCGGTTCGAGACGGCCGGGTACATCAAGCGGATGACGCTCGACGAACTCGGACGCGAGTCGTTTGCAGATTTCGTCGCGAATCATCGCGGCCCCGCAGAGCCGATCATGAAGCGAGTCCGCGAGGAGGTGAATGAGTACCTGTCGACGCTGGACTGGGCAGCGTGAAAGGATTTTCGATTTCCGAATTGAAGACTCCAGTCCGCGTTTCACTCGCCATTCACCAGGCCATCAGCCACCAATCACCAGGCGAACAGACACCCCTCCCCATGATCATCTCCCACCGCCACAAGTTCATTTTTCTGAAGACGGTGAAGACCGGCGGAACGAGCGTCGAGATCGCGCTCTCACGCTACTGCGGCGAGGAGGATGTGGTCACGCCGATTTCTCCGGCCGACGAACCGACCCGTCTGGAACTGGGAGTCACGCCGCGGAACTATCTGGCGCCGCGCGGCGGCTACTCGCTGTCCGACTACTATCGCCTGCTGGTGCAGCGCGAGGAGAAGCAGCTGTACTGGAATCACATTACGGCGAGCGAGGTCCGAGACCGGATCGGCGCCGACATCTGGAACAGCTACTTCAAGTTCACCGTTGAACGGAATCCGTGGGACAAGACGGTCAGCGACTTCTACTGGCGCGGGAGCCGCGGCGGACCGCAGACGCTCGACGCCTACTTCCGCAAGTACCGCGGCAAGTTCAAGCACTTCAACTACCCGCGATATTCATTGGACGGCCAGGTCGCCGTCGATGCCATCGTCCGGTTCGAGCAACTGGTGCCCGATCTGACGTCGGTCTTGCAGAAAGTGGGGATCGCGTTCGACGGCTGGCTGCCGCGGGCGAAAGGAACGTCGCGAAAGGACCGCCGGCATTACAGTGAACTCCTCAGCCCGGCGCAACAGCAGACGATCGCAGACTACTTCCGGCCGGAGATCGAGCTATTGGGCTATCAACTGGAAACGGCACAACAGGCCGAACGGGCAGCAGCGTAGTGGGGAAAATTCGAAATCCGAATGTCGAAATCCGAAAAACAGGACGGAAGGGAACCGCTAATAAGCGCTGATGAGCGCTGATAAAAAGTTGTGCAGAGGGGAATCTGCGGCGTCGGAAGCTTCAGCGGATTGCGGTGCCCTTGCGACCCTCCAACTTCATTAGCGCGTATCAGCGCTTATTAGCGGTTCAACTTTTCTTTCCGCTATACACGGCTGATGCGGCGGGAAGAGGTCGAATCCGCGAACAGGTCCGGCAGCAGCCGGACGCCGAGGCCCGGACGCGTCGGCAGATCGATGTGACCGGCCGACACCGTCGGCGGCGCGTCGATCAGCAGCGGATAGATCGTGGCGATGTGCGCGCGGACGGTCTCCTGGTAGCAAACGATCGGCGTCGCCGCGGCCACGTTCAGGCCGGCATAGAGGGTGAACGGGCCGGTGCAGTCGTGCATCAGGACCGGGACGTTGTAGAGCTGCGCGTTCCGCGATGCGGCGCGTCTCGCTGACGCCGCCGACCCAGGTGGGATCGATCATGACGTAGTCGGCCGCGCGACGGTCGAGAACCGCGCGGTAAGCGTCACGCGTGACGAGCATTTCGCTGACGGCGATGGGGACTCCAGCCTGGTCGCGGAAGGCCGCGATCGTCTCCGGGTTGTCCGGGCGGATGACGTCTTCCATCCAGAGCGGCTGCACATCGCGCATGGCTTGTGCGATCGACAGCGGCCGGCAGCGTGAAGAAGCCGTGGCCGTCGAGCATGACGTCCATCCGGCGGCCGACGCGGTCGCGGATGGCGCGGAACGGCGCGACGCCCGCCTCGAGGTCGGCCGCACTGATCCGATGTCCGCCGGTGCGCTGGTAGATGCCGTCGAACGACCAGAGCTTCATCGCCGTGTAGCCGGCTGCCAGCAGTTCTTCGGCCAGGTCGCCGGGTTCGTTCTGGCTGCGCCAGTTGTCCTCCAGCGGACCGGGGCCGCCGGGATCGCCGTGTCCCGGCCAGCTTTGGCGACGCACGGTGCTTGACGATTGCGGGAGATGGCCGGGGTCGCGTCCGTAACGCGGACCGCCGCTGCTGTTGTAGACCGGAATGCGATCGCGGACCGGTCCGCCGAGCAGTCTCCAGACCGGCTGCTGCGTGATCTGGCCGAGAATGTCCCACAGCGCGAGATCGATGGCGGACAGCGCCCGCAGCTCGGCGCCGTAACCGCCGAAGGCGGTGCAGCGTTCGTAGAGGAACCGCCAATGACTTTCGATGGCACATGCGTCGGCGCCGAGGAGCCGCGGGGCCATCCAGTCATGGATCACTGCGGCGGCCGCTTCCGGCAGGTAGTAAGTCTCGCCATGCCCAATGACCGAGTCGCCGCCGACGGCGCCGGCATCGGTGTGCACGCGCAGCAGCAGCAGTCCGGACATGATGTCGTCCGGGATGATCGTCTCCAGCGCGGTGATCCGCGGCCCGCGCACATAGGCGTGCTCTTGCGTGGGACTGGAGGCGCGAGTGACTTCGGATTTTGACATTCGGTTTTCGAATTTCCTCGTATTTCAGTCCATCTGCTCCAGATCGCGGAGGTCGAGCATCGGTGCTGTCGCATTGCCCAGCATTCGCGTCACAGACGCTTCGTCCTTGAACCCGGTGCCGGTGACGACACAGGCGATGTGGGCGTCCGAGCGGAGGCCGCCGCGATGCGCGGCGTCCAGAACGCCCGCGAGTGCGGCCGCGCCGGCCGGCTCGGTGAAAATGCCCTCCTCGCGAGCGAGACGCAGTTGCGTGTCCCAGATGAGCTCGTCGGAAACGGCATGTCCGGTGCCGCCCGTCGCACGGCACTCGGACAGCGCCATCTGTCCGTCGATCACGTTCGGCACCTGCAGTCCGCTGATCTTCGTGGTGGCGACGACATTCCGTGCGCGCTCCTCCCCCGCGCCAGCGGAGTGGCGATCGTATCGTTGCCGACCGGCTGGACCACTTCGACGGCGGGACCTCTCGTCAGCGCGCCGCGCTCGACCAGTTGCGAATAGGCACGGGCCAGCGCGATGCACAGACCGCCGCTGCCGGCCGGAGCGAAGACGTGATCTAGTTGCGGCGCCTGCTCAGCCAGTTCATAACCGATCGTCTGCACGCCGGACATGCCGGCCGGGCTGAACGTGTACGCGCTGATGTGCAGGGCCGAATCGGGCCGGCTCGCGATCCGCCGCAAGTGGTCAAACGCCCGCTCCGAGAGATCGGGATCCAGCCCGAAACCGCGAATCCGGAAGATCTGCGCGCCGTATGCCAGCATCTGCCGCAGCTTGCTCTCCGGCGCGGCCTCCGCCACGGCGATCCGGCACTCGATCCCGGCCGCGGCCGAGTAGGCGGCCAGCGCCGCCCCGGCATTGCCGCTGGATGTCGCAATGACGCGTTTCTTGCCCCGCGCGCGCAGTTCGGAAACTGCGACGCACGCGAAGCGGTCCTTGTAAGAGCCGGCCGGGTTGCCGGTCTCAACCTTGAAATACAGGTTCTGCAATCCGGCCGCCGGTCCGATCCGCCGCGACCGCACCAGCGGCGTGTTTCCCTCTCCCAGCGAGACGCGATGCTCGACCGGAACGGAAGCGATCAGGTCGGCGAAGCGCCAGAGGCTCATGGAAGTGCGGTCGAGGTTGGATCACTGATTCATTACGGCAGGAGGCCGCGCCACGCGACGGGGTGAGTCTCTCATCCCTGTCGCACGGCCGCGGATCGGCCCCACGGGATCATCGCCGGGAACGCGAACGCTGCGAATCGCCGGAGCGTGCGCGACCGAAACGACTCTTGCCCGCTGTCCCGGCGCGGACCGCTTTGTGCCCCGGCTTTCCCGGCGCACCTTCCCGATTGACGACACCCAGCAGCGCGGCCAGTTCGTCGCGGCGCAGCTCGCGGTGCTGCCCGCGCGGCAGGCTGCCGAGCTTCACCGGACCGAACGCGATCCGCTTCAGTTTCATGACCTTGTGGCCGACGCGGGCGAACAGCCGCCGCAGTTCGCGGTTGTGTCCTTCCGCCAGCACGACCTCGACGAGCGCGCTCTTGCCGCGCACCTTGACGATGTACGCCTCCTGTACGCGGAACTTCCCCTCTGCAAAGTGCAGCCCGCGCTTGAGCTGCCCCAGCGTGTCCCCCGTGGGTATGCCGGCAACCAGCAACTGATAGGTTCGCAGGACGCGGAACTTCGGATGCGCCAGCTTCTGCGCCAGGTCGCCGTCGTTGGTGACGATCAGCAGCCCTTCGCTGTCTTCGTCCAGCCGGCCGACCGTGAACAGCCGCGGCTCATCGCTATCGAACAGGTCGATCACCCGCGTGCGCCCCTGGGGGTCGCGGTTCGTCGACAGGACGCCCGTCGGCTTGTTGAGGACGTAATACTTCTTGCGCTCCATCCGCAATGGCTCGGCGTCGAGCGCCACCGACTGCGTCTGTGGATCGACCTTGGTCCCGAGTTCGCTGACCGTCTTGCCGTCGATCGAGACTCGTCCGGCGCGGATGAATTCCTCGCACGCGCGCCGCGACCCCAGCCCGCACGCAGCGAGATAACGCTGCAGGCGGATCGAATGCGGCTGTGGTTCGGAAGCAGGCTCTGTCATCTTTTCGCGGGCAGGAAGGGACGCAGATCACTCAGATTTACGAGATCAGCGCAGATAAGAATACGTCGTCCACTGGTCGTCGCCACTCGCCTCACCTATCCAATATCGCACTTCTTCAAATCTGCGCAAATCTCTGGAATCTGTGCCATCTGCGTCCCTGCCTTCGCCCATCATCAAGCCGTTACTCGTTCGAGAATGCGTACACCGTGACATACGAATACGTCTGACCCGGCTGCAGGATCGTCGTCGGGAAATTGTCGTGGTTGACCGAATCAGGATAGTGCTGCGTTTCCAGACACAATGCGCTCTGCTTGGGATACGTTTTCCCATTCTTGCCCGCCTGGTCGAACAGGTGATTGCCGGTATAGAGCTGCACCGCCGGCGAATTCGTAGTCACCGTCATCACGCGCCCGGATGCGGGATCCTTCACGATCGCGCACGGCCGCGGTTCGCCGCCGAATTTCCCGTTCACCACGAAGTTATGATCGTAGCCCAGTGCTTCAGTCCCGTTGACGGCGTCGATCCGCTCGCCGATCCGGTGCGGCGTGCGGAAATCGAGCGGGGTGCCGGCGACCGATTTGATCTCGCCGGTCGGAATCTGCGTTGGATCGTTCGGCGTGTACGTGTCGGCCGAGATTTGCAACACATGGTCCAGAACCGTCGGCGTGCCGGCGCCCGACAGGTTGAAATATGCGTGGTTCGTCACATTCACGGGCGTCGGCTTGTTCGTTGTCGCGCGGTAGGCGATCCGCAGCTCGTTATCGTCCGTCAACACGTACGTGATCGTGATCTTCAGCTCGCCCGGGAAGCCCTCCTCGCCGTCCGGACTCGTGTATTCGAAGCCCACCCCCTGGCCTTTGCGGGTGTGGAATTCGTGGGCCGACCAGATGACCTTGTCGAGGCTCCGCTGGACGCCGCCGTGCAGGGCGTTCGGTCCGTTCTTGATCGGCACCTTGTACTCGACCCCCTCCAGCTTGAACTTGCCCCCTGCGATCCGGTTGGCGACGCGTCCCGTCGCGCAGCCGAAATACTGATTGCGATCCGACTCGTATCCCGCGACGTCGTCAAAGCCGAGGGTCACGTCCGCGGTTTTTCCGTTTTTGTCCGGGACATGCAGTTCCACCAGCGTCGCGCCGCGCGTGATCAGCTTGGCCGACATGCCGTTGTCGTTCGTCAGGGTATAGGCTTCCACAGGCGTTCCTTCAGCGGTCTTTCCGAACGGTTCTGCGGCGGCAAACAGCGGCGAAGCTGCGAGCAGCGCCGTCGCGGCGCTGCACAAAGCGGATGTCAGGTGGCGGCGCGGAACCATGTCGCGGTCTCCGGGGAGTGGGGAAGAGCAAGTGCGTGGCGTGTGTGGCCGGATTATGGGATCGCAGCCCTCGCGAAACAAGCATCCGATTGACGGTTGCTCACCACTCACCGCTCACCAGATACCAAACTACGAGACCGGCCGGCCCGCCATAAACTTTCCCCCACCCCCTGAGTATGATGCACGGACTTTCCTGCACACACACAATGCGTCATGGCTGACTATTATCAGGCACTGGGCGTCTCCCGCACCGCGACGGCGGAACAAATCCGCAAGGCGTACAAGAAGATTGCGCGCGAAAACCACCCGGATGTGAAGCCGGGGGACACCGCCGCCGCCGAACGCTTCAAGCAGGCGGCCGAAGCATACGAAGTCCTCGGCGACGCAGAGAAGCGACAGCAGTACGACCAGTACGGCGAGGCCTACAAGTATGCCAAAGGCGGCCCGCAGCCCGGCGGCAGCCCGTTCAGCGGCGGCGGGTTCCGAGGTTCCGGCCCGATCGACCTGGGGGACATCTTCGGCGGCGAGGTCGACCTGGGGGACATCTTCGGCCAGGCCTTCGGCGGAGGCGCCGCGGGAGGTAAGCGGAGCCGCACGAGGTCGCGGCGCGGGTCCGACATCCAGAGCGAGATCACGATCCCGTTCCAACTGGCGGCCACCGGCGGCACGTACGACGTCAGCGTACAGCGTGACGGACAGACCGACCGGCTGGCCATCAAGATTCCGGCCGGCGTCCAGGCAGGCCGCGTCATTCGACTGGCCGGTCAGGGAGAACCGGGTACAAGCGGCGGCGCCAGCGGCGACCTGCTGATCGCCGTGCACGTCGCTCCGCATCCGTATTTCAAGCGGGACGGCAACGACCTGATCGTCGAAGTGCCGCTATCGCTCACCGAAGCGACGCTCGGAGCGAAAGTCGATGTCCCGACGCTCGACGAAGGGCCGGTGTCGCTCACGGTGCCACCCGGCGCATCGTCCGGGGCCAGGCTGCGCATGCGCGGCAAGGGGATCGTCGATCCCAAAACCAAAGACCGCGGTGACCAGTTCGTCGTCGTCAAGATTGTCGTGCCGAAGAACGTCAGCGACCGTGCGAAGGAGCTGCTGCAGGAGCTGGACCGTGAATCGCCGGTCAATCCGCGCGCGGGCATGTGGTGAGGCCACCGAGCAGAATGAGGTCAGCGATGCCGATGAATCCCAGAGCTTCGGCGGGACAGTTTTTGAGGTGGGCTGCGACGTTAGTCCATTGCCTGCTGCTGACCGCCGCGCTCTCAGCGATCCTGTCTGAACCCGTGCATGGCAGCGGCATCGGCTTCCTGAGCCACGGAGTTCATCCGCCGGGCACGTCGCCTGGAGGAAACTTGTGCATCCCAATGGTCGCCAGCCGTGGGATCGTTTTCGCGCAGTCCGATCCCGCCAAAGCGACGCCACCGAAGGATCCGAGCACATTGGACGACACGGCCAAGCGCAAAGTCCGCTCAGGCGTATTGCTGCTCACCGCCCTCGCGGGAATCGCGCTGTCGGGGCTGCTGGTCATTATTGCCGCGATCGCCATCCGCGGCCTGCAGCGCAAGCTCGCGGGACCAACCCGCCTCGACCGTGACCCGCACGACATGCTGCCGAACGTCGCCGCGCGGACAGCGCCCGCCGCCACGCCGCCGGCCGCCCCCGCAGGAGACGCCGACGCCGCGTCCCAGGAGACGCAGTTCACGTGACGAATGCCCGGTTCCCCCGCGCCCGACGCCTGACGAGCACGGCTGACTTCGAACGCGTGTATGCGCTGCAGGAGCGTGCCGGCGACACGCACCTGCTGATTTTCGCAGCCCCGAATCCGGTCGGCACGACGCGGATCGGTCTCAGCGTATCGCGGCGGCACGGCAATTCGGTGGTCCGGCACAGGATCAAGCGTCTGCTGCGCGAAGCGTATCGAATGATTCAGCACGAACTCCCGGAAGGGGTGGATCTGGTGCTGGTCCCGCGCGCCGGTGTTGACTCGAACGTCGAAGACTACTGCGAGTCACTGAAATCGCTTGTCCCGAGGCTGGCTAGACGTTTGAAACGCCGGGCCGAAGCGCCGGTCGCGTCCCCTCCGCCCGCAGGAGCCGCGCCGTGACGCTCCTGCAGTTTGCCTATCGCCTGCCGGCGCTGGTGCTGATTGGCCTCGTCCGCGGTTACCAGTGGTGCATCAGCCCGGCCCTGCGGGCCGTCGCCGGCGCGCAATGCCGGTTCGAACCGTCGTGCAGCGAGTACTTCATCCAGGCGGTGAAGAAGTACGGCGCCGTTTCCGGGTCGGTCCGCGGCGTGTGGCGCGTCTGCCGGTGCAATCCGTATTGCCGTGGGGGATACGATCCGCCCTAAGCGGGAAAGCGTGTTTGCTACTTGGTATTCGACGGACGAGACCACCAGACATCTGGCACCAATTGACCTGCTATCCCAGATACTCCGCCAGCGACGCACGCCAGTCGCGAATCGTAATGCTGGCAGCAGCTTGCAGCTTCGCGCAGTCGAGCACGCTGTACGCCGGGCGACGAGCCTTCGCGCCAAACTCCGCCGTCGTGATCGGGATCGTCTTCGCGATCGTCCCGGACAGCCGGAAGACTTCCTGGGCAAACTCGTGCCACGTTGTTGCGCCGGTGCACGTGGCGTGAAACAGGCCATAGGCATCCGTGCGGATCAGTGCGAGAATCATCTCCGCCAGGTCCGCGGCCGATGTCGGCGTGCAGTGCTGATCGTCGACGACGCGTACCTCCCCCTTGCCGCGTCCCAGCCGCAGCATGGTCTCGACGAAGTTGCCTTTGCCGCCGGCCGGCGGATGACCGTACAGCCCGCAAGTGCGCAGTACGAAGTGCCGCTCGCACGTCGCGCGAACGAAGTGCTCGCCGGCCAGTTTGCTCACGCCGTAGGCGCTGACCGGGCCGGGAGCGTCAGTCTCCAAGTACGGCGTCAATCGTTGTCCATCCAGTCCAAATACATGATCGGTGCTGACATGCACGCAGCAGGCGTTGTTCGCCGCGCACCACTGCGCGAGCAGCCGCGGGCCGCGCGCGTTCGTAATCCAGGCGACGTCCGGCTCGTCCTCGGCACGGTCGACGAAGTTGTACGCGGCACAGTTGATAACGGTGTGCACCCCCTTGCCGTCGAGCGCCGCAGCGATCGAGCGGGCCTCGGTGATCTCGATGTTGCGATGCGTCAGCGCGAGCGTGTCGTGCGTTGCACAGCGTTCAACAAGTTCGCGGCCGAGTTGTCCGCCGGCGCCGATGATGGCAATGGGCATGGGGAGCAGAGGTGACTGATGAGCTTTAGTCTGGTGCGGCGATCGACTGACTTGGCAAGCCGGGCGGCGTCAGCCCCCGGATGGTTTCTCAGTCAGTACAAACTATCCGTCGACGCGCTTGGAGACGACGCGTTCGAGCGCGGCGAGGTGTGTCTCCAGTCGGCGAAAGTACGAATAGGTGACGCCGGCGGCGATGAAACCCCCGATGCAGACAATGAACATTGACATTTTTTCGACTGAAGTCTGCACCCGTCCCAGGGAAGATATGAAAATGCCGAAGACCGCGAGCAGCGGCACGAGTAGTGCACCTGAAAAGTACAATTTGAGCCGATTAGACAAGCGGTGCAACTCCGCGCCGTCCCGCTGGTCGCACACGCCGCATTGCACAAACACTGGGTACAGGCCATGAACGGCGGAATACGTCACCAAGAAGAATGGATACACCGCGGCAATCAATCCACAGATTGTCAAAGAGCCGATGAACAGCGCGAATATGAAATCCGGGACCTCTGGTCTCTTCCAATTGAGAATTGTCGGATACAGCACACCACAGATGATCCAGAGCGTAATTGACAGTATCGCGGCGTGCTCGCCCAGCCGCAGACAGGCGCGCCGCAGGCGGAACGTGTCTTCTTTAGGTCCTCCACGCAACTGTTGAACGGTTTTGACGGCGGTCACGACTCGGGTCGCGAGCCAGATGCCGATCGCAATTCCCAGCGGAAACGAAATTACATTCAGCACTAACACCCACCCATGGAATTCCTCCATCAGGCCTTCGATCTTGAGGTCTTCCAGCACCGCGTCGTTGTAAATCCAGTTGTAAAATCCAGCCACGGCGTTCGGGATCAGCATCATCATTAGGAGCAGCGGGATCGCGTACTTCCAGCGCCAGGTGTCGGGGCGATGTTGGGGCGGGTCGACGAGATCGCGGGCTTCCGGATCGAGGCAGACGGCGAGCTGCTGGGAGAGCTCGCCGGCCGATTGCCAGCGGTCTTCGGGACGCGCGGCGAGGCAGCGATCGAGGACGCGGCGCAATGAGGCTGGGCAGTCGACCGGGATCGTCGCGCCGCGCTTTTCAAGTTTCAGGCTGACGGGCAGCTTGGTGTCGATCCGCGTCTGGATCATTCGGTCCAGCATGCCGTGCCAATCGCCGCTGGCCTGTTCATCGACGAACGGTCGCGCGCCGGTCAGCAGTTCGCACAGGACCACGCCGAGCGAATACGTGTCCGCTCGACCGTCGAGGTCTTCCGGTTTGCGTTCGTGGCCGGGGTGAAAGGCCTCGAGCTGCTCTGGCGACATGTACGCCAGGCTGCCGCCGAAGTAGGCCGCCGGCGTGGCGCCGCTCACTTCCTTGCTGAAGCTGATGTTGAAATCCGCCAGCTTCGGTTCGCCGTCGGCCGTCAGCAGCACGTTGGCCGGCTTGATGTCCCGGTGCAGCACGCCGCGTTTGTGAGCATAGTCCAGCGCCGAGGCCAGCCGCGTGCCGAGCCAGGCGACCGTTTCCGCCCAGGAATGTGCGGCCAGCTTCTTGCGCGCGGGCGAATCGTTAGGCCGCAGCTCGCCGCGCTGCTCCAGCGACGCATCGACGACCTGCAGCAGCAACTTGCCGCTGCGCTCGCCGGCAGGCGTCTCACGCGCACATTTGACGACGGAGTGCAGTGTCCCCCCCGGCACATACTGCATGTAGAGCAGCCGCAGCTTCTGTTCGGACAGGATTCGCTGATCGAACACGCGGACGATGTAGTCGTGGTCAAGCTGGGCCAGCGTTTGCGGCTCGGTCCCGGAGTCGGCGGAGACTTTGACCGCCACCAGCCGCTGCATCGACTTCTGCCGCGCGAGGAACACCTTCGCAAACGCGCCGCGGCCGAGGCCGACCAGGAGTTCGAAATCGTCCAGAGTCACACCCGCGTCAATGGCCTCCAGCGACAGGTGCTCGTCGCGATTGACGATCATCGTCGAGCTGAACTCGTCGGTCGTCATGCCAAGCAGCCGCTGCAATGCCGATTTCTGCTCGGGAAATTCGTCGAGATACTCCCGCGGCTCCACGAGCAGTCCGGCCGAGCGGCGGGCGAGAAACTCCTCGTAGATCAGGTCCGCCGGCAGGGGCTCCGTCGCCAGCTCCGGATGCTCCGCGCGATACTCGTGCAGCCGCTTGGGGACGTTGTGCTGGACCCAGCGGTATTCGAGATCGGTCTTGATGATCTCGATCAGCGCGATCTTGCGGAGTCCCGGATCGGCCGGCAGAAAGTCCACAATGAACGGCGGCGCCTGGTCGGCCTCCCAGGCATCGACGAACCGGCAGACGTGACCGGCCAGCACTGAGAACGTCTCGACAGCATCACTATGCGCGCGATGCGTCTGGTCGGGGGCCTGGGCCGGTTTGTCGGCGGGGGTGACGCTCACGGAGAGGTCAGAGGTTAGACGTCAGGGAAGGTTTGTCGGTCGTCAGTTTCCGGTTATCAGTTGTCGGTTGAAATTGTCCCGGACACTCCAAGCGTCTGGGACAATGCCGATTGTGTCACCGCGTCGTCTGCGTCGTCTTCTTCTCGGCTTTCCGCTTTCCGCTCCCCGCTTTTGCCCCGTCGCCATCCGCGATCAGTCCTCGCAGCGTCCGCAGGTTGACGGCGTCCATTTCTTCGCCATTGCGTTGCTCTTTCTTGGTCTCCAGGTACATCGGCAGATGTCTGAACCGCTCGTCATTGAGGATCCGGCGAAACGGCTCCAGGCCGATCTTCCCCTCGCCGATGTGCTCGTGACGATCGACGCGGCTGCCGAGGTCCTTTTTGCTGTCGTTCAGGTGCAGCGCCCGCACGCGTTTCAGGCCAATTGTGGCCTCCAGTTGCTGAACGGTCGCTTCAAACTCCTCGTCGCTCTGCAGCGGGTAGCCGGCGGCGAGCAGGTGGCAGGTATCGAGGCACACGCCGAACCGCTCCGGCTCCTGCACGTGTTCGATGATGTACTGCAGATGTTCGAAACGATACCCCAGATTGCTCCCCTGCCCAGCTGTAATTTCCAACCAGGTCTCCGTCTGCAGCCCCTCCGTTCGCCGGCAACAGATGTCGAGCGCCTGCACAATGCGTTCCAGTCCGCATGCCTCGCCGCTGTCGAGGCACGATCCGGGATGCATCACTACGCCGCACAAACCTGCTGCCTTGCCCGCCGCAGCTCTTCCTCAAAGGCATCGATCGACTTGTGCCACAGCACATCGTCGGGACTCGCGAGGTTGATGAGATAGCTGTCGTGCGCACACGGCCGCTGCACGCCGGTGCGATCGAGGGCCTCTCGGAACAGGCGGATGTCTTCGTCCGACAGCGGCTTCGCCCGCCACTGGTTGTTGTTCTTCGTGAAGAGCTGGACAGTCGTCATGCCCAAAGCCGCGGCGGCATCGACGGCCTTGTAGTAGCCGCCGGCGATCGACATGTGGGCGCCGAGGAGTCGCATGCCGGCGAGTGTAACGACTTCAGCGGGAGGTCAGCCACGAAGTACGCCGTTCATACGGCGAAGTCGAGGAGCGATCAGCGGCGCCGGCAGAGAACGCAAAGACTTCATCGCGGCTCCGCAGGAGTGTCGCCCTGACGTGACGGTGACCTCGAAGATTCGAAACCGTCTCTGGCAAGGTCTTTACCAATCATCCGCGAACTTTCTGCGAAACGGTGAGCTTCGTCCCATGACATCCGTCCGTTCGTGCCCCAGACTGCGAACGTGTGATACTCCCGGGCAAACGGAAGGTCCGATTCGGCGTAGGAAACCAGCGGTGCAAAGATTGGTCTGGAGCGATACCAGACGGACTGCGGAACGTATCCGCGTGCGAATGCCGCCCTGAATCCGACGTAGCCGATTGCATACCACAGCGGCAGGAGCGCAGCGATCGCGATCGTCAGCACGACACGTCGTGCAATTCGTCTTCTCCGGGCGAGTTGAGTGTCGGTCATGGTGCGAATCAGACCGATCTATCGGCGAGTGAGGTGAGCGCATCGCCGATGGGGATCAGCGGCGGGAGCATGCCGAGTGGATCAATGCAGACGTGGGTGAATCCCGCCTGCCGCTGTTCCTGCAGGAAATAGCCGAAGTCGATCGGGTCTTCGAACGACCCCACCTGCGCATCGGGCGCACCGTTTTCACGCGCGAAGCGAACGGCCAGCTCACGATTGGTAAATACGGCTACGGCAGAATTTCCACCGGCTTCGACGAATAGGACGCCCTCGACGCGATACCGGCCCGACTCCGGCACGACCGTCGCCTTCCGGACGAGCACAAATGCGGGGCAATCGATCAACGGCGGTTCCCTTGCGATTCGTCGCTACTCCGCATGCGCGCGGTGCTTCGCATCTCGTGCCAATTTGTCTGCCTCGCTGAATCGCTCGTAGGCAAGTTGCCGGGTCGCCCACATATGTGGACGAATCAATCGATCGAAGGCATTCGCCGGCCCAAATACGCTCTCAATCTTTGGTCGCAACAACGGGTGGCTAACGTTCATCGAGAACGGCCACGGAAGCCGGTAATAGGGACTGATCGTCATTTCGACTGTGCGAATATCTCGATTTTCATAGAGGATCGCAGTTTGCACTGGTTGCACCATGCGGTAGTACGAACCCCAATACGCCGCCAGGAGCAGTAGCACCACGAACCCGCTCCAGCCCACGAAATTTCGGCATGCTTTGCGTGTGACCATGCGGCTCCTCCGTGTCCCCTGGTGCGATGTCCGTACTCTACCGGCTCGAACGTGAGCCTGAACAGACCGCTCGGCATCCTATCCGAGTAAGTTACTCCGCCGCGGGCGCGCCTACTTCTTTCCCCGGCTGCGCTGCAAAGCGAAGAACTCTTTGAGCAGCGCGGCGCAGTCATGGGCGAGGACGCCGCTGATGACCGTGGCCCGGTGATTCAGCCGGGAGTCGTCGGTGATTTGGTACAGCGTGCGGCATGCTCCAGCTTTGGGATCATCGGCGCCGAAAATGACCGTCGGAATGCGCGCCTGGACGATGGCACCGGCGCACATCGGGCACGGCTCGAGCGTGACGTACAATGTACAGTCGAGCAGCCGCCATGACTCGAGCGCCTGCGCCGCCTGGGTGATGGCGATCATTTCGGCGTGAGCGGTCGGGTCACGCAGCGTCTCGCGCTGATTGTGCCCCTCGCCGATGATGCGGTCGTTGTGCACGACCACGGCGCCGATCGGCACTTCTTCCGCGTCCAGAGCGCGAACCGCCTGGTCGATGGCGGCGCGCATCCACCGCTCGTGCGGCTGCAGCGGATTGTCGTCGGTCGGAAACATGCGGGATGTCGGCTATGGCCGGTTGCCGTGACTCGGAAGCGTCCGTTTCGCACGCTCCACCGTCGATGCAACCCGCACAATCATACTGCGCAGAACAACCGGCGCAACCCCAACGACATGTGCGGTTTGCCCGTCGCAGCGCCCCACTGTGTGAATTCGCTACACCCGGTCGGCCAGCCTGCGCCGTTTACGACGACTGCAAGCTACCTTACAGCGACGGGTCGTCCGTCTGACGGTTGAGGCGCTGTTCCCTCACTCCTCTGCTGCGAGCCACGATGCAGACCGCCACTCCCCGCCCGGCTGAGATTGCGCCCGCTTCCACCGCGACCTCCCGGCCGCAGAGCCTGGTCGACACGGCGACTTTCAAGCTGGATGCGACCACCGTTGCACCGACAAAGGCGCCCAAGCCTCCGGGGGCGCCGACCGGCCCATGCCCGAAATGCGAGTCGCCAGACCCCTGGGGGAACTCGGCCTGGTGCCTGCAATGCGGGTTCTATCCGAAGCTGGGTATCTGCATTCCGGTCGAGGCGATCAAGTCGGCCCACGAAGAGGAGCAGCAACTCGTGGGCAGCGAGATTCCGCCATGGGTCAAGCGGCTCGGCATCGGCTGCGCGGTGATTCTGCTGATTGACGTGGTCGCCCGGCTGCAACTGCCTGCGGATGGGCCCCGCACGATTCTGACAATCGTTCAGGCGAGCGTGGGACTGTTCCTGCTCATCGCATCGCACGTGCAGGCGTATGTCTTCAGCGGATCGGGAGACGACAAGCTCGGCTTTTTCGACCTGCTGTCCGGCCCGCAGAAGGTGTGGCGCGCGCCGCTGGAGGCGTTGCCGAAGACCAGTTGGCTGGTGACGCGCGGTGTGTGGGGTCTGACCGCGCTCGTGTTCGCGTTCCTGGTCGTCGGCGGCATCGGCTGGCAGGAGATCAACGACGCCATCGCGGCCCGAGTCGGTCAACAGAAGAAGTTCAAGCCGCTGGCGGCCATCGCCAGCCTGGCGAACGCGAAGGGTGGAAAAGGCCAGGGAGACGGGACGGAAAACGTCGAAGACGCGATGAACAAGTTTGTCGATGAGCTGGGCGTGAACAATCTGCAGACGGGCGGAGGAGCGCCCGTCGCTGAAGCGGATCCCGGCCTGCGGAAACAATGTGCGATCGTCGGGTTCACGAAGAATGTCGACGGCGAACTGAAGTCGGTGCTGCTGGCAACGGTGTCCGGCGGTCAGCCGCAGGAGTATGTCGCCAAAGTTCCAGTGAACAAGTTGCCCGACACCGTCGTCTCAAAGCTGGCAAACGTGCTGCCGGACATGCGGACGTCGCGTCCGGCAGTCGACTGTCCAATCAAGGCGTACTGGGTCAAGCCGGAGCTGACCTGCACGATGGCCTTCGAGGAAGTGCCGGATCAGAAGGATTGGAGCGACGTCAAATTCGTAGAAATGCTCAACGCGGCCGGCGTCAAGTTCGACGCGAAAGCAGACAGCCGATGTGCTGGGGGACACCCAGCAGTTGCTCGACAAGTCGCTGCCGCAGTTGCAGGATGCGCCAAGGCGGGAAATGAAGCAGAGGCCGTGCGTCAGAAACATGAGCCGCCGGGTTGATCCCGGCGGCCTTTTGCCGCGAACGAACCACTCGTTCCCGAATTCCATTCCGGACTGCCCGTCTGCCAAGCCTCTGCTGAGCGTGTCCTCGGTGTCGAATCACGCGATTGCCTCCAACACCGGGAGCTTTCGGCGTATTCAAAGCGTCGATCACTGAATCCTTTAGCGCGAGCCGTGTCCTTCAAGCTCAGTCTGCGTCGCCTGCTGCTCATCCTGCTGCCGGTGCTGGGCTCGCACCAAGCGCTGCTGTTCTCCGGCACATCGAGCAGTGGGTCAATTTTCGGCCGGCCGCCGCAGTACTGGACCCCGTCATCGCCCCATACCAGTACAACGGGCGCGTGTTCGATGACGAGCGGTTCGGCCTCGTCCGCGAGCCATTTGTCGGCGAAGCGTGCCGAGGAGGATCGACGTGCTGGTCGCCGACATCCCGGACGCGAAGGAGGGATTCCGCTCACCGCGGCCGCAGCCCTTCTCCCGGCTACGACAACAAGCCCTCGACCTCGCCCGGCGACATGGGGGCAACTACTACCGGCTCACCATCCGCGCATGGAAGGCTGGATCTGCCCTGCGCTGTTCAAGTACTAAAGCGATCTCGCACCTAAGGAGCTGTACGTGAAGGCGGAGCCGAAGGGTGAGTGCATTGATGGCAGAAATCAATACGATTTTCGCAGATCATTGAAGTACTCCACCGGGTGACTTACGCTGACCTACTGCCACAAGGCTGGATCATTCGGCGCTCTATGGACACAATAGCCGTCGAATCGATTCATCCCCGAACGGCTGCCCGACGGGAGAACGCGGATACTGCGATCAGGACTGCTTTGCTGCTGTTCAGCTCGCTGGCCATCGCCATCAGCGGACTCTCCGGTATCATGGGTCTTGCCTTCATGGGCAGGGGAATAGTCGCCCACCGGCGCCTTCGCCGCGTTGAACAGAGCTTCGCGAAGCCACCTCGCCAAGCGGAGGTGCTCGCCGCGACGACCGAGGAGGAACGCACCGAACCAGGAAGATCAACACGTACCGGCAATTCGACGCGTTTTCCTCGGAGCTCGCTCGCAATTACGGTGGTCAGCCGCCAACTGCATGGAGGCCGTACTGTGGTTGCGGAAGCGCTCCACCTCGCGAAGTAGTGGACCGGTCTCGACATCAGGTCGAGCAGCATCAGTTGGACGATCCACGTGTCGGCAAACTGTGCCGCTTGCTGACGTACAAGCTGACGCCGCGTGGAGCGATTCCTGCTGACCGTTGCCGAGAAGCATCCCGATCAAGGCACACGCGGGTGTCGCTCGCCCTCGCACACTTTCTGAAGAACTTGAACAGGAGTGTGGAGTCCCTGCGGAACAAGCCTGACTGGCTCAGCCGGGCTCAGACGATGTACCCGGCAGAGGTCATTGTCTGGATGCGCGAATGGACCCCCGCCGAATTTCACGCGGGCGCTTCGATGCAACGTGCGACCAGCTCATTGATCAATATGCCGACGTTGCCGACGCGGATTTCACGAAAAGACGGGCAGGGATCAAAGCCTCGCCGAGTCCGCCCGCATCCTCCGATTCACCGTGCATGCGGCGGGCCAACCCGGCGTCGAGACCGTCGGAAAGCTCGCCGACGGTTCCCGGGTCAGCCCGCAGACCTGCGTGGCCGTGTCGTGGTCCTGGATGTTCTCCGCCGACTGGTGCGGGCCGTGCAAGCAGGTCTACGGCCAGCTTCGCGAGCAGATGCGGTTGTACGCGGACAAGCTGTTCACGGTCGTCACGGTCACGACCGGGACGTCTCACGGTTAAACATGCAATCGGCACGGAGAGATCACCTCGCCGGCCATCTGGGACGGCGAGGACGGGCCGATCGCGATCACCGTGCTCGAGGGATACCCCACGATCTACGTGATTGACCGCCACGTCGCATCCATGCCGTGGCCTGCGCGACGATCCACTCGACGACGAAGTTGCCAACTGCTGAATCGCCTCCGCGTCACGCGCCCGGCCGGACAAGCGACCAGAATCTGGAGGTTGTCATTCCCCAAGCAGGAGATCAGTGAGGAGGACTCCGCTGAAGCTGCTTGAGGGTTACACCGTGAATTGCGAGAACTGGATTTGAGTGAGCATTCTCTGACAGACAGCTCTCTGGTGCATCTGCTGCCGCTGAATAAGCTGGAGCGAACCTGCAGCACACCGGCATTACGGACAAGGGTCTGCAGACTCTCAAAGGCCTGCCCAATCTGAAGAGACTGTACCTGGATCTGGGCGCCCGGTCATCCCATCACGCAGCCCGATTCGCTCTCTTGAAGACGCGATGCCCAAACTGCAGGTTTCAATTATCACACACTGATCAATGGTCGGACTCCAGTCCTCATCCTCTTCGTCTTCTTCCTCTTCCATGTCCGGATGCAGCGGACTGTTGGGGTCAAAGAAGAAATCCCCCAAGCCCATTGGGACAGAGTCCCCGCCGAGTGACGCCCGCTTGCGTTCGGCGAGGCTCTCCAGATCGAGAGCTTCCTGCCCCAGGCAGCTCAGCAGCGACTCGCGCCAGGCGGCGTCTTTGCCGAGCGGATGCTCCGGATCGGCCGCCACGCGCTTGAGTGCGTAGCGCAAAACGTTGATGCCGTCGCGCGTCGAAAAATCGAGTTTGAGCTCGTGCGCCTGCTGCAGGAACTCCACCGTCAGGTTGAGCATTTCCACGTCGGCAAACGGCAGGTGGTAGCGAAGGATCGCCAGTTCGTCGGTTTTGTTGGGATGACCCAGCGCGAGCGTGGGTTGCAGGCGGGAGAGGATGTAGTCCGGGACCTCAAACGTCGAGTCGTCGTCGTTCATCGTGACGGCGCAGCGGAAGTCGGCGTGGGCATGGATCGTAATTCCGGCAACGACCGATTCGACGTACCGGCGGTGATCGAGCAGTGGGGCCAGGCTGGCCCAGGACTTCTCGTTCATCCGGTTCCCTTCGTCGAGCACGCAGACGCCGCCGCGGAGCATGGCCGTGACGAGCGGCGAGGCCTGGTACTGGATCTTGCCGTTTTCGGCAAGGACCGGTGTGACGAGCAGGTCTTCCGGGCGGGTATCGGCCGTGCACTGGTAGACGTACAGCTCCTGCTTGCGGACGCGGGCGGCCGCCATGGCGAGCGTGGTCTTACCGATACCCGGTGCGCCGACGACGCGCGGGGCCAGCGGCAGGTCTTTGTCGTCGACAACCAGCCAGCAGGCGAGCAGTTGCTTGAGCGACTCGCGCTGTCCGATCCACTCCCCGGGCGACCGGTCCGGGTGGCCGAGGTGCAGGCGGATGCCGTCGATTTCTTCGTAGTGATGCATGCGAGCGTCGAAGACTCGAAATCCAAATGTCGAAATCCGAAAACTACAGCAAGGACTGAGAATTTACGAATCAGGGATCATACGCCAGTTGTCGGCCATTGCGGGTGGATCAGGAGGGCACGAATCCAGGAATGCTGGAATGATACACCGCGATCTGGCTGTTCCTGGCCTCCTGATTTCCTGATTCTTCCGTGTCTCTCACCAAGTCGGGGAGCGTTCACCGGGCCGAGATGTTGTTTCCGGATTTTGTCGGATGTTCTTCGAGCAGGCCGAGGATGACCGGGTCGATGAGGCTGCGGGCGATCGCACGGGCGACTGAAAAATCCTGCGCCGCGCTGAACTCGTGCGGCACCGAGATAATATGCGCGCCCGCGGCGTGCGCCGCACGCGTCCCGGCTTCGCTGTCTTCCAGGACGAGCATTTCGCGCGGATCGACTCCCAACCGCTGCGCCGCCGTCAGGTAGATTTCCGGGTGCGGCTTGCCGCGCGACACGTCCTCCGCCGTCAGCGTGATGTGAAATCGATCCATCAGGTTGAAGCGATCGAGAATGTTCCGCATGTACCGCCGCGGCGACGACGTGGCGACCCCCTTCGGCAGGCCGCGCTGCTCGATGAGCGCGAGCAGGTCGTACAAGCCGGGCATCGGCGCCAGCCGGTCCGCCAGCATCACCGTGAAGATCTCCTCCGACTCCTGTGCCAGCACCTCGAACGATTCCGACAGGTCCATGACGTCGATCAGAATCTGGAACCCTTCGACCGGCCGGCGGCCCATCATGCGATGAAACAGGTCCGGCGGCGGCACTTTGCCGCGGCGTCGCAGCAGTTCCGTTCCGGCCAGCGTGAACACCGACTCCGTATTAAACATCAGGCCGTCGAGATCGAACACGACGGCCCGGATGGCGTGCGAGGTCGCAATTAACTCCTGAGACATGGCTCCTGGACTACTCCTTTGACAGGCACGCAGATGACGCAGATCTACGAGATTCACGCAGATCGAATGACTCGCGTACCCCGCAATCCGTTTCGGATGCTATCCAGACTTCACAGAGAATATCTGCGTCAATCTATAAAATCGTCGGAATCTGCGTCCCTTCCTCGGTTCACTTTCCAGTTCCGTCCTTGAGGGGCTCGCCGTCTTTGTCGAGCTTGACCAGCCGGAAGTTTCGCAGCGCACCGGCGGTGCGATAGGTCGCCACGCCCAGCGGCCGACACGGTTCCATCTCGAACCGGATGCCGATTTTCTTGTCCTTGTACTCGACTTCCGCCAGCGTATCTCCGTCGAGCGTCGCGACAATTTTGTCGGACGTCACCCGCACGGTGATCTTGTACCACTTGTCCGACTTGAACTCGTAGAAGTTCGTGGTTTCGTTCTCCGAGGCATCCTGATAGTTGATGCTCGAGAGGCCGGTCAGGGTTCCGCCCCAGCCGCCGAGAATCAGCGAGCAACTTTCCTTGCCGACCGGAAACGTCAGACCGCAGAAAAAGTCTCCGCCTTCGACGCGCTTGGCTTCCAATCGCAGCTCGTAATCGACCTTGGGCAGTTCCTCCCCTTCCCAGGTTATGCCCGTCATCGGTTCCCCTTTGCCGATGATCAGCGCGCCGTCTTTCACGCCGATCTTGCCTTCACGTCCAAAGTCGGTCGCCTTCCAGTTCTTGAGCGATTTGCCGTCAAACAAGGGGGTGCCGAGTTGCTCTTCGGGCTTCTCGTTCGTGGCGGCAACAGCCGCGTCCGCCGGTTTGTCGGCGGCCCCCGTGCTGCCCACGAGAAAGCAGGAAAGCCCCAGGACTGCCAGCCAGGCGCAGGTGTTTGAGATAAGACGCATGCGGTTCCCCCGTGATGTCGTGCGGCCAGAACGCTGCGACTGTAACACGGCTGCCGGGCGACGCCAAACGGTACCACGAAGTCGCTCCGCCTGCGTTCATCAATCTGGCTGCATATGACCGGAGCATCGGGTAGACTGCAGGTCCTGCCCCGCCATTGCGCATCGGTTGGACATTGCCTCCGGTCTCTGCGGCTGTGCCACGCGGATAAACCCTGTGGTTCACCTGGCGGAGTGACGCCCCTCGCCACCGAATGACCTTTCAGAATATGCGTTTGCCGACGCTCATCACGACCGCAATTGTCCTGGCGACCGCGGTTGCGCGTGCCGACGAGCCGGCATCGCCCGTGGACTTCGCCCGCGACGTGCAGCCGATTTTCGCGAACCACTGCCTCGACTGTCACGGGCAGAAGGCGCGCGAGGCGGGGCTGCGACTCGATCGTCACACTGCTGCGCTGGCGGGCGGCGATTCCGGCGTCGTCATCGTCCCCGGCAAGCCGGACGACAGCCTGCTCATCAAATATGTCAGCGGCGATGGTGAAACCGTCATGCCGCCCGACAGCGAAGGACTGGTGGACGACGAAGTCACCATCCTGCGACGCTGGATCGCCGAGGGGGCGAACTGGCCCGCGACCGCCGACGCGCACGACCCCGCGCGGGACCACTGGGCGTATCAGCCGCTGGTCCGCCGAGAGCCGCCGGCAGCTCCGGACGGCGCAACGCATCCGATTGATCGGTTCGTGCGGGCGAAGCTTGCTGCCGACGGAATTCCGCCGTCACCGGAGGCGGATCGCGCCACACTCATCAAGCGGCTGTACTACGACCTGCTCGGCCTGCCGCCGGAGCCGGATGCGGTTGATGCTTTTGTCCGCGATACGTCGCCGCTGGCGTACACAGAGCTGGTCGACGATCTGCTCGCGTCCCCCCACTTCGGTGAACGGTGGGGCCGGCACTGGCTGGACGTCGCGCGCTATGCCGATTCCGACGGCTACGAAAAAGACAATCCGCGCTACAACGCCTGGCGATACCGCGACTGGGTCATCCAGGCCATCAATAACGACCTGCCGTTCGACCAGTTTACGATCCAGCAACTGGCCGGCGATCTGTTGCCAAACCGGACGACAGACCAGCTCGTTGCGACCGGCTTCAATCGCCAGACGCTCACGAACACCGAAGGGGGGACCGATCCGGAGCAATGGCGCGTCGAGGCGGTGTTCGATCGGGTCGAAACACTGGGCACGGCCTGGCTGGGATTGACCGTCGGTTGCGCGCGGTGTCACAGCCACAAATACGACGCCATCACGCAACGCGAGTACTACCAGTTCTTCGCCTTCTTCAATAACGGAGACGAAACGACGGCGCCCATTGCGACCAGCGAACAGGCGATGCAGGAGTTCTTGCCGAAGCAGGCGGCGTTCGAGGCGCAACTGGTTGAGAAACGAAAGCCGCTGGACGAACGCAAGGCGGAGCTGGCGCCGAACCTCTCTGCGTGGGAGCAGGAACAGCAGACGCGCCTCGCCGGCAAGCTGGACCAGCCATCGAAGTTGGAAGACATAGAGATGAATCCGCCGCACTCGACCGGCGGCGCAATGTTCGAGCGTGACGCGGATGGGTCGTACCTCGCATCAGGAGCGATGCCGGCGACGGACGTCTACGAAGTGGACTGCGTCCTGCCGATGACCGGCGTGACGGCCCTCCAGATCGACGCCCTGCCGCACGACTCGCTGTCGAAGAGCGGACCGGGACGCTCGGAAAAGGGCCACTTCGTCCTCAGCGAGCTGGAAGTCACGCTGCATACGGCCGACGGCGACCATCCGCTGCGGTTCGCGGACGCGCGCTCAGAGGATGTCCACGAAGGCTTCGACGCGAAGCAGGCGATCGACGGTCAGCTCGACGATGGCGGCTGGGCCGTCCTCGCGAAGAATGCGAAGCCGCATTCGGCGGTCTTCTACCTCAGCGACGAGGCGCGGACATTGCTGGCAGCGCAGCCGGCGCCGGTGAAGATCAAGGCCCGACTTGTGCAGCAGTACTCAAAGGAGCCAATGCACACGTTGGGGCGGTTTAAGCTGCGGGCGATGACCGGCTTTGATGAGCACGTGCTCGGCATCCCCGAAAACATCCGCCAGATTCTGGCCGTCGGCACCGACAAGCGCGATCAGCAACAGCAGCAGGCGCTCCTGGATCACTTCGCCGGTCTCGATCCGATGTACCGCGAGTTGAAAGCGGGCGTGGACGAGTTCCAGAAACAGGCGCCGTTCAAGCCGGAAATGACTGTCGCCATCGTCCAGGAACGGACTGACAACCGCCGCGCCACGAAGCTGTTTCGGCGTGGCGACTTCCTGTCGCCGCAGGGGGATGTGCCGCCGGGGACGCTGGAGACGCTGCCGCCGCTGGCTATACGGAATGCAGCCGCACCCGATCGGCTCGATCTCGCGCAGTGGCTGGTGTCGGCCGGCAATCCGC
>JAXMBS010000057.1:0-34791 GCA_046349775.1 Planctomycetaceae bacterium | reverse complement strand
CGCAGCTCGATCTGCCGTGCCTGCGGAACGTGGTCCGGCTGATGCAGTTCCTCGATGAGCGCGAACTGACGGACAAGATTCGCGTGGTCGTCAACCGCATCGGGCTGGAGGATTCGCAGATCAGCCTGAACAAGGCGCTGGAGACGATCGGCCGCGAGGTGTTCTGGAAGATTCCCAACGACTACGCGTCGATGGTCGAGTCGCGGAACAACGGCGTGCCGTTGATCACGCAGGCGCCGCGGGCGAAGGTCACCAAGTCGATCGAGCAACTGGCTGCGCAGCTCGACCAGCAGACGGTCGTCTCCGCTTCGAATGCGGAGGAAGAAAAGCCGCGGAAGCGGCTGTTCAGCTTCCTCGGCAGCGGCGGGAAGTAGGCTCGGATCCGGCCTTTCGGCCGTTCGCTTCCGAAGCAATCGTCAATTCCGATCCGCACAATCTGTGCGGATCGTCGAATGGCGGCGGTTCAAACGCGGCAATGCGCCCGGCGGGATCCCTCACCCCGGCTCTCTCCCCCGACTTACGCTGGTACTCAACCCCAGCGTCTCACTGGGGAGAGGGGGGACCGAACAGTGCATCCGGGAAACGCACGTTGTATTCTCAGGCAAGTCGCTGGTCCTGCCACTCAGGAGTGCTCATGCGAACTTGCCTGCTGTCGATGATGCTTTGTGGACTGGCTGCGACGGAGTCGTATCGCTGCGCCGCCGCGGAGGCTCCGCCGAACATCCGCACCGTGCTGGACATCACACAGCCGCTGACGTATCCGCGAGGCGGACACCTGCCACTGTTTGTCCTGCCGATCAGCGGGGCGCTTAGCGGCTGCGACGACGCGCAGGCCGAGGCGCTGCTGCGCGAATTGGATCGGCGCGGGATCGGGTACACGGTCGACTGGTCGCCCCACGATGTTGAGAAGTCATTGGCGGAAGGTTTGCGGATCGGCCGGATGCAAATGGCGCTCGGTATGACGGTCGGCGTCAACGCAAACGCGTGCCTGTACTCGTTCTTTGACGGCACGCCCGAAATGCTGCATGTCGACGCGGCCGGCCAGTTATTCGGCGAAACGTCGTTCGGCACGCCGATCGGCTGTCCGCTGGCGCTCGATCACCGGGTGCGGGTCATTCGTGAGCGCGTCGAACGGTTTGCCCAGGCGTATCACGCGGCAGGAGTGCGGATCGACTTCATCTTTGCCGACTGGGAGATCGACGGGCCGATCGAATGGAACGATGCGTGGGCGGGATGTAAACGGTGCGTGCGTTGCAGGGCCCAGATTGCCAACATCGACGATTTCCGGGCGTTTCAGTCGCGTCTGCGGCAGATTCGCAGCGAAATGCAACGCATCGCATTCGCGGAGCCGGTGCTGGAGCACTTCCCCGACGCGCTCGTCGGCAATTATGCGGTCACGCCGCATGGCGGGCTGCGGCACTGGTACGACTATTTTGAGCGCGAGACGGCCGGTGCGCCGGTCGTCGTCGACCAGCGTGCGAAGTACCGCGAGTGGGCGCACGAGTTCGAGGGGACGGGATACACGTTCGCGATGCCGGTGGTCTACACGTGGTATCCGATTTTCGATTGGTACGATTTCAAGGACACGGACTACCGGTGGTTCTACAACCTGCTGCTCGTCGGTTCGGACGCCGGACGATTCACGCAGGCGAGCACGCCGATCATCACGTTCGTCCACTGGCACACGACAGCGCCCCCAGACAAGCCTGATCCGCGCGTGTGCCAGTTCAGTGCAGACGATTATCAGGAACTGTTGTGGCACCTGTTGCTGCGCGGGCACGACACGTTCTTTCTCTGGTGCCAGCAGGACGAGCTGGCGGAAGAAGTCCGCCTCGTGCACGAGGTGTATGCGGCAGCGCTCGAACATCGCGGGTTTCTGGAGCGCGGCACGCCAATTTCGTTCGACGTGCCGAAGCAGCCCGGAGCAGTCGTCTCGGGACTGCGAGTGGGGGACCGCGTCGTGGTCCGCCGAGCAGACTTCAACAATCGATCCACCGAGCCGATTCGTCTGGCCTTGGCGGACGGCGCCGATGTCAATGTGCCGGATTCAACCGGCACACATGTCGTGGAAGTTGAACGACGCCGAGGCGCTGCGACGATGCTGTCAGTGAACGGCGAAAACGAGATTCCCATTGGAATCTACGAGCTGCCGTCCGACGAAGCCGCTCTCAGGGAGATGGCCGATGCGGGGATCAATCTGGTTCACTGCAACGGCCGGTCCGAACTCGACCGTCTGCAATCCGTCGGACTGAAAGGGTGGCTGCCGCTAAGTGTCCAGCAGGGTGCGACGCCCGAACTGCGGAAGCAGATCGAAGCGGTGGTCGATCATCCGGCGCTGGCCGTCTGGGAAGGTCCGGACGAAATCGTGTGGACGTTCACCGCGTACAGCTTTCTGAAAGACGTCGCCGGATTCACGCGCGACGACTGGAACAATCAGACTGACAAGGCGGTGAAGTATTCCGAAGAACAGGCGGCGCAGATCATCCCCAAGATGCACGAGGGGATTGCGCTGGTACGGGAACTCGATCCGCAGGATCGGCCGTTCTGGATGAACGAAGCGGCGGACAGCGACGTGAAGTTCGTGCGCAGATATGTCGACGCCTGCGACGTGATCGGCTGCGACTACTACGCGGTGCGGAGCACGGGGACCGACCTGCAGAGCGTCGGACGGCTGGTGGACCGCTGGGACACGATCGGGCATGGACGGCCGGTGTGGATGGTCCTGCAGGGGTTCTCCTGGCATACGGCGAACAAGACGCGGACGCGGTTGTATCCGACGTTCGCCGAGTCCCGGTTCATGGCGTACGACTCGCTCGTGCACGGAGCGCGTGGTCTGTTGTACTGGGGGACGAACATGATCGACGAGCCGAAGTTCCGGGCGTCGCTGTACGCGCTTATCTCAGAGCTGTCGCACCTGCAGCCGTATCTGGTCGGCGAGCCGCATCCGGGGGTGCGCGCGACGGTGATCGACGACCTGTTCGATACGCCGGGCCGTGGTGTGCGTGCGCGGCTGCTGCGACACGAGACCGATTTCCTGTTGATGCTCGTGAACGAAGACGCGCAGCGTCACCTGGGCGTTGATGTGACCGGGCTGGAGATGCTCAACGGCCGCGAGTTGACTGAGCTGTACGGTAGCGAGCGTGCGACGGTCGATGACGGCGGATTTGCAACCCGGCTGCAAGGTTATGACGTGAAGGTGTTTGCAACGAATCCGAAGCGATATGAATCGCCGCGCGTCGCGGGTCGGGACTATCGGGGCGAGTGAAATCGAGGCATTGTCCGGGACAGTTCAGTCGGACGCGAGTTCTTCCACGACGATGTTCGTATTCGTGTAGATGTCGATTTCGGCCGCGATGGTGAGCGATTCGCGGACGATTTCGGCGGCCGAAAGCTGCGAGTGCTTGAGCAGACCACGTGCAGCGGCGACGGCGTACTGACCGCCGGAGCCGATGCCCAGGACGCCATCGGAGGGCTGAACGACGTCTCCCTGGCCGGTGATGAGCAGGCTGTGCTCGCGGCTGGCGACGATCGTCATCGCCTCGAGCCGGCGCAGGACGCGGTCGGTACGCCATTCCCTCGCGAGTTCGGTCGCCGCGCGCGGCAGGTTGCCGGGAAAATCCTTGGCCTTCGCTTCAAACCGCTCCAGCAAGGCGAAGGCGTCGGCCGTCGAGCCAGCGAAACCGACCAGGACTTTGTCGTTCAAGAGCCGCCGGAGCTTGCGCGTATCGTGCTTGAGGACGGTGTTGCCGTAGGTGACCTGGCCATCGCCGCCGATGGCGACGGTGCCCTTGTGACGGACGGCAAGGACCGTCGTGGAGTGGGTTTCGACTCGGGATGCAGGACGGCTCACGCGGATTCTCCAGGAGTGCACGGCCCCCGATTCTATTCGGCCGGCGGACGGCGAACAGGGACGATCGACTTGGGAACCAACTCCAGGATGCGGTATCCTGTCTTTCTGAAAGCTGACGGCCTTTCCTGAATCCCGAATCCCGAATCCTCCACATGAAACGTCGCACATTTCTGGCATCGGCTGCAGCAGCGTTTGCGGCCCCGTATATCCTGCCGGCCCGCGTGTTCGGGGCGAACGAAAGGATTCGGATCGGGTCGGTCGGCATTCGTAATCAAGGGAAGGGGAACCTGAAACGGTTCATGGACGCGGGCTGCGACATCGTCGGCCTGTGCGACGTCGATGCGAACGTATTGGCGGATGCGGCCAAAGCGGCGGCCGAAGGGGGACACAAACCGGAACAGTATCACGACTATCGCCGACTGCTCGATCGCCAGGACGTCGACGCAGTGGTCGTGACCACACCCGATCACTGGCATGCGCTGATTACGATCAATGCCTGCCAGGCGGGAAAGGACGTGTACTGCGAAAAGCCGCTGTCACTGACGATTGCCGAAGGCCGGCGAATGGTAACCGCGGCGCGTGAGCACCAGCGGGTCGTCCAGACCGGCTCTCAACAGCGGAGCAGCGAGGAGTTCTGGAAAGCCTGCACGCTGGTCCGCAACGGCGCGATCGGCACGGTGCACACGGTGCTGGTGGGGATTCCCGACTGCAATCATCCGGGGGCGCTCGGTCCGGACACGACGCCGCCGGCGGAACTGGACTACGACATGTGGCTCGGCCCGGCGCCGTATCGGGCGTACAACGAGAAGCGGGTGCACTACAACTTCCGCTTCTGGTGGGACTACTCCGGCGGGCAGATGACGAACTTCGGAGCGCATCACCTCGACATCGCCCAGTGGGGGCTCGGGATGGACGAGGGCGGTCCGATCGCGGCCGAGGGCACGGCGACCTACGACGCACAGCATCGGTACGAAGTCACGGAGTCATGCCGGATCACGTTCACATATCCGGGGGATGTGAAGGTGCATCTCGGCCAGTTGCAGAAGGACATTCCGGAGGGGACGACGTTCATCGGCACGCAGGGCAAGCTCTTCGTCAATCGAGGCAAACTGGAATCCGATCCTGCGGAAATCGTCGCGCGCGATGTCAACGGGCTGCCGGTGCAGCTCGTTCGCAGCATGAATCACACGCAGAACTTCCTCGACTGCATGCGCTCGCGCGAGAAACCGATCTGCGATGTCGAGATCGGACATCGGTCGGCGACGGTGTGCCACCTGGGGAACATCGTGGCGCGGCTGGGGCGGCCGATTCAATGGGATCCGTCAGCCGAGCGAATGGTCGGCGACAGCGAAGCGCAGGAAATGACGGACCGTGAGTACCGCAAGCCATGGCGGCACGACACGTCGTTTGCGAAGACGTGACGCGCATTGTCGTTCAGAATTCGACACAAAGGCGCTGAGCCGCCAATACGCGCAGAGAAAATGCTCAGCTCGGGCAACAGCCCCGAATCGAGAGAATTAATGATGCAACTGTTTCCCGCGTGCCTGATGCAGATTCGTGATCACAGCGCGACGCGAATTCTGATGAATGGGGCGGCCGCCCTGCTGGGTTTGGTCAGAATTGCTGCCGCCGCCGAGCCGACTCCCGCCGAATCCGAGGCTGCGCATCTCGCGAATATCCGCCAGGTGACCTTCGAGCTGCCGCGGGCCGGCGAAGGGTACTTCTCGCCGGACGGTTCGCTGATCGTCTACCAGGCGTATCCGGTCGGGTATCCCTTCTATCAGATCTACGTCCAGCCGGTGGATGAGCGGACGCCGCGCCTGGTCAGCACCGGCCGGGGCCGGACGACATGCGCCTTCTTCAGTCGCGACGGAAAGCAGATTCTGTTCGCGTCGGCCCACACGCACCCGGAAATCGCGCTGGAGGAGAAAAAGGCTCGCGAACTGGAAGCGGCCGGGGGGCGCCGGCGGTACCAATGGGATTTCGATCCGCACATGGAGATTTACGTCGTCGATCTGGACGGCACCAACATGCGGCAGTTGACCGATTCGCCCGGCTATGACGCCGAGGGCAGCTATTCGTTCGACGGGCAGCACATCGTGTTCACGTCGTCGCGGGACGGCGATCCGGACCTGTACATCATGGACGCCGACGGTCAGAACGTGCGGCAGCTCACGAATACCGACGGCTACGACGGCGGGCCGTTTTATTCCCCGGACGACCAGTGGATCATCTTCCGCAGCGATCGCGACAAAGAGCACATGCTGCAACTGTTCGCGATTTCGGTCGACGGGAAACATGAGGTGCAGTTGACGAAGGACCTCGACACGGTGAACTGGGCGCCGTTCTTCCATCCGAGCATGCAGTACCTCGTCTGGGCGCGGGCCGATTATTCGCGCGGGCCGCAAGGGGCGAACTTCGATTTGTACACCATGGAGATCGCCCGCGACGGTGACACGCTGCGCGGCGGCGAGACGACACGGATCACGTACGATCCGAAGGCGGACGTCTTGCCGGTGTTCAGCCCGGACGGAAAGAAACTGATGTGGACCAGCAGCCGGACGGCAGACGGTTCGAGTCAGTTGTGGATCGCGGACTGGCTGCGCGAGTAACTCAACCTTCAAACCGTCGTTGCTACATCAATCACCCCGGCCGTCTCCCCCAACTCCGACGCAGTGCGCATTCAGCACGTTTCCGAGCGGGAGGGGGAACGTGACAAAAGGTGTCATCAGGTGTTCTGCCGCGCTTGTCCGCACGGGCCGCTGACGTCTTCCGGCTCTGGCTGGATTCGACGACTGATGCTGTGCGTGGTGCCGGCAGAAACCTGCTCCGGCACCCCCACCGCGCTGCGTTGACCTGCGATGTTTCTGCGGGGGCCTGCCGTCGGCTATACTGAGGGTCGCGCTTTGCGATTGCCCTCCCGGACATCGAGCGTCGATTCATGGCTCCGCATAAATCCATTCACGACAAACTCTCGGAACTGGCCAGCAACCTGTGGTGGAGCTGGCAGCCCGAAGTCACGGCCATTTACCGCGAAATTGACCCGACGCGGTGGACGGAACTGTCGCACAATCCGGTGCTGCTGCTCCGCGAGTACACTCCCGAGAAGCTGGAAGCCCGCGCGCGCGAACTCGTGCTGCATTCGCGAATCAACGGCGCGTACCGCCGCTGGCAGGAATACATGCTGTCGACGGACACCTGGGGCGATGTGCAAGCGGCAGTGCTGGGGCACCGTCCGGCCGCGTACTTTTCGGCCGAGTTCGGCCTGCACGAATCGCTGCGGATCTATTCCGGCGGCTTGGGGATTCTGGCCGGCGACCATCTCAAAAGTGCGTCGGACCTGGGGATTCCGCTGGTGGCGGTCGGTTTGTTCTACCACGAGGGGTACTTCTCGCAGTACATCGACGACCAGGGCTGGCAGAAAGAGGACTACACGCTGGCCGAGCCGTCGCAACTGCCGCTGCGGGAGGCGATCGGGGCGGACGGCGAGCCCGTGGTGATCACCGTCGACACGCGACGCGGCCGGATTCATGCCCGGGTGTGGCGGATCGACGTCGGCCGGGTGCCGCTGTATCTGCTGGACACGAACATCAAGGAGAATTCGGAAGAAGACCGTAAATTGACGGCGCGGCTGTACGGAGGCGACCAGCGGACGCGCATCCGCCAGGAAATCATGCTGGGGATCGGCGGCGTGCGGGCGCTGGCGGAGCTGGGAATTACTCCCCGTGTCGTGCATATGAACGAGGGTCACTCGGCGTTCGCACCGCTGGAGATCATCCGGCAGCGGATGAAGCAGGACGGGATGTCTTTCGACGACGCCTTGCGCGAGACGGCGGCGGCGGGAGTGTTCACAACGCACACACCGGTGCCGGCCGGTCACGACCGGTTCGACGGGGGGCTGATCGAAGAGCACCTGGGGCCACAGGCGGACGAGCTGGGGCTGAGCCACGAAACGTTCATGGGTCTGGGTCGGGTCGATCCGCACAACCCCAGCGAGCCGTTCTGCATGACGGTGCTGGCGTTCAAGACGAGCCGCCGCGCGAACGCGGTCTCCAATCTCCACGGGGTGGTCAGTCGGCGGATGTGGCACAGCCTGTGGCCGTACCGCAGTGAAGAAGAGATTCCCATCGGGCACATCACCAACGGCGTGCACGTGTCAACGTGGCTGGCGCCGCAGGTTCGCCAGCTCTACGACCGCGTGCTGCCGAACAACTGGTTCCTCCGCACCGGCGAACCGGACGTCTGGTCGGGGTTCGAACATGTGACGGCGGGTGAACTGTGGGAGACGCACCAGTCGCTCAAATCGCGGCTGATCGTGTATGCCCGCAACCGGCTGACGAAAGCGGCCCAGAAGCGCGGCGTGTCCGACGACGAGATCCAGCGCCTGCAGAATGTGCTCGATCCGCGGGTGCTGCTGATCGGGTTTGCACGGCGGTTTGCGCCGTACAAACGCGCCGACCTGGTGCTGCGGGACATCGAAATGTTTGCACAGGTCATCGATTCCCACGACCATCCGGTGCACTTTATTTTTGCCGGCAAGGCCCATCCGGCGGACGACCACGGCAAGGCGATCATGCAACGGATTATTCGGCTCACCGGCGATCCGCGGTTCCATGGCCGCGTCGTATTTCTGGACGACTACGACATCAACCTGGCCCGGCACCTGGTGCAGGGGGTGGACGTGTGGCTCAACAACCCGCGGCGTCCGCTGGAAGCCTCGGGCACCAGCGGGCAGAAGGTGGTGCTCAACGGCGGGCTGAACCTGTCGATTCTGGACGGCTGGTGGGCGGAGGCGTTCGACGGCCACAACGGCTTTGCGATCGGCACGGGACAGATCCACTACAACCAGGACATCCAGGATACTCGTGACGGCGAAGCACTGATGCGGGTTCTGAACAAGGAAGTCATTCCGCTGTACTACGAGCGCGACAAGGACGACGTGCCGCAAGGGTGGATTCGGCGGATGAAGCGGGCCGTGCGCACGCTGGGCTGGCGATTCAATGCAGACCGGATGGTGATGGACTATGTGCGGGAGTGCTACATCCCGGCGGCCGGCAGCCTGTCCTGCGACATGACGATCATGCCATGAGGCGATCTCAAAATCGGGAGGGCGAGGCTCCTGCCGAGCCGGTGCGATACGAACGTTCTCCATTCATCGCGGCTCCGCAGGCGCGTCGCCCTCCCGCGACGTCGACATCGAAGTTTTGAAACGAACCTATGACGTCGATTGGTGGGCGCACGGAAGCCGGACAATGTCAGACTTCCGCGCGGCGACCACGGCTCGCAGTGACGATCGGCGACGTCGCCGGAGTCGGTCCTGAACTCATTGTGCGGGCGCTCGCTGATGAACGGGTGCGGCAGCGCATCGTGCCGGTGATCTTCGGTCCTGGAGATGCACTGGAGCGGGCCGCGCGGCTGGTCGGCGTCGATCTGCCGATCCGGCGGGCCGCTTCTCCGGGCGTCGTGACCGGCGATGACATCGCCGTCGATTGCATTGATCCGCGGCGTGAGAATACCGGTTCGATTCGTCCAGGAGTTGTCGATTCGCGTGCGGGCCAGATTGCTTATCTCGCTCTGAGCGATGCGATCGCCGCTGCTCAGGCCGGAGACGTCGACGGCATCGTCACGGCGCCGCTGAGCAAGCTGGCGCTGCATCAGGCCGGCCATGACGTGCCGGGACACACCGAGGTTTTGGCTCGCGCCTGCGGCGTCCGCGACGTGGCGATGATGCTGTTTGTGCCTGCCGGCCGGACCGTGGCCGGGCCGCACGGGCTGGGTATTGCACACGTCACGCTGCATACTTCGATTGCCAGCGTGCCGTCGCTGCTCAGCGAACATTCGATTGGCGCGACGATACAACTGGTAGACAAGTTTATGCAGCAAGTAGGGTGCGAACGGCCGCGCATCGGAGTGTGCGCGCTCAATCCGCACGCCGGCGAAGGGGGACTGTTTGGCGACGAGGAGCGGCGGATCATTGACCCGGCCGTGTCGCAGGCCCGGCACGTGGACCGAATTGACGCTCAGGGGCCGTTTCCGGCCGACACGCTGATCGCCCGCGCCGTGGCCGGGGAATTCGACGGCGTGGTCGCGATGTATCACGACCAGGGGCACGTTGCGATCAAACTGATCGCCTTCCACAGCGCCGTGAACGTCACGCTGGGGCTGCCGATTGTCAGGACGAGTCCGGCGCAGGGGACCGCGTTCGACATCGCCTGGCGCGGGGTGGCAAAGCCGGACGGCATGATCTCAGCGATGCTGGTCGCGGCACAGCTCGCCGGGAATCGGCGACCATCCACGGATGTCGGCCGACCTTGATACGGCGGGCGATCAAACCGTTGGAGTTCCGCATTTAAGCGGTTCAGATTCGACGGACGTGCGGCCGCCTGAAGGCGGAACTCCAACAGGTTTTACGTCACGACGTCGTCCAACAGCGAGATCCCGACGACATCGTCCCGCCGGATGTGGACGCGCTTCCGGTTCGGTCCCAAACCGTGACGCCGCACCTCGAGGACATACAGTTCGCGGGTGGTCGAACTGTCGCGCAAGTCATGAACGTCGGCGTCGTCCAGCACCAGGTAACGATGGTCTTCGTCGGCGAGCGTGCCGACGACGACGTACGGACTGGCCAGGTCGAGGACGACGATCTGGTTCTTCAGCGGGAGCAACAGGTTAGGGAGATTTGCTTGTGACATGGCTCGGAATGCCTGACGATCGCCGAACGGCTTTCAGCATAGCAGGTTGTTGCCCAGAGCGTTCGCATTGGGCGGCTGACGGTGTGGATTGGAGACGCCGGTGAGCGGCGGTTCCTGCCGTTTGGGGTCGAGGAGGGGCGGACCGGCGACGCCAGGGCCGGGTCGGGATTGACCCTCCTGCGCGGGCTGCGCTATGTTCCGCCCCCTCTCCTCTCTCGTGTTTTCCTTCGTCAAATTTCCAGATTGCCGCACGTCGCGCTATTGCGCGCCGATGCGGCTGCGTCCACGGATGGACCGCCATTCATGAGCGATCGCAAGAAGCGTACGCTGCTGCCGCAGCTCGACCGGCTGGCCCCTGCGCTCAGTCGCCGCGAGGCGCTGGCGTCAATGGCGCTGCTGCTGGCCGGGTGCACGGAACTGGACCTCAGGTTGCCGAGCCCCGAGGAGCGGCGGAAGAACAAAGCGCGCAAGAACACCCTCGAAGCATTGCGGGGCAAAGGGGACCATTCCAAGCTGATCGGAGACTACATCGGCGTCAGCGGGCTGAATACGGTCACCCTGGAAGGCGTCGGCCTGGTGACCAATCTGGACAATACCGGAGACGACCCGCCGGCGTCGGCGCTGCGCGCACAGTTGCTTGACGACATGAAGCGGCGCGACATCAAGGATCCGAACTCGATCATTGCCGATCCGTCGACGGCGCTGGTCATGGTCCGCGCGTACCTGCCGCCGCTGATTAGAGAATACGAGAAATTCGACGTGGAAGTGTCGCTGCCTGACGGCAGCGAGGCGACGAGTCTGCGTGGCGGCGCGCTGATGGAGTGCGAACTGACTGAGCGGGCGTACCTCAACGGCGGCGTGCGCAAGGGGCTCCGGCTGGCGGTGGCGCACGGGGCTCTGATCCCGATCGATGAAGACAAGAAAGGCGAAGGATCCCGGCGGGGCGTGATTCCGGCCGGCGCCACATACTCCGGGCGCGATCAGAACCTGTCGCTGCACCTGCGCCCGGACTACGCCAGCATACGCATGGCGCAGGTGATCGCGAACCGGATCGGTCAGCGATTCCACGACTATGACAGTGCCGGCCAGAAGCGAGCGCTGGCGGAACCGAAGACGGATTCGAAGATCGAACTGATCCTGCACCGGCGTTATCGCGATAACTATCCGCGGTATCTGCAGGTGATTTCGAACATCCAGCTCCGCGACACGCCGGTCGACTGCCGGTTGCGGATGGAACGGCTGCGCGACGAATTGCTCGTGGGCCCGACGGCGGAACTGGCGGCCCTGCAACTGGAAGGGATCGGAGCCGAGGCGGTGCCTGTCCTGCGGGAAGGGCTCGATTCCGAGGACCTGGAAGTCCGATTCCATGCGGCGCAGGCGCTGGCCTATCAGGGACACTCCGATTGCGCGAAGGCGCTGGGCGAGGCGGCCGACAAGGAGCCAGCGTTCCGCGTGTTTGCACTGGCGGCCCTGGCGGCCGTGGGCGGAACGGATGCCATCGTCGAGTTGAGCAAGCTGCTGGATCACGAGAGCATGGAGACGCGGTATGGAGCTGTCCGGGCGCTCTCGACGATCAACGAGGACGAGCCGCTGATCGGCGGCGAACGTGCCGAGCGCGGGTGGATGTTGCGCGTCGTGGAGTCCAAGGGCGCACCGATGATCCACGTGACGGAGCGGCTGAAGGAGGAGATTGTCGTGTTCGGCGTCGATCAGGAGTTCCAGCCTCCGATGGTGGTCAGCGCTGGCCGACACTTCCTCATCAAGGCGGAGCCCGGCAAGCCGCTGGTGACGATCAGCCGGTTCGTGGAAGGTCGGGATGTCGTCCGAACCACAGTTCCGGCCCGCGTCGCAGCGGTCATTGCGGAGCTGGGACGGCTCAAGGCGTCGTATCCCGATGTCGTCCAGATGCTGGTGGAGGCCGAGAAGCAACATAACCTCGCAGGTCTGATCGCGATCGACGAGCTGCCGCGCGCCGGCCGAATTTACACGCGGTCCACCGGCGAGGACGGCGCTGTCGGCCATGAAGGATCGTCTCCCAATCTGTTTGGCATCGATTTCGAGGCGGCGGCGTCCGGAAAAGACGCCGAAGAGGCACAGGAGGACGAAGAGTCGGACAAGGATCTTCAGGCGCAGACGCCCTCCGATAAGAAGCAGGCCCCGACAGACACGGACAAAGATCTTCAGGCGAAGGCATCTACGGATAAGCAGAAGGTCCCGACAGACTCGGACAAGGAAGCCGCCGACTCCCCCGATACCGACCCCGTCGGATTCAGGGTTCAATAATGACGATTTCCGTAAGCGCTGCGTGGGCTACAGGCAGGTCGCTCGCACCGCGAGTGCCTTGAGACAGGCAGCATTTTCTGAGCGTCTCGCTTCGCGCGACGCCGACACTCTTGCAAACTTGCGATGCTCAGGCAGCTCGAACTGTTCGGCTTCAAGAGCTTCGCCGATCGCACGGCGTTTGACTTCGCCGCGGGCATCACCTGCGTCGTCGGTCCGAACGGCAGCGGCAAGAGCAACGTCGTCGACGCCATCAAGTGGATTCTCGGCGACCAGAGCGCCAAAAGTCTGCGCGGCAAGGAGATGGCGGACGTCATCTTCAATGGTTCGGCTGGCCGCAAGCCCAGCGGTTTTGCGGAAGCCACACTGACGTTCGACAATGCTTCCCGGCTGTTGCGGGTCGACGCGGACGTGGTACGGGTCGGCCGGCGGCTGTACCGCAGCGGCGAGTCGGAATACCTGCTCAATGGGACGGTCGTCCGGTTGAAGGACGTCCGCGATGCCCTGCTGGGGACCGGCGCTGGAAGCAGCGCTTACAGCATCATCGAACAGGGGCGCGTCGATCAGATCCTGCAGGCGAACGCCGCGACGCGGCGGCTGGTGTTTGAAGAAGCCGCCGGGGTGAGCCGTTACAAGAACCGGCGGGTGGATGCCGAACGTCGGCTGGAACGGGTCGACCAGAACTTGGCGCGGCTGCGGGACATCGTCCAGGAAGTCCAGTCGCAACTGGCGGCCACGCGGAACCAGGCGTCCAAGGCGGCCCGCTTCCGCGAGCTGTCGGCCGAGCTGCGCGAGCTTTGGACCGGGTTTGCCGCGGACGAATATCGCCGCCTGTCGGTCGTCGCGCAGGACTGTGCCGAGCGGATGTCCGGGTTGCGCTCGCAGCTCGACGAGGTGCAGTCGCAGCTGACCCGGCAGGAGGCGTCGCAAGGTGAAACGGAAGCGGCGCTCGTCACTGTCGACGAGCGGTTCCGCGAATGGCAACTGCAGCGTTCGGCGAACCGCGAACAGATCGCGGCCCGCGACGCCACCATTCGGCATCAATCCGTGCGCCAGCGCGAAATGGATGCTGAGATTGAGCAATTGCGGCACGAGCGGCGGCGGCTGACCGTCCGGGCCCGGGCGGTCTCCGGGGAACTCGGGACGACGGCTGCCGCACTGCTCGAACTCGAGACGTCGCTGGTTGAGCAGCAACAGCAGCTGGAGGAGCGCCAGACGATCGCCCGGCGGTTGCGTGACGATGCGAATGCCGCCCGGCAGACGTTGATCGAGCGCCGATCCCACCGGTCCGAGCTGTTGCAACGTGCGACCGAGTTCGAAAATCGCGCCAGCGTGCTGTCCGCACAGCGGACCGATATCGAACAGTCGCTCGCTGGAGGGGAACAGCGTATCAGCGAGCTTGCTCAGGCGCTGTCTGATGCGGAGCTCGAACTGGAATCGCGGCGGTCCGTTGCCGAGCAGGCGGCACAGACGTTTCAGCTTCTGGAGGCGCATGTCGGCCGACTGAGCAGCGAACGCACGCGCCTGCTCGAAGAGCATGGCCACAGCGAGCATTCGATGGCGGCGATGCGCGAGCAGCGGATCGCGTGGGACGCGCGGTTGCACATTCTCGAGGGACTGGAGCAGCGGCAGGAAGGGCTGGCACTGGGCGTGCGCGAGGTGCTGCAGCGTGCCCGGGCGAGCAGCGGCGCCCCGTGGAACCAGGTTGTCGACTGCGTCGGCGATTTGCTGGAGGTTCCACTTGCGCAGGCCGCGCTCCTGGAAGTGGCGCTCGGCGCCCGTGCGCAATGGGTGGTAACCCGAGACCTGCGATCTTTGACGGATCATCTTAATTCCGGACGGGGCGCGCTGCAGGGGCGCGTGGCGTTCATGGAAGCTCCCAGGGACGGGGCCGATGCTGCCACAGCGACCGGCGACGCGGTCGATCTGACCGGCCAGCCCGGCGTCGTGATGCGCGCCGATCGGGTGGTGGTTGAGCCGGACCATGTCCGCGGACTGGCGGCCCGTCTGCTCGCCGACACCTGGATCGTCGAATCTCTCGCCGCAGCCTGTCGCCTGGCGCGGCAGTTTCCGACTTGCCGTTTCGTGACGATGCAGGGGGAACTCCTTGAACCGGATGACGTGCTGCACGCGGGCCTCACGCCGCAGGAAACGTCGCTCGTATCGCGCCGCAGCGAACTGCGGCAATTGCGGATCGACCTGCGCAAGCTCGATGAGGAGATTGCCGACCAGGTCCGCGAGCTGACGGCGCTGGTCCGCGACCTCGGTTCGATGGACGTGGACCTGGCCGCAGCGGAACAGAAGCGCCAATCGGCAGCCCGCACTTACGACGAGGCACGACTCCTGCAGGAGGCACAGCAGCGCGAAGTTGACCGGGTGCAGCAGTCGTTCGATCAGGCGCGCGGCGACTGTGCGGAGCTCGCCAATCGCTCGGAAGGGCTGGCCGCCGAAATCGATCAGTGCGCGGACGCCGCCCGTCGGAATCGGGCGGACGCCGAAGCCCAGGTGGATTCGCTCCAGGAGCTGGAAGCCCGCATCGGGGAAGCCGAGGAATTGCTGACCGCGGTGCAGGCGGAGTCTTCGCGCCAGCAACTCGAACTGGCGCGACATCGCGAGCGTGCCAGCAGCCTGCGGGACGTGCAGTCGCGGCTGGAGCGCGATCAGGCGCAACGCGAAGCGCAGTCCCGCCAGGCAGCCGACCGGCTGCTCGCGGCGGTGCGGACACGACGGGAGCTGACATTGCGGATTCTGGAGGCCGAATCGGATGTGGCCGCGTTATGCCTCGCCGGAGAGCAGCTGGACGCGGCGCTCGCCGAAGTGGACGGGCGACGGCACATGCTGCGGTCTCAGCGGAGCGCGGTCAGCCGGACTGTCGACGGACTGCATCGCGAGCGCCGTGCGCTGGATGACGAAGTGCACGCCGCCGAGTTGCAGCTGCGCGAAGTCCGTCACGAGATTGCTGCCTGGGAGACGCGAATCGAAGAGGAATTCCAGTTGTCGCTGGCGGAACTGGCGGCGGCCGGCGTGTCGGCGATCAATGTCCTGTCGCAGATGTCCGTCGATGCTTCGTCGACCGCGGACGCCGAGGGGACTTCGGTCCCGGTGGATTCGGCGTGGTCCGCAGCGTCGGAGCCGGATCGCCGGCGCGCCATTGAAGAACACGTCCAGCGACTGCGTCGCAAGCTCAAGGCGCTCGGTCACGTCAACACCGAGGCCCTGGAAAGCCTGGACGAGCTCGAGACGCGGTTCGCCGTGCTCAACAGCCAGTTGCAGGATCTCGTTGAGGCGAAGACGGCGCTGGAAGAAATCATTCGCCGGATCAACGGCGAGAGCCGCCGGCTGTTCATCGAGACGTTCGAAGTCATCCGGGGACACTTCCGCGAGCTGTTCCGGAAACTGTTCGGCGGCGGCGAGGCGGACATCATCCTCGAAGATCCCGCCGACGTCCTGGAGTGCGGCATCGACATCGTGGCGCGACCGCCGGGCAAGGAGTTGCGAAGCATCTCGCTGCTCAGCGGCGGCGAGAAGACGCTGACGGCCGTCGCGTTGCTGTTCGCGATGTTCAGGAGCAAGCCGAGTCCGTACTGCATCCTGGACGAGGTCGATGCGGCGCTCGATGAAGCCAACGTGGAACGCTACGCCGCGATCGTCGGGGACTTCGTGCAAATGACGCAGTTCATTGTCATCACCCACCGCAAGCGGACGATGACGGCGGCCGACGTGATCTACGGCGTCACGATGGAGCAGGCCGGGGTCTCGAAGCGGATGTCGGTGCGGTTCGAAGACGTCAGCGACAACGGCGAATTCCGGTCGCGTGCGGGGCAGGCGGCGTGACGGGGGCGTCGGCGAGCTGACTTTGCACCGACGATTGACGGGTTCTTACAATCGCACCTGATCGGCCGCACCGCAGCGTGATGCGGCCGCTGTTCCGGATCGGTCGCCAGTTGGAGCGCACCGCGATGCAGTACCTTGTCCGCCGGCCGTGGGAAGTGCCGGAGCACGCGCACACCAGCGAAGCACATTATCGGCAGCGGCGGATACTGCGTCGCGAGTTCCTGCAGTCAGCCGGTCTGCTCGGCGGGGCGGCGATGCTGGCGCCACTGGCGGGTTGCAGTCAGCCGACCGACGCGGAGATCGTCGCTGCCGGAAAAGTCGAGACGTCGGTGTCACTGGACGAGTTCTATCCCGCGCAGAGGCGGTCCGAGTACGACTATGGTCGCCCGGAGACGTCCGCCCGCGCCGCCGCCGAATACACGAATTTCTACGAGTTCTCGTACTCGAAGGCCGTGTACGGCGCCGTGGGGAAATTCCGCGCCAGTCCCTGGACGCTGACCGTCGATGGCTTGTGCGCCCAGCCCCGCGAGTTCGACGTCGACGATCTGCACCGGCTGTTCGGATTGGAAGAGCGCGCGTACCGGCACCGGTGCGTTGAGGCCTGGGCGATGTGTGTCCCCTGGACCGGTTTTCCGTTGTCCAAATTGCTGGCGATGGTGGAACCGCAACCGGCCGCGAAGTTCGTCAGGCTGGAAACGTTCCTGCGGCCCGACGAAGCGCCACAGCAGCGAAAATCGTCGCAGCCATGGCCCTATGTGGAAGGTCTGACTCTCGCAGAGGCCCGCAACGAGTTGGCCCTGCTGGCGACTGGCATTTTCGGAGCGCCGCTGCCGAAGCAGCATGGGGCGCCGGTGCGGCTCGTCGTGCCGTGGAAGTACGGGTACAAGGGGATCAAGTCGATCGTGCGGATCACGCTCACCGACAAGCAGCCGGCGACGTTCTGGAACACGCTGGCGCCGAACGAATACGACTTTCCCGCCCTCGTCGATCCCGAAGTTCCGCACCCGCGCTGGAGCCAGGCGACAGAATGGATGCTGGGCACGCGCGAGGAGTATCCGACGCAGAAGTACAACGGGTACGGCGATCTGGTGGGCTCACTGTATGCGTGAGTCGCAACCGCAGTAAGGATTTGACGCAAAGGCGCGGAGTCATAAAGACGCACAAAGGAACCAGTCGCGCGGGCCGATTCTCTTGCGTACACAGCGGCTCAGCTCCATGGCCGATCCTGGTTATTGACCATTCCTGCTTTGCGTGTCTCAGTGTCTCGGCGGCTCTGTGTCAAATCTTTTCGCAGGCCGACGGCGGAACTCGACACCGCCGTTCTTGGCGCGCCATTGATGTGAATCCTGATCTATGCGACCGTGACGGCTGCACGTTCGCCGGTCTCGGCACTGCGCATGACGGCTTCCGTGAACGCCATGTAGCGCACGCCGGTCCCGAAATCGGTGAGCCGGACCTGTTCCTGACCCCGAATTGCCCGGACGAATTCCTCTTCGACGCGCCAATCTCCCCGCTCGGCGGCAGGAATCGTCAGCTCCTGTATGGCGGCGTCTCCGGTGCGGCCCAGCCACACGCGCTCGGTCGCACCAAATTCGATCTTCAGCGTGCCGCGGCTGCCGTATAGATGTACTTGCAGAGGCGGACCGAACAGGGCCACGCCGCTGAGGTGGTACACGCCCTGGGCGCCGCCTGGCAGTTGGGAGAGCACGTGCAGCACGTCGGGGATATCAATTCGCTGCGCCGGAGCGTCCGCGACCGGCGCACGGCGCGAGAACGTCGCCGACTGGACCACGACGCTCTGCGGCTGCGGCAGCCACCGCAGGACCGTCTCGTGCAGGATCCCCAGGGTCAGGACGTTCCGGCCGCTGAGCGCGGAATCCTGCCGCCAGTGCACGGGGCGCGAGTCGTCCCACATCGCGTCAGTGATGCCGAGAACGACCAATTCGCGCAGATCGCCAATCGTACCTTCGTTGAGGACGCGGGCGACCGTCGCTCCGCACTGCAGTCCCAGCGGGCTGGGGACAATCTGCGCGATCAGGTCCGGTTGCGCGCGTGACGCGGCCAGCATCTGTCGGGCTTCGCCGAGCGTGCGGGCCATGCGGGCTTCGACGAGGACGTGCTTGCGGGCGGCGAGCGCAGCACACGTGACGTTGCAATGGAGGTTCGGCCAGGTGCCGATGACGACGGCATCGATCTCCGGCGCGGCGATGAGTTCCTGCCAGTTGGCGAAGTTGCGGGCAATGCCGAGTTCCGCCGCAGCGCGTCGGCCCGATTCAGCCGTGCGGTTCGCGACACCAAGGATTTCGACGTCGGGCTGTGCGCGGAGTCCGGGAATATGGCGGAGGCGAGTATTCTCTCCGGCGCCGACGATGCCGACGCGTAAGCGGCCATTCTGCATGTCAGTCTGCCTTGGCGGGTGAACCGTCTTGAACGGGGCGTGAGTGGTCATCGAAGGCGGCCGGTCGGTGGCGCCCGCACTGCTCTGCACACCGCGTTGGATTCGGTCATCGTATCACTCGGCGAGAGTCTCCCGGAGCGTCGCCGGGTGCAGGGGCCAGCGGATGCGTCACTGTGCTCCCATCATTTCGCGATGGGACTGCGAGGTTCGGAGTGCGGCGAGCCACACAGGATCCGCCCGGCACCATCGACGGGTAGCCGTCATTTGCGGTTCTGCGACCTCCCACGTTGCGGCGGTGTCGAAAACTCGCCAAGCTGGCGACGACCGCAATCGTGCACACTCCGTTGGAATACACTTGCATGCCGACTTCTCGACCGCAGCGCCGCACCACTGTCTCAATCCTCACAGCGCTGCTGGCGATTTCAGCCACCAGACCGGGACGCGCCGACGAACCCCGCGAGTGGCTCCTCGGTTACATGGGGGTCGGCGGCAGCGCCGGTGAGGTGGCCCACGTCCTCGGCTTCATCCGTCCCGATGGCTCCGCCGAACACTATCCCGACTTCAGACAGCCCAACCAGAAGAGCTGGGTCTTCGGCCCGTTGTTCTCCGACGGCCGCCGCATGATTCTGACGAGCTTCGAAAACACTGAAGTGAAAAGCGTCCGGGCCGGGAAGGTTCTTACGCACGACTGGCTTTACGATCTACAGACTGAACATCTGCAGCCGATTCTCGAGCACGATCGCCAGGCGGATCAGCTCCGGCCCTACGCGCTGCTCCCCGGGGAGCAGCGTTTGATCGAAACCGCCTACATCGGCAACGAAGAGCGAATCTTCATCAAGGATCTCGACGGAAGGAATCCCCGCGAGCTGACCGCTGCCGGCGGCGGATTCCACTATGCCCTCGAGCTCAGTCACGACGGCCGCCGACTTGTGTGCCACGTCACGGGCGGTGCGCCGGCCTTCTACAACCCCGGCATGTACTCGATCAACGTGTTTGACCTGGAGTCGGGGCAGCGGACCCTCATTGCCGGACAGCCCGAACATTTGATGTTTGGCCCGCGCTGGTCTCCCGATGATCGCTGGCTGGCGTACCTCGATTGCCGCGCTGTCGCCGACCCCGATCACTTCCGTGCGGACCTCGCCATCGGCCGTAGCGACGGCACGGAGCACCGCGTCGTCACGTCCGGCCAGACGCACTGGTTCGGCACGCCGTTCGGCTCGAACATGACGGAATGGTCGCCGGACGGCCAAACGATCACGTACACGCGCTTGCTCAACAATTCCCAACGCGACATGAGCGCCGGCGGCTCACAGCTCTGTCTGCTCGATCCGCAGACCGGCGCCGTCACCGAATTGACCGCCGCTGAGCCGGGAGTTTGGGACTACCGTGCCGCGTGGTCCCCCGACGGCGCGCAGATCGCCTTCACCCGCGCCCGTAAAGACGCCCCGCGCGAGCTCTGGATCATGCAGGCCGACGGCTCCCATCCCCGCCGCCTTACAGACGGCTTCCTGCACAAAGGCGCCGACTTCCCCCGCTGGCTCAACGTGTGCACCACAACGCGGTGAGTGGCGTTCAACAGCTCGCCGGCAATCCAAATTCTTTGTGTCCATCGTGACCTGCTGTTCAATTTCCTTTCGTCCGACCGTCAAAGGGGTCTTACAAGAAGGGCACAAGGATCACGAAGGAGAAGTCGCCGACCTTTCATGACATCTTGGCACCCTTGCGATTTGCCACCCTGAGTTTGCAGACGCTTCTGTTCACGGATCGGCGCTCGGTTTGATGGTTCCGTTCGAAATGCTGATGCCGCACAGGCAGGGGTCAACTCGTGAATTCAGTCCCCTTCGCATCTCCTGATTCTCTCAGCGAGCAGCGCCCGACCAGCGTCCGCTATCGCGTTCTGTTCGTCACGTTTCTGACGTCGCTGCTGCTCTACCTCGACCGCTTCTGCATGACCTATGCGCAGCGGTACGTCAAAGAGGATCTCGGTCTCAGCGAGGCGCAGATCGACTCCTGCATGTCGATCTTCTTCCTGTCCTACGGCCTGTCTCAAGTCCCGACCGGCGGCTTGACCGACAAGTACGGCTCGCGGATCATGCTCGCGATCTATGTCCTCGCCTGGTCGCTCTTCACTGCCGCGATGGGCTGGGTCGGCGGATTCGTCAGCCTCCTCATCGTCCGGCTCGCCGCCGGGATGAGTCAGGCCGGCGCTTATCCGACCGGCGCCCGAGTCGTCGGCCAGTGGACACCCCTCGCCCGCCGCGGCGTCGCCAACAGCATCATCGCGCTCGGCGGCCGCGTCGGTGGAGCACTAGCGCCGCCGCTGACGGCTGCACTTGTTGTCGCGTTCGTCCCGCTCTCGGTCAGTCCGCTGCTCACAAACGATGATCTGCTCGATCCGGTCGGACTGAGCGCCCAGCTTGCAGGCGATGCGAAACCGCAACCGAGCGGCGAAGAACTGACTGCGGATCAGCGGCTCAGGCCGATGTAATCCGCCTGGTCCGCGATGAGGTCGGAAGCCGATCGACGATCAGCGCGGACACGGGCCGCGGCGCTCCTCACGGAACTCAATCGCCTGATCGAGGCTGGCATCGATGCCTCTCCCGATCAACTTGCCCAGCTCAAGCTCGAAGCCGAAGCCCGTCCGCTGCTCGACCGCCGCGAGTCGCTTACCGAACCTGAGCGACAGCGGCTGACGCGGCTGATCCTCGAAGCCCTGTTCCCGACGTCGATCCGTAAGCTCTACGTCTACGGCTGGCGGCCGGTGATGTGGTGGTACGGTCTCGCCGGGATCATTGTTGCCGGCTGGTTCTACTGGCAGGTCCGCGATCGCGCCCCCAGCATCCCCGCGTCAACGCCGCCGAACTCCGGGTCATCGGCTCGCCTCCGGACGCCCCCGCCATGGCCGAGCGGGTCCCGTGGCTGCCGATCCTCCGCAGTCCCAGCCTGTGGCTCATCAGCATCGCCTCATTCGGGACGAATGTCGGCTGGGTGTTTCTCGTCTCCCTCCTCGACCGTTACCTCTACTCCGTGCACCGCGTGCCGTATGTCGAACGGGGTTTCATGCAGTCGCTACCGCTGTTCATTGGCTGGATCGGCATGTTGCTGGGGGGCTGGTGGACCGATCGCCTCACGCGTCGCGGCGTCCGGATCGGCCGCGCTTGCCGATCGCCTTCAGCCGGTTCATCGCGATGGCGGCATTTCTGCTGATGCTGTTGCACCCGTCTCCGTGGGTCTGCATCGCACTGCTGTCGGCGGTCGCGTTCGGCACCGATCTGGGTATCCCCGCGTTCTGGTCCATATGTCAGGACATCGGCGGCCGGTCTGTGGCGGCGGTCCTCGGCTGGGGCAACATGTGGGGCAACCTCGGTGCGTTCGTGTCACCCATGCTCCTCGGCCTGATTTCGCGGCATTGGGACTGGGACGCCGTCTTTCTCGTGTGCGCGTGGCGTTCCTTATCGCCGGCCTCGCCGCCGCGTTCATTGATGCGACAACCGGTCTCGGAGACAACAACGCAGATGGATAACCAATTCCCCGCGTCCCCGAACGTCATTCCGGAACTCACCGTCCCGAAACTTCCGCGTCGCGTCTCGGTCGCTTTCTCCAGCTCCCCCGCAGCGGTACGATGAACTCCCACCGAAACGACCCGCCCACCCAGATTCCCTGCAGGAACCGCGAGATGATCCGCCTCCGTATCGCCGTCGTCGCCGCATTGTTGCTCGGCGTCTCGTCCGCCGGCTGGACGTACTACCGCAAAGTCGCTGCCGCCACCGAACTCGCCGGCGCCGCTCAAAGCTTTCTCACCACGCTCAGTGCCGAGCAGCGGGCGATCACCCAGTTGCCCTACGACGCGCCGCAGCGGATCGTCTGGCACTTCATCCCGCTCGAAACCCGCAAGGGGCTGCAACTGCACGACATGTCCGAGCCGCAGCGCACAGCGGCGCACGCCGTCCTGAAGAACGCGCTCAGCCAGGTCGGTTACGAGAAGGCGACGAAGATCATGTCGCTGGAAACACTGCTCCACGAGCTGGAGGGGAGCCGCCGGAAGTTCCTCCGCGATCCCCTGCGGTATTACTTCACGGTCTTCGGCCAGCCGACCTCCACTGAGAAATGGGGGCTGAGCATCGAAGGGCACCACCTCTCCCTCAACTTCGTCATCCAGGGAGACAAGGTCCTCGCCGCAACGCCGCAGGTCTTCTGCTCCAACCCGGCGGAAGTCAAGAACGAGAACCAGGCCGGCATCGCCGTCGGCACACGGATCCTGAAAGACGAAGAGGCCCTCGCCTTTGAATTGGTCAACTCGCTGACCAGCGAACAGCAGGCGACAGCCATTTTCGACAAGACGGCGCTCAAGGAAGTCCGTGACCCCGGCACGCCTCAGCCGCCGCAGGACGCCGCCATCGGCCTGCCGGCGGAAAAGATGACGGCCAACCAGCAGAAGCAACTCCACAAGCTGCTCGAAGTCTACGCCGCCGTAATGCCCGAAGAGGTCGCTGCCGAACGCCTGACTGCCATTGACTCCGCCGGCCTCAGCACGGTGCACTTCGCCTGGGCCGGCGCGACCAAGCCTGGCATCGGCCATTACTATCGCGTGCAGGGCCCGACGTTCGTCCTCGAATTCGTCAATACGCAGCCCGATGCCGCTGGCAACGTCGCGAATCACATCCACACCGTCTGGCGCGACATCCGCGGCGACTTCGGCGTGCCGGTAAAGTAGCGCTGTACAAAGAAGATTCGACGCAAAGCCGCAAAGTCACGAAGGCGCGCAGAGAAGCTAGTTGAAGGCATGTGATGGCCGATCAGAACATCTACCTCAATGAGTTCTCTGTGCGTCTCTGAGTCTTGGTGCCTCTGTGTCAATCTCTTGTTTCGTGTTGTTCAAATGGCGCGTGGCTTCGAGATTGCCGACTTCTCGCAGATCGCAGGCGTTCCTTGCCCCTGTGGCACCGCGCGGCGAGCGTTCAACGACGTTCCCGATTTCCCCGGCACCGTCCACATCACGGAGATCGCCGAGGATGCGCAGGTCCATTACCACAAGCGGCTGACGGAGACCTACTACTTCCTCGAGTGCGGCCCGGACGCTCAGATGGAGCTCAACGGCGAGCGGATTCCGGTCCGCCCGGGCACGTGCATCATGATCCGCCCCGGCACGCGCCACCGCGCCATCGGCGGCATGAAAGTGCTGATCGTCGTCCTGCCAAAATTCGACCCGGCGGACGAGTGGTTTGATTGACGGCCAGAAGATGTGACGCAAAGGCACTGAGTCGCGAAGACGCACAGAGAGGATGATGAAGTCGTCAGCTCTCTGACCAAAGAACCCGTTCTAGTTGCCTTCTTTGCGCGTCTCTGCGTCTTTGCGTCAAGATTCAAGAGTCGTTGACGACCGTGCATGGCGTCTTGCGGCTGATGCGCTTGAGTAGCCCCGTCAGGACTTTCCCCGGCCCGATCTCGTAGAAGTCCTCGATCCCCTGCTGCTCCAGCAGGTACCGCATCGAGTCCTCCCACCGCACAGGGCTGATCACCTGCCGGACCAGGATGTCCTTGTACTCCGCCGGGTTCGTATGCGGCATGGCATCAACGTTCGACACCACCGGAATCCGCGGCGTCGTGAACGTCACCCCGGCCAGTGCTTCGCCGAGCTTTGTATCCGCTGGCTGCATGATCCGCGTATGAAACGCCCCCGCGACTGCCAGCGGAACCGGCTTCCCCCCCATTGCTTCCGCCAGCGTGACCGCCTGCTCGCACGCGGCATTGTCGCCGGACAGCACGATGTTCCCCGGGCACAGGTAGTTTGCGATCTCGATCGTCCCCGCTCCGCGCGCCTGGTCCCGAATCTGCTGCACTTGCTCCAGATTGAGCAACAGCACGCTGACCATGCCGGAGGGGGTCGCGTCAGCCGCCGCCTGCATTGCCCGCCCGCGCGCCTGGACCAGCCGCAGCCCGTCCTCAAACGACAGCGCCCCTGCAAACACCAGCGCGGTGTACTCGCCCAGGCTCAGCCCGGCAGTGATCGCACACGCTTCCGCCAGCTCCGGCCTCTCGGCCTTCAGCTTTTCCAGGCACGCCAGGCTCGTCACGAAAATCGCCGGCTGCGAGACGTCGGTCGCATCGAGCTGTGCCGCCGGCCCCTCGAAGCACAGCCGCGCCAGGTCGTAGCCGAGGATTGCATTTGCCTGCTCGAACAGTCGCCGTGCCGCCGGAAACTGCTCGGCGATCTTGCGGCCCATGCCGACGTGCTGGGCACCCTGGCCCGGAAACAAGAACGCAATGCGTGGCATGGTCAGCGTGTCCAATGGCTCTTTTGACACAAAGCAGCAAAGTCACAGAGACGCACAGAGAAAAATCCTCGGGCGACGATGTCGTGCGTGACCATTCGCCGCACTTAGGCAGAGACAATTCAGAGTTTGAAATCAGCGACGTTCACAGAAACAAGTGTGCGCAGCTCAAGATGCGGTCTCTGCGCGTCTTTGCGACTTCATGTCTCTGTGTCGAGATTTCCAGTTACTTCGTCGCCGCCGCGACCGCATCGACCGCCGCCGCTGCGCCCAATTCTTCGACAATGTGGGCGTTCACGCGATGACTCTTCAGCGTGTGGGCGCCGCGCAGTGCATTGGCGATCGACCGCGCATCGCTCGATCCGTGGCAAATCAGGCAGATCCCGTCCACCCCCAGCAGCGGCGCGCCGCCGACTTCGTTGTACTCGTACCGCCGCGTGATTTGCTTGAACGTGCCGGCCACCCGGTCGCGCTCGGCGTCGACAGACTGCAGCACGTCCCGCGACACGGCTTGCAGCATCATCGACGCCATCCCCTCGCTGACTTTGAGAACGACGTTGCCGACGAACCCTTCGCAGATGATGACATCCGCTTCGCCGTGATACAGCCCCCGCCCTTCGACGTTGCCGATATAGCTGTCCTTCAGCGGGCTGCTCACGATCAGTTCATGCGTGTCTTTGACGAGGTCGGTCCCCTTGCCCTCTTCGCTGCCAATGTTCATCAGCCCGACGCGCGGGTTCGCCACCCCGAGCAGTTCGCGTGCGTAAATGCGGCCGATCAGCGCGTATTGAAACAGATGCTCCGGTCGCGCACCGGGATTCGCACCGACATCCATCAGCACCGCGCGGCCTTGCAGCGTGGGCAGCGCTACTGCAATCCCAGGCCGCTTGATCCCCTTGAGAAACAGTCGCGTGCGCAGTCCGGCGGCTACCACTCCGCCGGTGTTGCCGGCGCTGACGACCGCTTCCACTTCGCGACTGGCCATCAGTTGCCAGCAGACCGCGATCGAGTTCCGCGGCTTGCGCCGCATGGCTTCCGTCGGCTTCTCTTCCATGCCGATGAAGCCTTCGGCGGCATGCGTGGTGATCCGCTCGCCGGAATACCCGCTGGCCGACAGGCGCGCATCAAGATCGGCGCGCTCGCCGACGAGGACGACTTCGAGCTCTGGATGGGCCTGGACCGCCTGGATCGCCCCGTCAATATTGATTTGCGGAGCGAAGTCCCCGCCCATCGCGTCCAACGCGATGCGCATGGCCGCTCATTCCTCAGTTTCGATCATCGTCCGCCCCTGGTAATGCCCGCAGTTGGGGCAGATCACGTGCGACGGCTTGGCGGTGCCGCATTGGGGACAGAACTGAAGTTTCAGGGGTGTGACCGCATCGTGGGCGCGCCGCCGCCGGCCGCGGGCTTTGGAACTACGTCGCTTGGGGACGGCCATGACTGACTCGACCTAACTCGTTATCGGATTTCGGATTATCGCCGGCGCACACGCCAGCCCAGCCCTCGTCAAGTGGACGCGGCATCCTACGGCAGTGCGCAAGCGCGTGTCAAGGATGGCAATGTCTCTTAAAGACGCGGCAGGCCGGGCCGGCTTTTCGCAAGCGGCGTCCCCGACAATTGATGGAACTCTTGCCGGGAGACGAGACGCAATTGCATGCGACGACTCCCGACTGGCGACAGTTCGATCCGGCGCGCGACAGCAGCCCGGCTGCTGGGGAGCAACCGGGCTGCGAAGCGATTACGTGTTTCGGGCTCGGGGTTTCCGGTTACAGCACTTCCACGTGCTGCTCGTACGAAATTTCGTACTTCTTCATCTTCTTGTACAGCGTCGTGCGGTTGATGCCGAGCATGCGGGCCGTGTCCTGGCGGTTCCAGCCGTTGCTCTCGAGGGCTTCAATGATGATCTGCCGCTCGGGATGCGAGAGGGCGGACTTCAGGTTGCCGACCAACAGTTGGGCACCCAGTGAGCGGCCGCCGGGGTTTTCCTGGCGGAGGGCGTCCGGCAGGTCGCGGATGCTGATCGTATCGGACTTCGCCAACACGATCGCCCGCTCGACGACGTTCACGAGTTCGCGGACGTTGCCAGGCCAGTTGTAGCGTTGCAGCACGGCGAGAGATTCCTCGTCGAAGCCGCGCACGTGCTTGCCGGTCTGGCGGTTGATTTCCTGGACGTAGTGCTCGACCAGCAGCGGGATATCGCCGATCCGCTCGCGCAGCGGGGGCTGGGTAATCGTCACCACGTTGATTCGGTAGAACAGGTCCTGGCGGAATTCGCCGCGTCGGACTTTTTCTTCGAGGTTCTCGTTGGTGGCGAGGACGAGGCGGACGTCGACGCGGTGGGTCTTGTTGCCGCCGACCGGTTCAAATTCGCGGTCCTGCAGGACGCGGAGCAGCTTGACCTGCAGGCTGGGGGAGGCGGTACCGACTTCATCGAGGAAGATCGTGCCGCCGTCGGCCTGCAGGAACTTGCCCGGCTTGTCGTGCGTCGCGCCAGTGAAGGCGCCCGTCACGTGGCCGAAGAGTTCGCTTTCGAGGAGTGTGTCCGGCAGCGCACCGCAGGCGACTTCGACGAACGGCTTTTCCTGGCGGCCGCTGAGCTGGTGGATGGCGCGGGCGGTGATCGTTTTGCCGGTGCCGTTCTCGCCGAGAATCAGGACCGTCGTCCGCGTGTCGGCGACGCTTTCAATCAGGTCGAACATCCGGGTCATCTTGTAGTCGTGACCGATAATGTTCGAGAGGCCGAAGCGTTCGTCGAGCCGGGCGCGAAGCTGCTTGTTCTCTTCGACGATCTTGCGCTGGCCGAGCGCCCGCTGGATGGAAAAGTTGAGCTCGTCGTCGATGACGGGCTTGGTGAGATAGTCGAAGGCCCCCATGCGGATGGCTTCGACGGCGCTTTCGATCGTGCCATAGCCGGTGATCAGGATGACGGCCGTCTCGGGCTTGTGGGCGGAGGCCCACTCGAGGAGCTGGAAGCCGTCCTGGTCGCCGAGGTTGACGTCACAGATGACCAGCTCGAAGTTGAATTCCTTGAGGCGGGCGAGGGCCTGGGCGCAGCTCATGGCGGTTTCGGTGCGGTGGCCGAGACTGCGGAGGTAGTCGGCCATCGCCTCACAGATGTGGCGATCGTCGTCGACCACCAGCAGGGAACCGTGATACTGCATCGGCGCACTCTCTCAAATCAAGGGCAGGGGGCTTGCGCGACGACGGCGGAAGATTCGCCGCGCGGCGCGAAACGTCGGCCCGCGGCCGGCGCGTGTGATCCCGGCGTCATGCATTCGGGACGCTCGACACGCTGTCAGCCGCGACGGTGTCCACCTCCCCGGCGACTCGGCGCCGGGGGACAGCGGACGCTCCCAGGGGAGAGAGGGGCACGCAAAAATAGGTCGCCGTTGACGGTGGTCAACGGTTTTCAGGCCGAATCGGTTGTCCTTGGGCAACGCGCGGGCGGCAAAAACGGCACACGTTGACTCTTCGCGACGCCCGCTTGCAGAGTGAAATGTTGCCGTTTCACCACGCGCGCTCGCCGCGTGGTGTTGCCGGGCGGCAACAGGCAACGTATTGCAGGGCGGCTTGGAGAGTGTGCAGCCGCAAGCAAGCGAGTGGCTGGTGCGCCGCAAGGTTCTTTGAGCCATGCGGTTGCGGCGACTGTATGCGAAGGGTTCGTCCGCTCGGGAAGGATCGCGAGCGTGATTGGCACGGGAGGTGCGTTTTCTCTCTGGCACTCCTCAGCCTGAGGAATACGAACTCCCGCAACGGCCGGAGCCGAAGCGGATTCGGACGGGTGGCCGCCAGGTGGATCAGACCTGCGGTCAGTGGACCTCGTCCAGCGGCCGGCTTCGCACGGCTTATTTGTCTCACCGCATCTGCACAGGAACTCGAAACATGTTGACCAAATTGTGGAATGACGAAGCCGGCTTCATCATCTCGGCCGAGCTCGTCCTGGTGGCGACGATCCTCGTGATCGGCTGCATTGTTGGACTCAGTGAAGTCCAGCACGCTGTCGTCTCGGAGCTCAATGACGTGGGCGACGCGATCGGCAGCATCAATCAGAGCTTCTGCTTCTCGGGCTTCCACAAGACGGACGGCTGCAACAGCACGCATGCCCAGACGCACGGCTCGATGTTCAACGACACAATGGACGACTGCGACAACAACCAGTGCCAGATCGCCTGCGATCGCCCGACGCCGGAGCGTCCGAAAGGCGGCCGGGGCTACTAAGCCTGACAACGCGGTGACCTGACCAGTCACCGCGAACCTTCCGAAACACAACCGACCCCGACGGACCTTGTTCCGCCGGGGTCGGTTGCTTGCGCGCGAGGAAGAGGAACACGGCAAATTAACAGGAATCAGCCACCGAGGTCACAGAGGACTCCGAGACAAAGAGTGATTCACGCACTTCCCGGTGATCTCTGTGACCTCGGTGGCGGATTTCTTATTGCAGATGCGCGACGACCAGCGCCAGGCCTTGGAGGGCGAGGTGGGGTTCGGTGTGGACGGTCGTGTGCAGATGGGGCTCGAGGAGTGGTGCGGCGCGCGAGTGCGAGGAGGACAAGCGGTTCCCGATGCTTGCCATTGGACGACAGGGCAGCCTCTGTCAGTCGGTGCAGCAGTTCTTTCACGGCGCCGACGTGTCCCCAGTAGAGGCCGCTGGTGATCGCGGCCTGGGTGTTGCGGCCAATTTCGGCCGGTGCTCCAGCGTCGCGCAGCACGTCATGCATTTCGATCATCGGCAAGAGTGCCGTGTATTGGTGCAACGCTTTAGCGCACAGGTCGAAGCCCGGCAGGATGGCACCGCCGCAGAAGTGGCCGTGCGGATTGACGTAGTCCACGGTCGTCGCCGTGCCGCTGCTGATGATGACGGCCGGCTGGTGCTCCCGGCGGATCACGTTGGCTGCGATGGCTCCCAGCAGCCGGTCAATGCCGACCTTGTCGGGGAAGTCGACATCAATAACAAGCGGGAATGCGCGGCGGTCGTTGACGTTCAGCGGCAGAGGCCATCCGGTTGGCCAATCGCGGACGATGCGTGCGACTTCGCTTGGATTGGAGCCGGCGATCGCGGCAGTGAACTGCGTGGGGTTGGGGGTCGAGCCGAACAGATCAAGCCACGGCAGCGGCGTGCCGCAGGGGACGGCGGCGCACTCATCGAACAGCGGCAACTGTGATGCATCCGGCTGCGGGAAGACGCACAGCCCGGCTTTGACGCGGGTGTTGCCGGCGTCGATGAGCAGGATTTTTGGAGGTTTGCTGCGAGTCACGTGAGCAACCGATTATGGACTGCTCCGATTCTCGACTGCGAGGAGGCGTACGTCAAAGATCAGCACAGCATCTGCCGGAATCACGCCGGCGACACCGGCATCGCGGTAACAAAGATGCGGCGAAGCGCGAAACTGCCGCCGTCCGCCGACTCGCATGCCTTCCGCACCATATTCAAGTCCGGCGATCACGCCCCGTTCACCCAGCGTGAATGTCGCGGTCTGGTCCGCGTGGATGACATCGCCGCGATTAAGAGACAGCGAATAGCGGATGGTCGCGCGATCGCCAGGTCGGAGCTCGCTGCCGGTTCCCGGTTCTTCGATTTCGATCCGAATGCCTTTGCGAGACATGCCGCGTGGAAGCCAATCAGAAGCGCTCAACGACGTGAATGGCATTTCAGCAGCCGACAGCAATCCCGTCGATTTGGGTGGCTCGGAATTGGTCAGTGCCCGCCCCCGCCCGATAGCTGCTTCACCAGGCTCCCCACGACGTGCTTCGCGTCGCCGAACAGCATGAACGTCTGGTCCCTGAAGTACAGTTCGTTGTCGATCCCCGCGAACCCTGGGCTTTTGCTGCGCTTGACGGCGATCACCGTCCGCGCCTTGTCGGCGTCGATGATCGGCATGCCGTAGATCGGCGTGGATTTGTCGGTGCGGGCGGCGGGGTTGACGACATCGTTCGCCCCCAGAACGAGCGCGACGTCGCATTGCGGCATGTCCGGGTTCATGTCGTCCATCTCGACGAGCGCCGTGTAGGGGATGTCTGCTTCTGCCAGCAGGACATTCATGTGACCGGGCATACGGCCGGCGACGGGGTGGATCGCAAACTTGACCGTGATGCCGCGCTTGGTGAGCTGGTCGTATAGCTCGCGAACGCGGTGTTGCGCCTGGGAGACGGCCATCCCGTAGCCGGGGATGATGACGACCAGCGACGCCTGCTCCATCAGCTGCGCGGCGCCCTCAATGGTTTCCTCTTTGTACTGCCGCTCCTCGGCGCCGGCGGCGCTCGCCTGCACCTGACCGAACGCTCCGAACAGCACGTTCGTGAACGACCGGTTCATCGCCCGGCACATGACGATCGACAGGATCAGGCCGCTCGAACCGTCGAGGGCGCCGGCCGTGATCAGCAGCTTGTTGTCGAGGACGAAGCCCATCGCGACGGCAGACAGACCGGCGTAGGAATTGAGGATGGAGATGACGGTGGGCATGTCGGCGCCGCCGATCGGGATGATCAGCAGCACGCCGAACGCCAGCGCGAGCAGGATCAGCAGCGGGAAGATCCAGCCCGACCAGCCAGACGCGGGATAAGCGACGAGCAGCAGCCCTAGCAGCAGGGCGAAGCCGAGGAGGCCGAGGTTGCTCTGGTTCTGATACGGATAAGTGACGGGCCGCTGCGGGATCCAGCTCACCCCCTGCAATTTGGCGGCGGCGAGCAGACTGCCGGTCAGGGTGAGAAAGCCGAGGATCACTTCGACGATGATCGCGAGCATCCGCATCGTCGTCAGTTGTTCGACTCCTTCGCCCAGCCAGAGATAGTACTTGGCCGTGCCGACGAGTCCGGCCGCGAGACCGCCGAAGGCGTGCGAAAGGGCGGTTCGCTGCGGGACGGCCGTCAACGGGACCATCGCCAGCGGATAGCCGAGCGCGACGCCGGCGATGATCGCGACGATGATCCAGCCGTGATGTTTGACTTCCGGCAACATCCAGGTGGCGAGAATGGCAATTGTCATCCCGATGGTGCCGGCGAAGACGCCGCGGCGCGCGGTCTTCGGATCGTTCATCCAGTGCAGCGAAAAGATGAACAGGATCGTCGCCGCGAGATACGACAATTGGACGAACGCGTTGGACATCAGGAGCGGCCCCCCGGCGACTGCTTGAACATCTTGAGCATGCGGTCGGTCAGCAGAAAGCCGCTGACGATGTTCGTCATCGAGGCGAAGAGTGCGATCGCCCCGAGGAAACGGATGAATCCCGGATAGTCCGAACCGGTGACGATGATCGAGCCGACGACAGCGATCGCCGAAATGGCGTTGGTCAGCGACATCAGCGGCGTATGCAGCAGCCGTGAGACGCGGAGAATGACGCCAAGACCGATGAAGGTGGCGAGCGCGAAGACGAACAGCAGTGACCAGGGATCGCTGGCGGGTGGAGCGGGGTGGTGCGATTGCGTCGCGCCGTCAGCGGCCATCGCCGAATTCGCTGCCCAAAGTCCAATGAGGACCGCGCCGACAACGAGTATTCGTGAGCGAATCACCCTCCCCCTCATCCGGCCTTCGGCCACCTTCTCCCCGCTCGGGATCTGCGCGTGCTCATCGGGCACACAATGCGGGGAGAAGGGCGCGATCGGGCGCGCCGCGCCGATTGCAAAACACTCGTGGTGCCGTTCGATCATTGCGCACTCCGAAAATCGACGAACCTCAACGTGCTTCAGCGACTTTGCGTTCAGCCGACGCTCAACTGATACGAGTCCGTCGGCGGCGGTTCCGGCTCGGGTGGCGGCGGGGCCGGCAAGGGACCCATTCCGCCCGCATCGCGCACGGCTTTGTGCACCACCTGACCGCCCCGGGCGAGCAGGGTGCCGGCGACGACTTCGTCCGTCATGTCGAGCAGCAGCTTGCCGTCGCGAACGAGCAGCTTCAGGAACGACAGCACATTCTGCGAGTACATCTGGCTGGCGTGATTCGGGACAGTCGCCGGCAGATTGAGCGGACCGGCGATGGTTACGCCGCCGCAGCTGATCGTCTCGCCCGACTTCGTCGCTTCGCAGTTCCCGCCGCGTTCGGCTGCCAGATCGACGATCACGGAGCCCGGCGGCATCGCTTGCGCCATCTCGGTCGTGATCAGGATCGGAGACTTCTTGCCCGGTATCGCCGCGGTCGTGATGGCCACGTCGGTCTGGGACAGCACTTCTTTCAGGTACTCCCGCTGCCGGCGGTAGAACTCCTCGTCCATCGCCTTGGCATAGCCGCCGGTCCCTTCTCCCCCCTGCAGCGGAATCTCGACGAACTTCGCGCCGAGGCTTTCGACCTGCTCCTTCACCGCCGGCCGCACGTCATAGGCATGCACGATAGCGCCCAGCCTCCGGGCGGTGGCGATGGCTTGCAGTCCCGCGACGCCTGCTCCCAGCACGAGCACGCGCGCGGCCTTGAGCGTGCCGGCGGCGGTGGTCAGCATCGGGAAGACCTGCGGCAGCAGGCCCGCGGCGATGAGTACTCCCTTATAACCGGCAATCGTCGCCATCGACGACAGAACATCCATCGCCTGTGCGCGTGTGATTCGCGGGACAAGCTCCAGCGCGAATACGTTGGCCCCCGATTCGGCCAGCGATACGGCATGCTGCGGCGCGCTCAGTGGATCGCATTGGGCGATGAACCACTGCCCGTTGCGGAGCGGCAGCCTCGTGGCCGCGGGGTCGGCGCGAACCGCCACGACGATGTCAGCCGGCTCCAGGGTCTTCGCCAGGTCCGGAGCCAGCTTAGCGCCGGCGGCGTCGTAGGCAGCATCCGGAAACCCGGCGGCCACGCCGGCGCCCGACTGCACCAGCAGATCGAAGCCCATCCGCTGCAGCGTCTTCACGGCGGCCGGCACAAGCGCGACGCGGCGCTCGTCCGGCGCGGTCTCTTTCGCGATGCCAACAATCACGGGGTTGTCCGCTTCCGTTCCACGAATATCGAAGCACCGGACACGGCGAGGCAGCACGTTCCGGTGGGGCGCATGTTAGAGATCGCCGACGCGGAACAAAAGCGGTCGCGTATGGAATGCAGGATGCACCGCAGAGACCGCAAAGTACGCGGAGGTCCAGGCATTCTTTGCGCTCTCTGCGACCTCTGCGGTGAACTGTTTGACGGCCAGGATTCCCCCGGTCAGCGCCGCGCGCGCGAGGAGCGGCGATATCGACTTGTCGCCCACTCTGGTACGGATTGTTGGCTTGAGTGTCCGGGACACCGCTCGACCGTGACATTCGCCGCAGGCGATTCTATAACGTGTGCATGTCATCGTCGGAGACGCTGGGCTGCTCGCCGACATCATTGTCGCATCGCCGGAACACGACATCATGGACGTCGAACTGTTGCTGCAGGTCGTTTCCCGCTGGGCGCATGTCGGGGCCGCGATCGTGCTGCTGGGGGGCAGCGTGTTTCAGAAGTTCATTCTGATGCCGCCGCTGCGCGGCCTGCCGGAAGCCGAGCAGCAGCAACTCCGCGAGCGGGTCATG
>JAXMBS010000056.1:0-34924 GCA_046349775.1 Planctomycetaceae bacterium | reverse complement strand
GAACCGGTACGGCCCGGGCGTTACGAACGACAGCGATGTATACGGCCGGCCGCGAAAGTACAGCCACACCTGTCGCAGGCCGAACAGATCGAAATGGTTGATCAGAAACGTCGTTGCCAGCACGGTCAGCCAGCCCAATGCGAACAGCCCCCACAGGGCTGCGCGGCCGGCCGGAGCTTCGACGTTCCAGATCGCGCCGCCCAGAGGCCGCCATTGCCAGAACATCACCAGCAGGGCGAGATTCGCCGCCAGCACATACGTGCTCCGCTCAATCGGTTGCGGCACATACTGCGTCCACCATCGCTTGAAGCCCGGCCGCGCCATCACGCTGTGCTGCAGTCCAAATAACAGGATCAGCAGCGTGTCCACGACCAGCGCAACACCCAGCGAAGATTCCCCCTGTGCGTCCAGCTTCGTCGGGACGACAAAGCCGCCGATCCAGCCGAGCAGATATAGGAACACGCCCAGAAACAGCACATAGTTCAACACGCCATACAGCAGCACCAGCGAGCGCTTCATCTGTTCTCTCCTCGTGTCGGAATGGGGGAAACGGTATGCTGTTCTGGGAACATGCGGGGCGACTGCTTCAGCGCAATCACCGGCCGGTTGTTACAGCACTCGCGGGTCAGTATCGGTCGAATTCCGGCGTCCGACAGTTCACTGCAGGTCAACCCCCGGTGTACTACGGGTACACCCCGTGCAGCGTCCCGGGCATCGGAACGGGCCGTTGCGGTGGAAGAACAACGCGTTCACAACGGTCCGGGCATCATTCCCACTGGAGTTCGTCGCATGGCCACGGCGACCGGCTACCGGCGCCTCGTTGAGCTGTTCGGAGTTCCCGAACCTCCGCAAAACGGTCGCGACCGGCTCGTGCACATTGCCGTCGAGCTCGTGTATCTGCACGGGTTTCAGGCGGTCGGCGTCGATCAGGTCATCGCCGCCGCCGGCGTCTCGAAGACCACCTTCTACAAGCACTTCGAGAGCCGCGACGACCTGCTCGTGGCCGCCATCCGCCAGCGCGACACCTGGGAGGCCCAGGCGTTTCAGGAATCCATCGTGAAGCTCGCCGGCGACGACGGCCGCGCCCGCCTGCTGGCGATGTTCGACGTCCTGGACGACTGGTTCAGTTCGCCGGACTTTCGCGGTTGCCAGTTCATTAACGCGGCCGCCGAGTTTCCCAATCCGCACGATCCGGTCCACGCCGCCGCCGCCGAGCACAAACGCAGGAACCGCGACGGCATCCGCGACCTAGCGCAAGCGGCCGGAGCGAACGATCCCGAAACCTTCGCCGACCAATACACGGCCCTCCTCGAAGGCACGCTCGTGATGCGGCAGATTCACGGCCGCAACGATGCCGCCCGCGTCATCAAGCCGGCCGCGCAGGCCCTGATCGACCGCTGCCTCCCGTTCCCCTAAAATGGTCCGGAACAGTTTTCAAGCAGCCGTTCTCGGGTTGGATGCTCCCTAAGACAATCTGGGGCACTTCTTATGACGGTTCCCCGCTGATTTCGGCCCGAAAATCGGGGTTTGACAGGCCCACCGGCCGGGGTAGAATAGACGCAGCTTTCCGCTCCCTTGTCCTGCCTTCCCGGCGGGCGCCTTGAGTGGAGATCCTGATCGACCGGACGTACGCCGACACATTCGTCGCGAAAATCTCCGGTCTGTGCTCCTCCGAGAGCCGCCTTTTCGGGACTCTGGATTTCGCGCCTTGAGGTATTGTCAGGCGCCAGCCACCACTCTGGCAGGAACGACAAAGATGTTTGGTCTCGGCATCACCGAATGGTTGATCTTCGCAGCGATCGTACTCATTCTGTTCGGCAAGCGGATTCCGGGTGCGATGCGGTCGCTCGGCCTGGGGTTGCGGGAATTTAAACGGGGCATTGACGGGGTCGAAGCGGACGAACTGCCGCACACGCGCTGAGCGACATGGCAACTGGTCAATGGTTAAAGGTCAATCGTTAATTGTGCAGACGCCGTTCCACGCCTTTCTGAACCATTGAGTATTGACGATTAACCATTGACGAATCATTTGAGACGCTAAAGCCGGATGCCTCCGGCCCATCGGGGTCAACGTGAGATTAAGGAGCTGACGATGTTTGGTCTCGGATCAACGGAAATGGTCATTTTCGGCATCATCGCGCTGCTATTGTTCGGCAAGAAGCTGCCGGAAGTGGCCCGCAACCTCGGCAAGGGGTTGACGGAGTTCAAGAAGGGGATGCGCGGCATCGAGGACGATTTCCGCACGGCGTACCGCGACGCTGACCGCGAACCGCCGCCGCGCCGGCCGGACCCGATCTCCGAAGCGGACCGCGAATTGCGCGCGCCGAAGTTCGAGCCGCCGACGTCGGAACCGATTTCGACGACGAATGAGACGGCCGGGCAAGGGGTCGAGGGCTGAGCGTCAAGAGCCAGGGTAACGCCGGCCCGAGCCGCAATCGTCAGCGCGCGGAGTGCGGTGACGCGAGGTCTCTGCGGTTTGGCTGCCACCTCAAGAAAACACCGGTCGGAGGCGGGGTGCTCCGACCGGCGGCGTAAGGATCGAGTTGCTGTCGTGACGGCGCTGTTCACCGCGGCCTGCGCGTGAACCCGTCACTTGGGGCCGGCCGCCACCTATTGTGATTGCGAGCCGCCGGCGGCACCTTGCGGCTGCTGCTGCAGCCGCACGAGGAGCAACTGCTGTGTCTTGTCGTTGCCCGTATGGACAAGCACAGGTGTCTGATCCTTTGTCAGGTTGTAGATGCCGGTGTCGTAGACACGGTCCGTCTTATCGCCGACCGTCCAGGCCGCACGCTGCGTCTTTTGATCGACGGAACCGGCCACGGGGGTTGTTTCGTCCGTCACGGCGTCGTAGTAGTTCCCACGAATTGTTCCGGATTTGTCGACGGCGAGCTGAAACAGGTTATTGGTCGATTCTTCCTGTCCGGATTCCAGCGCGAAGACACCGAGCGGAGTCCATTGATCTTCGGCCGGGGCCGGCGCCTGCTGTCCGGCCTGAGCCAGAGCCGTCGCCTGTTGCGAATACTCGGCGGCGCTCCCCACGTTGTCGCCATTGACGTAAACGCTGTTGCCCTGGTACGCGACGGTGTTGCCATAGTCGTAGTACATGGGGGCGGCCGTCATGCCCCACATTGGGGCAAGCGTGGCCCACGATGCGGCGGTCCATGCGGCGCCGACGCCCCAACCCGCAGCTGCCCACGCGCCGGGATGCGCACCGTACCACCCGGCACCGCCGAAGTAGTTGTTGTTGATATTGTTGTTATTGAAGTTGCCGTTGTTGAAATTGTTCCGGACGTTGTTGCCGCGGTTCGCGATATCGTTATTCGACCACATCTGCGAGGGACGATTTCCAGCGCCGTTGCCCAATCCGGAGTAGCGTCCCAGGCCGCCGTCGGCCCCCTGGTTGAAACCGCCGCGACCATTCAGGCCGCCCGCGCCCTCGCCGCCAAATCCGCCACGTCCGGCTCCGCCGAATCCACCGGCTCCCTCGCCTCCAAGTCCACCGCGCCCGGCTCCGCCGAACCCGCCCGCTCCCTCGCCGCCAAGCCCGCCGCGCCCGGCTCCGCCGGCGCCCTCACCGCCCAATCCACCGCGTCCGGCTCCGCCGAAGCCACCACCACCCGCGCCGCCGAAGCCACCGCCGCCGGCACCGCCGAAGCCACCGCCACCGGCACCACCGAAGCCACCGCCACCGGCACCGCCGAATCCGCCGCCACCCGCTCCGCCGAATCCGCCGCCGCCGGCGCCACCCATCCCGCCGCGCCCGGCTCCACCCATGCCGCCTCCCCCCATGCCACCGCGGGCGCCACCCATTCCACCACCTCCCCTACCGCCTCCCATCCCTCCTCGGGACATCCCGCCACCTCCCATACCGCCGCGCATTCCGCCGCCACCCATGCCGCCACCACCGCGCATCCCGCCTCCAAATCCGCGGCCAAACGTCAGGGGTGAAGTGATCAGCACGGCGATTGCAGCAGTCGCTGCCCAGCGAATGAATCGGGTCATATCAGGTATCCTTCCGGAGAAGTAACTGTTGTGAATGTTGATGAGAACGGATCACTTCGCTGCGGCAGCGCGCGTCAGCTTGACGGGGTCCGTCTCTGGCAACGCGACGTCGTCGGCCGTGCGGTTGGTGGAGATAAACAGGTATTCGTGGTCCGACAGCCGCGTCAGCACGTTGAGAGCCGTGGTTTGCGTCCCGTCCGCCATAATTCCGGAAGCCTGCAGCAACCACCGGTCTCCGTCGCGCGACCAGACCGTTTCTCCGCGACCGCCGTCCTCGTCGAACTGCCAGGATCGCAGCTGGCCAGACTGCGCGTCGAGCAGGATGTGCTGTCGTCCGGAGCGGAACGGCTTGCCATCCTTGATGATGTGAAACGTGCCTTCGATCGCGGACTTGGTGGGACTCCACTTGTACGAAAAGTGGGTGCCTTCTCCGGCGCGGTCGGCCGACCAGTCGCCGATGAGCCACGCGAGATCTTCGAGCTTGTCTTCGTCCTCGCCCCATTCGCGACTGATCGCCGATTTCCACTCACCATTTTCACGGACGTGAAGGACGACGTACCGGGTCGACGTGGGCAATTCGGCGCCGGGATTGGTCTGCATGCTCAGCCCCTCTTCGATCGCCAGATCCTTCGACGGGAAACGCACGGAATCGATGTGGAATTCGATTTTCGCGCCGGGATGTTCGGCGAAGAACTTCGCAAACGCCGCTTCGATCGCCGCACGGCCGCGGAGATCGATATCCTCGCCGTGATACTCCGCCTGCTCCGTCCAGGTGGCGGCGATCGCCTTCGCATCCCCTTTTGCGAAATCGGCGGCGAACTCTGTGGCCTGCGCCCGGATCACATCCTCATCGGCAGCCGCAGAAGCGGGTTTCGTGTTTGCAGCCGGACGTCTGGCTTGCGCGACGGCCATCTCATTCAGCATGGACAATGCGATCGCCGCGAAGACGATCGAGTACGGAAGTCGCTGCACCATGTGAGATCTCTCAGATTTGTCGTGAGTGTGAATCGCCCGGTAAGTCCATTGAACGACCGGACCGTGTGTGTGATCAGCGTCTGACTGGCTGTGTTGAGGACCGGGAACTGAGCCCGATGACCGTGATCGCGCTTCTAACACCGGAGGACAGGCCCGCCAAACGGCCGGCAAGAAGCATCGATGAGAGTTAAGACTGGGCGCTGAACTTGAGCGTGGAAAAATTCCGACCGCGCGCTCATTCGACGCGCATGCTAGCCGCACGTCATTGCCGAGTCCACCGTCCGCCGGCGCCGTGTTCTGACGTTGCAACCGCCGCGCGCCGAATTTGTGCACCCACTGCGGTTGGGCTACGATTCAGGTTGCACTGTTCCGCACCGCTGCTCGCGCATTGAATGCCTGTCATGGTCAGTGACCTGCCGGACGACCAGACCTGGGACGCCGGCTCGATGGGCTGCGGCGAGTTGGTTATCATGCTGGCGGTGCGCATGCGGAAGATGCCGCCGTCTGCGGTGCTGCAATTGACCGCCACCGACCCTGGGGCGCGCGAAGACCTGCCGGCCTGGTGCCGGATGACAGGCCATCGCTTGATTCGTTGCGAACATCCCCATTACTGGATCGAACGACGGGAGACGCCGTGATGCCTGGCAAGTTCTGCGTCAGTCTGACATTCGCGAAGGACAATCCGGACAAGGCCACGGTTGCCTTTGTCGTCGCGAATGCGGCGCTCGGCTCTGAGAAAGAGACGATGGTCTTCCTGTCGACGGAAGCAGTCCGACTGTCGCAAGCCGGCTATGCCGATGACGTCCACGAACCGGGGTTCGCGCCGCTGCAGGAGTTGATGACGACCTTCGCATCCAACGGGGGTAAAATCTTCACCTGCTCCCCCTGTTTTAAGCGTCGAAACCTCGACGAACACAACCTCGTTCCGGGGGCCGTCATCGTCGGCGGCGCGAAGCTCGTCGAGTTTCTGTCCGACGGAGCGCCGTGCGTTTCGTTCTGAGCCGCTCGCACGCCGAACTTCCACGTGATGGACTACGTTCCGGCCCATTCACTGCCGCACGATGTGTCCTTCGATGGCGGCAGCCTCGACTGCGGCAGCGGCCTGCTGCTGCTGATCCGACGACATATCGATCCGCTGCCGGCCGGAGGTCTGCTGGAGATCCGCTCCACCGAACCCAGCGTCGAGGAGGACCTGCCGTCCTGGTGCCGCATGACCGGCAACGACCTGCTCTCGACCGTCCGCCGCGGGCCTGAGCCGCAGTTTCGAGTGCAAAAGAGGCGCAGACGCCTGCATGCCGGCGAGGGCCGGAACGGGGGTGCTCGCAAATGAAAGTCCGCTCCGGGAGCCGCAGCCGCTGCGCTGCCTGGACAGCGCCGGACGCAGCCGCGCTGTCCGCGATGGGGATCGGCAGTTGGCCCTGGTCGCCGCAGGTGCTGGCCGCTGCCGCAGCACTTTGTCGGGCCAGATATCCGATGCACTTTCAGGCCATCGCCGATCTGGCCGTGGCCGACGTCATCGCCGCCCAGGAGCGCGCCGGCGTGGATGTGGTGACCGATGGCGAGCAACGCCGGGACAGTTACGCCAGCTTTATCGGCAATCGTCTGGAAAACTGCCAGCTCGTGCCGATTGTCGATCTGCTGCCGTATGTCGAAGAACCGGACAAATTCCGCGACGAACTCCGGCGCGCTCGATGTGCCCGCCGAGACTGTCCGCCATCCCGCCGTGTTCGGGAAGCCTGCACGTCGGAGTCCTATCGTCGTCCCTGAGCTGCAGTTCGCGCAGACGCGGACATCAAGGCCGATCAAAGTGGCACTGCCGGGTCCGTACCTGTTGACGCGGACGATGTGGCTGGAATGCGTCTCCGACAAAGTCTACCAGAGGCGAGAAGACCTGGCGGACGACATCGTGCGGGCATTGCGCGACGAATTGACGGACCTCTTCGCGGCTGGTGCAGCGCTCTCGTGCATGCAGTTCGACGAGCCGGTATTGACGGAGGTCGTGTTTGGCGCACCGCGACAATCGCGGAGCCTACGTGCGCCGCCCTCAGTGCTTTCGCCGCGCGCCTCGCGAAGAACTGGACTTCGCCGCCGGCCTGATCAACCGCGTGGTCGAGGGATTTCCCCGTGCACGCACGGCCGTGCACGTTTGTCGCGGCAACTGGAGCCGCGATGAGAGCGTCGCGCTCTCCGGCGACTACGGTCCGCTCGTGCCGATGCTCTCGCGCCTGAATGTCGGCCAGCTGTTTCTTGAACTCTGCACTCCGCGCGCGGGCGAACTGGATTCGCTGCGTGCGCTGCCGCCCGAGCTGCGGATCGGCGTGGGCGTGGTGAACCAGAAGCTCGACCGCGTGGAAACCGCCGAAGAGATCGTTCGCCGGGGCGCGGCCGCGATCGCGGCCTTGGGAGTCGAACGCGTACTGCTTAATCCCGATTGCGGATTCGCCACGTTTGCGGACCGTCCGATCGCATCGTGCGCGGTGGCGGAGGCGAAACTCGCGGCGATCGTCGAAGCCTCGCGACGTCTCCGCGCGCAGCACGGACTGTGATGGCCTGCGGACAACCGCGCCATCCTTGACAGCCAGCGTCCGCGTTCTCGTAATGCGCAGTTCGGACGGACCAGCCGCGAGGTGATTGCAGACTCGAACACACAAGGGGACAGCACATGCAACAGCGCGGCCTACACCATCGAACTGCTGGTCGTGATCGCCATCATTGGGATCCTGGTCTCGCTGCTGCTGCCGGCCGTGCAGCAGGCCCGCGAAGCGGCGCGGCGGACCCAGTGCCGCAACAATCTCAAACAGCTGGGACTGGCGCTGCACAACTACCACGACGTCGGTCAGCAGTTTCCGCCGGGCAGCGTGAATGAAGGCAACCCTGCCGGTGGGACCGCGTATGGCCGCCCTCCCCGGACGACGTATGTCGTGCACATCCTGCCGTACCTCGACCAGGCGCCCGTCTACAACAATGTGGACTTTGTGAATCGTCCGACCGCGCCGGGATTGGTGTGGTTCGGCAACAATTTCCTCGCGACGGGCGCCGTCGTGCCGACGTTCTACTGCCCCAGCGACGGCATGGGCGGCTCGATCAAGTATTGCGGCCTCATCGGAGGTGACGTGAACCGACCTGCGCCGCACTTCCTCAGCAACTACTTGGGTTTCTTTCACGGACTGAACGTGTCCGCAATCGAGACGCGCGACCCAAAGTTGCTGGCCTGTTTCGGGCTGAACTGGGGCGCGAAGATCCGAGACATCGTCGACGGCACGAGCAACTCGATGGTGATGGGGGAATATCTGACCGGCACTGCCGACGACTATCGCGGATTTATCTGGTCGGACAAGGCGGGCGGCAGCCAGATCTGGACCGAACTGACGCCCAACAGCCGGCTGCCGGATCGCCTCTCGCCGACGACGCCTCCGCCGCCGCTGGCCACGCATGTCTGGTGCGTCAATGCGCCGGAGCTCAATCTGCCCTGCGTCAACGGCATCAGTGAATCCAGCGGACTGCCGAACCTCGATCACACGGCCGCTTCACGCAGCCGGCATGTCGGCGGCGTGCACATCCTGCTGGCCGACGGCAGCGTCCGGTTCACCAGCAACAACATCGATCTGCGCACCTGGCGCGGATTGGCAACCATTCAGGGGACGGAGATCGTTGGCGAGTTCTGAATCCGCGTCCACGACGGACGGAGTCTCCGTCCGAACCTGCTGCCGCCAACAGAGTCCGCCCGCAGCTTCGCTCGCGGCGGCATTGGTGCTTGCGCTTGTCGGCTGCTCGCAGCCTGACGACCCTTGGCCGCGCGCCGCCGCTTCTGGCCGCGTGACGCTCGACGGTGTCCCGCTCAGCGAAGGCACAATCACGTTCTTCCCCAGCGGCGACACGCAAGGCCCCGCGTCCGGCGGCCCGATCGTTAATGGCCGTTACGACCTCGCGGCCGCCGAGGGACCGGTCGTCGGGACAAATCGTGTCGAAATCCGCTCGGTTCAGAAGACGGGCCGGGTTGTCAAGTCGCCGGTTGCCGTCGAGACCGCGGGGCCACCGATCGACATGGTCGAAGAATTCCAGGAAGTCGTGCCGCCGCGATACAACCGTGACTCGCAGCTCGAATTCACGATTCATAAAGACAAAGACAACGTCAACGACATCCCGATGCAGCGTGATGCAAAGAAATAGCATTGAGGCCGGTGACTGTCGTCTGCGAACGCGGGTGGCGAGGAGTAGCCCACCGCGCCCACAGATGTCTATTTCGGCGGCGGATTGATCTCCACTGCCTGACCGTCCGCGAGTCCATCCGACCGGATCAGTACCACCTCGTCCGCCTCCGTCACTCCGGAGACGATCTCGACGTCGTCACCGGCCCGCAACCCCAGGTGCACCGGCGTGCGAGCGATCTTTCCGTCTCGAACGACGCACACCTGCGTCTGCGTTCCGTCGCGCACGACGGCCGTCGCCGGCAAGGTGAGCACGTTCGGGCGCTGGTCGAGTGTGATCTTTACGGTCGCGTACATTCCGGGACGCAGCAGGTCGTCCTGATTCTCAATATCGATCTCCACGCGCAGCGAGCGGTTTTCATTCGCGAGCGCCCAACTCGTGCGGCTGACCTTGGCCGTGTATTCGCGGCCTGACAGCGCCTGCACGCGAACGAACGCCGGATCGCCGTCGGAGACAAACCCGGCCTCTGCTTCCGGCACGTCCAGATAGACGCGCAGCTTGTCCATCCGCGCGACCGCCAGCACCGCGGCCGCGTTTTCAGCGGAGGATCTCACATAATGGCCAGGATCGACGTTGCGCAACGTCACGACGCTGTCGTACGGGGCCTTGACTTCCAGATAGCCCAACATCGTCTCCACGTAGGCGAGGTTGGCAGCTGCGACTTCCTGACGGGCGGTTGCCGCCGTGAGATTGGCCTGCGCCTGAGTGAGCTTGGCCTCGCTCTCAAGTACCTCTGACCGAGCGACTTCGATCCCAGACTGTGCCTCGCGCTCACCGGCCTCCGCGGCCCGGAGCTTGGCACGAGTTTCATCCACAAGCTGCTCGGTCACCGATCGGGCCTTCGCCAATTCCGAGATCCGTGTGAACTCCGCCTGATACTGTTCCCGCGCCGCGGCGGCGCGTAACAAAGCCGCCTCAGCCTGCGCCGTCCTGGCTTTGGCCGCGGTCACTTCTGCTTCGGCAGAGACGATGCCCGCCTGTGCCTGGCCGACCTCGGCCTCTGCCTGATTGCGCTGCGCCTGCTTCTGTCGGCGTTCGTCCAGCATTTCCGGAGCGTCGATTTTGAGGAGTACTTGGCCGCCTTTGACCCGGTCGCCGATATTCACCAGCACTTCGCCGACATTTCCCGCGACTCTCGGTGACAGCGGTGTCGCGTCGTACGACTTTACTCCCGCCGGCTGTGTCGTCGTCAGCGTGAGGTCCTTTCGCTGAGGATGGCCGGCCGTGACTCGCTCCACGGTCGGCGTTCCTGTGCTCTTCGCAGCTTCCGCCGTGCTTGAGCGTCCGCAACCCGCGGCAAACAGCAGCAGACCAGCCATAATGGTTGGCAGCAGACAGGCACTGTGGCATTTCATCGGTTGACTCCTGCAGCCGCGGCGGCGGGCACATAGTGCGAACTTTGGGGATCGCTGGGATCAAGCGACGCGGACGCCGTGCCGGCCTGTCCCTGTAGCAGCGCGAACACGCACGGCAGCACGAACAGAGTCGCAATCGTCGCCGCCCCCAGACCGCCGATGACCGCCCGACCCAGCGGCGCGTTCTGGTGGCCGGCCGCGCCGATCGCGAGCGCCATCGGCAGCATGCCGGCGATCATCGCCAGGCTGGTCATCAGGATGGCTCGCAGGCGACCGGCGGCCCCCTGGACGGCCGCGTCACCGGCGACGAGTCCCTCGTGCCGGCGAGTTTCGGCGAACGTCACGAGCAGGATGGCGTTCGCCATCGCCACGCCGATGGCCATGATGGCGCCGATGAACGACTGGATGTTGAGCGTGGTCCGCGTGACCAGCAACATCAGCACAACGCCGAGCACCACGGCCGGCACTGTGGAGATTGTCGCGAGCGACAGTCTCACCGACTGATAATTCGCCGCCAGCAGCAGAAACACGGCGATCACGGCGAGTGCGAGCCCGATCGTCAGCCCCGACTGCATTTCCTGCATCGGCGGCACCTGTCCGCGAACTTCGACTTTGCACCCTGTCGGCGGATCGCCGGCCCGCTTCAATGCGGCAATGATGGAATTGCCGACGGAACCGAGATCGGCCCCTGCGATGTTGGCTGTCATCGTCACCTGTCGACGCATGTTGTACCGGTCGTACTGTCCGGGCATGGTCCCGGGAGCGAGAGTCGCCACATCGCGAATCAGGACCTGACTGTCGCCGCTGCGCTTCAAGGGGATGCGCCCGAGATCCTCCGGCGACTGCACCATCGGCACGCCGTCGGTCGCACGGACGACAGGGCGCGGAATCTCCACCTGCACCTGGTAGGCAATTCCCGATTTCGGATCGGCCCAGAAATTGGGAACGACGAACCGGCTCGAAGACGTGGCCGTCACCAGGGATCGCGAGACGTCGGCCGGGGTCAATCCGGCCAGACCGGCTTTCTCACGGTCAACTTTGACTTCGATCGTCGGGTAGTCGAGCGACTGGCCATACTGCAGATCCCGCAGCGCGTGGACCTTTCCGAGTTCCGCAAATACCAGGCCCGCGAACTTCCGTGTGTCGGCAAAGTTCGGCCCGTTGACCGAAACTTCCACCGGGGTCGGCGCACCGAAACTCATCACTTCGCTGGTGATCTCCGCCGGCTCGAACGACACCCGCACGTCCGGCAGCTTTTCCGAGAACTTCTGTCGCAGGCGTTCCTTTAGCTCGGCCAGGCCGATCCCCGCAGCATCATTTGTAGCGACCAGCAAAATGGCCTCTTCCGGTCCGCGCGACCATTGGAATACGGCGTTGATCGGATAGCTCGACGGAATCGCACCGACATAGCCCAGCGTTCGTTCGACGTTCTCAGGCCCGACTTCGTCCGCGACGAGTTTTAGCGCCTGCTTGGCGATCTCCTCGGTCCGGTTGATGTGCGTCCCGTCCGGCGCGCGCAGCCGCATCCGAAACTGTCCGGCATCCACCAGCGGAAAGATCTCCCGCCCCAGCCACGGCGCCAGCACCGCAATCCCCAGTATGCTCACCACCAGATACGCCGGCACGACGATGGCTCGAGCCGCCACCAGAGGCGCCAGGAACCGCTCATACGCGCCGCGTAGCCGCTCGACATGATGTTCGTTTTCTAATCGCTGACCGCTGACGCCTGACCGCTCGCCCAATAGCCATACGCACAACACCGGCACGAACGTGCTCGAGAGCACGTATGAAGCAATCATCGAGAACCCGACGGCCAGCGACAGCGGGACGAACAGCGCCCGGGCCGCCCCTTCCATGAAGAACGACGACACGAACACCGCCAGGATGCACAGCATCGCCAGCAGCCGGGGAATCGCCGTGACGAGCGTGCCGTTGCGGACCGCGACGGCCGCGGGCTCGCCGTGCGACATGCGCGTGTGAATGTTTTCGATCTCGACCGTCGCCTCATCGACCAGAATCCCGATCGCCAGCGCCAAGCCGCCGAGCGTCATGACGTTGATCGTCTGTCCCGTGATCCACAACGCGACCAGGGCGCTCATCAGCGCCAGCGGAATGTTCAGCACCACGACCAGCGAGTTCCGCCAGTCCCGAAGAAACAGCAGGATCATCAGTCCGACGAGGCACGCGCCCAGCAGGCCTTCGGTGACGACGCCGGCCACGGCCCGCGTCACGTACGGCGATTGGTCGAACTCGAAGGTGACTTTGATGTCCGGCGGCAGCACCGCCTGCATGTCGGGAATCGCGCGCTTGATGTTGTTGATCACGCTCAGCGTCGAGGCATCGGCGCGTTTCGTCGCGAGGATGTAGACCGCGCGCCGCCCGTTGGCCAGCGCGTATCCGGTGGGCGCATCCATGAAGTCCTTCACCTTCGCCACGTCGCGAAGATACACCGTCTGCGCGCCGGGCCGGATCGGGATGCTGTTCAGTTCGCCGACTTCGCGGACCACCGAGTTGACCGGCACGATCGGCCACTTGTCGCCGACCGGAATATTGCCCGACGGGCTGATCGTGTTCCCTTTCGTGAGGGCGGCGATCACTTCGTCGGGCGCCATCCCGTACGCTTCCAACCGCCGCGGATCGACCGTCACGACCACCGTCCGCTGCGCGCCTCCGAAGGGGGGCGGCGCGGAGACGCCCGGCAGGCTCGCGAACATCGGACGCACGCGGAACAACGCCAGGTCCTGAATCTCGGCGATCGACCGCGTCTCGCTAGACAGCACCAGGTACCCGACCGGCACGCTCCCCGTGTCGAATCGCATCACAAACGGCGACACCGTTCCGGCCGGCATGAAGGCCTGCGAGCGGTTCACGTAGTTGATCGTCTCCGCCATTGCCTGCGGCATATTGGTGCCGGGATGGAAGTACAGTTTCATCAGCGCCATGCCCTGCACATTGCGCGACTCCACGTGGTGGATGCCGGTGATGTACAGAAAGTGGTACTCGTAGTAGTTGGTGAGGTAGCCCTCCATCTGGGCCGGGTCCATCCCGCCGTACGGCTGCGCGACGTAGATCACCGGCAGGTTCAGAGCCGGAAAGATGTCGACATCCATCCCCTGCGGCAGTCCGGCCGGGTAGGGAATCCCGAACTGATCGCAAAGGGAACCGCCGACGGCCAGAAAGCTGCCGAGCGCAACGGCGATCGCAACGACCATGACGGTCAGGGGGCGCCGGAGTGCAGCCAGGGTGAGTCGCATGGAGAGGCGCCGCCAACTGCGGTCCGGCAATGCGGCCGGAAGACGTGATTGGACTTACGCTCGACCGCGCGGTCCAGTCGTAACGCCTGCGTCGAGTCTAACGCTGCCCGCCGCCCCTGAAAACCTGGCAGGGCGACGGTTCTGCGATTCTCCTGACCGGTCGCACCCAATCTGTCGAATCTACCGGTGTCAACGGACCGCAGGGACGCGGTCTGACCAGCTCGCCAGGGAGGCGGCATGCGTTGCTGTGCCATGTTGACATCTGTGATCGCGGCCGGGGCTGTTCGGTGCTGGAAGAAGCGCCGGCGATCGCCGGTGCGCCCACGGTCAGCCGCCCAGACGCGCAGACCCGCCGGAGCCGCTGCTGCGCCGGCGGAACGATCCCCGACGTCTGCTCCGAGACGGATCGCACGCAAACGGCCGGTAACAGCGACGCTTTCCCCGCGATCGAGCGACGACGTACCCCGTCGCAATCTGCTGCGGCGTTCGACCGGTCGAGATATGGGCGCTGGTGAACTGGCGCGGCCCGGCCGGGCGCCTTCCAAGCGTCCTCTGCAAGCGCAGTGCCGCACCGGAGGATGTCGAAATCGTCCGGACGACTCTCGTTGAGGAATCACCGCCCCCCGGTCCACACGTTTCGCAGACGCCGATCCCCGACGTCGAGCAGCCCAACGACCGCGTCCGATCACCCTTTCGACCGCGCTGTACCTCGCCGGATCGAGCAACCTCCAGGTCGCCCTGCGCAGGATGCCGCGTCCGCGAAGCGTATGCGCGGCCGATAGCGCGAAGGTGATGTGGGTCCCCAACATCACCGGCGGTCTCGGCTACAGCCAGCATTCCGGGCAACTGCAGCAGATTGACGGTCAGATCATCACCACCAACCGGCAGTCGCTGTTCGTCGGCGGCGGCGCCGGCTTCGGAAATTCGCCACTCGCCGGCGGCGGCAATCCCCCGGCGCGCCTGATGGTCGACCTCTCCCCGGTCGATGTGATCTTTGAACCGCTCGCCGCTCGCCAGCGCGCCAATCGTGCCAACTTTGACGCGTCGGCAGCGTTCAACGACACGCTGCTGGAAGTATCGTACTTCTACCTCGAACTCGTCCGCGCCCAGGCCCAGGCCGCCATCGCGCAGGAAGCGGTCGAGAATGCACAAGCGCTGGTCCAGATCACGTCCGATTTCGCCCGGACCGGATTGGGGCTCACCGCAGACGATCAGCGTGCCCGCGCCGATCTCGCCGACCGCCGCCGCGAACTGCTGTCGGCACAAGAGCGCGTCCGCGTCTCGTCGACCGAACTCGTCCGACGCCTGCGTCTCGATCCGAATGTGGTCCTGTACGCCCTGGAGTCCCAGCCCGTCCCGATTGAGATGATCTCACCGGACGTCGCGCTGGATTCGCTCATTGCCCAGGGAGTCCGCTCGCGTCCTGAAGTTTCCCGCGATTATGCCCAGGTCAATGCCACCGACGCGCGGATTTCACAGGAGCAGTTACGCCCGTGGGTGCCGAGCCTGTATGTCGGCACCGGAGGCGGGACAGTCGGCGGCGGCATCAATTCCCACTTCGGCGACTTCGGCGGACGGGTCGACGTCGATGCTCTCGCCGTCTGGGAAGTGCGGAACCTGGGCTTCGGCAACCGCGCCCTGATTCGTGAACGCGAAAGCCAGTACCGGCAGGCTTGCATCGAATACCAGGCCAACCGCGACCGCGTGGCGCAGGAAGTCGCCGCCGCCTGGCACCAGGCCCGCCTCCGCCGTGAACAGATTCCCCTCACGGAGCAGCAGATTGCCGCCGCCGCCGACGCGCTGCCGCTGAACTTCAACGGCATTCGCGGAAAGGAGCTGCGGCCGATCGAAGCCCAGCAGGCCATTGCCGCGCTGGCGCTCGCCCGCAATCGTTACGTCAACGCCGTGATTGAATACAGCCAGGCCGAACTCGCCCTCTGGCGGGCCATCGGCCACGCGCCGGAAATCTCCAACCCGGCTGATTCACCGCCAGATGCCCCTCCCGCCGCTGCTCAGGCCGGTTCGACTTCGAAGCCTTTGCGGTAGGTCTTCGTGAGCAGCGGATTCGCTTCGGCGACGTTGGCCACCTTGAGGGCAGCCGCGTCCCATTGCAGTTCGCGGCCAGGCAGGCGGGCGGCGACGTTGCCCAACTGGACGGTTTCGGTCAGCGGACCGGCGTAGTGGAAGCCGTCGCTGGTCTGGGTGCCGGCGCGGATCGCGTCGATCCAGACGTGCCAGTGGCTGAGTCCCATTTCCATGGGGACGGGGAAGCTTGCGAACTTCTCCTTGGGATAGAGCCGCGGCATGGCGACGTGCGGGAGGACCATCGTGCCTCCTTCACCGATGAACAGCGAGCCGGAGTCCGGCAGCTTATCGTCGGCCGGCATCTGGGCGAGCTCGGGGGCCGGCTTGAGGCCTCCATCGCGCCAGATGATCTGGATCTTGTCGCCGACGGTGCGATCGGTGCCCGGGAAGACGTACGTGACGGTTTCCGGGCCGGGCCAGACTTCGTGGTTGGTTCCTTCGTGGTCGGCGCGGACGGTCAACGGCGCGGTGAGGCCGAGGGCGCCAAAGACCGGGTCGAGGATGTGGCAGCCAAAGTCGCCGAGGGCGCCGGAGCCGAAATCCTGCCAGTCGCGCCAGTTGAACGGATGGTACACCTTCTCAGCGTAGGGGCGCATCGGGGCGGCGCCGATCCAGAGATTCCAATCGACGCCGGCAGGGACGGGGGCTTCCGGGGGACGCTCGGTGACGTGGTTCCAGTTGCGGCCGTCGATGCCGACCCAGGAATGGACTTCCTTGATCTTGCCGATGGCGCCTTCGCGGATGAGGCGGACGCCGGTGCGGTAGGCTTCGTGCGAATGGATCTGGTTGCCCATCTGGGTGATGAGGCCGCGCTTCTCGGCGGCGAGGCGAAGCTGGCGGGCTTCCCAGACGGTATGCGTAAGCGGCTTCTGAACCCAGACGTGCTTATTGGCGCGGATGGCCGTCATCGCGGCCGGGGCGTGCGTGTGATCGGGAGTGGTGACCTGGATGGCATCGACCGAGTCCCCGAGCTGGGCGATCATCTCGCGATAGTCGGTGAAGTGCGGAACGCCGGGGAAGGCCTTGTCCGCTTCGTCGAAGCGGCTGGAGTCGATCTCGCAGAAGCCGACGAATTTGACGGCCGGGTGGGAGCCGATGTTGGAGAGATCGGCAAAGGCCATGTTCTTGCAGCCGACACAGGCGACGTGGAGCTCCTGGCGGCGGATGGCGGCATTCAGAATGCCGGGTGCGGCGAAAGCCGTAGCGGCGGCAGCGGCCGAATGTTGCAGGAATCGGCGACGCGAGAGGCGGGCGGACATGAGGAGGCCTGGGAAATCATGCCGGTCCGTCGGCGGGGGGAAGTCGATCAACTGTGGTGAGTCGTCGATCGACGCAGGGGGGGGGATTTTTTAGTTGAGCATCAACGCGCCACGCCCTTCGTTGGGCGAAGGGCGTGACATCCATGATGTGCGGACACCGCGAGGCTACGTGGAGTCCGACACCCTCGCTAGCGCTTCGGACTAGTATCGCAAACGTGTCTACTTCTTTTCGTCGGTCGATTCGATGATCTTCAGTCCGGGGACTTTGATGCGACTGATGCGAACCGAGGTGTACTTCTGGCGGTGGCCGGTGTGCCGGCGGACGTTCTTGCGGCGGCGGAATTTCTGCACTTCGAGCTTGTCCCCCTTGACGAGGGGCTCGACGACTTCGGCTTCGACGGAAGCGCCGGCGATTTCCGGGGCGCCGATCACGCTGGGGCCGCCGCCATTGGCGAGCAGCACACGCCCGAGAGTGAGAGTCTGGCCCGGCTCGGCGCCGTCGCGGTAATCAATCTGGAAGGTATCCCCTTCCTGGACGCGGAGTTGCCGGCTGCCGTCTTCAACGATCGCAAACATGGGAGTGCCTTAAATCCGAAATCCGAATGTCGAAATTCGAAAGGGGTAGAGGGTCTGGCGACGCGATGCCATCCAGGATCAACGTCATGCCACGGGGATAAACCCTGGTGGCTCAGTGGGGTTACGAACACAAATCATAAGCGTTCAGCGATAGGAATACGAGTCTCGGGTGGCATGCCGGCGATTTCCTCGCCGATGTCGTTCAGAACTCTGACGCGGAGGTGCTCAGGGAGGACGTTCAGGCCCACATTGATGTGGACGACGACGTTGTAGCCTTCCTCCAGGTGCGTCATTTCGCGGCGTTTCTTGTTGATCAGGTAGTCGGCGACGCGCTGGTGGACCTCCAATTCGACGCGGCGGGCATCGGGTAGGCTGGCATTCGTCATGAGAGTCCGCATGACCTCAATCGCCATGCTTTCGGCGGTTTTGACCTGGCCGACGCCCCGGCAACAGGGGCAGTCTTCGTAGACGCTGCGACGGAGCGACGGGCGAATCCGCTGGCGAGTCATCTCGATGATGCCAAACGGGCTGATCCGCAGCACCTTCGTGCGGGCCCGGTCGCGGCGCACGCAGTCGCGAAGCTTGCGCTCGACCTGGCGACGGTGACGTTCGTCGCGCATGTCGATGAAGTCGTTGACGATCACGCCACCGAGGTCGCGGAGTCGGATCTGGCGGGCGATTTCCTCGGCTGCCTTGAGGTTCACCTGGAACGCGGTCTGCTCGGCGTCGTCGTCCACGCGGAAGCTGCCGCTGTTGACGTCGATCGCGACGAGGGCTTCCGTTTGATCGATCACGAGAGAACCGCCTCCCGACAGCGGGACGTGGCGGCTCTGGATGCGGTCGATTTCGGATTCGACCTTGTACTTATGGAAGATCGGCTCCTTGCCGTCGTAGAGCCGGATGCAGTCGGCATGCTTGGGCATGACGACTTCCATGAACTCCTTGGCGCGTTCGTAGGCACGGGGTTCGTCGATCCAGACAGCTTCGATGTCGCCCGTGTAGATGTCGCGGATCGTACGGGTGATCATGTCGCTCTCCTCGTAGATGTCGACCGGAGAGGACTGCTTTTTAATGCGGCGGACGATTGTGCGCCACAGGCGGAGCAAATACTGCAAGTCGCGCTCGAGTTCCTGGGCGGAGCGATCAACGCCGGCGGTGCGGACGATGAAGCCGAGTCCTTCGGGGGGCTTGATGTCGCGCAGGATCTGGCGGAGCTGGCGGCGGGCGCCTTCATCGGCGATTTTGCGGCTGACGCCGACGCGCTGGAGCGCGGGCATCAGCACGAGATAGCGCCCGGGAATGCTGATGTAGGTTGAGAGGGTTGGTCCCTTCGTGCCGATGCCTTCCTTGATGACCTGGACCAGCACTTCGCTGCCGCGCTGGAAGATTTCCTGAATGGGAGGCTTGTTGCGGGCGCTGCGTTCGTTGAAACGGCGCCCGCCGCGTCCACCCCTGCCACCGTTGCGTCCGCGATCACGATCGCCGCCGCGGCCGCGCGGTTCGGACTCGAAGTCGTCGTCCTCGTCGTCATCCTGCGGCGGTCCGCCGTTCTGCTCCTGCTCGCTGACGAGGTGCTTGTAATACTGGTACTCGACGTCGCTGACGTGGAGGAAGCCGTTGCGGCCGACGCCGAAATCGACGAACACCGCCTGGATGCTCGGCTCGATATTGACGACGCGGCCCTTGTAGATGTTGCCGACCAGGTTTCCCTGGCTGATCCGCTCGACATAGAGTTCTTCGAGCACGCCATCTTCAATGATGGCGATCCGGCTCTCCTCCGGCTGGAGGACGTTGACAAGCATTTCCTTCTTCATGCGGGTCCCCTCGTCTGGGGTGACGAACGGGACGCCCGTGCGGGTCGTTGCCGAGTGCGGGGCTGTGGGTCAGCCGCGGCGATGTGCCGGCCACTGTGCGCAGGCCGGGCGCACGATGGGGAAAGCACCTTTCGCCGACGCCGGTCGCCGCAGGCGACCGTGCGAGAAGCGGGTCGCCTGTTGGCGGGCCCGCGGGCTGCCACCCACGTCCGGTTCCCAGGCCATCGGCTGCGCCGCATCTGCCCTCGATCAGGACAGACGTCGGCAGGCGTCCGACGGCTGCCACGGGCGCCAATGCGCCGGCCGGCAGCAGTAGGAAGCCTTCGCCAGCCAAAGGCTGGTCAGTCGCAGCAGCACTGCACGGCGCTTGTTCGGCGGGCGCAGTCCCCCGGAAATGAACGGGACGTGTCTGAAGCACTCTGTTCGTCACCAGTAATTTCGTGTCGGCCGGCACGTCGGTGCCGCCCGTGGACGGTGGCTAGTCGGCCAGGTCCGGACAAATTCGCTTTAACTCGCCTCGCAAAAATCCCTCGATGTCGCGGGCCAGCTCCAGTTCCAGCGCTGACGCAGCGATCTGTTCCGCCTGTGCGATCGTGAGGCTGCGAATGACTTCCTTAACTTCGGGCACGGCCAGCGGCGTTGTGCTGAGCGTGCGCAGCCCTAATCCCACAAACAGCGGCACAAACTTCGGATCCGAACTCATCTGCCCGCAGACCGTCACCGGGACATTTCGCTCGGCGGCGGCACGGACGACCATGCGGATGAGCCGCAAGACGGCCGGATCAGCAGAGTTGTAGTATTTCGCAACCGCCGGATCGGACCGGTCGGCGGCGAGAGTATATTGGATGAGATCGTTGGTGCCGATAGAAAAAAAGTCGACTTCCCGCGCGAATTCCGGGGCCATCAAGGCGGCCGACGGCACTTCCACCATGATCCCGATGGGGACCGAGGGATTGAACGGGATCCCCTCGTCCGTCAAATCTTCCTTGACGTCCTCGACGATCATCTTGGCCTGCCGCAGCTCGAGCAGCGAGGAAATCAACGGGAACATGACACTGACCCGGCCCGATGTCGCCGCCCGCAGGATCGCGCGGAGCTGGGTTTTGAACAGTTGCAGGTTGTCGAGGCTCAGTCGGATGCTGCGGAGGCCCAGTTCCGGATTGGCGCCGCTTTCGAACTCTTCCGCCATGGCGCCCGTGACCTTGTCGGCCCCCAGGTCGAGCGTGCGGATGACGACCGGCCGGTCGCCGACCCGTTCGATGACGGTCCGATAAGCGTCGTAATGGTCCTGTTCTGTGCGCTCTTGAGCGCCGGCGAGGTACAGGAACTCCGTGCGATAGAGTCCGATGCCGTCGGCGCCGCGCTCGATACAGTGGTCGGCCTCCTCGGGAAACTCGATATTGCCGAAGACGTGAACCCGCACCCGGTCTTTGGTTTCGGCAATCTGAGTCCCGCGAGACAGCATGCGGGCGGCGACCGCACGGGCCTTCTTCGCGGTGTCGCGGTACCGGGCGATGGTGTCCTCTTCCGGATCGATCAGCAACTCACCGTGGTTGCCGTCGAGGATCACGATCGTGCCGCCGGAAACCTCCGGCAGGAAGTTTCCGACGCCGACGATGGCGGGCAATTCCAGCGCCCCGGCCAGAATCGCCGTGTGGCTCGTCACGCCGCCGATTTCCGTCGCAAACCCGAGGACGTGCTTGCGGTCCAGCGAAGCCGTTTCGCTGGGAGTCAGGTTGTGGGCCAGGACGATGACGTCGTCGGTCAGATTTGTCAGGTCCTCGCGTTGCTCGTTCAGCAGGTTGCTGAGAATGCGCCGCTCCAGGTCGAACAGATCGGTGGCCCGCTCAGCGAGATACGGGTTCCCCAGGCTCTGCAACTGCCGGGCGTAGCGCCGGAGCACCTGTGACGCGGCGAACTCGGGAGAGTAATGCCGCTTGCGAACCAGCTCGTCGACTTCGCGAATCAGCCTGGGGTCGCGGGCCAACTGGAGATGTGCGCCGAAAATGGCGCCGTACTCCTTGCCGATCTGCTCGGACGCGAGCTGCTCGTTCGTCGAGATTTCTTCGCAGACGGTGTCGAGCGCGCAGCGGAACCGGGCGACCTCGGCTTCCACGCCGTCGGCGCGGATGAAGCGTCGGGGAATGCGATAACTCGCGGCGCCGAGCACCATGGCCGGGCCGATGGCCACCCCCGGTGAGACCGCGACGCCGTGCTTGACGATCATGGATCAGGCGTCCCTGCACCGGGCGCGCCGGCCGGCTGCTGCACGGCGAAATTGGAGATGAACAGGCGTTCGATCGCGTTTACGACGTCCGCCGCGCCGTCTCCATCGGCTTCGATTTCGAGGACGACGCCGTACTCGGCCTTGAGTTGCAGCAGGTCGAGCACGGAATGCGCATCAGCGGTGATGTGGTCGTGACGCAGGACAAGATGGCCGCGAAAGTCCCGCGCCGCCCTGGCGATGGTGGACGCCGGGACCATGTGCAGTCCGTTTTCGAGCGTCACGGTCACGGTGCGACGGATCATATTAGTTCAGTGTCCGCTTCCGGGCGGGGGCGGCGACGAACAACACGTGGCGATGAGGTCCGGCAGGACGGGGGGCTTGTACGACGACCGGCGAATGCGGCGGTTCACCAGCCGAACAATTCTGGTGTGATGCGCCGGGAGCACACAGACGCGTCCCTGGCTCCCGAGCGCGGCGTCAGGCCTGTGCGGCGTCGGCTTCGCTCAGCAGATCCCAAACTTGGGCCTGCGTCGACGATTGCCGCAGAAACCGACAAAAGTCGTCACTTTTGAGGTGGCGGGTAATCGTTTCCAGTCCGCGGAGGTGGTCTCCCGGACGGTCCGGAGGTGAAATCAGCAGGAACAGGATGTAGACGTCTTCACCGTCGAGGCTGGCGAAGTCGAGACCGCCGCGGCTGATCGCCACAGTGCAGATCAGCGAGTCCACGGAGGGATGCTTGGTGTGCGGGACCGCCACGCCGCGTCCGATGCCGGTCGATCCGAGCTCTTCGCGCTTCAGGATGGCGCCGACGATCTGTCCATCGTGATCGTTGGCAATCCGCCCTGCGCTGCGCAGGCCGGAGACCATTTCCCGAATCGCCGCGTCCTTTGTGGTCGCTTTCAGATCGGGAATGATCGCGCGCTCCACGACAAATTCAGTCAACTTCATGCATCTCTCCTTGATCGGCATCGGCGCCGAAACGGGTGGCCGCCCGCCTGGCCGTCAGGCTTGAACGGCAATCACATATCCACACGCTGTCTGGTCTCCGCCCTCGTGGCCGCGGTCGGTCTGTTCGCAGCGGAGCACGAAACTGGGCGGGACGCTTCGGCGACGCACCCCGACGGCAGCCGCAGTGAATGAACGCGTCTATTCTATCTCGCCGTCCCCGGAATCCGCATCGAGCATTTCGTTCAGCGGCCGGTCCCGCCGGTGGTCCTGCACTTTCTCCTTATATTTGCGAATCTGCTGTTCCATCTTGTGCAGGGCGCCATCAAACGTCGCCGTCGCATCGTCTCCCTCGGCGTGCGCCACGAAATTGTGCTTGTGCTCGGCATCCACCAGGATTTCCGTGCGCACGCGCCCGTCGAGGAAATCGAGCGTGACCAGAATCTGGGTCACGCGCTCGAAATACGTCAGCAGCTTTTCGGACTTCCGCGTAATGTACTCATTGAGGTCGGGTTTAAGACTGCCGTGACGGCAGGTAATCGCCACTTGCACCGGCGCGTGCTCCTTGCCAGGTTGTCCGCTTCGCTCAATGGCCATGGGACTGTTCCGGCAGACCCGGACGCCGCACCGCCGACAGGCGTGTACGACACGGGAGCAACGGTCTCGCTCGAAGCGAATTGAGACCGCCGCACGGAATCAGCCGTCATAAGGAGCGCCCGGCCGGGCCTCCTCAGCGGCTCTGATTCTAGCCCATGCGCGCCCGCGGTCAATTGAAGGAGTGGCAAAGTGGCACAGGAACAAATTGGCAGAGGGAGATACATTCGGGGCGGTTATGAAATGGGGCGTTCGCGGGCCAGGCGGGCAAGGGAGTACGCACAGGCCGCCTGGGAATGCTCCGGGCCCAGGGATTCGGCGAGCGACAGCCGGGGAATTTGCTGATAGTCCGGCAGTCCCTGCAGCATCTGCTCCGCCAGAAAGCCCCCTTCCCCGGACACGATCACCAGCTCGCACTCGCCCGGGAGCCGCTGGTGGACCGCGTTGACCGCAGACCTGAGTTGCGACTCCTGTGAATTGGCGATCGACCGGGAGATTGATGCAAGTTCGGCGAAAGTCACTTCCGTCACATCGGCGCAGAGCATCCGCGCCAGACGGTCGCAGGCCGACGGAATCGTCGCCGGGCGACCGTTCGCCGTATCCCGCTCGGACGGAACTTCGCGAATGTCGCCAAGGATCAGATAGACGTCGAGCATCGTGGCGAACAGCTCCGCCGAGAGCGGGCATTGGACGCCATTCAGCGGCACGTGAGACGTCACCGCGCAGACGGGGGTGCGGCGGACGCCGGTGTAGACGAGTTCTCCCGATTGCAGTCGCTGCAAGTCGGTCCGGCCTTCGGGAACGGGAATCCCGCCGGACAAGGGAATGATGTCGGTCGTCGTCGAGCCTATGTCGATCAGTAGTCCGCAGCCAGTGGGGACCGAACGGGCGGCCCAGGTGGCGAGAGCGTGCCAGTTCGCAGCGGCGACCAGTGGGACGAGTTCGCGGGCGTCATCCGTTGAGACAAATTCGCCGCCGGTTGTCCAGACGGCGACCGGGATGCCCTTCGCGGCGGTTTCGACGGCAGACAGAATGTGGCGGACGCCTTCGGCCTTGGTGGCGAAGCAGTCGGCCAGTTCGCCAGTCATCGTGACGGCGAGTGCGGTCGAGGACTGGAATTCGCCTACGATTCCGCGCAGCGCGATCGACAGCTTTTCCGGTTCGCGCCACACAGCGAAAGGTACGGAGACCGAACGAAATTCGCCGTCGGAGGCTTTGAGATTCGCGCCGCCGATGTCGAGGCCTAAAGGACGCATGGTCGAGGGCGGATGGCGGATGGACAAGAGACGCTGGCGACGGACGCTGCGACAGTTTAGCGGCAGTGCGCTGGGGAGCGTACGACGGCGCCGTCGGCGTTGAACACGACACCGTTGTCGCCCCATTCCAATGGCGGCCAGGTTTGATCGGGCCAGAGGATCGGGCGGGCGAGGTTCGTCCGGGCAAGAGCGCGATAGCCGAGGTAGCTGGTCGTGAGTCGGGGATTGATGTCGACGATCAATGGCGGCCTATCGTTTGTCTGTGGCAGGATCAGGTCGAATCCGACGTAGCCGCGGAGACCGGGAAAGCACGCGGCGATCCGAAGAATCTCAGATTTCAAATTTGAAATCTCGAATGAGCGAACTGCGTGCAACGACAACGGCATCCGGCCGCCAAAGTAGGTGAACCGGCCGTCTGCTGAGAGCCGCTGCTCGCCGACCGGCCAAAGTTCGCGGAGAGTGCCATCCGTGCGGAAGACTGCGGCGACCGACAAAGCCCGGCCGGGAACGTATGGCTGAACGATGGCTTCCACTTTGGCCGATTTTGGATCTTGCCAACTGCTGACGGCCGATTGCTGAATGCTGGATGCTCGCAGATTAGATGTGAATCGCACAGCGGCGGCATGGACCTGATCGGCGTTGTGTATCAGAAACGTGTCCTGCGAGCCGGCCCCGAACCGGGGCTTAAGGACGATGGGGAATTCAAATGGCGCGGGTTCGCCAGGAACGAACCGCGCGGTGGGGACCGTCGGAATGCCGGCAGCGGACAGTCGACGGAACGTCTCCCATTTGTCGCTGCACGCGGCGATTGACGCAGGAGACGCGTTGAGACTGCGGCCGCCGGCATCGAGGACTGCCTGCACGCGCTGCGTGAGCAGGTCGTCGAGTTCGGGGGCGATCACGTACGTCGCGTCACATTCGGCAGCGAGACGTCGAAACGCGGCCGATTCGTCACGCGGCGATTGCGCGACTGCGCAATCGATCGGTGCGTTTAAGGGAAACCCACTCATCCGAGCATCCCACGTCGTGCAGACCGTCACACCGGGAAGCCGTGCAACGTCGACCAAGAGCGCCAGCAACATGGCGCGTCCCTCTCGCGCCAGCGACGCCGGCAATTCCGACTCCGGCCACGCGCCGCTGCAAAGGTACTCGGAGATGAAGAGGCGCACGCGCGGCGGCAATGGGAGGGCTTCAATGATCGACCCGCAAGCGGTCGGGTGCGATGGCGGCGGCCTGGGGGATATCGAGGATGCGAACGACGTTCAGAATGTCAGGGCCGTCGCGATGGCTCGCCGCGAGCGACTGCATCAACACACCGGCAATGTGCGGCTCAAACATCGAAGCGTACAGGGCCCAGACGGCGGCATCGCGCTCTCCCTGCAAAGTGATCGGAACATCCGGTCCAGCAACCTGTCTGGCCGCCTGGATCGCTCGGCGGACGTCATAGACGCGCGCCGAATGATCGGTCTGGCCGAGCAACATGAACCGACGGCGAATCTGGGCGCGTTTCTTGTCGTCGCGCGTCCATTCGGTCGGTCCGACGCCGCGCGGAGCAATGATCATCACCAATTCGCCGTCCCGCATCTGCAGATCACTCTTCAGTTGCTCTGGACGCTTAAAATTCTCCTTGCTGAAGTTTGGACCTGACGTCGCTTTGAGCAGGGTCCAGACGAACTCCTGCCATCTTTTCTGATCGGCAATTTCTAGCCTCACACTCGTGACCTCGCTACCGAGCTGAACTGCGAACATAGGCAGCCGATACGGTGCCTGGCTGGTGAACTCGTATTGGGAAACCCGAAGATCGCCGGTCTGAGCCATCGACGTCTCGGCGACATCCAGCGTCAATGCATTGTTTGGCGAGTCCGCCGGCCAGGCGCGGAAGCACTTCTCGCGCAGTTCCTTGAGCCACTTGTCACGCATCGCGGTCCATTCGGCGGTATTTTGCGGAATCGCGGGTGCGACGGCCGCCGGGACGAAGGACTCGTCGATCGTCGAATTCCGTTCCGGCTGCGGCAGATCGTCGAAGACACGCAGTTGCTTTGGTTCGAACAGCTTGTCCGCCGGCAGGTCGATCGGCGGGTTTTCCCCTTTCAGAAACTTGTTCATCCACACGAATTCGTGGACGTGCAGTTCCTGCGTATCGAGGTGCGGGCCTTCGGTGATCTGCAGGCCGAGCTTGTCCTCCGCTCCGTACAGCTTGTAGATCCGGCGGACCTGCTCGTGGACTTTCACGACGCCGTCGAGCGGGAAGATCTTGTCCTTGTCGGTGTTGGAGATCAGCAGCGGGCGTGGCGCGACCAGCGCGGCAACCTGCGCGTAGTCCCACCGGTACGTATTGACCATGAACATGCAGTCACAGTGCCCTTCGACGCAGCCGTCGATGACGTGGTTGCGGAGCGTGGTGATTCCGGCGACGGGGACGGCGCAGACGATGCGGTCGTCGAGGGCGGCGATCCACCAGCTGTAGGCGCCGCCGCCGGATCGGCCGGTGACGCCGATCCTGGCGGAATCAACCTCCGGGCGGGTCTCCAGGTAATCGAGTGCGCGAATGCAGTTCCAGGCTTCGACGCCGGCCGGCGTGTAGCCGCGCGAGTTCCACCACCAGCGGTCGAATTTGTATGTGCCGTGATGCACACCCTCGACCTCGCCGAGTTGCAGCGAGTCGATTGTCAGGCAGACGTAGCCGTGGCGGGCAAACCATTCGCCGTGATGCTGGTAGCCGGTCTTGTTGCCGAGGCTCCGCTCGCCGTCGCGCATCTGGGCATGGCCGCAGACGTAGAGGATCGTCGGCGCTTTGCCGGTCAGCCCCTTGGGGACATACAGGTTGGCCGTGACGTACAGGTCGGGCTGCGACTGGAAGTGCAGCTTCTCGACAGTGAACTCGGGATGATCGAGCATGCCGGTGACGACCGGCTCCAGCGGCGTCTTCTCCGGCAGCGGATCAAGGCCGAGCATTTCGCGGAGCTGGCGGCGATATTCGTCGCGGCGTGACGTCCAGTCTTCGAGCGTGTGGATGTCGGCGAAGGATTCGCGCTCGATTTGTTCGGTTTCGAGGCGAAAGTATTCGGCGACGAGAGCGTCGCCGCGAGAAGTGTCGACCGGAACCGGAGTCGCAGGTTCTTCGGCTGCGAACGCAGCGGCGACGACTGCGAGTGCGATCAACACGCAAACCGAGAATCTCAGCGTTTGCTGCATGGTTGCAATCGAGGTGAATTGTGAAGAATCGATCGGGTTGCGCATTCTACGACTGCAGAGCCGTAGCCGTAGGGTGGGCTGTGCCCACCACTCCGTTCAAGCGATCTCGAAGAAATCGATGGTGGGCATAGCCCACCCTACGACTCAGAACACCGGCCAAACAAGTGTCGGACAATCACACGAGCAGATCCGTCAGCACTCGGCCGCTGACGTCGGTCAGCCGCTGATCGCGGCCGCCGTGGCGGAACGTGAGCCGCTCGTGGTCGACGCCCAGTTGATGCAGCAGCGTGGCGTGGATGTCGTGGATGTCGACCTGGTTGTGGATCACGGAGTTGCCGAACTCGTCGGTCTCGCCATAGGCCATCCCGCCGCGGAACCCGCCTCCCGCCATGAAGATCGTGTAGCCGTTGACGTGATGGTCGCGGCCGACTGCGTCGGTGATCTTGGGAGTGTGCGGCGTGCGGCCCATTTCGCCGGCCCAGACGACGATGGTCTCGTCCAGCAGTCCGCGCTGTTCCAGATCAACAATCAGCGCGGTGACCGACTGCTCGGTCACGCGGGCGTTCTTCTCGTGGTTCTTCCTGAGCTGGCTGTGCTGGTCCCAGGGCGAGTTGTTGTCGTCGAAGCTGGGGCAGGTGATCTCGACGAACCGCACGCCCGCCTCGACCAGCCGCCGCGCCCGCAGGGCCTGCGTGGCGTACAACCGCTGGTGGTCGTCACTGGAATCGACTCCGTACATCTTCTGGATGTACTCCGGTTCCGCGCTGATATCGGCCACGGCCGGGACGGTCGCCTGCATGCGGAACGCCGTTTCGTAGTTGGCAATCGCGCCTTCGATGGCGAGGCGGTCCGAAGCTTGCGAGGCGAACTCCCGGTCCTGATCGGTCAGCAGCGACAGGATGCGCCGCTGCACATCGGCGGGCTCGGCGGAGACGATGTTATCGACCGGCACGCCGCTGGGACGGATCTGCGTCGCCTGGTGCGAAGCCGGCAGGAACGAGCTGCCGAAGTTCTCCAGGCCGCCATTGGGAACCCAGTCGTTGTTGAGGACGACGTAACCGGGCAGGTTCTTGTTCTCGGTGCCGAGGCCGTACGAGACCCACGCCCCGAGGCTGGGCGCCTGGCCGAGAATTCTCCCGGTGTGCATCAAGAGCGCCTGCTGGCCGTGCAGCGGGAGTTCGCCCAGCATCGACCGGACGACGCAGAGTTTGTCGGCGATCGAGGCGAGATGCGGGAACAGGTCGCTGACGGGCAGCCCGCTCTCGCCGCGCTGGCGGAACTCCCAGAGGTTGCCGAGCCAGACACGGCTGGCGGCGGACTGCGACCGTTTTGAGACCGCCGCTTCACCGATCGGCTTCTCCTCGTGCCCTTGGAGGGCCGGCTTGGGGTCGAAGGTATCGACGTGGCTCGGCCCGCCGTCCATGACAGAGGATGATGTTCGGCCTGCGGCGCGAACAGGTGCGGCGTGGACAGCGCGCGGATGCCCCGCTCACCCAGCATGGCCGAGAGGGCCAGCCAGCCGAAGCCCGCGGAGGACTGCTGGAGGAAGCCGCGCGCGATAGTCGCCGGCAACGCGTCCGGGGCAGACGGCGGTGCTTGTCATGGCTGTGGGAACGGGTCGAACGTCGACGACATGTCGAATGACAATGACCAAATGCCGAAATGTCGAATGTCAGAATTGGCCCATTTGACATTTGGACATTCTGACATTCCATTCTCCCCTCTGTACCTTTGAACCTTTGCTCCTATGCCCCTTCACCTGTAATACACAAACTCTTTGGTATTGAACATCGCATGTGCCAGTTCGGTCCAGGCGTTGCGATCCAATAGGATGTCACCGGAGTGGGACAGCTCCGTCACGGCGGCGGTCCAGCGCGCGACTTCGGCATTGTCGGGCGCGCGGCCGAGCGCTCTGACAAACATACCACGAATGCGGTCGGCGGGTGTCGCGCTGCCGTCCTGCAGTAGGTGATCGGCCCAGGTTTGTGCGGACTGCACGACGAACGCGTCATTGAGCAGAATCAACGCCTGGGCAGGGACGTTGGTCACATCGCGCTTGCCGGCCGGCAGTTTCAGGTCCGGGAGATTGAACCCGACCAGAAACTTCGGCGGGTCCATGATCGACATTTCGAGGTAGATCGAGCGTCGGCCGTTGCCGTCGATCGGACCCGAGAACAGCCGCTTGGCCGGGTCTTCGACCGTGCGGACCGGTTTGATCGGCGGACCACCGAACTGCGGATCGAGCCGGCCGGAAACTGCCAGCAGGTTGTCGCGGATCGCTTCGGCTTCCAAACGGCGCAGCGGGTAGTGATGCAGGAGACGATCGTCTGGATCTCGCTCCGCAGCCGCAGGTGCAACGAATCCCGACTGACGGAATGTCTGGCTGAGGACGAGCCGGCGGATCAGCGTCTTGGTGGACCAGCCTTCGTTCATGAACTGAATGGCGAGCCAGTCCAGCAGTTCGGGATGGGACGGACGGTCGCCGAGTTTGCCGAAATCGCTGGATGTGGCCACGATCCCCGTTCCGAACACCCACTGCCAGACGCGATTGACGTACACGCGCGCGGTCTGCGGGTTGTCGCGGCTGCTGAGGTATTCGGCGAGCGCCAGCCGTCCGCTGCCGGCAGTTTCGCCGACATGGTTCCGACCGGCGAAGACCTCCAGGTAGCCGTGCGGGATCGCCGGGCCGATGTCGTCGACGTTGCCGCGCAGGTTCAGTCCGTAGTCGATGGCGGCGAGTCCGCGCTCATCCATCGTGTTACACGTGCGGGGAAAGCCGATCGTCGCTTCCACCGTACGGTACTGCTGGACGAGCGCCGCGACTTCAGGGGCAGATGTAGAGTCGTTCGGCAACAGCTTCTGGCTGAGCAGCCAGTTGATGATGCGCACGTCGTCATCGGTTGCCTGATGGGCGCACCAGCGCTCGACTGAGCCGGCAAACCAGCCGGCAATCCGCTGCCAGGCCTCCGCAACGCTGGCTGGCTCCCACGGCATTTTGCGGGGGACTGTGCGCGTGTCTGACTGACTGCCATCCGGCTGCACGTCGGCGCCGACGGGATATTCCTGGTCCCCTTCAACCAGCGACGAGAACACGTCGAGGGATGCCGACGGAGAGCCGGACTCTTCGGACGAGACGATTCCCGTCAGGCTGAACCAACTGCGCTTGTTGAGACCGAGATCGTTGTCCGGCTGTTTGATTTTGCCGGCTTTGGCGAGGCCGGTGCGCGGCGGGAAGTTCGGATGCAGCGGCGCGGTCATGACGTCGACCAGGACGCGAGTGACGCCGTTCTTGGGTGCGCTGTCCGCGAATTCGAACCATCCCGCGGGCGCCGCTGGATCGAGGAACGACAATGGCTCGTTCTGCAGCGCATTTTGGGGGATGACCATCGCGCCGGCGAATTCGCCCCCTTGCAATCGCAAGTTGAGGGACTTACCGGGAATCTGATCCTGCGTGGGGAGCCGGATCGCGCCCGGCAGCTTGGACGAGAGCGCGTGCGTGTGGTAGCCGCGCGCGAGCAGTTGCTGGATCAGCGTGTCCCCGTCGAGACTGACCAGCGGGTCCGCGTCGCCGACGTAACCGTGCGTGATGCCGTCCCCTTCGACCTGCCAGCCAGCGGGTAAACCGGGCCGTGAGAAATCCGACAGGACTTGGAACTTCTTCGCGTTCGCCGCATTGCGAGCGTCACGTTCGCTCAGCAGTTGCAGTGCGAAGTCACCCCAGACTTTCTGGATCGTCTCGTCGGTGGCGGCGAACACTTTCGCGATCGGATAGGCGATATCATCGATCGGCAGCTTCTCGAAGTTCGCTGCGCTCCCCTGTGCCCAGGTTTTGAGTGCTTCAACACTCACGCCCCCCTGATCCAGTTGCGATTTCCAGCGCGCCGACAGTGAGTCGCGGATCTCGCCCCGCAGGCGTTTGAGTTCGGCGACTGGTGCATCGTATTTGCCGGAGACGTCGATGACGCGCGACGTCCAGCGCGGCGTCATGAAGACGCCGGCGAGGGCGTAGTAGTCGGCCTGCGAGACGGCGTCGAGCTTATGGTCGTGGCAGCGCGAGCAGGCGACGGTCATCGCGAGAAACGCCTTGGAAAAGGCGTCGATCTTGTTGTTGACCATCTCCTGGTGGATGCCGTTGAAATCGAGGCTCGACCCGTGGCGGTGCTCGCCCAGGTGGTAGAACATCGGCCCGATCAGGCTCTCGTTAATCCCGGCCTCGGCATCAATGCGAGGGTTGGGCAACAGATCGCCGGCGATCTGCTCCCGGATGAGCTGATCGAACGCGACATCGCGATTGAACCCCCGCACCAGGTAGTCGCGGTACTCCCACGAGCCTTTGGCCGGGTTGTCCCATTCGTAACCGTAGGTGTCGGTGTAGCGCACGACGTCCATCCAGTGCCGCGCGATCCGCTCGCCGTAATGCGGCGACGCGAGGAGCTGGTCGACCAGCGCCGCGATGGCGGCGTCGGGATCGTGCGCGTCGTCTGCCGAAAAAGCTGTGACTTGTTCCGGCGTTGGCGGCAGACCGGTGAGGACGAACGACAGCCGCCGCAGCAGCGTGGCGGCATCGGCAGACGGAGCGGGGGATAGACCTGCCTTGTCGAGACCGGCACAGATGAAGCTGTCGACCGGTTCGCGGCTCCAGAGGGGATCGGCGACCACTGGCGGAGCGATCTGCCGTGGCGGCTGCAGGCTCCACCAGTGCGATCGCTCGGCGAGGGCGATTTTCCAGGCCCCGGCTGCTGCTTCCAGCAGGACGGCGGTTCATCGCGCGGATCGTACGCGCCGTCCTGAACCCAAGCGCTCGAAATCGGCAATCACGTCGTCCGGCAGTTTGCCGGCTGGCGGCATTTCGAACTGTTCGTGCCGCGTGAGCCGCTGAGCAGCAGGCTCTCGGCCGGCTTGCCTGGAACGACTGCGGGACCGGATTCGCCTCCCTTGCGCAGGCCATCGCGAAAATCGACCAGCAGGCTCCCTTGACCTCGCTGGCGGACGCCGAGGAGTGGCACTCGTAACACTTCGTGACGAGGACCGGGCGGATGCGGGTTTCGAAGAATTCGGCGTCGTCGGCCGCGGCAGGTGCGCGCGGCGGCCACGCTCGCGCAGGCCGTGCCGCCGCGAGCAGTCCACAGCAATGCCGCTGAAGGCAGATTTGTCCTCCCAGTTCGGAATCGCGGCCGCTGCATGATTTCCGTTCGCATCAACATACTATGATCGATGTTGGAACATGTTGCGAGACAGACGCCGACGATCGAGAACAGTGAGCGTCACGACAAATGAATCTCTCAGTTCGGCGAGACCGAATCTGGCGACTTAAACAACTCGATGAGCTGCCGGAAATCGCTGTTCTACCGCGGCGAAACGCCTCAAGGCGTCGTTGCTGGCCATAGCCGGCCCGCGATTTGTCGTTCAGGCGGCGTTGTCCTTGAATGTCGGAGTTCTGCAGCGAGTCGGCCCAGCCACGCAATTGGCGAGAGCAGGACTCGGCCAGCTTGATCAGGGTGGCAATTTCCAGATCTCAAATTTGAAATTTCAGATTTGAGATTGAATTGATGGCCGATGCCGAATTGCTGATTGCCGGCCCCGGATCCTGCGGATGACGAATTGCATCAGGATTCTGAGAGCCAGACTGCGACGTCATTCGATCGCACAGTCGCAGCATCGAGCGCACTTCCCCGGCGGAGCCGCGGGCGATGTAGATGAACATCAGCAGTTCGGCGGTCGTTCCGCGCTCGAATCCTTCAGCGACGTTGTTGGAGATGGAAAGTGCTGCTCGCCGCAATTGATCGCGGAGATCACCCGGCTGAGAGAAGAAGTGGCCCTTGGTCAGTTGAAAGACTCGTTCCGCGAGTTCGATTGCGTTCTTCCAGACGGGCAGGTCTTCGAAACGCGAGTATTTCATGAGACGAATTGCTTCAGCGGATCGACTGTCGCAGCGAAGGCACTATCTAGTGGCTCCATTTCTATTGCCGGCGGCTGGACAAACAACTGCCGATACGCATCCATCCTTGTTATTATGTCCTGGAAGCGGTCTGCGTGCGAGACTCAGCCCACGGGGCCCCTCTGACAATATTGACCGGAAATTACGGACCGAGCCGATGAGCCGTCTGCTGCTTGTTTTCGCCGTCGCGTGGCCGGCCTGCGCCGCCGCCGACGACGCTGTGAACTTCACCCGCGACGTCCGCCCGATCCTGGCGAACAACTGCTTTGCATGCCACGGGCCGGATGCCGCGCATCGTGAGGGAGATCTGCGGCTGGATCTGGCGGATGACGCCGGAGACGTCCACGGCGGAGCAGCTGTGATCAAGGCCGGTCAGCCTGACGAGAGCGAACTGATCGCACGCATTCTCTCGGACGACCCTGAGAAGCAGATGCCGCCGGCGGATTCCGGCAAGGCCCTCAAGCCGGAGCAGATTGAAATCCTGCGGAGCTGGGTCGAACAGGGGGGCGAGTACACGGCGCATTGGGCATTCGTGCCGCCGATTCGACCCGCACTGCCAGCGGTGCGGAACAAGGAGTGGGCGCGGAATCCGATCGACCTGTTCATCCTTGCGCGGCTGGAGCGCGAGGGACTTGCCCCATCGCCGGCAGCGCGGCGCGAGACGCTGATCCGGAGGCTGGCGCTCGACCTGACGGGACTTCCGCCGACGCCGCAGGAAGCTGCGACGTTCGCAACGGACGATGCACCCGACGCGGTCGAGAAACTGGTCGAACGCTGGCTGGCCTCGCCCCGGCTGGGCGAACGCATGGCCGGACCGTGGCTCGATGCCGCGCGCTATGCGGATTCGGACGGCTTTGAAAAGGACAAGCCGCGATTCGTCTGGATGTACCGCCAGTGGGTGATCGATGCGCTCAACGACGATCTGCCGTACGACCAGTTCGTGATTGACCAGATTGCCGGCGACCAGCTGCCAGGCGCGACGCAGGACACGCTCGTCGCCACCGGCTTCCTGCGCAACTCGATGATCAACGAAGAAGGCGGGATCGACCCGGAGCAGTTCCGCATGGAGGCGATGTACGACCGCATGGATGCCGTCGGCAAAGGCATCCTCGGTCTGACGATCCAGTGCGGACAATGCCACTCGCACAAGTACGATCCGCTGACGCAACTCGACTACTACCGGATGTTCGCGTTCCTCAACAACAGCGACGAAGGCTCGGCGAGCGTCTACACCCGGGAC
>JAXMBS010000055.1:0-37227 GCA_046349775.1 Planctomycetaceae bacterium | reverse complement strand
CCATGCGGCGGATTCTGGTCGATCATGCCCGGCGAAAGCAGGCCCTCAAACGGGCAGGACACGTCGAGCAGGTTGCTGTCGACGTGGCCCTGATCGCCGCAGTGTCGCCCGATGTGGACCTGATTGCGCTCAACGAAGCGCTGGACCTGCTGGCCGCACACGATGGGCGGAAAGCAGAGCTCGTGAAGCTGCGATATTTCGGCGGCCTGACGCTCCGCGAGGCAGCCGACGTGCTGGGCATTTCCGAATCGACAGCCGACGCAGACTGGGCCTATGCGAAATCGTGGCTGCGGATGCGGATGGACGCTTAACGATGAACGGTCGGCGAATTCTTCAAAATCCGGATGTTTTCCATCGGGGAAATCTGGCCGCTTCTGCGCATTGATAGGCGGCCGCAGTCCGGCCCTCTCCTGCAAGCACAGCGACAATGGCGGTTACGATCGACGAACCGGCGATCTTCGAAGCCGCGCGCCATCTGCGAGAGCCCGGTGCTCGCGAGGCGTTTGTCCAGAAACAGTGCGCCGGTGACTCGGCCGCAGCAGATCGAATCCGTGAGTTGCTCGCTGCGTACGACGGTAGCGCCAGTTTCCTCGAAGTCCCGGTGGTCGCTCCGACGCTGCTCGAAGCCTCTATCCGAGAAGTTCCCGGCGCCATGATCGGCCCGTACAAGCTGCGCGAGGTCCTGGGCGAAGGGGGCATGGGGATCGTCTTTGCCGCCGAGCAGGAGCGGCCGATCCGACGCAAGGTGGCCGTCAAGGTCATCAAGCCGGGTATGGACACTCGCGAGGTCATTGCGCGCTTCGAAGCAGAGCGGCAGGTCCTGGCTCTGATGGACCACCCCAACATCGCGAAAGTGCTCGATGCCGGGATGACGGAATCGGGCCGGCCGTACTTTGTGATGGAACTCGTGCGCGGCATGCCGCTCACGGCCTATTGCGATCAGGCGGAACTGCCGCTGCGCGACCGGTTGGCGCTGTTTGTCACGGTCTGCCACGCCATTCAGCATGCGCATCAGAAAGGGATTATTCACCGGGACCTGAAACCGTCGAACGTGATGGTCACGCTGCACGACGGAGTTCCAATTCCGAAGATCATCGACTTTGGCGTCGCTAAAGCACTCAACCAGCGACTGACGGACCAGACGGTGTACACCCGCGTGGCACAATTGCTGGGCACGCCGATGTACATGAGCCCGGAACAGGCGGAGTTGAGCGGGCTGGACGTTGATACGCGCAGCGACATCTATTCGCTGGGCGTACTGCTGTACGAACTGCTGACAGGGCAGACGCCGTTCGACAAGGACGTGTTTTCCAAGCTCGGATATGACCAGGTCTGCCGGATGATTCGCGAAGACGAGCCGCCGCGGCCGAGCGCACGGATCAGCACGCTGGGGGACCAGAGTCGCTCGACGATTGCCCACCGGCGCGGCATCGACGATCGGCAGCTGGCCCGCACGCTGCGGGGCGAACTGGACTGGATCGTGATGCGGTGCCTCGAGAAGGATCGCAGCCGGCGCTATGACACGGCAGCCGGCCTGCAGGAGGACGTGCGGCGGTATCTCAATGACGAAACGGTGCAGGCGTGTCCGCCAACCGCATGGTATCGCTTCTGCAAGTTTGCCCGGCGGAACAAGGTAGCGCTCGCGATGTCGTCAGTCATCGTCGCGGCAGTGGTCGTGGCGGTGGGGGTACTGTCCACAAGCAGCGTGCTGGTGGCACGAGCATTAGACGCGGAAAAAACTGCCAAAGGATCGCTAAGCGAGGCGCTGGAGCGCGAACGGATCGACTCGTATTTCCACAGGATCGCCCTGGCGGATCGGGAACTCGCCGCGAATGACCTCGGGCCTGCGTTGCGCATGCTCGACGAATGTCCGGCCGGGCTGCGCGACTGGGAGTGGCACTACCTGACGCGCCTGTGCCGGGCGGAACCGCTGGTGATGCGGGGAACGACGGAGTTCAACGGGATTTCCGTCAGTCCTGACGGTGGACGGGTGGCGGCAGCTGGTGGGGACGGATCGATCAGTCTGTGGGACATTGAGACGGGACGGCAAAAACACAGCTACGAAGCGCACAAGGGATATACGGCGTGCGTTGTCTTTCACCCGGACGGCCGGCATCTGGCATCTGTAGGCGCTGACCGGCAGGTGCGGGTATGGGACTTGGCCTCCGGGATGAAGGTCTTCGCCCGCCCCTGCGACGCGGCTCATGTGTACGGGACCGCCTATTCGGCAGCGTTCAGTCCGGATGGAAGACTGCTTGCGGCGGGCAATGACGGGGTCGTGAATCTGTGGGACTGGCGTGCGAATGAGTGCGTTCGTGAACTGACTGGCCATGAGAAAATGCGGATCAGCGTGGCGTTCGGTGAGGATGGGCGCGTGGCCAGCGGGACCTGGTGGGGCACCACTCGGTTGTGGGGGGCGTCGTCCGACAACAATTCGGGACAACTGCTGACAGATCCGACCGCCTCTCGTCACCCGGTGAGCGCGCTGGCGTTCGATTCCACGCGGCAGCGTCTCGCAGCGGCCCGGTATGACCGCCGCGTCGATCTGTGGGATACGCAGACCGGACAGCACATCAGTGCGCTGCCGCACGGCGGTCTTGTCCTGTGCGTCGCCATCAGCCCGGACGGTCGCCGACTGGCGTCCGCCGGCGAGGACAAGACGGTGCGGATCTGGGACGCGGCGACCGGCCGTGAAGTGCTTGATCTGCGGGGACACACCGGTGCGTGTTGCTGCGCGGTCTTTACACCGGATGGTCAACGGCTCGTGACGTCCGGAAAGGACCGGACGATCCGGGTCTGGAACGCCGCGCCGTTGAAAGGGCACGAAGGTCAGGAACTGCTGACTTTCTCCGGGCACCATAACGAGATCTGGTCTGTGAACATCAGCCGCGACGGCCGGCGTGTGGTCTCCGGCGGGTTCAGCACGAAGACGAAGGTCTGGGAAATCGATTCCGGCAGGGAACTGGCGGAGTTCGATGGTCACAAAGAAATTGAATTCTGCGTGGCGTGGCATCCGGATGGCGAGCGATTTGCGTCGGCCGGCGGAGACGGGGCCAATTTCCACGTCAAGGTGTGGAATGTAGGCACAGGTCGCGAAGAGTACTCGATTGTGAGTAAGTCGCAGGACCGGTCCGAGATTTTCGGAGTCGCGTTCAGTCCCGATGGCCGGTACCTCGTCACCGCCAATGCCGACAAGTCGCTGAGGGTTTGGGACGCGGACACCGGCAATGACGTCATCATCCTCGGCGAACACGATCGAATGATCCGTGGCGTCGTGTTCAGCCCGGACGGGAAGCACCTGGCTTCCGTGGGTGATGACGGCGCCGTGAAATTCTGGGACGGAACGCGCCTGCGGGAACCGCAAACTTCGAACGTCAGCTTTCGCGGCCGTGTGCACGGTCAGTCCCTGAAGATTGCCTTCAGCCCGGATGGCGAACGTCTTGCGACTGGTGCCGACGAGAACACAGTCAAGATCTGGAGCGTTTCGACCGGCACGGAGCTGCAGACACTCCGGGGGCATAGCGGTGACATCTATGCCGTGGCGTTCAGTCCCGACGCGGACGGTCGCTGGATTGCTTCGGCAGGCGAAGACAGCACCGTCAAGATCTGGAACAGCCGGTCTGGTGAACTGGTCCACAGTCTGCGAGGTCACCTGGGGCTTGTCAGTAGCCTGGCGTTTACGCCCGATGGCCAGAAGCTCGTCTCGGGCAGTCGAGATCACACGGTCAAAGTGTGGGACGTTTCTCAACTTGAGGCTCCAAAGAGTCCTTGAGCCATGTCTCCCAGTCTCAATTTCTTACACATGTCCGCTGACCGCTTTCGCCGCAACCTTCGGGACAGATTTCGCAGCGACGATCCGTCCACGCAGCGGAGCGGCTTCACGGTCATCGAGTTATTGGTCGTGATCGCGATCATCGGGTTGCTGATCGCGCTGCTGCTGCCCGCCGTGCAATCAGCCCGTGAGGCGGCCCGACGTACGACCTGTGCCAACAATCTGCGGCAACTGGGACTAGCGGCCCACGATCACCACGACACGTTTCGTCACCTCCCTCCCGGGGTTGGATACTATCCAACGACAGCGAATGGCGTTTTCGGAACGTACTTCTTTCATCTGCTGCCGTATCTCGAGCAATCCAATCTGTTCCTGTCAGCTTTGGGAGACGTCACGTTCCCCGCGCCCACGGGCACCGTCTCGATCTACTACCCCGGGAACAACGGCGTTTACCGCCGACCCGTGGCGACGTTCCTGTGTCCATCGGACCTCAGCGCCGGCCCCAGCGGTATCGTGCTGGTCGACGGCGAACCGTTTGGCGCCTCGAGCTACGCGGTCAACGCGCTGGTGACGTCTCGCCCGCCGCCTGTCAATCCGCCTGAGCTGGCTCCGCAGGGGAAGGCCCGCATGCCGGCCGACTTTACCGATGGGATGTCGAACACAATCCTCCACGCCGAGAAATACGCCCGCTGTTCGACTTCGACGTTGCCGGCTGCACTGGGAGACGGCGGCAATGCCTGGGCATATTGCACAACGGTGCTGTTTCCGTGGCTGGCGCCGCCGATGAACCCGCCGGGCAAGGCGTTTCAGACCGGGTTCGCGATCCCGGCGCTGGCAGCCCGCGGTGCGACGAATGCCATCGGTCCGTCGTCGAAGTTCCAGGTGCGGCCGACCCCGTACGAAGGCAACTGTGATCCAACACGCACGGCGACATCGCACAACGGGATGCTCGTGGGACTGGCCGACGGCAGCGTGCGTACGCTCAATCCCAGCATCAGCAATGCAACATGGTGGGCGGCGGTGACGCCGTCCAGCGGCGAAGTGATGAATTCGGACTGGTAGTAACGGCGGCCAACAAAAGCGGCCGGTGAGTCCCAACCGCAAAGAAGGACACTCACCGGCCAGGCATCGCTCCGGCGCTCATGGTGCGCGCCGATCTCGATGGTTTTTTGATTGTATCTCAAACCTCAAGGAGACGCGCTGATGACTTTTCGCACTATCCGATCGGCATTTGCTCTGGCCCTGGTGGCCTGCGTGGGAATGACGTGTCTCGCGATCGCCGGCAACAAGTCCACGAACGGCGGCAACAGACTGCCATTCAAGGGGTGTCTGGACGGCATTTTGGTCAGCCGCACACCGATCGCTCCACCGGTCGTGTTTGACCACTTCGAAGCGGAGGGACATGCCACACATCTTGGCCGTTGCGACATTGTCATCGAGGCGACAGTCAATTTTGGGACGCAACCAGTATCGGGCGAAGGAACGTACACATTCACGGCGGCCAACGGCGATGTTCTGGTGGCAGACTTTTTCGGCTCATCCGCGCTCGTCGTACCCGGACTCGTGCTGATTACCGAGTACTGCACCGTCAACCCGGACGACTCGACCGGCCAATTCGCCGGCGCCGAAGGGGAATTTACGGTTGAGCGCCTGGCCGACGCTGCGACCGGAGTTAACGGTGAGACAACCGGCGACTTCGACGGCTGGATTTCGTTGCGACGTGGCAAGAAGCACTGATGTCGCAACGGCATTCCAGGTTGACCGGGTTCACATCGACGAGGCCAACATGCTCATTTCACTCGGCGCCCTGCTGCCATGGCTGCTGCTGGGGGCCACCACTTGGATCGGCTATCAGCTGCGCCGGCAGAACGGACGGATTCTGTTGCGCCTGGAATCGATTGAAGCCCGATTACCTGCGCGCTCCGGCCCCGCGCGCCCGCCGGTGCAGGGATTGCCTGTCGGGTCGCCGGCGCCGGAGTTTGAATTGCCCGACCTCGAAGGACGCCAGCACACGCTCTCCGAATTTCTCGGCCGGGAGATCCTGCTGGTGTTCTTCAATCCGGGCTGCGGGTTCTGCACGAAAATGGCTCCCGATCTGGCCGACCTGCGAACCGATGGAAGCAACGGCAGCGCGCTGCCGATTGTCATCACCACCGGCGCAGCCGATGCGAATCGGGAGCTGGTTGAGCAGCATGGCCTCAAGTGCCTGGTGCTGCTGCAGTCGGAAATGGAGGTCGCGGGCAAATACCGGGCGCACGGAACACCGATGGGCTATCGGGTCGACTCCGCCGGACGGATTGCGAGCGAGCTGGCGATTGGCGGAGAACCGTTGCTGAGTCTGGCAACTGCGAATGCCGCCGCTCCCAGACCGCCAGCGGGCTTGAAGCGTTTTGCAAACAAGTCAAAGCAGCCTGATCCCTCGCTGGCCCGCAGCCGGATCAATCGCAGCGGCCTGAAGGCGGGGACGCTTGCGCCGGAATTTCAATTGCCGCGGATCGATGGCGGTGAACTGGCCCTCCAGGATTATCGCGGACGCCGTGTGCTGCTGGTGTTCTCCGATCCGGAATGCGGGCCGTGCGACGAGCTCGCGCCGCACCTCCAGGAACTCCATGCAGGGGACACGGGGCTGCAGGTGCTGATGATCAGCCGCGAGGACGCCGACGCCACACGCGCGAAAGCCGCGGCTCGGCCTGACGTTTCCGGTCGTCATGCAGAAACAGTGGGAGCTGTCCATGAAGTACGGCATGTTCGCGACACCGATCGGCTATCTGCTCGACGAGCAGGGGAATCCTGTTGAGCGACGTGGCTGTCGGCGTCGAACCGATCCTGCTGTTGGCGGACTGGCCCCGGTGACGAAGGACGAACTCGATGAGCCGTCGCCCGCCAACGGACGACTTCTCACGGCCAGCTGACGGTTTGAGGAGCGGCGTTCCAGGACGAATGATTCTCGCGGATCACAAGCCACACACTCGCATTTCCAGTGAGGTCCCGGCAATGTCACACTATTTCGATGAGTTCTCCAAGGCGGTCGGTGAGCAGTCCATCCCGCGGCGCGCAGACGCTGCGGCGGCAAGGTGGGCCGTTACGGCCGGTGTGCTCGGTCCGCTGGGCGCGGAATTTTGCGTTGTCAGGACACCACCCCAAGCCCCGCGAATCCCTGCAAGGAGTTCTGCAAGTGCCGCCATGGAAAGGAGCAGGACCAGTGCCAGAAAGCCTGCAAGGCCTGTAATAAGAATCCCTCCCGGCTCGCCGGGACCTGCGGAAATTATTACTGCTGCGGAACAGGTCTGGTCTCTTGCGGAACCTACTGTGCTGATACCGCCAATGACGCGTACAACTGCGGTGCGTGCGGCAGTGTGTGCGACCCGCCAGGACAGAACGAGTATGTCGGATGCGTGACCGGCGCCTGTGTGTATGCGTGCTACGACGGCGCTGTCTATTGTGGCGAGGAGTGCGTGTACCTCAATGACGATCCGCAGCATTGCGGTGCCTGTGGGAACGTCTGCCCGGGTTCGGCGCCGTATTGCTACGACGGGTCCTGCCACGAATGCACGCCGGGACTGTCGTTGTGTTCAGAAGACCTGCGTCGATACTGCCTGGGACCCGAACAACTGCGGCGCGTGCGGGAATGTCTGCGGCGGATCGACTCCTTATTGCAGTTACGGCGCCTGTGCGGAATGCTCTTTCGGCGCGGTCATGTGCAATGGCGTGTGCACCGACATCGCCGGGATCCCTCCAATTGCGGTGCCTGCGGCAACGGTCTGCAGGCCGTACAGGGCCTGTTATTACGGATACTTTCTTTACTACCCGTATTACGGTGGAGGAGTACGGCAACTGGGGTGGCTATTGGGGCTGGTATTAAGAGCACTTTCAAGGCCACGCATTCCAGAACAGCTTGTCCGGCCAGAGTGCCCCGCACTCTGGTCAGACCGTGTCAAGTGGCAGGTCCTCGAGTTGCATCGGCGATCACCGGACGTGCTTTGATGTGATTCACCGCCTGCAATTCGCCACCGCTCAAACTCGCTGAGGTTACATCGCCCGCGGCAGAGGCGACAAGTTTTCTGCGGCGCAGGGTGTCTCGTTCGAACAGACACCTCTGCGAGGACGGCAAAGTCTGTACGACGCCTCGGTTGGTCCATCTTCACGCAGGTCGGAACGTCCGGAAGGCGCAGCGGTCGTGATGACCGATGTAGATGCGCTGCGTACATTTCTGGACCCGGCCTGTGTCTACTGGAAAGCCGTCCCCCATCCCGAATACGATCATGGCGTTCTCAAAGCCGTTCACCACCGCTTCGCTGCATCGGCGCGATACCCCGCCGGTTGACGATGCGTGAAACTCCGGCGTTGCGCGGGTATGAGCGACGTCACGCTGATTCTGCAGCAGATCGAAGGCGGCGATCCCTCCGCTGCGGAGAAACTCTTGCCGTTGGTGTACGACGAACTCCGCAAGCTGGCCACGGCGCGCATGGCGGCGGAGTCGCCTTGTCAGACACTGCAGGCCACGGCGCTGGTGCATGAGGCCTACCTTCGGCTTGTCGATGTCGATCAACCTGGGGCCTGGGGCGGCCGAGGTCACTTTTTCGCCGCTGCGGCGGAGGCAATACGGCGAATCCTGATCGAGAATGCGCGCCGTAAGCGTTCGGCGAAGGCCGGGGGTCATTTGAAACGCGTCAATCTCGATCAGGCGGAGATCGTTGCCGAGCCGCAATCCGACGAACTTCTCTCATTGGATGATGCACTGACCAAACTGGCTGCGGACGATCCTGTCGCCGCCAATTTGGCAAGGCTGCGCCTGTTTGCGGGATTGACCGTCGACGACGCTGCGGACTGTCTGGGGCTCTCGCGCACATCGGGTTTTCGCGTTTGGACTTATGCACGCGCCTATCTGCAGGCCGAACTGCAGTCCGATGATTCGTAGGGGGTCAATTCAAAAATCCTCCAACAATTCTGGGACTGGGCCTTCGCCGATTTCGCATTGTTAGATGAGCAAGTTCTCACGAAAGCCGGTCCCATGCCCGCGAACGCCGCTGATGCGAAACAGGTTTTCCTGCAAGCGGTCGAGCAGTACGCGCCGGAAGAGTGGTCCGCATTTCTCGATTCCGAATGCACCGCTGACCTTGAACTGCGAAGACGAGTTGAGAGGCTGCTCAAAGCCCACAGGCAGGCCAACCAACTTCTCGATGGTGCGGGGCTGCTCGATCAGAGGGAGATTTCGGCCACCCCGACCATCAATCAGCACCTGACCGAACGTCCCGGCGACACGATCGGCCCGTACAAGCTATTGGAACAGATTGGCGAGGGGGGCTTCGGCATCGTGTTCATGGCCGAACAGGTCCACCCAGTCAAGCGGAAGGTGGCCCTTAAGGTCATCAAGCCCGGGATGGATACGCACCAGGTCATCGCCCGGTTCGAGGCCGAGCGGCAGGCGCTGGCGCTGATGGACCATTCGAATATCGCCAAGGTGCTGGACGCGAGCGAGACCGAATCCGGCCGACCGTACTTTGTGATGGAGCTCGTCAAAGGGGTCCCGATCACCGACTATTGCGACCAGCACCAACTCCCAACGAGCGAGCGACTGGAACTGTTTGTCACCGTCTGCCAGGCGGTGCAACATGCGCATCAGAAAGGGATCATCCACCGAGATATCAAGCCGACCAACGTGCTCGTGGCGCCGCACGATGATCGGCCGGTCGTGAAGGTGATCGACTTCGGCATCGCCAAGGCGACCAGCGGGCAACTCACTGACAAGACTCTGTTCACTGGCTACGCCCAGTTGATCGGCACACCGCTGTACATGAGCCCCGAACAGGCGGCGATGAATGCGGTCGACGTCGACACGCGGAGCGACATCTACTCGCTGGGCGTGCTGCTGTACGAGCTGCTCACGGGCACAACGCCTTTTGAAAAGACCCGGCTGCAGGAGGCGGCGTTCGACGAAGTCCGGCGGATTATCCGCGAGGAAGAACCGCCCAGGCCAAGCGCCCGCATCAGCACTGTGCGCAATGCGGAGACGGCGCTGTCGGCGAAGCACCAGGCTGGCTGGAAACAGCACGGTCCGACGATCCTGGGCGAGCTGGACTGGATTGTGATGAAGGCCTTGGATAAGGACCGCAACCGGCGGTACGAGTCGGCCGGCGCGATGGCGCGGGACATCGAGCGACATCTCCGCGACGAGCCGGTGCAGGCGTGTCCGCCGTCGGCCTTGTATCGCTACCGCAAATTTGCCCGGCGTAACAAGTCGATCCTCGCGACTGCCGCCATCGTGGGTCTGGCCGTGCTGCTGTCCGTGGTGGCCCTGGTGACTAGCGCCCTGCACGTAGGGCGACAACAAGATGTCACGGCGGCTGCTTTGCGAAATGAGATGAAGGCCGACGAAGGTCTCGCACTGGCCCTAAGGCGCGAGCGACAGCACCTCGCTGAGGAGCGGCTCGACGCCTACTTCCAGCGGATCGGCGGAGCACACCATGCGTTGTCGAAGGACGACCTCGGCCTGGCGCTCAGCCTTCTCGAAGAGTGTCCGCCAGAGCTGCGCGGCTGGGAATGGCGTTACCTCATGCGGCTCTGTTGGGTGCAACCCGTGGTCCTCTCAAACAATACGGAAATGAACGGACTGGCGTTCAGCCCCGGCGGCGAACGAATCGCCGGCGCGGGCGGGGACGGGACGATCAGAATCTGGAACAGCCTCACCGGAAACCTTGACCAGACCATCCCTGCGCACTCCAAATCCGTCGTCGCTGTCAAATTCCACCCCAATGCAGAGTACATGGCCTCGGTGGGCGCCGACCGGCTCGTGAAGGTCTGGGACTTGTCGACCAGGGAGCCGATTTTCACTCGGCCATGTGATATTGGTCGCACGTTTGGGACAGCGTACACCGTGGCGTTCAGCCACGACGGCCGGCAACTCGCGGCAGCCAGCGAGGGGGCCGTGAAAATCTGGGATTGGAAGAACCCTCAATTCGCCCCCCTGCACACTCTGGCCAAACACAGCTTCCATACGATTCCCGTGGGGTTCAGCGGCGAAGGGCGGCTAGCGACGTGCATGGAGGAAAACGGCCTCCTGCACATTTGGGACGTTGAAACAGGGCTCCGCGCCGTCCCCGGTGTTCTCGGTGGGTTTGGTGCAATCGCTTTCAGCCAGGATGGCGCGTGGCTGGCTTCGGCCGGCTTTGACCGGAGATTGAGACTGTCGAATTCGAAAACCGGTAAATTGCTGTATGACGTAAAAGCGAATACGGGCAACGTCGAATGTGTCGCCTTCAGCCCGGACGGCAAGCGGCTCGCTTCGGGGGGCGAAGACAAGATAGTGCGCATCTGGGACACAGCGACCGGCCGCGAACTGCTCAGTCTTCGCGGACACACTGGCAGGTCCTGCTGTGTGGCATTCAGCCCGGACGGCCACCGTCTCGCTTCGGCCAGCAAAGACGGAACCATCCGCTTCTGGGATGCGACCCCGCTCGAGGGAAATGAACGTCAGGAGATCCTGAACTTCACCGGCCACAGCGATGAAATCCGCACCCTCGCGGTCAGCGGCGATGGCCAGCGGGTTGCTTCCGCCGGCAACGATGCAATCGTGAGGATCTGGGATGCTTCGACCGGCGAAACGAGCGTCGAGTTGAACCGCGACGGACACGTCGTCTTCTGCCTGGCCTGGCAGCCTGCAGGTGAGCGAATCGTGGTGGCCGGTTCGAAGAACAAGCAGCAGAACGTCACGGTCTGGGATGTGAGGACCGGACACGAAGCCTTCCCACTGCAGTCCGAGCGTTCCGCCGGGCCGTACAATGCAGTGGCGTTCAGCCCCGACGGCCGCTACGTGGTCACGGGACATGCTATGGGGCTTGTGCAAGTCTGGGACGCACGGACCGGCGACAATGTCGGAACACTGGGTGCCCACGGCAGAGCAATCCGCGCCCGTAGTGTTCAGTGCCGACAGCAGGCACGGCTTCGACCAGCGACGGCTGGGTGAAGCTCTGGGATGGGTCGCGACTGGACAAGCAGCAAGACGCCCGCGAGTTCCCTGCACGTGTTCCCGGGCCCAGCTTGAACGTGGCCTTCAGCTTGGACGGCCTGCGGCTGGCAACGGGGGGAGAGAAGAACACCGTCATAATCCGGGACGTCGAGACAGGCATGGAACTTCAGACCCTCGCAAGGAGAGCACTCCGGAGGTTTATGCCGTGGCGTTCAGCCCCATTGACGATGGCCGCTTGATCGCTTCGGCAGGCGAAGACAGCGCCGTAAAAGTCTGGGACACCCAAACGGGAAAGTTGATCCGCAGTTTCCGCGGTCACACCGGTCTCGTCTGCTGCCTGGCGTTCAGCCCGGACGGCTCGCGCCTCGTCTCGGGAAGCCGGGACACGACGGCGAAAGTCACAGGACATGACGCAGTTGGCAATTCCGAAACACAAACCTTAGAGGAGTACTGGGTGCGACCCTGGCGGGTCATTCCGGAAGGAATGAAGCGGCTGTGTTCGCATAACCGCCAGATCCTCAGTACACAGAGGTGCTGCCGTGCGTCAGCCAAGTCGAACCTCGCAGCGACGCGGCTTTACGATCATCGAACTGCTCGTGGTCATCGCGATCATTGGCATCCTCATATCTTTACTGCTGCCGGCCGTCCAACAGGCACGCGAGGCCGCCCGGCGCACGGCCTGTCGCAATAACCTGAAGCAGCTCGCTCTGGCAGCGCACCTGTACCACGAGGACCACAACACATTTCCGCCGGGGGGCGTAGGCCCGATGCCCGCGCTAAACTTCCCGCAATTCAACGCACTGAAGCACCACGGGCCCGGAACTTATCTGCTCCCCTACACCCGGAACAGCAGGCGGCTGGCCAACCTATACAACCGGGATTTCTCCTGGTTCGATCCCCCGAACCAGCTGGCCGTGAACACGCAGTTGACGGTCTGGCGAAAGTGTCCATCGGCGCACGGGGAACGCGTTCGATTAGGCGGCTCCCCACCAAGACTCCACCGCCGCAGGATCTGTTCATCGGCACTGCTGCTTGTGGGGATTATGCATGCATGGCATTTGTCGATGCCCGGCTGGTGCGCGACGGCGTGATTGATTCCCCCGCCGCCGTGCTTGATAACCGAGACGAACGTTACGAGGGTCTTCCCCATCAACGACTGCCGGCGTTTTCGCGACATCCGGACGGCGCCCTCACAGACGATCCTGATCGGAGAATGGCAGCCGGCCGCAACTGGCAAGGGACGCAGGCCGGTTCGGACACCTGGCTGAGGGGCGGCCCCTGGGCCTCACGGAACACGCTGTGGTGCAAAGGCGCCACGACCGATGGGACCGCCCTCGGGACCTGCGCCGTGAATTGCACGAACGACCATGAGGTCTACAGCTTCCACTCCGGTGGGGCCAACGTGGCGCTGGCGGACGGTTCCGTGCATTTCCTCAGCGCCAGCATCGACATCCGCGTCTTTGCTGCACTCGTGACACGTGCCGGGGGGGAGGTTGTGGCGACTGACTTCTAACGTGATCCGACGCCGAACCGCCAGCGGCTGCGGTGATGGCGGATGTGTGAGCCGCAAACAAAGCGGCCGGTGAGGTCCCTACCGCCAAGTAAGACCCTCACCGGCCAGGCATCACTCCGACGCTCGAACTGCGCGCCGGCCGCGATGTGTCGTTGAAGATAGCACAAGATCGTCGGGAGAACTGCGATGATGACACTGGTCTTCGAGACCGTGCTGCCCTGGCTGCTCGTGGTGGTGGGCGGTTGGCTGTTGCTGCAGCTCGTCCGTCAGAACGGCCGCATTCTACTGCGGCTGGAGTCGATCGAACGGCGTTTGTTGCCGCCACCCGGTTCGCCCGGCCGTACGCCCGCGCAGGGATTGCCTCTCGGTTCGCCGGCGCCGGAGTTCGAACTGCCCGACCTGTCGGGAGCACGCCACAAGCTGTCGGCCTGGCGCGGTCGCGATATCCTGCTGATCTTTTTCAATCCCGGCTGTGGGTTCTGCACCCGCATGGCCGCAGACCTTGCGGCGGTCCCGTTCGACGGCGCCGGCGGCCGGCCACTTCCAGTCGTTGTCACGACCGGCGAGCTTGCAGCGAACCGTAAACTCGTTGAGCAGTATGGGATCAAGTGCGTTGTCCTGCTGCAGAACGAGAGAGAGGTTGCCGAGCAGTACCGGGCGCAGGGGACCCCGATGGGTTATCGGATCGATGCCGCCGGGCGGATCTCGAGCGAACTCACCATCGGAGCAGAGCAGTTGCTGCAATTGGCCTCAGGTCAATCGCCCGAACGGCTGGCCTCCCGCACCTCCGGCAAGAACTCGACGCACAGGACGAAACAGCCGGACCCGTCGCTGTCCCGCAGCCGGATCAATCGCGACGGTCTTAAAGCGGGAACGTCCGCTCCCGAGTTCACGCTGCCACGGATCGATGGCGGTGAACTGGCCCTCCAGGACTGTCGTGGGCGCCGTGTGCTGCTGGTGTTCTCCGATCCGGAATGTGGGCCGTGCGACGAGCTCGCGCCGCACCTCCAGGAACTGCACGCAGCGGGCACCGGGCTGCAGGTACTGGTGATCAGCCGGAAAGACGCGGACGCCACGCGTGAGAAGGCCGCTCGACTCGGCCTGACGTTCCCGATCGTGATGCAGAAGCAGTGGGAACTGTCCATGAAGTACGGCATGTTCGCGACGCCGATCGGCTACCTGATCGATGAGCAGGGCGTCCTGCTGAGTGACGTGGCTATCGGTGTCGAGCCGATTCTGGCGCTTGCAAAACCGTCCAGGCTCACCGCAGCGGCGGACGGAAACCCTGCTCGTTCCCATGAGGAGTATGCCATGGCCGCATCTTGATTCCACGCGAATTCGCTCAGGCGTATCGACCTGTCCCTTCCGCTCAAACACCACAGGACGTCCCATGACCCCGCTCTTTGACGAACTCTCGAAATCATTGGCTGATGAATCGCTGCCCCGCCGCGAGACTGTGCGGCGTCTGGGTCTGGCGCTCACCGCCGCGGTTTTCGCTCCCCTGGGGATCGAGTACGCGCGTGGCGGCCATCATCCGAATCCTCACCAGCCCTCAAAACCGCCGCAGGATCCCTGCAAGACGTTCTGCCAGTGCAGCAACGGCAGAAAGCAGGATCAGTGCATGAAGACCTGCAAGGCCTGCGGCAACAACCCCTCCCGACTCGCCGGTGCGTGCGGGAATTACGTCTGCTGCGGAACAGGCACAGTTTCCTGCGGAGGATACTGTGCCGACACCGCGAACGATGTGAGCAACTGCGGCGCGTGCGGAAGCGTATGCGCTCCGGCGGGCGTCAACGAATACGTCGGCTGCCTCGCGGGCAAGTGTACGTACGCGTGTTACTCCGGAGCGGTCTATTGCGGTGAGGACTGCGTGTACCTGGATTCTGATCCTGGCAATTGCGGCACGTGCGGGACCGCCTGCGGTGCCTCTGCGCCGTACTGTGTGTATGGGACGTGCAGTGAATGCAATTACGGCCAGGTCAACTGCGGAAACGGCTGCACCGACCTGTTGTTTGATGCGAACAATTGCGGCGCGTGCGGCAATGTGTGCTCGTCCTACTGCTATTATGGAATCTGCGACTACTACGGAGGCGGAGGCGGGTACGGCGGGTACGGCGGGTGGGGCGGCTATTGGGGTTATTGTACGGTATTAAGTCCGCAGGTGGATGAGTCTTCGGCAAGCCGTTGTCCGCCGGGCGGTGAAATCGGCGGAGCCGGTTTCCGTGATTCTGGAACGCCGTCGGCGTAGTACACCTCCGGCGATTTTGCCCGGCGAAATCGCACGTTTGCATCGACGAATGGCGCGCTTAGTTTTTGGCAAGTCCCGTGAAGTTTGACGCGTTTGGCTTCCTCCCTGGGCACCTGGGAAGCAGCACGCAGTGTTTGTAGCGACGCTTGATGTGCCCGGGGTTCGAACCGGCGGAGCGATCAGCAACACGGTGTTTCACGATTGCTTCCAGCAGGCGATCATGTGGAAACGCCCGAGAATGACTTGTTGCCGGAGCCACGGAAGGCGATCACCGGTGGGAAAGGCTGCGAGGATTTGCAGTGTCCCTTTGAAGCTGATGGTGCGTGGCAGCACTTCGTGGCGAATTGCGGCTTGAGCCATGAACGTGCGGATGAGGCTGTACGCCAGGACGTTCGTCCAGATCTCCTTCGAACAGCTCGGGAGTTTTTGCAGCAAAAGCACTCCATCTGCATCACAGGTCGATGCTCCTGGAATCCAGTTCATTGTTCCACCGCTGGTGCTAAAAGATCCGCAAGGTCCTCTCCGGGGATATTGAACCGGGATTGAGCAGCGTGGTCACCACGACGATGGCTTTCGTGCCGAAACCGGGCTGTTGGATGCGGACCCGGGCTTCGCGCCGTCAATGACGCCGGCATGGTCCTGCCGTCACGCTCGAGGTCACGCATGGACAGCCGCCAGCCCCGTTCGACAATGTGATCATGCTTGCCCAGTCTCTGGCCCTAGCGGAAATTGGCGGTCCTGATCGCCTTGTTCAGCCGGGTGATGGTCAGCGGCCGACTCCGCGCTGCTTCAGCGTGAACGATACGCCCAGTTGCACCTGAGGCAGTCGGCGATCAACCGCGCGACTGCCGTTCGGCGATCGGATCGATTCGCGCATGTGATTTCAGATGTGCAGCCTGGGGATTCTCCAGGGACGACAGCGAATTCTACTCGCAAGGTCCTAGTCGGCTGTTACCTTGGGGCGTCCGACCTGACCTGCTGGAGCGAGCCAGATGAGGAGTTCATTCAGAATCCTCGACATGTTCTCCGTCAGAAACTGCCGCTGGTGCGTCCGTGTCTGGAGACGCCCGCTCTTCCTGTTGACGATCGCGTTGTCTTCGAATGTCGCCACGGGGGGCGAGCTGAAAGGCGACGATCCTCAGGCGTTTCGCCAAAGCACCGATCAGCAATGCGACCTGGCAGTCTACGGTTCGACGCCCGGCGGAGTGGCCTGTGCGGTACGCGCGGCTCGCGAGGGGCTGAACGTGATTCTCGTCACCCATGCCCAGCACCTTGGCGGCATGATGACCAACGGCCTCAGCATCATGGATACGCTCTACAGCGGATCGCGGGCACCGATCTATGACGAGTTGCGCCGGTCGATCCCTCGCTATTACGCCAATCGCTACGGCCAGGATTCGCCTCAGTACCGCGCGACGCTGCCGGGACATCCCAAGCTGCGATATGAGGCCGGCGTGGTTGAGCGACTGATCGACGAACTGCTGGCGGCGGAGCCGCACATTTCAATTGTGAAAGCCTTCTATCCCATCGAAGCGTCGCGCGAGTCGTCACTCCTCAAATCGGTCACGTTTCGACAGATGGAGGGAGATCGAACGCTGACCGTCACGGCGGTTGCGTTTGCCGACTGTTCATATGAAGCCGACTTGGCCGCGGTCGCCCGGACCCCCTACCGCGTGGGACGTGAAGCCCGCAGCGAATTCAACGAGCCGCACGGCGGAGTGATCTACATGCGGAAGGTCGAGTGGCCCCCCAAAGACGTGGACGTTGTCAACTTCTCCGAAGAGCGCCGCCTCAATCTCTTTCAATACGACGCGTACTACGAAACGATTCCCGAGGTGAGCACCGGCGAGGCCGATCCGGCGGTTCAGGGTTACAACATGCGGATGATCGTGACGAACGATCCGGAAAACCGAGTGCCGATCGATCAGCCGGCGAATTACGATCCTGAGATTTACCGATCGTTCAGCATCGGGCAGTCTCGTCGCCCGGGACTCGAGATGCCGAACCGAAAAGCGGGGCTGAACGATCCCAAGCTGGTCGGCCGACAGGACGCGTACGTCGAAGGCGACTGGGCAACACGGCGCGAGGTCACGCGGCAGCACGTCGAAGCCACTCTCGGGCTGCTGTACTATCGCCAGAACGATCCTTCCGTCCCTCCTGCGATTCGCGAGGGATGGAAAGAGTGGGGATTGCCGCGAGACGAGTTTCCGGACAACGGCCATGTCCCGTATGAGATGTATGCGAGAGAGACACGCCGCATCCGGGGGCGCGCAATTTTCACCGAACACGACGCGCGGCTGGCCCCGGATTTGAAGCGCGCGCCGATTCATGCCGACAGTATCGGCGCCACCGAGTGGTTCCTCGACTCGCATGCCTGCACTCCCAGGCACGTCGACGGCAGCGAGCCCGAAGGGATGGTCATGCTGAAGAATCAGACGTTCCCCGGTCAGGTTTCGTTGCGGACGATCATCCCCGAAGACTGCGACAACCTGCTCGTGCCGGTCTGTTTGTCATCCACGCATGTTGGCTGGGGTACAATCCGTCTGGAACCGACGTGGATGATGCTCTGCGAATCGGCGGCGTACGTTGTCGTGACGGCGAAACAGAACGGAGTCTCGCCGGCTGCCGTTGACTCCGTGCCGCTCATCCGGCGGCTTGCAGACAGCCGGATCATGATTTCGTTCTTCAACGACATCGAAGGAAAGGAACACGCCGAGTGGTATCCGGCGGTGCAGTATCTGGGTACGCAAGGTTTCTTCGGTTCTTACGATGCGCGCCCCTACGACGCACTGTTGGAGCACCTTGCGGACGCCTGGATCGCGCATGTCGGCCGTCGCTCGCCGAGCCACGATGACCCCACGGCGACCGCCCGAAAAATGCTGGCCGCCGAACAGAATCGCGGCGACCCCATCGTTGCCAGGGCATTTGTCCGCCGGTTGTCGGACTCGCTGGCGGAAAGGATTCCCGCCGCAGACCTTGTCGATCGCCTGCGGGAATGGAACATCGCTGCCGATCAACCAATTACGCGAGGCGACGCGAGCCGTCTGATCTACACGGCCGAAGCACTCTCGGCAGCGGCGGTACGAAACGGTCTCCGCTGATTCGGGACACAGTCATTTAATCCCAACGACAACATTTCTGGGGCCGGTAGCGCAGAGTCGATGCTATTCGGGCGAAACATGTGCAGACCTCCAGTCCTGCAATAGTGCGCAGGATCAGAGCGGCCGGAGGCACTGCCAGCCGGAACTTGCAGGCCAGACCAAGCGGGCGACGAAGACGAAAGCGTCAAAGCGATTGCAGTGACGATTGCCATAAAATCGGCCGTTGTATGAATGCGGGACCGCAATCCCTTCCACACTCAGCAGGACATCGCCATGGGATTCTTGTGGTTCATACTGATCGGAATTGCCGCGGGATGGTTGGCGGGTCAGATCATGAAAGGGGGCGGCTTTGGTCTCGTCGGCGACCTGGTGGTCGGAGTGATCGGCGCCCTGTTGGGGGGCTGGCTCTTCGGCCTCGCCGGCATCGGGGCAGGTGGACTGCTCGGACAACTTGTTGTCGCAACCGTAGGAGCAATCGTGCTGCTGCTTTTGCTCAGGCTGATCAAACGTGGCGGATGATGGCCGGCGGCCGGCGAATGTGGTCGTCGGGCGTGCGGGAGACTCACGGCACTGTCGCATTCAGTCCACAGCGAACCGGTACCCCACTCCCTGTTCGGTGAGGATGTACCGCGGCCGCGCCGGGTCGGCTTCCAGCTTCCGCCGCAAGCTGGCGACGAAGACGCGGAGGTAGTGGTTCTCCTGCGAGTCCTGCGGTCCCCAAACTTCACGCAGCAGGAACCGGTGCGTCAGCACCTTGCCGGCGTGCTTGAGCAGTGTCGCCAGCAGCTTGTATTCCAGCGGCGTCAGGTGAACTTCCCGGCCCGCTAACGTGACGACGCGAGAGGCCAGATCGACGACAAGGTCGCCAATCGTGATGGTGGTGGCGTCGGCGCCGATCCGATGGGCATGCCGCAACGCCGTCCGCATCCGGGCCAGAAGTTCACTAACGCCGAACGGTTTGGTCACGTAGTCGTCGGCTCCGTGGTCCAGCGCCTGGACCTTTTCCGTTTCCTGGTCCCGTGCCGAAAGCACGAGAATCGGCTTGCCGGTGTACCACTCGCGCAGCCTGCGCAGGACTTCCTGCCCATCCAGATCGAGGAGTCCCAGATCCAGAATTACCAGGTCCAGGGCTGGCTGGCGGCCGATCTCCAGTCCTCGGCGCTGAGACGGCCTCGCTGACGCGATAGCCTGCGTCCGTCAGCGACGCGCGCAGGAACCGGCGGATCGGCGGTTCATCCTCGATCACCAGAATATGATGGTCGCCCTGTGCCATGCAGCTATTGTATCGCAACTCGCGGCGCATCTTGTGAAAGCGGCAGCCGCAGTTGGAACTCGGCGCCCCCGCCCGGTTGATTCGACACGGTCATGGTCCCGCCGTGGGCCTTGACGATGGCGCGCGAGATGGCGAGCCCAAGTCCGCTGCCGCGGCCACCGTCGACGGTCGGGGTGGCGCGATAAAACTTGTCGAAGATCCGCTCCTCGCTGCCAGCCGGCACACCCGGACCGTTGTCGGAGAGCGCGATTCGCACCATCCGGCCATCCACTGCGGCGCGAATGACGACGTGCGACTTCGCCGGTGTGTATCGCGCAGCGTTCTCCAGCAGGTTCACGAACACCTGTTCCAGCAGCAGTCCGTCGACAAACAGCAGCGGCAAATCGGTCGGCAGCATCACCTGGACATCGTGATCGGCCAGTTCCCGGCGCGTACGGTGCAGTGCGGAACCCACGATTTCCTCCAGGACGTGCCATTGTCGGTTGGGCGCCGCGGCGCCGGCCTCCAGTTTCGACATCTGCAGGATGTTCTCGAGCAGGCGATTCAGGCGGGCGGCTTCCTCAGCGACCGTCTCGAGCAGTTGTTGACGCGTCTCGTCGTCGAGCGCCGACGACTCCAGCAGGCTGCTGCTGGCACCGGCGATTGCCGCCAGCGGCGTCTTCAAATCGTGTGAAACGCTGCTGAGCAGACTGCTGCGCACCTGTTCGGTCTCCGCCTGAATGCGCGCCTCCGCCGCATCAATGGCCAACTGGTCGCGCTCGAGCGCCAGGGCCAGTTGGCTGACGCAGGCTTCCAGCAATTGGCGCAGGTCGGGTTCCACGAGCCGTGTGGCGTCGGCCACGCGAATCGCCACGGCGCCGTGCGTGCGTTGCGTGCCCGTCAGCGGCAGGAACAGGGCCGCGGCATTCGGCAGCGTGTTCGTGCCGGCGCCTGCGACCTGATCATGTTCGACGACCCACTGTGCCGTCGGCAGGCTGACGGGATGGCCGGCAATCGGGCCGTCCTGCCCGCAGACGATTCCGAGAGCGCCTGCCTGTGACCGCAGATAGATTGCGACATCGCCGCCGACCATCTCGGCGATTTTACGTCCGGCCGCACTCGCCAGAAACGAGCTGCCGTACAGCGAACCGAGCTGCTTGCCCAGTTCGTAAAGGGCGGAAGTCCGTCGTTCGCGCTGGCGCGTGCTTTCAATCTGCGCCCGCAGGCGGGCCGTCAGCGTACCGATCACCAGACCGATGGCGAGCATGACGGCAAACGTCACGATGTATTGGGTGTCGTCGACGGCAAACGTGCCGAACGGCGACACGAAGAAGAAATCGAACACGAGCACGGCCGCTGCACTGGCGAGAGCGGCCGGACCGCGGCCATACCGGTACGCCGTCCAGGCCACAGTGGCCAGAAACAACATCACGGTGTTGGCCTCGGCATCCGCCAAGTGGAGAAACCGCAACCCGTAAGCCACGCCGCCGGTCAAGGCGATCAGCGCACACGACATGAAGTACGACCAGCGACTGACCGGACGCCGGCGTCCCGGTGCGCTGGTGAACTCACGGGACTCCTCTGCGCCGTGTATCACGTACACGTCGATGTCGCCGCTCTGCTCCAGCAATTCGTCGACGACAGTACCCAGGATCAGCCGTCGCCAGCGCGGCTGGTGCGTCTTGCCGATAAAGAGTTTCGTGACGTTCCGCGAGCGCGCATAGTCGAGGATGGTCTCCGTGATACTCTGACCTGGCAACGTGACGGTTTCTGCACCCAGTCGTTCGGCGAGACGAAAGTGGTTCGCGATCTGCTGCTGCGCGGGAGCGTTCGCCGCGCCGGTCAGGTCCACCGACACCGCCAGCCACGGGCGCGCGGGTCGAGCCGCCGCCGCCATCCGTTTTGCCGTCCGGATCACGCGGGCCGTCGTCGGGCTTGGTCCGACACACACCAGCAACCGCTCGGCGGTGGCCCAAGGTTCCTCAGCGGCCTTGGCCCGGCGCGCCGACTCGACGTCGGTATGCACCCGGCGTGCCGCCTGCCGCAGCGACAGCTCGCGCAAGGCGGTCAGATTTGACCGCTGAAAGAAACTCTCAATCGCCCGCTGCGCCTGACCGGGTAGATAGACCTTGCCCACATTCAGCCGTTCCAGAAGTTCTTCGGGCGTGATGTCGACGAGTTCGAGATCGTCGGCCGAATCGAACACATGGTCGGGCACGGTCTCGCGGACGATCACTCCGGATATCTGGCCGATCACATCGTTCAGACTGTCGATGTGCTGAACGTTCAGCGTTGTCCAGACGTTGATCCCGGCCGCCAGCAGATCTTCGACGTCCTGCCAGCGCTTTTCGTGGCGACAGCCGGGCGCATTGGTATGCGCCAGTTCATCGACGAGCAGTAAATCGGGACGTCGCTGGAGGGCGGCGTCCACATCGAACTCGCGCAGCGTGACGCCGCGGTAATCGATGTGTCTGACAGACAGGATCTCCAGACCGTGAAGCAGCGCCTCCGTCTCGGGGCGGGCATGAGGTTCCACGTATCCGACGACGACGTCCCGGCCCTCCGTCCGGGCGCGCCGGGCGTGCTCCAGCATCGCATACGTCTTGCCGACGCCGGCGGCATACCCGAAAAACACCTTCAGCGATCCGCGTTTCGTGCCGGCTTCGGCGGCCTGAACCTGGGCGAGAAGCAGATCGGGGTTCGGACGGGCGTCGGGCATTTGCACGATCAACGAAGAGAGACTCTGGCACGTGGCCAGACCGCCAGGAGCTTATTGCTGGGGACGCAGCGCATCGAGCGCAAGATTCAACGTCAGGACATTTACACGCGGTTCGCCCAGCACGCCGAACTGCCGGTCCTCCCTATGCTGCCGGACGAGATCACGCAAGGCCTGTTCGGACATCTTCCGCGACGCCGCAACTCGTGGCACCTGAATCTCGGCCGCCGCCGGAGAAATGTGGGGATCCAGTCCGCTTCCCGACGCCGTCACTAAATCGACCGGAATGGCGGCGCCGACGACGCCGGACGCATTGAGGCCGTCGATCCGTGCTGTGGCGGCATCCTTGAGTCCCGGATGCCGCGGGCCAAAGTTCGAGCCGGATGACGCGGCCGCGTTGAAGGGCGCCGGTCCGGTCGCGGACAGCCGGCCCCAGAAGAACTCGGGGCGCGTGAAGTTCTGGCCGATCAATTCCGAACCGACGAGCTGATCGCCGCTCGTGATCAGGCTCCCATTGGCCTGATCCGAGAAGAGCATCTGGGCGACGGCTGTGACGACCAGCGGATAGATTACACCGGTCAGAATCGTCAGGCCCAGCAGCAGTGCCGCGGCCGTGTAAAGTTGTCGTCCCATGTCAGTGCTTCTCCATTCGGAAACCGGCAAAAAAGCCAAGCAAAAATCCCGCCGCACCGAACCACACCGCCGCTGCTCCCGCGTGTACAAAGACCGCGACGATCATCCCCGCAATTGCGCCGGGCATCGCCAGCGTCGCACCGGCGTAGACGCAGCGCCAGAACGGAGGTGGATTGCGATAGTCAAATCGCGATCGACGATGCCTGCGTGGAAAGTGCACGTTCGGGATCCATCGGGTTGTCCACGGGGGTGCATGCATGGCAGTCTCCTCGCAGCCGAATCACGCCGCCCCCACTGCGGCCAAGAACAGATCAATGGCCTTGATCCCGACGAACGGCACGACAAGGCCGCCAAGTCCGTAAATGAGCAGGTTGTTTCGCAGCAGGAGCGCGGCTCCGACGGGACGGTACGCAACCCCCTTCAAAGCCAGCGGTACCAGCGCAATGATGACCAGTGCGTTGAAGATCACCGCCGACAGGATCGCGCTCGTCGGCGACGCCAGGTGCATCAGGTCGAGTGACTTGAGTGCCGGATACGTCGCCGCGAATGCCGCCGGCAGGATCGCGAAGTATTTGGCGACGTCATTGGCGATGCTGAACGTTGTGAGCGCTCCGCGCGTCATCAGCAGTTGTTTGCCGATGTTGACGATCTCGATCAGCTTGGTCGGATTGGAATCGAGGTCGACCATGTTGCCGGCCTCCTTGGCCGCCTGGGTGCCGCTGTTCATGGCGACGGCCACGTCGGCCTGGGCCAGCGCCGGCGCGTCGTTCGTGCCGTCACCCGTCATGGCGACCAGCCGTCCCCCGGTCTGATAGTCCCGGATCAGCGACAGCTTGGCCTCGGGCGTGGCCTCCGCGAGGAAATCGTCCACGCCCGCTTCCGCGGCGATCGCCGCAGCGGTCAGCGGATTGTCGCCGGTGATCATCACCGTCTTGATGCCCATCTGGCGCAGTTCGGCAAACCGCTCCTTGATTCCTCCCTTGACGATGTCCTTGAGCTCGATGACACCCAGGATCTGTGCGTCGCGGCTGACGACCAGCGGCGTGGCGCCGGACCTGGCGATCCGCTGCACGGCTTCGCGGACCTCATCCGGCAGAAAGCCGCCCAGCGTTCGCACGTGCGTTTCCACCGCTTCGGCCGCACCCTTACGGATTTCATGGCCGTCGAGGGTGACACCGCTCATGCGTGTGCGCGCCGAGAACGGCACGAACTGCGGATGGCTCGGCTCGAGTTCGAGCCCGCGCAGACCGTGCTGTCTCTTGGCGAGCACGGCGATGCTGCGCCCTTCGGCCGTTTCGTCGGCGATTGAAGCGAGATGTGCCGCTTCAGCCAGAGCGTGCTCGGACACGCCGGGCGCCGGGATGAACCGTGTCGCCTGACGGTTGCCGAGCGTAATCGTGCCGGTCTTGTCGAGCAGGAGGACATCGACGTCGCCGGCTGCTTCGACGGCGCGACCCGACATGGCGATGACGTTCGCCTGGCTGAGCCGATTCATCCCCGCGATGCCGATGGCCGACAGCAGCGCGCCGATCGTCGTCGGCGCCAAACAGACGAACAGGGCGACGAGCACCGTCAGCGTGATCGCCTGCCCCTGGCCGGACACAGCGACGCTGTACACCGAATACGGCAGCAGAGTGGCGACGACGAGCAGGAACAGCAGCGTCAGCGCGGCGAGCAGAATCGCCAGCGCGATCTCGTTCGGGGTTTTCTGGCGCTGGGCCCCTTCGACCATGGCGATCATCCGGTCGAGAAAGCTCTGTCCCGGGGTCGTCGTGACGCGCACGATCAGCCAGTCGGAAATGACGCGCGTCCCGCCGGTGACGGAGCTGCGATCGCCGCCGCTTTCCCGGACGACTGGCGCGCTCTCGCCGGTGACGGCGCTCTCGTCGACGGAGGCCACGCCTTCGACGACTTCGCCGTCGGTGGGAATGATGTCGCCGGCCCGGATGATGACAAGATCGCCGACACCCAGGTCGGGCGCGGGGACATCGACGGTGCTGCGCGAGGTGCGGTCCAGCAGCTTGTGGGCCTGAACGGTCGCACGGCTTTTGCGGAGCGACGCCGCCTGGGCCTTGCCGTGTCCCTCGGCGATCGATTCGGCGAAGTTCGCGAACAACACCGTAAACCAGAGCCAGACGGCGATTCCCAGCGTGAACCCGGCAGGTTCGCCGGTTGCCAGGGAGTCGACCCACAGCACAGTGGTCAGCATGCTCCCGAGGTAGACGGTGAACATCACCGGGTTGCGCCACTGCATGCGCGGGTCCAGCTTGGTGAACGAGGCTGCGACGGCCTGTTTCAGGATGGCAGAGTCGAAGAGTCGAGTGGTCGTGCGAGTCATGGCTGTACTTCCTGCTTCAGAGCTGCCAGTTGCAGGTGCTCGACGATCGGCCCCAGCGAGAGCGCCGGCAGGAAGCTCAGAGCGCCGACCAGGACGATGACCGCCACCAGCAGCGTGGCAAACAGCGGCGTATCCGTCGGCAGTGTGCCGGCGCCGGCGGGAACGGCTTTCTTCGCTGCGAGCGAACCGGCGATCGCCAGGACCGGCAACAGGATCCAGTACCGGCCGATAAGCATCGCCAGACCCAGCACACCGTTGTAGAACGGAGTATTCGCGCCCAGTCCAGCGAACGCGCTGCCGTTATTGTTCGCGGCCGACGAGCAGGCGTAGAGCACCTCACTGAAGCCGTGCGGGCCGGAATTGAAGATCGTGGCTGTGCCGGCCGGCGTGAGGACGGAAATCGCGGTCCCGATCAGCACCATGACGCAGGGAAACAGGATCGCCAGCGTCGCCATCTTCATCTCGAACGCGCCGATCTTCTTGCCGAGGTATTCTGGCGTGCGGCCGACCATCAGGCCGGAGATGAACACCGCCACGAGCGCGAACATCACCATCCCGTACAGCCCGGAGCCAACGCCGCCGAAGATGACTTCACCCAATTGGATGAGCCACATGGGAGCGAGGCCGCCCAGCGGTGTGAACGAGTCGTGCATGGCATTGACCGAGCCGTTGGACGCGGCCGTGGTCGCTACGGCCCACAGCGCAGAATTCACGATCCCGAAGCGAGTTTCCTTGCCTTCCATGTTGCCGCCCGGCTGCTCCGGCGAAGCGACCTGGTCGACATGCAGTCCGGCGAGCACAGGGTTTCCGTGCTGTTCGGCGAACACGACGACCAGCAGCATTGGCACGAACACGACGAGCATCGCCGTCAGCAGCACCCAGCCCTGCCGGCGATCGCCGACCAGCTCGCCAAAAGTGACGCACAGCGCGGCGGGGATCAGCAGGATCGCCAGGAGTTCCAGAAAGTTGCTGAACGGAGTTGGATTCTCGAACGGGTGCGCCGAGTTGACGTTGAAGAAGCCGCCGCCGTTTGTCCCGAGCTGCTTGATCGCGATCTGCGACGCGACCGGACCGACCGCGATCGTCTGCGTCACCGCTTGTCCGTCGGCGGTCATCGCCGGTTCCAGCGGCTTTGCCACCGGATAGGCGTCAAATGTCTGCACCACGCCCTGCGAGACGAGCACGATCGCCAGCAGCAGCGACAACGGCATCAGGATGTAAAGCGTGCTGCGGACGAGATCGACCCAGAAGTTGCCGATCACACTGGTGCTGTGGCGGGCGAACCCGCGGACCAGTGCCACGAGCACCGCCATTCCGACGGCCGCCGAGACGAAATTCTGCACAGTCAGCGCCAGCATCTGCGTGAAATAACTCATCGTCGATTCGCCGCCGTACCCCTGCCAATTCGTGTTTGTGGCAAAGCTGACGGCCGTATTGAACGACGAGTCCGGCGACACCGCCCCCAGATCCTGCGGGTTCAGGGGCAACCACTGCTGCGTGCGCTGCAGCGCGTACACGGCGACGAAACTGACGAAGCTGAACGCCAGCACCGCAGCGGCATACTGCCGCCAGGTCATTTCGGCAGAGTGATCGACGCCGCTTATGCGATAGAGCAGGCGCTCGATGGGCGAAAGCCACCGCTCCAGCAGCGGGGCGCGGCCCTCGTACACGCGCGCCATGTACAGGCCGAGCGGCTTGGCGCAGGCCAGCAGCACGGCGAAATACAGCGCCAGTTGCAGGACTCCATTGGCGGTCATCAGAATTTCTCCGGCTTGAGCAGCGCGGCGGTCAGGTAAAACATCAGCCCGGATGCGACGATTAAGCCGAGAATGGTTGTCCAGTCCATGGTCAGTCCTCCCTTCGTAAAGATTCGCAGCACCTCAGCAGCCCGATGCTGGCGACGAAAAAGGCGATCCCCGCAAAGAGCCAGACGATGTCCATGTCAATTCTCCTCTCGATGTCTTCCATCGAGAGAATTGAATCACAAAGGACATCAAAAGGGGGTCAAGAGTCCGCGCGGCCGTATCAAAAATGTGTCAAGACGCACCAGCCACAGGAGCGTCGATTTCGCGCGAAACCCGCGATCAAGCACTCGCGGATTTCGGCGGTTGCAGCACGAGCGACCGAGACGATCCGGTGCGTAGGGAGGACGTTACTGCCGGAGACCCGCCAATCTGCTCTCTGTCACCACGACCGTTGCGACATCGGCGACTTAAGACTTCCGGCGGTGTGTTCGACCGAGACAGGTCACGATTTCCCCGCAACGTCGTCGGACAGTTTTTCCGCTGTCCGCGACAGCTCGAATCACAGCGAGTCGCTGGCCAACCCGGCGTCACCGGATTCGGCTGCACGACGTTGGCGATTGTTGCGCCGCCGTCGAGACGTCGGGGCGATGACTGTCAACCTTCCCCGCCCAAGGCGGTTTCCGCGGAGGGCGTCAATTCGGCAATCCGTTTCTCCAATTCGGACAGTCTCCGATTCAAGGATTCGACCTGCTCACCCGCGCCGGCAACGGGCGACGGAACCAGCAGCTTCATCAGCTCCATCGATCCTGAAAACGGGTTGAATCGCGACGCCTGCTGGAACAGGTCCAGATACTGCATCGATCGTCGGAAGTACTCGCGCAACGATTCCAGCATGAGGTCGTTCGTGCGGATCATCAGGTGCAGGATCGGGGCCGGCAGCAGGTTCATCCGTTCGGGATGCTGCTGGAGGATGATTTGCATCAAGGTGGCGCACGTCAGGTCGGCGTTGGACTTGCTGTCGCGGACCACTACGGACTTCCCCTGGCGGACGAGCTCCGCAATCTCCTGGAGCGTGACGTAGCGCGCCTGGCTTGAGTCGTACAGCCGGCGATTCGGATATCTAACGATATTGACGGTGCTGTCTGCGTCGCCGTTGCTCATGCTGGAGTTCACTTGTGTCCACGTGCTGTGATCTATCCCCGCACGGACGGAGCGCAGTCCTGTCCGTCGCCCACAGCATCATATTCCCCGTACGGCAGTGCAGCAACCAGAGTGTTGCAATTGCAGTAAAAATGGACGAGTGTTAAGAAATATGTAATAATAATGCGATGTTATTGGCGATTAAAAATGCTGCGTGTGCAGCAATTCTGGTTGACGCGGCGAGTGGCAACCTTTAGAATTGGTTGTCGACAACGGTGAGCCGGCCCGCGAGGCCGGCAGGAACCGTGACACAGCCCACCAGTCCATTTTTCGGAGGCTCCCATGTTCAACAACGTCATGGATACCTTTCGCCAGGCCACGGAGACCACCGTGAAGCTCCAGCAGGAGATGTTCAAGCAGTGGATGAGCCTGTGTCCGACGCCCCCCAGCACTCCCGGTTGGGGCCGTGAGATTCAGGAACTCCAACAGCAGTGGGCCGCGACGGTGCGCGACCTGGTCAAGCAGCAGGCAACGTTGACTGAATCGCAGTTTAAGGCCGGCGTGCAGAACATCGAACAGGCCTTCAAGTGCGCGGACGCGAAATCGCCGGAGGAGTTGCACGCCAAGAGTCTCGAACTCTGGAAGCAGTGCTTCGACAACTTGCGGCAGGTCTCCGAGAGCCAGTTGCGCGGCTTTGAATCGGTCATGGAGAAGTGGTCCGCGCTGATGACGAAGTCGGCCAGCTGACTATGCCTGTGGTGTTGTGGTCGTCTCGATTTCCAGGAAGGGAGTTGCAGAGATGCGCATCGAAGACAAAGTAGCGATCGTGACCGGTGCGGCCGGCGGCATCGGTACCGCAACGGCGCGAGAGTTGGCGGTCCGCCGGGCTCGTGCTGTGATCCTCGTCGATCGCAGTGAACGCGTCGTCGAGGTCGCTCAGGGCATTAACGCGGCCGTGGGCCGGGACGTCGCCGAACCGAAGGTCGGCGAGGCGACCGACGCGGAATTCCGCGCACGGGTGTGCCATGAAGTGACCGCGCGTTACGGCAGTCTGAACATTCTGGTGCCGGCAGCCGGCATCACCCGCGATGCCCTGTCCGTCAAAACGGACAAAGCTACGGGCAAGACCAGCATTTATGCGCTCGAGACTTTTCGGGAAGTGCTGGACGTCAACCTTGTCGCTCCCGTCTATTGGGGACTGGAGCTCGTCGCGCGCATTGCCGAGGACCGTTGGCGCCGAGGTCTGGGCCGCTGGGAACCGGCCGAAGAGATCCAGGGCACCGTCATCTTTGTCGGATCGGTCTCGTCGCAGGGGAACAAAGGCCAGATTTCCTACGCCGTCAGCAAAGCCGGACTGGAAGGCGCCGCGTCGACCCTCTCGAAGGAGGCGATCTTTCATGGCGTGCGCTGCGGCGTCATTCATCCGGGGTTCACAGACACTTCGATGGTCCGGGCGCTGGGTGAAGAGCATATCGCCAAGAATGTCCTCCCCTACACGCAGCTCCGACGCCTGATTCGACCGGAAGAGATCGCCGACGCGATCTGCTTCATGATCTCGAACTCGGCGGTCAGCGGCGAACTGTGGGCCGACGCCGGGTGGCATCCGCCCGCCTGAACGGAGCCGGCCGCCCACCGGCGAACGGCCACGCGGCGTTGCTCCCTGAACGCCGCGTTTGGGGAACGGACTCCGACGAAGGGACGTCGCACGACCGCTTTGGCCAAAGTCGGCTTCACGTCTGAACCTCCTATTCCATCACCGCACACCAGGGCGCGCGCTCGTGCGACATGTTCGTGCGAATTCGCACATCCTCTGTGGAATTCCCCGCCATCTTTCGGTTCCGGGCGCTGCCGTTCAGCTCGGAAGACAGGCATGAAGTCTCGCTTTCGGCAACAAAACCGGGCGTTTGTCTCGCTCGTGCTGTGATGGCACAAATTGTGCGTCTTCGTCGGCGAAACACTGGCGTTTCCGCGATACCTCGGCACCAATGAGGTCGACCATGAAGAGCAATCGGGAAGTCGTGGTTGTGAGCGGCGTGCGGACGGCGATCGGCGGATACGGCGGCAGCTTGAAAGATATGCCCCCCAGCGAACTGGCCGCCCTCTGTGTCCGCGAGGTGGTCGGTCGCGCCGAGATCGACCCGCAGGAAGTCGGCCAGGTCGTGTTCGGGAATGTGATCCATACCGACCCGCACGACCATTACTTGGCGCGGGTCGCGGGTGTCAAAGGCGGCCTGCCGGTCGAGGCCCCTGCGTTGACGCTGAACCGCCTGTGCGGCAGCGGTCTGCAGGCGATCGTCTCGGCTTCGCAGTCGATCCTCCTCGGCGATACGGACGTCGCCGTGGCCGGGGGTGCCGAGAGCATGAGCCGCAGTCCGTACGCCGTCCCGGCGATGCGGTGGGGGGCCCGCATGAACGATGCCGCCATGATCGACATGATGGTCGGCGCGCTCACCGACCCGTTCGACGATTGCCACATGGGGGTCACCGCCGAGAACGTGGCCAGGAAATACAACATCTCGCGCGAAGATCAGGATCGCCTCGCGGCGGAGAGCCACCACCGCGCCGCCACTGCGATCGACAAAGGGTATTTCCGGGCCCAGATCGTCCCCGTCCCGATCAAGGTGAAGGGGGAGACCGTACCGTTCGAGAACGACGAGTCCGTCCGGCGGGACAGCTCGCCGGAAAAACTGGGACGGCTGAAGCCCGTCTTCGACCCCCAGGGGAGTGTGACGGCGGGCAACGCCTCGGCCATCAACGATGCGGCCGCGGCCGTCGTCCTGATGGAACGCCACGCGGCCGAGCAACGCGGCCTCAGACCGATGGGCCGGCTGGTGGCCTACCACATCTCCGGCGTCGATCCGAAGATCATGGGCATTGGACCGGTTCCAGCGAGCCAGGCGGTGCTGAAGAAAGCCGGACTGACGGTCAACGACATCGACGTCTTCGAAGTGAACGAGGCGTTCGCCGTACAGGCGCTGGCCGTCGCCCGCTGCCTGGAACTGCCGCCGGAGCGGACGAATCCCAACGGCAGCGGCATTTCTCTGGGCCATCCGATCGGGGCCACCGGCTGCATCCTGGTGATCAAAGCCCTGTATGAGCTCGCCCGGACGGGCGGCCGTCGCGCCCTCGTGACGATGTGCATCGGCGGCGGACAAGGGATCGCCGCGATCTTTGAACGGATTTCAACCTAACGGAACGTCAACCCGCGGAAGTCCGCAGAGCATCTCAGTTCAGGAGTGCCATTCATGGGGCGTCTCGACGGCAAGACTGCACTCGTCACGGGCGGCTCGCGCGGCATCGGCCGCGCGATCGCGATCGAACTGGCGCGCGAAGGCGCCAAGGTCGCCATCAATTACCAGCACAGCGAAGAACGGGCCCAGGAAGTGGCCCGTGCAATCATTGGTGAGGGGGGCACGTGCCTCTTGGCCAAAGCCGACTTGAGCAACTCGCAGGATGCCCGCGGGATGGTCGCGCACGTCGCTCACGAGTTCGGGCACTTGGACATCCTCGTCAACAACGCCGGCATCACCCGGGACAAGATGCTCGTCAAAATGACCGATGACGACTGGCACGAGGTCCTGCAGACCAACCTGACCGCGGTGTTCTACTGCACGTCGGCCGCGATCCCGATCATGACGGCCCAGAGCTACGGCCGGATCGTGAACATCAGTTCGATCAACGGGCAGACGGGCGCCGTCGGCCAGGCCAACTACAGCGCCAGCAAAGGGGGCGTCATCGCGTTCACCAGGACGGCAGCCCTCGAACTCGCCCGCTCGAACATCACGGTGAACGTCGTCGCCCCCGGCTTCACGGAAACCGACATGGTGGCCAAGGTGCCCGCCCACCTGCAGGCCCAGATCCACGGACGGATTCCGCTCAACCGGTACGCCCAGCCCGAGGAGATCGCCCGCGCCGTCATCTTCCTCGTGGCGGAGGGGGATTACATCACCGGCGCGCAGATCAACGTCAACGGCGGCATGTTCATGTAGGCGGCGGCCAGCCGCCGTCGCGAAAGGCAGGCCCATGAGCCAGGATAATCACGACGTCAACCCCTTCGACCCCTTCGGCGTGTTCAAGGACGCGCGGACGACCGGCCTGGACGCCTGGTCCAAGTTGATGGTCCAGCTCGTCCACACCGACTCCTACTCCCAGGCAACCGGCGCCATGCTCGACGCCTGGCTCGCGTCCTCACAGCCCTTCCGGGAGGTACTGGAGACCACGTTTACTCAGGCGCTCAAGAATCTGAATCTGCCGACGCGCGACGAATTCAGCAGCCTGGCCGAGCGGCTGACGCACATCGAACTGCGGCTCGACGACCTCGAAGCGCTTCTGGACAACATCCAGCGTGCGGCCGACAAGCCTGCCCGGCCTTCCAAGTCGCGTTCGCGCGTCGCTGTTCCCGGAGATCAGTCCCCATGACGTCCTCCACTTCGCTCGCCCCCGATCTCGCGGAGATGTACCAGGAGCTGCAAAAGGCTTCCGCCAATCTCCAGCAATTCCGCGAACTGCTGACCACCGACGCCAGGATCGCGCAGACCCCCAAGCAGCTGGTCTGGACTCTCAACAAGGCGAAGCTCTTCCGCTACGTGCCGCAAGTCCCTCCCGAGAAGCAGCGCCGCGTGCCGCTGCTGCTGGTGTTCGCGATCATGAACCGACCGTACGTCCTCGATCTGCGGCCGGGACACAGCTTTGTCGAACACATGCTCGGCCACGGCTACGACGTGTTCCTCCTCGATTGGGGGGCTCCCGGGCACGAAGATCGCCATCTGAAATTCGACGACTACACCCTGGAGTACCTGCCCCGCGCCGTCCGCAAGCTCAAGTCCGTGACGCGCTCCGACGAGTTCAGTCTCCTCGGCTGGTGTCTGGGTGCCCTGATCTGCTCGATGTATGCCGCCCTCCGGCCCGACGACGGACTGAAGAACCTGATTCTGCTCACCGCTCCGCTCGACTTCGCCGACAAGACCACGGGGGGCTTCAGCCGCTGGACCAGCAACCCGGCCTTCAACGCCGACCGCATCGTCGACACGTTTGGCAACGTTCCCGGCGAGATGATCGACTACGGCGCTAAAGCGCTCAAACCGGTCGAGAACTACGTCGGCACCTATCTGAATCTGTGGGACAACATCGACAACCCCAAGGTCGTGGAATCCTGGCATGCGATGAATACCTGGGTCCGCGACACCATCCCGATGGCCGGCGCGGCCTACCGCCAGCTGATCAACGAGTTTTACAAGGAAAACCGGCTGATGGCCGGGTCGCTGACGCTCCGCGGCGAACCGGTCGACCTCCGACGAGTGCGGGCCAGCCTCCTGAACATCATCGCCGAAGGCGACCACATCACTCCGCCGTGCCAATCGCTCGGAGCGATTGAGCGCGTCGGCAGTCAGGACAAGGAAGTTTTCCACGTCCGCGGCGGTCACATCGGCATGATGGCCGGCAGCGGAGCAGAGAAAACCACCTGGCCACATATCGAACGTTGGCTCTCAGACCGCAGTCAGTAGCGCCTCCGAAGGAGTGTCCCATGACTATCGCCTCGCAGACCACCGCCCGCCGAGTCACCGCTGACAGTTTCTGGCGACTGTGCGCCGCCGATCTGATGACCGCGCCGGTCTTGAACATCCCGCACGACACCTCACTCCGCGAGGCCGCCCGCCTGCTGCAGGGGAGCCATATCAGCGGCGCCCCTGTGATCGATCAACACGGGCATTGCCTCGGAGTCCTCTCGTCGAACGACTTCGTCACCTGGGCGGGTGACGACGAACGCCGCCCGCAGGGACCTGCGAGCCACTGCGGCTTCATCGCGCCCTGGGGCGAGATGATCGATATTGACGACTCGCCTGAGTTGGAGATTCAGCACTACATGCGGAGCCCGCCCATTGCCGTCGATCCTGCGACCCCGCTCGGGGAGTTGGCTCAACTCATGGTTGACAGCCACATCCACCGCGTCCTCGTCGCTGCCGACCAGGACCGCCTGTGCGGCGTCGTCAGCAGTACGGACGTCCTGGCGGCCCTCGCCGGCGCCGCGCGCGACACGGCTGGACTCGGCCAGAACGATTAGCGCTGTCGGGCCGCACGCTGTTCGGCCTCGGGGTCTGCAGCAGGCCGCCGGCTGCAATCACGCCAGGAAATCTTCGACGACATTGCCGAAGACGTCGGTCAGTCGGAAATCGCGGCCATTGTGAGGGAATGTCAGCCGTTTGTGGTCGACGCCGAGCAAGTGCAGGATCGTGGCATGTAAATCGTGAAGGTGCACGCGTCCCTCAACGGGCTTGTAGCCGAAGTCGTCGGTCTCTCCGTAAACACAGCCTGGCTTAATGCCTCCGCCCGCCAGCAACGTGCAGAAGCTTTCTTCCTGGTGTTCGCGGCCGTGCTTGATGATGGGGCTGGTCCCGGACAGATCCTGGCTCCAGTAGGTGCGGCCGAACTCGCCGGAAACCATCACGAGCGTTTCGTCGAGCAGGCCGCGCTGCTTCAGGTCGCAGATCAAGCCGGCGATCGGCCTGTCGGCGCCGGCGCACGAACTTCTGAGACTGTTGTGAATGTCGCCGTGATGGTCCCAGCCGGGAATCGTCACCTGTACGAAACGGACCCCGGCTTCGCTCATCCGGCGGGCCATCAGGCAGGCCCGGCCGTGCTGGTCCGTCGGTCCGTCGCCGATGCCGTACATCTTGAGCGTCGCCGGCGACTCCCGGGAAATATCGATCCACTGCGGCGCCTCGGTCTGCATGCGAAACGCGAGCTCAAACGACTCGATGATTCCCTCCATCTGTGAGTCGACCGTGACGCGGTCCAGCAAGCGCTGATTGACGCCCTGCAGGAAGTCCAGGCGGCGACGCTGGGCAGCCGGGTCGGTGTCGACGTCGCGGAGGTTCGCAATGGCCAGTTCGTTCTCGCCGTGCGGCACCCGCAGCGGCGTTCCCTGATGAAATGCCGGCAGAAATGAGGCGCCGTATGTGCGCACATCCTCGGGGGGATGGATCGTGACAAAGCTCGGGAGGTTGTCGTTCTCCGTGCCGAGTCCGTAGCTGATCCACGAGCCCATCGAGGGCCGCGCTTCGGCAATGTGCCCGGTGTGAAATTGCAGTGTGGCCGGAAAGTGAGCTTTGTTGTCGGCCACCACTGCGCGGAGCAGGCACAGGTCGTCGACCATGCCGCTCAGATCGGGCAGCAGATCAGAAACCAGCATGCCGGATTCACCCCGGGGGCGCACCGGCGCGACGGGCGCCATGGGCAGGAACTGAGCGATGCCGACGCGAACCTGGCCGTCGTCTTTGACGGGGGGCTCGATCGCCTGGCCGTGATGCGCGGTGATGTAGTCCTTCGGCGCGAACAGGTCCGCCTGCGAAGGGCCGCCGGCCAGAAAGACGAAGATGACGCGTTTGGCCCGCGGCGAAAAGTGCGGCGCACGTTCGGCGACGGAACTCGCGGCGCGGGCCACGCCGGCCGTCATGCCGTTCAATGCCAGTCCGCCGAAGCCGCAGGCGGTCGTCCGCAGCAATGCTCGTCGCGAAAGGAACTGCGTCTGCATGGTCACAGTCTCATCAGAAATTCATTGGATGCGAGCAGTGCATGGCACAATTCGGTCCACTTGTTCTCGCCGCCGGCATTCAGAAATCCCGTTGCCGCGGACTGCTCGGATCCGGTAATCGGTCGGTTGAGCAGCGTCAGCCAGAGCAATTCCAGACGCTGCCTGTCGTCCGGCTGTTCTTCCTGGATTCGTGCCGCCAGCGCGGCGGAATGCCGTTTCACAACGGGACTGTTCATCAGGAACAACGCCTGCGTCGGAACTGCCGTGATCGATCGCTGGCCGTTGAAGGTCGAAGGCTGTGGGAAATCAAACACATTGCGCACTTCTGCGGGGCCGGGCTGCCCCGAACTCCGAATCACCGGCAGGTAAATCGTACGCTGGAACTCCTGCTCTGGTCGCCATTTGCTGAGCCGGAAGCTCGGCGGGTTGACGTCCTTCGGGTCGAGACCGCCGACGTTTTCTGCAAATTCCAACGGCATGGCAGGACCACCGACCGACGGACGCAGTTGTCCGCTGACAAACAGCATCGAGTCCCGCAACGCCTCGGCGTCGAGTCGAACGCGGTTCATCCGCCACAGCAGACGGTTGTCCGGATCGACGCCGTGATTCGTGGCGTTGTGCTCGCTCGACAGCCGATAGGCTCGGCTGAGCACGATTGAGCGGATCAATTGCTTCAGGGACCAGCCGTCGCCAGTGAACCGAATCGCCAGGTGATCGAGCAGCTCCGGGTGCGATGGTCTTTCTCCAGGCAATCCGAAGTAATCGACCGAGCGGACGAGCCCCTCGCCGAACAACTTCTGCCAGACGCGATTGACGGTTACTCGCGCGGTCAGCGGATTGTGCGGGTCCGCGATCCAGTCAGCGAGTTCGCGGCGTCCGCTTTCTCCCTCAGGAATTTCCGGATGTGCATCCGAAACAACGCGCAGGAAACCGCGCGGAACCGCATTCCCCAGTGCGCGCGGATTCCCGCGGATGGTGATCCGCATGTCGCCGGGCGACTCAATGTCGCGTACGCCGTGCACTCTCGGAATGCTCGATGCGAAGAACCTGGCGTGCTCGAGGTCGCGGTTCAGCCTCCCGATGAGGGCTTTGTCGGCATCGCGCTGGGTGGTGAGCGCCGCGCGCTGGTCCTGCGGTAGGGATTCGTCCGCGAGTTTCTTGTCCGTCTCGGCTTGGCGCTCCTCCGCCTGTGCGCGCTCGCAGTCCCACTGGTCGATTTGTTCCGCTTGCGCCGCTTCCCGTTGCTCCCGTTCCGCCTGTTGCGGGCTGGTC
>JAXMBS010000054.1:0-37362 GCA_046349775.1 Planctomycetaceae bacterium | reverse complement strand
CAGCCCGATTCCGACAGGTCGCGGGCACGTGCACATCGCGCACGGCGTCTGTCCGATACCGGCCCCCGGCACGGCCGAACTGCTCAAGGGGATTCCGCTGGTCGATGTGCCGATCGAAGCCGAGTTGACGACTCCCACCGGGGCGGCAATCGTCAAGACGCTGGCCGGACGGTTCGGTCCGCTGCCGCCGATGACGATCGACCGCATCGGCTACGGCGCCGGAACAATGGACTTCCCCGAGCGTGCGAATGTGCTGAGGCTGTTCGTCGGCACCGCGACGGCCACGGGCGAAACGGACCAGATCTGCCTGCTGGAGACGAATCTGGATGACATCGCGTCGGAAGTGATCGGGTATGCGTGCGAGAAGCTGTTCGCCGCCGGCGCGCTGGATGTCTTCACGTCATGCATCCAGATGAAGAAGGAGCGTCCCGGCGTGCTCTTGAGTGTGCTGGCACATCCGGCGGACGTCGATGCACTGGAAGCGATCCTGTTTGCGGAGACCGGAACGTTCGGCGTGCGGCGGCAAGTGATCGAGCGTTCGAAGCGACAGCGCCGGGCGCACAGCGTGCCGACTCCGTGGGGCGCTCTGCAGGGGAAGCTCGGGTGGCGCCGCGGTGAGCCGGTGATCTTCACGCCGGAGTACGAGGACTGCGCAAAGATCGCGCGGAATCATGGCGTTCCATTGCGGGTCGTCTACCAGATTGCATTGTCGGGATATGCGGCGGCGCCGGTTTCTCTGGACGAATTGGAGCGGCTCGAGGCGGTGAAGATTGTCGCGGCGGTTCCTGCTCCGCCAGACCGGCCGCACGATCATTCACACGATCATGGGCATTCGCACGATCATGGGAATTCACACGACCATGGGCATGACCACCATCATCACTGAGGGGTGGTTTGGTGTTTGGTCGAATGGCGGGCTCGTCGTCTGACCAGGTGTTCACAAGTTTGGATTGCAAGGGTCGAATTTCCCTCTGTGAGATCGCTGAAAGCTGACGCCTGACAGCTTGCTTCGACACCCGTCTTGACCCATTTTCACAAACGGGCGTACCATCCCGCGTTCCTCTCGGCGGAGGAATTGCGCGCCGCAGTCACGCGGTCGCCTACGGCTCCCGGCTAAACGCGGCGGTGTGATCGTTCCATGCAATCGCGCACCGGATGGCTGCTCGGCATCCTGCTGTTGGCCTTCGTGTTGCGAGGGGCAACTGCGATGGTGCTGCAATGGCAGCTGGACCAGCCTCCCAAGCGGCTCGATCTGATCGAAGGGGATGCCAGCGGATATCTGCTGCTGTCGGACCGGATCGCGAACGGCGAAAGCTACGAGATTTACGCGCCCCCGCGGCGGGTGTTGCGAATGCCTGGATTCCCGGTGCTGTTGGCGTTCGTGCGGCTGTTCACGGACAACCTGCTATACCTGCGGCTGGCCCTGTGCGTCGTAGGGACTGTGGCCTGCGGGCTGGTGTACTGGCTGGGGCGCGACCTGGTCGGCGTGGACATCGGGTTGGCGGCAGCGGGACTGGGGGCCGTGTCGCCGATCTTCATCGGCTTCACTCCCCTCATTCTCAGTGAAACGCTGTTCGCCGCGACGCTGGTGGCCAGCCTGATTCCGCTGGCGCCACTGTTCCGGCGGCACATGTGTGCGAAGGTTTCGGCCAAAGGCGACACGGCGCCTGCAGTGAGAGGCGCGTGGCTGTCAGCCGTCGCGGGGGCGCTGATGGGAGTTGCCTGCTACGTGCGTCCGAGCTGGCTGCTGGCGGCGCCGATGTTCGCCGGACTGCTGGTACTGGTATCTGTCGACAAGAATCGGGCGGCGATACATGGGGCGGTCCTGGTGGCGGCCGTATTCCTGTGTCTGCTGCCATGGGGACTGCGAAACCGGGCGGTGACCGGACACTTTGTGCTGACGACGCTCTGGTCGGGTCCGAGCCTGTACGACGGCCTGCACCCCGGCGCCACGGGTGAAAGCGACATGCGGTTCTTCGACGAGGACAATCTGCTGTCGAAGATGAGCGAGTACGACGTCAACCGGCACTACAGCCAGGCGGCGTGGAAGTTTGTCCGCGAGAACCCCGGCCGGACGTTCGATCTGGCGCTGGCCAAATTCGGCCGGTTCTGGAAGCCGTGGCCCAGCGCGCCGCAGTTCGATCGCTGGTGGGCGAAGGCGGCGGTCTCCGCGTGGTTTATTCCGCTCGTTGTGCTGTCGCTGATCGGCATCTCGCGGCTGGGCGACAACTGGCCGGCGCTGCTGCTGTGCGTGTCACCGATCGTCTATTTCACCGCAATCCATCTGCTGTTTGTCAGTTCCCTGCGTTACCGGTTGCCGGCAGAGTATCCGCTGCTGGTGCCGGCGGCAGCCGGGCTGTGGACCTGCGTGGAATGGTGGCGAGCGCGGACCCCCCAGCCACTGGGGCATCAGTTTGCGGATGGCGGTTAATTGGAGAGTTCGCGCCACGGGGAAAATTCCCGTGTCTCGGCAAATGTTGAATGACGTCGTCCGCGGAGCGGACGGAGAGCATGTCGACCCTTCGCAAAACAGTGACATGGATGTTGCTACTGACTGCCGCCGGAGCGGCGGGCGGAGGAGCGTACGTCTGGCAACTGTACCGCGAGACCGACCGGATCGTCCGCGACAGGTTCGAGCAGGCGCTGCACGAGAAGGTACCGGACTGGGACGTCACGTTCGACGACTTGCATGTCGATCTGTCCGCCGGCACGGCCCGCCTGAGCGATGTGACGCTGCGGTTGCGCGAGCATCCTGATGCGCTGGTGCACGTGCCCCTGCTGATCGCCCGGCTCGATCGCGAGTTGCTCAAGCAGAGCCAGATGTTGCGGATCGCGCGCGTCACGCTGCAGGAACCGACAGTCTGGGTCAATCGCGACGAGGCGGGGGATTGGAACTGGCGGAAATTCACGCCGCCACCGGAATCGGACGCTCCCTGCCCGCAAATTGAAATCGTCAACGGCACGATCGCCGTGCACAGTGCGCGGACGACGCAGTTGCCGGAGACGAAGTTTTCCTGCCGCAGCGTGGACGGTGTGCTGGTTCCGTCGGGACATCGCCGGTACGTCGTCCGCGTGATGACGGACGTCGATCACGCGGGGGCGCTGGCGATCGACGGATCGATCGACCTCACGAAGCGGACTTGGCAGTTGACCGGCGACGTGGCGGCGCTCGATACCCAGCAGGGCGTAATCGACGTCGCGGCAGGATTGTCGCCCGAGTTGCGGCATCAGATGACGGCGCTGTCGGAGCAGGGGACCGTGGGAGACTGGGTGGCTTCGCCGGGAGGTGCCCCGCCCGCGCGACCGGCGACGTCGCCGCGTGGACGTGTTCCGGTGCGGACGGCGTCCACGGCGCCACCGAGTTCGGAATTCACACTGCCGGAACTGGGGGTCGAGGCACAGATCGGCGTGCATTTCGAGCTGGGACAACCCGCGAATGGCGCGCCCCTGCAGTATGTCGTGGCCGCCACGATTCATCGGGGCCGGATTGTCAATCCCGCACTGCCGGTGCCGCTGTACGACCTCAGTGGGCGAATCCGCGCGTCGCACCAGGAAGTGGTGATCGAAGACGTGTCTGCCGCGAACGGCGACAGCCGGCTGCGCGTGTCGGGCCGTCTGGATCGCACCGACACTGGCTGGAGGAAAGACCTGACGGTACAGGCCGCGAATCTGGTGCTTGATCGCAGCGTGCGCGAGTACCTGCACAACGACGCCGTGCGACGGTGCTATGACCAGATCCAGCCGGCCGGCAAATTCAACCTCGACGTCCGCGTGATTCACGACGGCGTTTCGCCGTGGGACATCCGGCTCAACGAGTTCACGGCGCTCGATTGTTCATGCCTGCACGAGGCGTTTCAGTATCCGATCCACGGCATCACCGGCGCGATCCGGCAGGGCGTCGGGCAGGAGTTTCGGATCGAACTGGACGGTATGGCCGGGGAGCGCCCGATCCAGTTGCGCGGCTGGGCGCGCAACCCGGGACCGCAGCTGGAGGCCCGCTTCGACATTACGGCGACGGACGTCCCGCTGGACGAGCGGGTGCTGCACGCGCTGGCACTGCCCAAATACGACAAGGTCCGGCGCGCCCTGGAGCTGTTGCGTCTCGAGGGGCTGGCAAGCTTCCAGGCAATACTGTTCCGGCCGGCCGGAGCGCCGAAGTTCAGCCTGAAACTGGATGTCGCAGTCCACGACGGCGCTCTCGACTACACGATGTTTCCGTATCGGCTGACCGGATTCAGCGGCAATGCGAGTTACGACTCGGCGGAACGGGTCTGGCGATTCAATGATCTGCGCGGCCGGCACATTGGCGCAGAGCCGAGCGCCCCGCCGGTGCTGCTGGAAGGAGATGGCAGCTTCGACCAGCGGCAGCCGCCCGGTCTACTCGAACTGGCGGTCTTCGCCCATAACGCACCGATCGACAAAGACCTGCACCGAGCCTGCACTGTCGCCAAGGACGATCTGGGGCGTATCTGGGACGAGTTGACGCCGGCGGGAACGCTGGACGTCGCCGTCGACCTGCATTGGCGACCAGGGCCTGATGGCCGGCTCGATATTCGGCTGCCGCATGTGACACTTTCGAACGGCCGGATCAAGCTCCGCGCGCTGCCGATTGAATGGACCGATGTCGAAGGCAGTTTTGCCTGGGAGCAGGGAAAGGCTTCGTTCCAATCACCGGTCAAGGGCCGACACAACGAAACGCAGCTTGTGATTGACGGCGCGAATCCGGGGGACGCCTACGTGGAACTGCGGCCGCAGCCAAACGTCGAGTGGCGCGTGCATCTGCAGAAACTGTATCTGCGGGGTCTTGTCTGCGACGATGAGCTGCGCCGCGCCCTGCCGCCCGGGATGGCGGGCATCGTCAAGGCCCTCGATCCGCAGGGTCCGCTGGACACGGACATCAGCATCGATCTCAAAGGGGGCGCGCCGTCAACGAACACCGTGACGGCCCACTGGTCGCAAACCATTCTGCTGAACGGCAACCGGCTCACCGCCGGCGTCGTCGTCGAAGACGCGGTCGGCGAGATCAAGATCGTCGACGGCATCTGGGACGGCGCATTCGCCACGGTCGATGGTTCTGTGAATCTGGAGTCGGCACGGGCGCTCAACATGCCGTTTGCAGAGGTCAACGGCCCCTTCACCGTGGACGGCAATGTGCTGACCATCGGCACGCCCGCCTGGAACATCCCGAATTGGCGATATGTGGGGCCGGTGGTCCAATCGAATCACAATCGTTTTCGCGGCCGTGAACTGCGTGTGGAGCGCTTCTATGCCGATCAGCAGCACAAAGGCCGGCTGGGGCTGAGAGGCTGTGGCGGTGATCGACCAGGCCGATCCCGAGCGGACGGTGCACGCGCGGCGATCACGATGGGAGACGCGAGCCTGCGAGCGTGGGCGCGCGACCGCCGGATCACGGGACAGCGGTTGCAGGGTTCGGTGAACGGCCGCGTTGAGTTCATCGGCCACGGGACATCGGGCCGGTCGATCCAGGGAAACGGGTTCGTCAAGATCAGCCAGGCGGAGCTGTTCGAGCTGCCGGTCTTCGCCCAGATGCTGCCGATGCTGAACTTCAAGCGCAGCGGCAAGATGCTGTTCAACGAAGGCTTCGGCGATTTCCAGTTGCATGACGGGCAAGTCGACTTCCAGGTCATCGACCTCACCGGCGACGCCTTCCAGCTCATCGGTCGAGGATGGGTGGAGTATGCCGCTGATTCCGCCGGCAAGCTGAACCTCAACTTCATTTCCAAGGCGGACGGCCAGTTCCTGGGGGGACTCGGCAGCGTGCCTGTTCTGAAACCGATGCTGTTTGACAATCTGTTGCAGGTGCGCGTGACCGGCACGATCAATCAACCACAGGTCGCCCAATTGCCGGGGAGCCCCGCCGAGAGCTTTCGCGGCCTGATCAACGATGTCGACAAGCTCAGACGCCAGATGATGACGCCGTTCGGTTTTCCGCAGCAGGGTCAGGCCCCGGCCGGCATGCGTCCGAGGTAGTAGAGATTCCACTTTCGCACGCAAGGAGCGCGTCATGTCGATTCGCTGTTGGAAGACCTCCCTGGGAGCTGCGCTGGTCGTCTGCTTCTGCGAGGCAGCTGCTCTCAGTCAGGAGGTTGGCGACACCGTCCACGCCGTGCAGAGCGCCGATCTGAAGGTCCAGGAGGCCGTTGTGGCGAAAGTCGCCGTCGGCGACGCGCTCACCGTCCGGAAAGTCGCCGGCCGGTGGCTGTGGGTGCAGACGGCCACCGGCCAGCGCGGGTGGGTCCTCAAGGACCAGGTCGAAGTTACCGTTCGACCACTGCCGGCCGCCACAACCGGGAAGTCCGGGAACGACGCACCCGCGCCGCAGCCGGTCCGCGTTCGCGAACCGGCTGCCGCCCGCCGGGAGGTCAAACCGGTGGCAGGGACGGACAGCAATTCGCCATGGCTGGGCGCCATCGGGGTCCTCGCCGGGCAGAACGTGTATACGTCGTACGCGTATATCGGCGCGATCGCCGATGGTTACGGACAGAAGACGTACGATGCGGCGCACGTCCAGCAACTCATGAATGAAGTTGCCGGCATGCTGGCCGTCGCGCGGAAGAACATGGAGAGTGTCCGCGACACGGCCACGGTCGAGCAGGACCGCGCGGCGATCGACGATGTGATTTCCATCCTCGACCTGTTGTCCGAGGAAGCGACGTCACTGGCCAAATACACCAAGTCCGGCGCCGAGGCCGACCTGCAGGCATACGATCAGGCGCGGACCACCGTGTGGCCGAAAGTGCAGGCGATGCTGGACCTGGAGTGACGGCGGCGCCGCTGCGCAAACGTCTTTCGTTGGAGCTCTGCTTTCACGCAGCCGACCGCGAATCGCAGTTCGGCTGTTTTGCGCATCAATTCTGCGAATGCAGTCGACCCGCGCGCAGCCGTACTGACGCTGGTGCGGCCGCGCCAACAGGGACGACTGCACTCCGTGCACCGGGAAGCGAGTCACCGCGAGACGTCGAGTCGCGGCGCAATGCGGTCCCAACGGCTCAGCAGGACCGGGCAGGGCCGGGACTGCCCGGAGTGACAACCGAAAATCCCGCCGGGAAATTCCGGTCCACAGTCGTCGGTGATGACATCGATACCGTCGGTCTCTGCGGCGCCCGCGATCGAGAACGTGCCGATGAAGCGATATTCTGCATCGCGCGAATAGACATAGAAGCGGTTCTGGCTCTGGCTGGACAGCAACAGCCAGTCCCCCGCAAGAGCGACACCTTCCAGGTCTGGTACGAGGGCATGCTCTCCCAGTCGGACGATCAACCTCCCCGGCGCCGGCTGATTCGGATTTGCATCGAGTTCCCAGACGCCTTGTTCTTCTTCGGAAATATAGAGACGCCGCGACTCATCGTCCGCCACGGCGGCCTCGGCTTTGCCGATCGTCCATTCCCGCAACAAGTGCAGTGACGGACGACCGGCGGCCGTCCACCGGATTTCAAATTGCCGGATCTTGCCCGATTCGGAAGTCAGCACCGCGTGAAGTTGCGACGGCTCGCGCTGGTGATACAGGCACACGCCATAGTTCGGCCCGGTTTCGAGGTCGGCATCGTCGAGACGTTGCAGTTGGCGGGAGTTCCGATTGACTTCGAACAGTGCCAATTTGCCGCCGCCTCGGACGTTGACCGCAACGACGTCGCACAGCGACTCACCGCACCGAACGTCGTGACGCAGGTCGATGTTGCCCGGCTTGGGGAGTGAAAGTGTCTGGAGCAGCTCGCCGGAGAGCGTGTAGACCGCGATCAGATTGGCTTTCTTGTCCGACGCAATGACGAGGCTCCTGGCCGGGTCGTCCCGGTCGCGCCAGAAACAGAGATCGTCCTGATCGGCGGCGGCGCCGTGGATGAGCCGCACAGCGGGTTCGACGGAAGCGGCCGGCTCGGCGGCCGATGCGTGCACGCACCAGCGACCGGCAACAAGCAGCAGAGCGAACGGAACGGACTTCATCTGCCATTTGAAGGATACGTGCATGACCGTCTGCTGCCTCGATCTGTGGGGAAGAAAATCGAGGCCGAAGAAGTCTGTTGCTGACTCCTCCGGCCTGGATGGAAAGCCAACCGACGATCCGCAAGACCGTAGTGCAGTCGCCGATGCGGATCTCGACGACAGGGCTAGAATTCGCCCACCACTTCCCCGTTCGCGCGGGTAATGAGGGCCGCCATCGTCACCATGCTGATGTTCTCGCTGATGAGCCGGACTGATCCGTCGGCCAGGAGGAACATAGCGCCGCCGCTGTGGAAACTGAAGAACTCCGCGTCGTTGATGCCGTTGATGGGACGGCCGCCCGAGCCGACGACCGCAGGAGTCCCGGCCTTGCCGAGGCCGTCCTGCCGCGTCGAGTTCGGCCCCATGCAGCGGTCGGGATCCGCCCAGCTCGATCCGGTAATCAGCACGAGTCCGCCGCCGTTGGCTTGGAAACGCTGGTTTGCGCCTGCGGCCGGACCGAGGACGGCCGGGTAGGCAGGGTTATCGAGGTAGCCTGCCGGAATCAACTTTCCGCCGGCATAGAACCCAAACGGGGCTCCGGCCGATTCAGCGCCCATGACGGTGTTGCTCGTGCCGTCGGTGATGTTCGAGATGCGGGCCGTTCCTTCCGTGGGTTGATTGATCCGGCCTCGGGGGATGACTCCCAGCAGTCCGGCGGCGGCTGGCGCCGTCACGCCCATGCCGTACGTGTACCAGTCCGCCGAAATGCGGGTGAGCATCACATAATCGGAAACCGCGCCCTGCGGAGCGACTCCGGGGTCCGTGCTCAGGTCGACGTCGCTGCCCGAGGCAGATGACGGACACCGATACGTGTTGATCTTCGTTTGCACTGCCACATAGTTCAGCGGGTTGTTCCAGCGACAGTTGAAGTTGTAGGCGTTGTAGATGTTCATCTGATCCAGGAACGGCAGGATCATCGCGAACGCCGAATGCCAGCGATCCCGCTGATTGCTCGCGCTGAGCACCGAGCCGCCGACGGTCGGTTGCGGCGACGGGCTGGGAACTCCCACGCGGCCCATGGGAAAGGTGAGATAGGTGCTCTCGTAGTTGTGCAGGGCGAGTCCGACTTGCTTCAGGTTGTTCCGGCACTGCGTCCGCCGCGCCGCTTCCCGCGCCTGCTGCACGGCGGGCAGCAGCAGGGAGATCAGGATTGCAATGATCGCAATCACGACAAGCAACTCAATCAGTGTGAAGCCTCTCCGCGTGGCCAGTCGCATGAAAATGCCCTTCATGGGTGAGATTGAGAGTGACCCGCCCCTCGTGGCGGGCAGGAATCCGAAACCGTCGCGCCGTCACCGTTTTGTAATGCGCAGGTCCAGTTGCCGCGGTTCCGATTGATCGGGACGGACTTCGAACACCAGACCGGATGTTCGAGGATTTCGGACCTTCTCCGGCATTCCGTCCTTGCCGCGGACGTCCCCTTCCCGGTCGCGCTTAACATTGGGGTCCGGCCAAGTGACGCCGACGAGATACTTCCCCGGAGGCGCCCCGGGATGAACGCCATCTGTGATCAGTTCAAAGTCGCCGTTGGCGTCGGCGATGCCGCCGACGAGATACGGAGGAGGCTGCGACGCGTCGGCGTGCGCTTCCGGAACTAGCCAGACCGACGCACCCGCCGCCGATTTCCCATCCAGCGTCACCCGGCCGCGAACCGGCAAGGTTTCAACCCCGGCTGGACCAGAACAGCCGCTGCCGAATGCGGCCAGGCACACGGCGACCGCGCGGAGGCATCCGAACGGCTGGCGATGCAGAACTGTGAGCCCCATTGATCCTCCCCGGGGAATCTGAACGGCTGCAGCGCGGTCGAGCCGTCAGGGAGGAGTATCCCGATCGTTCCAAAGATCGCGTCAACGATGAATGAAGATTTGATGAAGCCGGGAAGCGGTCAGCGAGCCACATCCGGACAAGCAGCCCGGTTACTTGTGCATCGATTCTCGGATTCGTGTCGACTCCCGTGCAGACGGGCGGCTTTCTGCAAGAGCCGTCTGCGCGCGGATGAACAGCCCGGCTGCCGAAGCGTCGGATCTCCGAGCAAAGTCGACTTGTCAGCAGCCGGGCTGCTGCTCGCGCTCCTGCCCGCAAACGCTCGCACTACGCCAATTCTGGCAGCGTGTAGGGCGCGCGATAAGCCTTCGTCAGTAGCGCATCGGCCTCCGGGCAATCCACGAACCGCTGCGTCTGCGGATCAAAGTTCACGCGGCCGCGCGTGCGGAATGCGGCCTCTCCGAGGTGCACCAGCGCGCAGCTGTAATGGGCCGTCACGGGGTTCGCGCGCGTCGGCGTCCGGTGACGGATCGCGTCGAGGAAGTTTGCCATGTGCTCCGGATAGCCGGTCTGCCCGCGGATTTCTTTCCCCTCGGTGGGACCGGGCTTGCTCTTGGGGCCCAGGAACACGCTGAACGCCCCGCGGCGCGAGAAGATCATGTACCCCTCGGTGCCGTAAAACACATTGCCGTTGTCGAACCCGTGCAGGCCATACTCGGTGAACGGGTAGTTCTCGTAGATCAGCAGCCGCCCGTCCGGATACTCGAACGTCACGTTCATGTTGTCCGGGAACTCGCTGTAGTGGCCGTCGAGGAGCATCGTGCCGCCGCGGGCCGTGATCTGCCTGGGGAACGTGTTGACTCCGAGTCCCCAGGCGGCCATGTCGAGGTCGTGGATCCCGTCGTCGCCGATCTCGCCGTTGCCGTAGTCGCGGAACAGCCGCCACGTTTTGTGGAACCGATGCTGGTTGAACGGCCGCGACGGGGCGGGACCGAGCCAGCGATCGTAGTTCACTCCCGCAGGCGGTTCGCCGTCGGGCACCGGCCGCACGACCTCGCGGGTCTCGGCGGTCCACGCGCGGGCGACCTTGATCTCGCCGATAATGCCCTCTTTGAGCAGCTTTTCGGCCTTCAGCGTGACGGCGCTGCTCCGCATCTGGCTGCCCTGCTGAACGACGCGGCCGTACTTCTCTGCGGCCGCGATAACGATCGGCCCTTCGGCGTAGACGTGCGAAATCGGTTTCTCGATGTAGACGTCCTTGCCGGACTGCATGGCCCGCAAGGCGATCGGCACGTGCCAATGATGCGGCGTGGCGATGATGCAGGCGTGTACCGACGCGTCCTCGCACACTTCCTCGTAGTGGTGACTGCGTCTTGGCGGCATTGCCTGAAAATCGGCAGCGACGAATTGCGACATCCGCTCGATCTGCGCCGGATCGACGTCGCACAGCCAGGCGATCTCGACATTCTCCTTGCGGCCGACCAGTCCTTTGACGTGGGTCGTCATGATCCCGCCACAGCCGATAATACCGATTCGCAACTTGGCGTCGGGCGCGGCGGCGAACGTGTGGACGCCTCCCAGGGCCGCGGCGGCCGCCAGGACGCTCGTCGATTGCAGAAACTCGCGACGGGTCGGGTGAGTTTGCATGGCGAGGTTAGCCTGTGAGAATGTGAGGTCGATCAGCATTAATGAATTGCGACCATATCACGTTCACGCTGCGATCCCCAGCGACCGTTAGGATTCCCGTTAGCCGGCGATGCGCCTCACCCTCTTGATGCTCCCTGGCCTGCATGGCGGCTCGAAGCTCTTCGAGCGGTTCGTCGCAGCATTGCCGGAATGGATCGAGCCCCGCATCGTGACGTACCCGAACGATCGGATCGTCACGTACGACGATATCCTGGCAAACGTCGAACTGCCGGAGGGACCGTTCGCCGTGCTGGCCGAGTCGTATGCGGGTCCGCTGGGCATTCGGATGGCCGCGTCACAGCCGCCGAACCTGAAGGCGCTCATTCTTGTCGCAACGTTTGCGCGCAGTCCGCACCCTTGGGCGCCGCGTTGGGCGGCCGGCATCGTGCGCGGCTGGATGTTCAAGTTGCCGGTCCAGCAGCAGGTCGTGCGGCGGATCCTGCTGAGCGACGATGGCACGCCGGATCAGTTGGACGAGGGCTGGCGCGAATTGTTCCTGTGCGACATGCAAGTGCTCGCCGCACGCGTCCGCGAAGTGCACCGCGTCGACGTCCGCTCGCAGCTATCGCAGATCAACGTTCCGGCGCTGTACCTGCAGGCGACGCGCGACCGCGTCGTTCCGGCGCGGGCGCTGCGCGACTTTCAGCGTTCGCTGTCGAGCATGGAGGTCGTCAACATTGACTCACCGCATCCGATCTTGCAGCGCCGGTCGGCGAAATCGGCGGCGGCAGTGGCGGCGTTTCTGGAAACGGTGCGTCCGGTGCAGTGACTGTCTATCGGCAACGACGGCAACAGCGCCCGGCGAAACTCGGTTGTGGGGGCGGTGATTCGCTCTCGTTCGGCACGGGTCTCCCGACCCGCCGAAGAACCAACCGCAGGTCTACCCCCGTCACGGCCAAACCCACGGACAGGCTCACCCCTAAGGTCGCCACTAAGCATTGTCGCGACGGCGTTTCGACCTCAGTTCGTCCAATCGCTGCTGGAACTCCGCCTCCATCCCGCGATCGGTCGGCTTGTAGTACGTCTTGTCGACGCCGAGGTAGTCCTGATCGACCCAGCCGCCGGCGCCGTCGTGGGCGTACTGGTAGCCTTCACCGTGTCCCAGTTTCTTTGCGCCGCCGTAGTGCGAGTCCTGCAGGTGGACCGGGACGGGGATGACACGCTGCTGGCGGACGTCGTCGAGGGCGGCGTCGATTGCCATGTAGGCGGCGTTCGACTTCGGCGCGCAGGCCAGGTACGTCACCGCCTGTGACAGAATGATCCGGCACTCCGGCATCCCGATGCGATCGGTCGCTTCGGCGGCGGCGTTCGCCAGCACGAGAGCGTCAGGATCGGCATTGCCGATGTCCTCACTGGCGGCGATCACGATTCTCCTGGCGATGAACCGCGGGTCTTCCCCCGCTTCCAGCATGCGGGCCAGCCAGTAGAGCGCCGCGTCCGGATCGCTGCCGCGCATGCTCTTGATGAACGCGCTGGCGACGTCGTAATGCTGATCGCCGCTGGCGTCGTAGACGATGGCTTTCTTCTGAATCGACTCCTGGGCGACGGCGAGGTCGAAGACGGGCCGAGATGGCAATCGCGGTATCGAATCGTCCGCACCGCCATCGTGGGAGGGCGACGCTCCTGCGGAGCCGCGAGCAAAATCGGGCTCTCCTTGCGTGCCGGCTCGGCGGGAGCCTCGCCCTCCCGTTTCTGCGGCTCGGCGAGAGCCTCGCCCGCCCGGTTCTGAGGCCGACTCCAACGACAGCACGCCGATTTCGAGCGCGGTCAGTGCCCGGCGGGCGTCGCCGTCGCAAATCTCGGCGAGGAATTCCAGGGCTTGGGGCGCGTAGTCTACGTTGTAAGTGCCGAGGCCCCGCTCGCGATCGGTCATGGCGCGGTTCAGCAGTGCGAGGACGTCGGCCTTCGTCAGAGACCGGAACTCGAACACCTGGCTGCGGCTGATGAGCGCCGAAACGAGTGAAAAGAACGGGTTCGCGGTGGTGGCGCCGATCAGGATCACGACACCGTGTTCGACGTCGGGCAGCAGGACGTCCTGCTGCGTCTTGTTGAAGTGGTGCAGTTCGTCGACAAACAGCAGCGTCCGTTCGCCGGTGGTCGACAGCGCGCGGCGGGCGTCTTCCAGCTCAGTGCGGAGTTCCTTTACGCCGGCAGAGGCGGCGTTGAGGTCGCGAAACCGTGATTTCGTGTGCCGGGCAATGACTTCGGCCAGCGACGTCTTTCCCGTGCCCGGTGGACCGTAGAAGATCAGCGAACCGAGGCGATCGGCCTGGAGCATGCGTCGCAGCAGCTTCCCTTCGCCGAGGAAATGCTGCTGTCCGACGAATTCGTCGATGGTGCGCGGGCGCATCCGCGAGGCCAGCGGCCGTGCGGCGTCGCGATGCGCGCGTTCCTGTTGTTCAAAGAGTCCGGGCATGCGTGCATCATCGGCGCTGGCGCACGAATTGTCGACGGGGGGACGACGCGTTAGGATTCGTCGCTTTGCGAGAGGTCAGAGGCCGGAGCGCAGAAGCCGGAAATTGGATGTTGGGGCGGATTATGGTTCTGTGCCGCTCTGTCACTTTGGAACTCTGCCACTTTCAACGCGTGATCCTGCTCGTCGAATGACAGACAACGACACAACCCGATACGCCGTTGTGACCGGCGCGGCCAGCGGCCTGGGTCGGGCGATCGCCGTGCGCCTTGCGCGCGACGGTTGGCGGCTGGCGCTGGCAGACCTCAACACGGCCGGCTGTGAAGAGACGCGTGGACTGGTCGAACAGGCCGGCAGCAGCGCGCAGATCGAGCCGCTGGATGTCCGCGACGAACAGCAGTGGCTGGCACTGCGTGCCAGGCTGCAGCGAGAGTGGCCGCAGTGTGATTTGATCGTCAACAACGCCGGCGTCGTGGCCAGCGGCGCTGTCCAGGAGACACCGGTCGCCGACTGGGACTGGTTGCTGTCAATCAACCTGCGCGGCGTGATCCTGGGCTGCCACACGTTCGTGCCGTGGCTCAAGGAGAACCGGCAGCGATCCTACGTACTGAATATGGCGTCAATCGCCGGGCTCCTCGCTCCGGCCCGGATGGGGGCGTACAACGTGGCGAAGGCCGGCGTCGTTTCGCTGTCGGAGACGCTGTACGTCGAACTGAAGCGGCACAACATTGGCGTCACTGTCGTGTGCCCGTGGTTCGTAAAGACCAACCTGCTCGACACCGGCCGGTTTGCCGACCCCAAGGAAAAAGCCGGCGGCGCGCTGTTCATGGACAGATCGCGGCTCACGCCCGAGAGGGTTGCGGACTACGCGATCCGGCGGATGTATCGTGGCAAGCTGTACGCCGTCGCCGGTTTTGAGTCGCGGCAGATCTGGCTGATGAAGCGGCACTTCCCGCAGTTCTATGCGACGTTCGCCGAGTGGATCGGGCGAAAGTTCCTGGAACCGCGACGGTAGGGAATTGCGAGTGGCATTCCGCCAGGCGGGGGCCAGACTACGCGATGATCTGCAGAATCGGTTCGCCGCCGTGGGCGATTGAGCGCGGGCGGTTTGTCTGGTCCGGGACGGTCAAGTGCGGATCGACTCCCAGAAGCTGGTAGATCGTCGCCACGACATCGGCCGGAGTGACCGGGTTTTCCTCGGGGTACGCGCCGATCTTATCCGATTTGCCGAACACCATCCCGGACTTCGCGCCTCCGCCGGTGAACAGGCTGAACCCGCACTGCGGCCAGTGGTCGCGGCCCGCCTCGTCTGCGAACGACCGGTTCTTGCCGACGCGCGGCGTGCGGCCCATTTCGCCCATCACAATCACGAGCGTCGAATCGAGCAGCCCTCGGTCTTCCAGATCCTGGCAAAGCGCAGGGTACGCCGCATCCAGCACCGGCATGTTGATCTCCTTGAGCAAACCGAAGTTGTTGCCGTGCGTATCCCACGCTGCCGAGTTCCTAAACGTATCGAAGTGTACGCTGATAAACGGCACGCCGACTTCCACGAGCCTCCGCGCCACCAGCAGGCTCGACCCGAACAGGTTCCGCCCGTAGCGGTCGCGGATCGCATCCGGCTCCTGCGACAGGTCGAACGCGCTGCGGGTCCGGTTCGAGGAAAGTAGTCCGAACGCCTGTTCCTGAAACCGGTCGAGCCGTTTCGTCGTTGCCGAAGCCGCGGCCGTCTCGAACCCTCCGTCGATCTGTTCGAGCAGCGAACGTCGCTGGTTCAGATTGGCACTGACCTCCAGCCCGTCCACATGCGGCTCTCCCAGAGGCAGCACCGGATCGTACAGTTCCTTGCCGATGTTCCTCCGTTTGAGTTCAGGCTGGCAGACGCTGAACAGCGGATCGTACTGGCGACCGAGATACCCGCCGTAGGGTCCGGGCCGGCGATAACCGTCCCCCCATCCGGGATAACAGGGCATGCAGACGGCGCCGGGCACGTCGCTGTCGCCGAATCCCAGGTACTTGCAGACCGCGCCGATGTCGGGCGGATCGGAACTCCGCGGGAACAGCTGCGCGAATTCCCCTCCGGCGAAGCCCGTCATCAGGGCCAGCGGATTGTGGGCATCATAGGTGTGGGTGATCGTGCGGATCAGGCTGGCGCGATGCATCCACTTTGCAGTTTGCGGCAGGTGTTCGCAGATGTGCAGCCCGGCCAGCGAAGAATGAATGGGGTTGAACTCGCCGCGGATGTCGAGCGGTGCATCGGGCTTCATATCGAACATGTCGATATGGCTCGGCCCACCCAGCAGATTGAAGAGGATTACGCTGCGGGCCGGACCGCGCGTCGTGTTGTCGGACGTCTCGGCAGCGGCCAGCAGCCGTGGAAGTGTCATCCCGCCGAACAGCGACAATCCGCCGACGCGCAGCAGTTCGCGTCGCCGGAGGCCGTCGCACAGTCTGGAACCGCGGCCGTTAATGCGGATCATGCTCGATTCCTGATGAGCGGTGCCCCTCGTTGATCGGCGTCAGGTGGCCGCGGGAGCAGCGTATCTGCCGATGCATCGGTCCGGATTGCATCGACGCTCATTTATGCAACTATAGCGACGATCTTTTCCCCTGCAATTCCGCAGTTGTGGACCGCATTCCGGTTCGGCACAGGCGTTGTGTTTCAGCAACGTGTCGGCACCGCATGCATGCCGCGCACAGTTCGGCCGGCTTTTCGGGTTCTTCGTGGGGGGACGTCCGGCACCCGTTGGCGGCGGCGGGTACTCTTTCGGGAGCGACGGCGCTGCCACCGCGCGTCGCCTGCGCCCACCGAACGGCCTCGCGCCTCAGGGATGTCTGCTGTGATCTTGCTGAAGCTGATCTGCCTCAGTTCGCTGGGGCTGGTGGCCTATTGCTACGCAGCTTATCCGCTGCTGGTGTCGTTATGTGCGCGGCTGATTGGTCGCCGTGATGTTGATGACGCTCCGTCGCCGGCGCCGGAACAGTGGCCGTTTGTGTCGCTGATCATCGCCGCCTACAAAGAGGAACGAACGATCCCGCGCGCGTGCAGAACGCGCTGCAGACGGATTATCCGGCGGACCGGCTGGAGATCCTGATCGGCTGCGACGGGAACGAGGACGCAACGGGCGAGCTGGTGCAGACGGTGCAGGACTCGCGCGTGCGGTTATTGCAGTTTCCGCAGCGTCGAGGGAAGCCGTCGGTGCTGAATGACTGCGTCGCGGCATCGCAGGGCGACGTGCTGGCGTTCTCGGATGCGAACACGTTCTATGAACCGGGAGCGCTCAAGCGGATGGTGCGGCACTATGATCGTCCGCTCGTGGGGGCGTGGTCGGTGAACTGGAGCTGATCGATCCACATACGGGGGCGAACGTTGACGGTCTGTACTGGCGGTAGGAGAATTTTCTGAGCGCAGCGAAGGACGTCTCGGCGCGCTGCTGGGAGCGAACGGAGCGATTTACTCGCTGCGTCGAGACCTGTGGAAACCGCTGCTGCCAGAGATGATCGTCGATGACTTTGTCGCGGGGATGCGAGTGCATCTGGCGGGAGGCAACTCGCCTTCGAGCCGGAAGCGGTGGCGAAGGAAGAGTCGGCGCCGACGATGCGGGCGGAGTTTCAGCGCGCGCGGCTGGGGGCGGGAGCGTTCCAGAGCCTGACATGGCTGTCACCGCTGCTGAATCCAGCACGCGGGGCCGTGGCGTGGGCGTTCTGGTCGCACAAGGTGCTGCGGTGGTTCACGCCGGTGTTTCTGACGGCAGCGTTTGCGACAAATATCGCGCTGGCGGGTGAGCCGGTATTCGGGTGGCTACTGGCGTTTCAGCTCGTCGTGTACTCGGCAGCAGTGCTGGGGATGTGGGTGCCGGGCCGGCAGGGCGTCAGCGCATGTTGCGGCTGGCGACGATGTTCTGCAGCATGAACGCGGCGATCACCGTCGGCTTCTGGCGATGGGTGCGCGGTTACGCGGGTGGACAAGCGCGGCGGAAGTCGCTCACGGATCGTGAGCAGGCGGGAGGCGTACCGACTCGATGTAGGGCCGAACTCAGGCGGCAGTTGCTTCAGTTGCTGATCGCCAATCAGGAAACTGATCAACCACCACTCGCCATCGCGGTCCACGTACAACTCATACAACGAATTCGATGGGGAATTGTTGTCCGGATAGACATACATCCGTTCGTACGCGGGAAACTCCTGGAACTTCACGGATGAAGCCGGTCACGACGGGCGGTTCAGTTGGTGATGGCCATTTCTGAACAGTGATGACCGACTTCTGCGACCGCCTCGCGGAAGCTTCGCGGCCAGATGCTCAGAGACGGATCGCCTGCGGAGGCGTGGTGTTGCCACTCCCAGTTCTCCGGCAAAATGATCGAAATTCCCGAGGGATGGACGCGACGGCGGGACTCAGCCGGCGGAACGATTGAATTGCCTGACCCGGCGGTCCGTATTGCAAACGGTCTTGGACCGCGGGATAGAGCAGAAAGGCGAGGACGGGCGCAGATTAGACCGACGAGGAACCATTCGCCCTTCCTGGTTTTCCAGCGACTGCGGTCGTGTTCATCGTTACAGATCAGCGTGCGACTTGCCGGGCGGCTCGCTGGCGTGCTTACAGTCAATCGACTCTGTACGTCTGAGGAGCCAACGGTGATGCGCGCCGCATTTCGTCGTCTATTGCATTCCTACGCTCGGCGACTGTCGGCTGTTTGATCTTTTGTGGATTCTGTGCGCCAGATCATTCGCCGATGCGCCTGAACGACCCAACATCCTCTTCATCTATTCCGACGACCATTCCTACCGCACGGTGAGCTGCTATCCGGGCGCCGACACGTGGGTCAGAACTCCCGCGATTGACCGGCTCGCGTCCGAAGGCGTGCGGTTCGATGCCGCTTACATCGGCACGTGGTGCATGCCGTCGCGGGCGACGCTGCTCACCGGGCATCACCAGTTCGCGGTCGAGTCGATGCGGATGGTGGGGGAGTATCCCGGCAGCGAGTACGACGCTCAAAAGTGCCCGTTCTGGCCGCGAGTGTTTCGCGAGCATGGCTACGTGACGGCGCAGATCGGCAAGTGGCACACCGGGACCGACACCGGCTACGGACGAGACTGGGATTTTCAGTGGGTCTGGAACCGCCCGAAGTACACCAAGACGGCCGGGCATTACTACTACGACCAGCCGGTCACGATTCATGGCGGCGAGACGCAGACGATCACGCGGTACTCCACGGACCAGTACACCGACTGGGCGGTCGACTTCATCAACGGGAAGGATCGCGATGCGGCGAAGCCGTGGTACCTATGGTTGTGCTTCGGAGCAGTCCATGGACCGTACACGCCGGCGCAGCGGCATCTCAATGACTATCCCGACGCGCGTGTGCCGACGCCGGCGGACATTTTCCCGCCACGGGCCGGCAAGCCGGACTGGGCGCAGAAGATCGAGACATGGAAGCCGGGACCGGACGGTCAGCCGGTACAGAAAGATCGCACGCTGTCTGAGTGGGTTCGCCAGTACAACCAGGCCGTGCGGGGGATCGACGAGGGAGTTGCGCGGGTCATCGAGGCGCTCGACAAGTCCGGCCAAGGGGCGAACACGCTGGTCGTATTCACGTCTGACCAGGGCTTCGCCTGGGGGCAGCACGGGTTCACGCACAAGGTCGCGGCATACGACGCGAACATCCGCTCGCCGCTGATTTTCCGGATGCCGGGGCGGATTCCAGCAGGGGGAGTGTGCGGTGCGCCGATCAGCGGCGTGGACCTGGTGCCGACATTCTTCGCGTTCGCGGGAATCGACGCGCCGTGGGAGATGCACGGCCACGACCTGTCGCCGCTGCTGGCCAATCCGAAGAAAGACTGGTCGTACCCGGCGATGATCGTGAACACCGGGCACTACTTCGGTTCCGACACGAACGTCATTCCTGAAGGCCCGGAAGCCTATCAGAACAACGTGCCGTGGTACGTGATGCTGCGCGTGGCGCGCTACAAGTATGTCCGCCCACTGATCCCGAACGACTTCGAAGAACTGTACGACCTGCGGGCGGACCCGGACGAACTCGACAATCTGGCCAGCAAGCCGGAGCAGCGCGAGCTGCTGCACACGCTGCGCAAGGCGGCGATTGAGGAACTGCGGCGAACGAAAGCGGGGTTCGTGGATAAGATGCCGACGGTCAAGGAAGGGTGACGAGCCGATCGCAATTGGAGTTTCGTCCGGACGTCTGTCGATGGACGGTGCTGTCATGTCTATCGAGCTGCCGCGGCTGTTCCTGGTTCGTCACGGCGATACGGCGTGGAGCGAACAGCATAAGCACACCGGCCGGACGGATGTCCCGCTGAACGAACATGGAGAACAGCTCGCCCGCGAACTGGGCGAGCAGTTGCGTCAGTTCTCATTTGCCGGTGTCTTCACGAGTCCCCTGCAACGGGCGGCGCGCACATGCGAGTTGGCCGGCTTTGGGCACGTTGCCAGCACCGACGGCGATCTCGTCGAGTGGGACTACGGTCAGTATGAAGGGTTGCTGACCGAAGAGATCGTGAAGCAGCGACCGGGATGGAACCTGTTTCGCGACGGCTGTCCGGCGGGAGAGTCGCCGGCGGATGTTGCTGCGCGGGCCGATCGGTTTATTCGGTGTGTCCGCGCGTTGTCGGGAGATGTGCTGGCGTTTTCCAGCGGGCATATTATCCGGACAATCGCTGCGCGGTGGCTGGGGCTGTCGGCAGAGCAAGGTCGCTGTTTCGATTGCCAGCCGGCGAGCATCGGCCTACTGAGTTTTGAGCATCGCAAGTTCGACGAGCCGATCATCGAGTTGTGGAATTACGAAGGTCGCATTCTCTGAGCCGCAGAATGAGTCGATCGATAATAACGCCGCATGCGGCGTCCGCCGGTATCAGGGTATCCTGTACTCCACAGGACGCGATGAGTTGTTCATTCCCTTGCCACAACCCGAAATCGTTACGGATTCCCATTCCAAGGCCGAACCAGTCTGTATTGGGCGGTTCCTGCAGAAGTTGTTCTCTGGTTTCCTGATCAAGCCCATCCAGAAGCCGATCGACGGCTGCCTCGAGCGATCGAGGCCATCGTGACCGTTGCCAGCGCTCGTCGAAGCAGTCAACGGGCAGCATCAGGAGCCAGGCAGGGATCAGCAGATAGCCTGCAAACGCTCCGCACGTGATGATGTCGGTATCATGTCGGGGAAAACAGCGTCGCGATGACGATGATTGTCGCGAGCCGCGGCCACAAATGTGACACTATCATCCAAGCGATCTCCCGAACGCATTCAGTATCGTGTCGACCAATTACGCGTAGCCCGTCATCGTGAGAGCCACACTGGCGATGGGCGCAGGCTTCGATGATCCGCTGATGCATATCCTGCTCCGAATGAACGGTCTGCCGATCGGTTGATGTCTGGACGATGCCAACGAGTAGGGGCGGACCGAATGTCGACAAGCGGCAGATGCTAGCGCAGCGAGCTGCGGAAGGCGACCTGCTTCCAGCGCGCGGCCGTCCGGTGGATATCTTCCAGCAGCGGCCGGTAGAACGACGCATCGCTGCGGCGGGCCGCCGACACGGACGTAGGGTGGCGCGACATACTGTCGGTGGTCCGCTCCGAGGCGATGGGCGCGGTGGTCGCGCCACCAGCCGCGAACCTGGATGGCGAAGGCAATGGAGCAGACGATCGCCGCGAACACCTGGCCGGCGATCAAAAGTTCGTCGGCACGGCGGCTGATCGACAGAAAATGACGAGCCACGCGAGGCTCACTGGCCCCGGCCAGAAACAATCCGCTCAATGTCAGGAACAACAGTGCGAACAGGATGTGCCGGCGCTGCGCGAGCCGATGCAGCACCGAGGATCGCACTTCCGTCGGACTGAACTCGAAACTGGAGTCGAACGGGCTCTGGAACCCAATCAGAGAATAGCCGACGCCGTCGATCGTGAATTCGTGGACAAAGTGGTGGTTGCCGCGGACTGCGGCCGGACACCAGAAGACGTCCGCGCCGTCGACGCTGAGAGCGAGCTCATTGTCATCGGGCCGCTGCTCGAGCCGCACGACGTGGGGCGTCGGCTTGGCGATCGTCCATTCGCGGATCAGCATGGAGCGCACCTGCGTACCGGTCTTGCACCGGGCATTTGGCCTCACGCGAAACGGCGATATTCTATACGACCAGACACGGTTATGGGACATGACTTTCGATGGCGACGGATTCTCCCGGGGACATCTGGTTCGACGTTCGAGCCGCGGAATCCGCCACGAGCGACGATCTGGTCGCACCGGGCAAGGTCCTCGGCGACGTGGCCAAGGCAAGCCGGGAAAGTGTCGATCCTCGGCCTGGAGGAAACCGTTGCAGGGCGCTATCCTGCTCCCTGCGAGCCGTTTCCGGCGGCGCCGAATCCTGAAGGCGAAATCGATCTGGGTGAAGGCGGCCGCTTTTCCCATCCCCACCCCCTGGCTGTATTGCTATGCACGGGTGACGTCGCCCATGCCCGTGATGTCAGAGAAGGAACTGTGGCGGAGGTTGGAGTTACGCCGTCGACTGGAAGAAGCCCTCTCTGCAAACGTCGGCGAAGTGACGAATCCCGACTCCGGACACAGGTGAGCCGCTTGCAGTGTTCAATGAAGATCGGAGCGGCCCGAAGTCGGGAGTCCGTTGCCTTGTGATCTGTCGCTGTTGTCTTTGTTGTGGTGGGAGACCAGCGGTCATGCCGGTGACGTTAGTGGCAATTCCTGCAGTTTAAAATCGGGTCACGTCAATCTTCCCCAGCCGCGATCCAAAGGAAGCAACTGCCGTACAGGTTGAAGGACCCCAGCATGCAGCCGCCCCACGCCAATAGATCCCATTTGCTGCGATAGACGAGGTTCGCGTGGATGCAGAGCGCCGCTGCCGCTCCCGAGAGTAGCCAGCCGCACAAGCGCAATTGGCAGCCGCATATCGGCGAATGGCCCCTCCCACGTGAAGACTGGATCGCCGCCGGTTTTGTTGACGCTGCGCAAGCGCCTACACAGTGAGCAACAGTACGGTTCCCGTGCTGCGAGGGACGCCGACGCAACGGCAGTATAAGGCGTGACTGGACCAGGGAGTGCGAATCAATTCCGGAACAGCGGCTGGAGGCCGAGGGGGATGTCGCCAGACAATCTGCGCTTCGCCGACTCCGGAAGCCGTCTGCGAATCCAGACCAACAGCAAACCCACGGAAATGGGAGCGACCACCGGGCCGCTGATCAGTAAGCAGCCGAGAGCGGAGTTGAGCAGCGGCGAATGAGTGGTTTCCCCCGCCGCGTCTCGCGCTGCATCGACTGCCGGCACAAACAATAACAGAAGCAGGGATGCCACAATCACTGCGACGACCATCGATTCGGAAATCGAGATCCGAAATCGCGGAGGCTTCGGAGTGGATTCGGACATACTCCCTCCCAGATTGAATTCGATTCGCTGCGGACCACTGACTTGTTACATCATTGTGGTCGCCAGTGGACGGCCTGAGACGCTACAGTCAGTGTGCGTTCGTTGTGGTCCGGACCCGTTGCGAGGCAATGCATGCATCCGAGGACGATCGTCATTCATACGCTGGCGGGCTGGTTGCTCGTGGGCGCGATTTCGGCTGCCGGGGACTGGCCGCAGTTTCGCGGGCCGACAGGGCAGGGGATCGCCGACGCGGACGCTGGCACGATCCCGTTGACATGGAGCGAATCAGCGAACGTCCGCTGGAAGGCGCCAGTGGCGGGGCTGGCGTGGTCGTCGCCGTCGATTGTGGACGGCAAAGTGTTTCTGACCACATCCGTACCGGTTCCGGAGGCCGGCCAGGATGTCGCCAGCGTGGAGGATACACGCCTGTTGCCGCAATCGTTGCAGGCGTTGTGTCTCAATGCCGACAGCGGCGAGGAAGTCTGGCGCGTCATGCTGTTTGACCAGCCGGCCTCGGTGGAGATTCACGGCAAGAACAGCCACGCCAGCCCGACACCGCTGGTTGTGGACGGCAAAGTCTATGTCCACTTCGGCCCGCATGGGACCGCCTGTCTGACGACCGACGGCGAGGTCGTCTGGAAGACGCAGGAACTGAAATACGGCCCGCGGCATGGGACTGGAGCGTCTCCTGTGCTCGCCGGCGACGTGCTTGTCGTTCCGTGCGACGGGTGGGACGTGCAGTACGTCGCCGGGCTGGAATCGTCCACGGGTGCGATTCGCTGGAAAGTCGATCGGGATCTTAAGCCCGAAAAAGGCTTCTCGTTCGCCACGCCGCTGGTGATCGAAGTCAACGGCCGGACGCAGGCCGTCTGCCCGTGCAGCGGAGCGGTGATCGCATACGATCCGGCAACCGGCGCTGAAATCTGGCGCGTGCGGTACGGCGACGGTTTCTCGGTCATTCCGCGGCCGGTGTTTGCACACGGGCTGGTATTCGTCTGCACCGGCTACGGCCGGCCGTCGCTGCTGGCGATCGACGCGACCGGCAGCGGCGATGTCACTGAGACGCACATCAAGTGGCGCACGAACAAAGGGGCGCCGAACAGCCCGAGCGTGCTGATCGTCGGCGAAGAACTGTACATGGTCTCGGACGCCGGCGTGGCGAGCTGCCTGGATGTTATCACCGGCCAGCAGCACTGGCAGGAGCGGCTGGGGGGCAACTATTCCGCGTCGCCGACGTATGTCAACGGTCGAGTTTATTTCCAGGATGAGAACGGAACGGCGATCGCCGTGCGGGCGGGGAGAGAGTTCGCAGAACTCGGCCGGTGCACGTGGGGAGACGGCGTGCGGACGTTTGCGTCGTATGCGATCGCGGACGGGGCGCTGTTTCTGCGGAGCGAGACGCACGTCTACCGGGTGGAGGCGGAGGTGAAGCAGACAGGCGGGTGAGGAGAAGAGTTTGACGCAAAAGCACAGAGACGCGAAGTCGCGCGGAGAACATGCGGTTTCAATGGACGCGCCGTCGAACGATCGCTGTGGCCGTCCTGGCCATCGGGATTCTTGTCGCGTGGCCGATCGTTCTTTTCTGGTGGGCGAGCCGTCGGGCACATGATGAGCGCTTCGTCGGGCAATGGGCGCAAGCCGTTCCCGCAGCAACGATGGTTCTCGAGAGCAGCGGCGTCGGCAGCTTGACGGATCAGGCCACCGGAACCAAAACTCCCATCAGATGGTGGACCGAAGAGGGATCTCTGTACATTGAATATGACCTCGGCGGAGTTGCAACAGCATTCCGCAGGCGCGTGGCGCAAATCGCTATGCGCTATGACTACCGCAAATGGAGTGTAGTAGCGATCGAGCCCGACAGGATGCGGATCGGCCCCCCTACTGGCGGCGGGTCGATGGAGGAATCGCATCAAGTCCGATACACCGAACGAAGACGCACCAAACGACCAGTACACCAAACGACACATTCGCAATGCGTCGCTAACCGATGACCGAGAAGCGATAAATCTACGCGCGTGGAGGTGCCGCTCAACTCGACATCGCCGCTCAACTGGGGACAACACCGACGTGCGGGCCGACCCGCCTGCACGCCGTATCGCTATTACGGCGACGAGTTGCCGCTGCCGCAGTTGATTTCGGAAATTCCGTCGCTGCCGCAAGGGGGGACACTGGCGGTGCTGCTGGGGTGCCACGCATTGCAGCGGGGGTTACCGGGCGACGATCTTTACCTACACCCAGCGTAGTTGTTCGACCCGACGTGGTTTCGACCGAACAGTCCGCCGCTGGTGGATCGGATCCGGGCGCAGATGGCGGCGAAAGACAAAGTGCGACTGCAGATTTCCTCTCGCGCGTACCTGGAATTCCTCCGCCTCGGCGGAGACGTGCGGATGGAGGACATGACCGGCAATCTGCTCAGACGGTATCTGAAGCGGTCGATCCCGATCCTCACCGGCCTGTCGGCGACGTATCTGTACAACGAGCGGCGGGAGGTGGGGGAGCGATCGACGCCGGACGACGTGCGCGGGCTGCCGCAGGGTCACTTTGTCGTGCTCAGCGGCTATGATGCGGTCGAACGGTCGGTGCTCGTGGCCGATCCGCTGGAATCAAACCCGCTGTCGCCGGGAGAGAACCGGTACGAGGTGGACCTGGACCGGCTGATGTGCGCGATCATGCTGGGGATCGTGACGTACGACGCCAATCTGCTCATCATTCGTCCCAAGGAGGGGCGCGGCAGTCCGCCGCCGACGGACACGCCCGCCTGAACAGCATGTCGACGCTGATTGTTGCGAGTTCTCCCAAAGACTGGCCGTTCGATATCCCCGACGTCGACGTGATCGACGCCTGGGATTACCTGACGCAGCCGAAATTCAGCGAACTGCGGAACGTCCGCATCCTGAATCTGTGCCGGTCTTACAAGTATCAGACAACCGGGTTCTACGTATCGCTGCTGGCGGAGGCGCGCGGCCACAAGCCGCTGCCGAGCATCCAGACGCTGCAGGACCTCAAGTCGCAGTCGATGATCCGCGTCGTCGACGACGAGCTCGATGAGGAGATCGAGAAAAACCTCGCTCCGCTGGTTTCGGACGAGTTCACGCTGAGCATCTACTTCGGCCGAAACGTGGCGAAGCGGTATGACCGGCTGGCGCTGCTGCTGTTCAATCTGTTCCAGGCGCCGCTGCTGCGGGTGAAATTCGCGCGGTCGGAGGATCGAAACTGGGAGATCCGGAGCGTGAAGGCGATCTCCGGGAACGACGTGCCGGAAAGCCATCGCGATTTCGTCGCAGAAGCGGCGAGGCGGCATTTCTCCGGGCGCAGTGTGAGCCGGCCGAAGAAGACGCACACGCGGTACGACCTGGCGATTCTGTGGGATCCGGCGGAGAAAGAGAATTGCCCGTCGGATGAAGGGGCGCTGAAGAAGTTCTGCAAGGCGGCGCTGGCGGAGGGGCTCGCGACCGAGCTGATCACGAAGGATGATTATGCGCGGCTTTCGGAATTCGACGCACTGTTCATCCGCGAGACGACGGCCGTCAATCATCACACTTACCGGTTTGCGCGGCGTGCGGCGAGCGAAGGACTGGTGGTGATCGACGATCCGCAGTCGATCGCCCGCTGCACGAACAAGGTGTTCCTCGCCGAATTGCTGAGCCGTCACAAGCTGCCAATGCCGAAGACGGTGGTGCTGCATCGCGACAACATTCACGATATCGCCCAATTGCTGGGTTTCCCGTGCGTGATCAAGAAGCCGGACAGCGCATTTTCGCAGGGCGTGATCAAGCTCGAATCGCCGGAGATGCTGGAGCTGATGGCGCCCGAGTTCCTGGGCGAGTCGGAGCTGCTGGTCGCACAGGAGTTCCTGCCGACGGAGTTCGACTGGCGGATCGGCGTGCTCGATCAGCGTCCTTTGTACGCCTGCAAGTACTACATGGCGAAGGGGCACTGGCAGATCATTCAGCACGAAGAGAAGGGGAACGGCCGCTACGGCAAAGCGGAAACGCTGCCGGTTGAACTCGTGCCGCGGAAGGCGGTCAGCATCGCAGTGAAGGCCGCCAACCTGATCGGCGACGGGTTGTATGGGGTCGATGTAAAGCAGTCGGGGGGACAGTTCTACGTCATTGAGGTGAACGACAACCCGAATATCGATGCCGGGGTCGAGGACCAGATTCTGCGCGATGAGTTGTACCGGCGGCTGGCAGAGGTGTTTGTGCAGCGGATCGAGCGGCGCAAGGCGTGGAATCCGGATGAATGACCGGGTTTATCGCTTATGGTTGATCGACAGGAAACCGGGCGACGCAACTTTCTGCAAGCTGACGGCTGATCGCTGACAGCTTTTACCGACAACCGATCACCGAAAACCGATCACCCCATGCTCGATCCCGCCTCGATCAACGTCATTCTCGCGACCGACTGCGGGAGCACGACGACGAAAGCGATTCTGATCGAGAAGGTGGATGGGCATTACCGGCAGACGCATCGCGGTGAAGCGCCGACGACGGTGGAAGAGCCGGTTGCCGATGTGACCGTCGGGGTCATCAACGCGGCGACGGAGGTCGGTGAACTCGCGGGTCGGCGGCTGGTGGATGATGACGGGAATCTGATCCGGCCGGCACGCATCGGAACAGATGGTCGGCCGGAAGGATGCGACATCTACATTTCGACGTCGAGTGCCGGCGGCGGGCTGCAGATGCTCGTCACCGGGGTGGTGCGCGAGATGAGCGCGGCCAGCGCGAAGCGGGCGGCGCTGGGGGCCGGGGCGATTGTGCTGGAGACGATCGCGTCGAACGACAAGCGGCGGCCGCATGAGCAGATTCAGCGGATTCGGGAGCTGCGGCCCGACATGATCCTGATGGCCGGCGGCACCGACGGCGGGACGGTGCCGCACGTGGTGCGGATCGCAGAGCTGATTGCGCCGGCGAAGCCCCGGCCGCGGTTCGGCCAGGGATACCGGATGCCGATCATTTATGCCGGCAACCGCGATGCGGCGAAACATGTGGCGGAGACGTTTGATGACTCGATCGATCTAACGGTGGTCGATAACGTCCGCCCGGTCCTGGAGCAGGAGAACCTTGGTCCGGCGCGAGACGCGATTCATGACCTGTTCCTGGAACATGTCATGGCGCATGCGCCCGGCTATGACAAGCTCCTCAAGTGGACTGATGCGCCGGTCATGCCGACGCCGGGAGCGGTGGGAGATATTCTCCAGCAGATTGCGAAGGCACGGGGCATCAATGCGGTCGGTGTTGATATTGGCGGCGCGACGACCGACGTTTTCTCCGTGTTCGGCGGCGTGTTCAATCGCACGGTGAGCGCCAACCTCGGGATGAGCTATTCGATCTCGAATGTCTGCGCCGAGGCGGGGTTCCCAAACATCCTCCGCTGGGTCCATATCGATATGGACGAACGGGAGCTGCGCAACCGGGTCAAGAACAAAATGATCCGGCCGACGACGATCCCGCAGACGCTGGAAGCCCTTGTTTTTGAGCAGGCCGTTTCACGTGAAGCGCTGCGGCTGGCATACCAGCAGCACAAGGAGTTTGCGACGACTCTCAAGGGGGTGCAGCAGCAGCGGACGGTGGGAGATACGTTCGCGCAGCAGGCCAGCGGGCGGTCGATTGTGGACAACATGACACTGAACCTGCTGGTCGCCTCCGGCGGAGTGCTGTCGCACGCGCCGCGAATGGAGCAGACGGCGATCATGATGATCGACGCATTCGAGCCGGAGGGGGTCACGGAGATCGCGAAGGACAGCATCTTCATGATGCCGCACCTGGGGGTGCTGGCGCAGGTGCATCCACAGGCGGCGCTGGAAGTGTTCGAGCGCGACTGTCTGATCTATCTGGGAACTTGCGTCGCGCCGCGCGGGACCGGCAAGCCGGGCCGTCTGTGCTTCCGCTTTGAACTTCGGGGCGCCGGGCTGAACGAGACGGGTGAACTGCACGTCGGCGACATGCGGCTTATCCGACTCGGTCCGGATGCACGGGTGAAGGCAGTGATCGAGCCGGCGCGGGGTTTCGACGTTGGAGCGGGGCCAGGGAAGCGGCTGCAATGCGAGCTGCGCGGCGGGACGGTCGGAATCATGCTGGACGCTCGCGGGCGGCCGCTGATGCTGCCGGGGGAGGAGCACGAGCGACGCGAGGCGGTTGCGCGGTGGGGACGGGAATTCGAAGTTTACGGCAAGTAACGTCGGAAACAGTGTATTCTCGGGGATCGTGCGGCTCGATGTGTTCAATTTCTGACGTTGTTCCGCCACCAGCGGACTTCTGCGGTGCGGCCGGTCGTGCCGGCCGCGAGGTCCGCGTCACCATCGCCGTCGAAGTCGGCTGCGATGACCTGATTCGCACGCGGCCAGTCGGCCTTAATCACGTGGCGTGTCCATTCGGCGCGCGGCTCACCCGGGTTCCGGAACGATACAAGGCTGCCGTGCGGTGAGGCGTAGCTCGTCGCCGCGATATCAAGCCAGCCGTCTCCGTCGAGATCCACGGCGATGGCCTCGAAGGCGTCGTCGAAGTCGCTGCCGATAATGTGCTTCGTCCAGGAACGTGTGCCGGCCGCTGGGCCGGAGTTCTCGTACCAGACGATCTCGCGAGTTCCTGTTTCGCCCGCGTGTGAATCCATGCCCAGGGCCATGACGACGTCGAGGTCGCCGTCGCGGTCAACATCTGCCGGCATGCCGTGACCCGGCTGCGCTGAATTCGCGTCGATGATGTGCCGTTCCCAGGGCATCACCGCAGGATTACCGGAATTGCGATACCAGACAACGAGGTTCGCCGTCAGCGCCGTGCCGAGCAGGTCCGTCCGGCCGTCGTTGTCGAAATCGCCGATGCGCACCGTCCGCGGCTCGGCGATATTCTCTTCGATGATGTGCTGCCGCCAGTCGCCAGCGTGCTCCGGATCACCCGGATTCTCGCACCACACGAATTTGTTGCCGAGCCGCCATGTTGAAACCGCGACATCAAGATCGCCGTCCGCGTCGAAGTCCGCCAGGTCCACATCGTAGGCGCCGGGCAACGAATGACTGGCGATCTTGAAGTGTTCCCACACCGCATCCCGTGCCGGCGTGCCGCTGTTGCAGTAGCAGTACAGGTCGCCATAGAGATTCTCGACGATCACGACGTCCGGCCGACCGTCGCCGTTGACGTCGCCAATCCGATGCCGTTCCAGTCGCGGCGTCTTGAACCAGCGGTCGTTGATCCGATCACCCGGTTTGCTGCCTTCAACGGCCTCACCAGTGATGGAACCGAGCACTCCGAGCCGGTCGCCGTCCTCGATCAAATGTTCCCGAAAGATTCCATCTCGAGAGTTCTCAAACCAGTACAGCTTAAAGTTACGCGTATCACAGCTGGTCAGGTCAATATCGCCGTCGCCGTCCAGGTCGGCGGCATCCAGTCCGTACGAATACGAGAGATCACCCTTGACCAAATGCTCGCTGAATTGTGCGAGGCCGCGTGGCAAGGGCTCGCCTCCCGCCAACGGAAGGGCATTTGCGAGCAGCAGTCCGAGGGTGATCAAAGCCGCTCGTTGAATCGTCCTTGCCGATGCAGCGATTCGGGGTCCGAGCATGCTCCAGTGTCTCCGAGGTTTGGTCGCCACGATGGTAGTCGAGAAACCCCGCGGCGAACCAGCAGCCTGCTCGCCAAGCGACGTCGTTTTTGAATCCGGATTGTCGCTTACAGTGAGAACATTCCGCGGTACCTGCTGAACGGAACGCCCTTTGTTACAAGACATTTACGCGCAGAGCCAACTTGGTGAAACGGACCCCCTTCGCCGCGAGTACCGCCCTACGTTTCCAAGTTGGCTCAGAAACTGACAAAATAAGGGACTCAGGCGCCGCCGGTGAGGCGGACGCAGTAGTTCGCTCTCGTTCGCCCTGGCACAAACGGCATGAGTCCCAATCTGAAGCTGGAAACGCTCCCCGGCAACATCGCGCTGCTGACGTTCGATATTCCGGGGCAGAAGGTGAATACCTTCTCGGCGGCCGTCATGGAGGAATTCAGCGCATGTGTGGCCGAGCTGGCGAAACGCGCCGATCTGCGGGGAATGCTGCTGCAGAGCGGGAAACCGGGGCAGTTCATTGCCGGCGCTGATCTCAAAGAACTTGGATCGGCGGTGAAGGCGACCGTGGAGCAGTCGCGGGAGTCGATCGCGCGCGGGCACCGGGTCTTTACGGCGTTCTCGCAGCTGCCGTTTCCGACGGTGGCACTGATCAACGGCAATTGCATGGGGGGCGGGACCGAACTGGTGCTTTCGTTCGACTACCGACTGGCGGCCGAGGGGCCACAGACGAAGATCGGGCTGCCGGAAGTGAAAATCGGGCTGATCCCGGGGTGGGGGGGGACACAGCGGCTGCCGCGGCTGGTGGGAATCGAGGCGGCATTGCAGATCATCACCTCGGGGGAACCGGTCGACGCGCGGAAGGCGGCGGAGATCGGGCTGGTGTTCGATGCGGTACCGGCCGACCGGCTGATTGCCGAAGGGACTCATCTGATCGAAGAGGCACAGCGAACCGGGGAGTGGCGCGAGCAGCGTGTGCGGCGCAGCCAGCCGCTGGGGCTGACCGATGACCAGGCGAATTTTGCATTTGCCATCTACGAAGGGGGAGTGATGGCGAAGACGCGCGGGCAGTATCCCGCGCCGCTGATTGCGCTGCGGGCCGTGCGAGAAGGCATCAATCGTCCGCTGGAGGAGGGGCTGGAGATCGAGAAGGCCGGCATCATCGAGGTCATCGGGACTCCGATCACGGCGAACCTGGTGTCGGAGTTCTTCGATACCACGCGGCTGCAGCGTGAGAACGGCGTTGATGATCCGAGCGTGAAGCCGCTGACGATCAATTCGGTCGGCGTGCTCGGCGCTGGACTGATGGGAGCCGGGATCGCGACGGCCCACGCGCGGCGCAGCGTGCGGTCGGTGATGGTCGATATCAACACCGAGCGTGTCGAAGACGGCATGAAGCGTGCGCGGCAGGTCGTTGAGGACCGGATTGCGATCGGCCGTGCGAAGCCGATGGAACTGGCCGACATGCTGTCGCGGCTGACGGCGACGACGTCGCGGCAGTCGTTTTCCGAATGCGATCTGGTGGTGGAAGCCGTCACGGAGAACGAGGCACTCAAGACCAAGATCATCGCCGAGCTTAAGGACGTGATGCGCCCGGACGCGATCCTGGCGACGAACACGTCGACGATTTCGATCACGCGTCTGGCGAAGGCGTGGCCGAGCCCGGAGCGGTTCGCGGGGATGCACTTCTTCTCGCCGGTTGATCGGATGCCGCTGGTGGAAGTCGTGCGCGGTGAGAAGACGAGCGACGAGACAATTGTCACGCTGGTGGCGCTGTCGAAGAAGATCGGCAAGACGCCGATCGTCGTCCGCGACTGCCCGGGGTTCCTGGTGAACCGAATCCTGATGCCGTACATGGCCGAGTCGCTGCTGCTCCTGGAGGAGGGAGTCGACATGGACCGGATCGACAAGGTGGCGACGAAGTGGGGGATGCCGGTCGGGCCGATCACACTGCACGACATGGTCGGCCTCGACACGGCACTGTATGCCGGCGAGGTGCTGCAGGCGGGCTACTCGGATCGCGCCGTCAAGACGCCGATCCTGGCAGAGCTTGTGAAACTTGGTCGCCACGGCAAGAAGGCCGGCAAGGGCTTTCGTGGCATCGACCGGAAAGGCAAGTTTGTCCCGGATCCTGAAGCGCAGCAGATCATTGCCAAACATGTGAAGCAGCCGCGGGACCTGTCCGACAGCGACATCGCCGACCGGATGTTCGTCTGCATGGGGCTGGAAGCGGTGCGGGCGCTGGAAGACAAGATCGCCCGCCAGCCGGGGGACCTCGACATGGCGATGATCCTGGGGGTGAACTTCCCCGCGTTCCGGGGCGGTCCGCTGCGCTGGATCGACACCGAAGGCGCACAGAGCATCATCGACCGCGCGAAGAAATGGGAATCGCTCGGCAAGCGATTCTCGATTCCGCCCGCACTGGCTGAAGCCGCAAAATCCGGCAAACGCTTCTACGGCAGCGTGCGATAATAGTAGCTGGCCGCTGATTTCCGACCTCTAACCTCTGGCCTGTGACATGAGTTCCGCCGTTATTGTTGATGCTGTTCGCACACCGATCGCGAAAGCCGCACCGGAAGAAGGGTACTTCCGCGACACGCGGGCTGATGATCTGTCTGCCTCGCTGCTCAGGGCCCTCGTCGATCGCACGGGGATTGATCCGGCTCTTCTGGAAGACGTGAAATGGGGCTGCGTGCAGCAGCAGGGAGAGCAGGGGTTCGATATCGCCCGCAACGCGGTGCTGATCGCCGGGCTGCCGATCGAAGTGGGTGGGGAGACGATCAATCGCAACTGCGCGTCGGGGCTGTGTGCGCTCAATAATGCCGCGATGAGCATTATGTCGGGCTGCGAGAATGTGCAGATTGCCGGTGGCGTCGAGCACATGCACCATATTTCGATCTCGAAGGACTACGATCCGGCGCCTTCGATGTTCCGCATGAACAGCGCCGGCATCATGCAGATGGGACTGACGGCCGAATACCTGGCGGCGAAGTACCGCATCAGCCGGGACAAGCAGGATGCGTTCGCTCTCCGCAGTCATCAGAACTGCAACGCCGCGACGGAATCTGGCAAGTTCAAAGACGAAATCGTGCCGACGGTGGGCCGCGATGCGGAGGGCCGCAAGCGGCCGCTGACCCGCGATCAGGGGTTCCGCGCGGACGCGTCGCTGGAAGCGCTGAAGAAGCTGTCCCCGGTGTTCAATCCGGCCGGCGGCTCGGTGACTGCGGGGAATAGCTCGCAGATCAGCGTCGGTTCGGCGGCGCTGTTGCTGATGTCCGAGGAACGGGCGACGGAACTGGGCTTCCGACCCCTGGCGCGGGTGAAGGCGATGGCGGTGGCCGGAGTCGATCCGAGCGAGATGGGAATCGGGCCGGTGCCGGCGATTCAGAAGGCGCTGCGACGGGCTGGGCTCAAGCTGGAGGACATCGGCGCGATCGAAATCAACGAGGCGTTCGCGGTGCAGGTGCTGTCGGTGCTCAAGCTGCTGGGGACCGATGAGACCCGCGTGAATACGCGCGGCGGGGCCGTCGCAATGGGACATCCGCTGGGAGCCAGCGGCGCGCGGATCGCGACGACGCTGATGTACCGCATGCGCGACGAAGGAGTGCGGTACGGACTGGCGTCGCTGTGCATTGGCCAGGGACAGGGGGCCGCGACGATCTTCGAAAGCTGTCTGTGAGACCACGATGACTCCCACAGATTTTCCGAACCTGAGCGCGCTGCATCGCGCGACGTGCACGCGTCTCGGTCCGCTGCCGGCCGTCAAGTTCAAGCGCGACGGCCTGTGGCATTCGTTCTCCTGGAGCGACTACCGCCGCCGGGCGGACGAAGTCGCTGCCGGGCTGATCGGCATCGGCGTGCAGCCCGGGGACCGGGTGGCGATTCTGTCGGAAAACCGCTGGGAATGGCTCGTCGCGGACCATGCAATCCTGTCGACCGGCGCGCTGGACGTGCCGATCCATGCGCCGTCGACGCCGGCACAGATTCAGTATCAGCTGGAGCACAGCGGCGCTTGCGGCGTGATGGTCAGCACGCGCGAGCAGTGGGAGAAAGTGGCGTCGGTAGCGTCGCAGCTACCGGAGCTGAAGTTTGCGATTGGATTTGAGTGCATTCCGAAATCGGTGCGGGTGCAGGGCACGTCGTGGGAGGGTCTGCAGCAGGCGGGACGGCGTGCCGGGGCAGAAGGGCGCAAAGCCGTCGCCGCGCGCGAAGCGGGCGTCACTCCGGACAGTCTGGCGACGATCATCTACACGAGCGGGACGACGAACCGACCCAAAGGGGTCATGCTCACGCACGGCAACCTGATCACGAATTCGCTGGCCGGGGCGGAGACGTACGGTTACGACTGTTCGAAGGTCTGGTTCAACTGGCTGCCGTTCAGTCACATCTTTGCGCGGCTGGTCGATGATTACATCACGACACGCATGGGCGAGACAATGGCGCTGGCGCAGTCGGCCAATACGGCGCTGGATGACCTGCGCGAGATTGAGCCGCACTACTTCAGCAGCGTGCCGCGGCTGCTCGAGAAAATCTGGGCACAGGTCGTGTCGTTTCCCCCTGAGCAGCGGGAGAAGGAAGCGCGGCGGATGGTGGGGCGGCGGCTGGTGCATGTTTCGTCGGGAGGCGCGCCGCTGCCGAATCACGTCGCCAATGACCTGCGCGACGCCGGCGTGATTGTCCTCGAGGGCTACGGGCTGACTGAGACGTCGCCGATCATCTCGTTCAACAAGCGTGAGCACTGGAAGGTCGGCACCGTCGGGCCGGCGATTCCGGGGGTGGAAGTGAAGATCGCCGACGATGGCGAAATCCTGTCGCGCGGCCCGCATATCATGAAAGGCTACTGGCGCGACGAACAGGCGACGAAGGACGCGATCGAACCAGACGGCTGGTTCCACACCGGCGATCTCGGTGCGCTCGACAAAGACGGGTTCCTGTCCATTACCGGCCGCAAGAAGGATCTGATCGTCACCGCCGGCGGCAAGAACGTCGCGCCGGCGGCGCTCGAACACCTGCTCACGCAGGATCCTTTCATCGAGCAGGCGCTCGTGTACGGCGATCGGCGGCCGTTCTGTATCGCGATGATCGTCCCGAAATTTGAAAAGCTGGACGAGGCCGTCCGCGAATCTAACGGCGCATTTTCGGCCGACGAGGCGATCGTGACCGATGCGAACCTGCTCGCATGGTTCCAGAAACGCGTGGATACTGCGCTGCAGGTGGTCAGCTCGGTCGAGCGGGCGAAGAAGATTGTGGTGCTGACGCGTCCGCTGAGTCTCGATAATGACGAAGTCACCGTCACGCAGAAGGTCCGCCGCGCCGCCGTCTTCAAGCGCTACCAGCCGCATCTCGATGCGCTCTACCAGGGGTCGCCGGAATGACTGCGGATTCAGGGGCGACCGCCTCCACTCACTCACATGGCAGCGCCGGACCGCACGGGCTGCACGTTCCGTTTGCAGTCCACCTGCGGCTGCCGGCCTTCCACCCGCACGAAGGGCACGCGCGGTTTGAGATGGTCGTCGAAGAGATCCATCTCCGTCACGGCGGTGTGATGCACGGCGGGGTCGTAGCGGCCTTGCTCGATACCGTCATGGGGCATGCGGCCTACAGCCTGGCGCCGAAGGGACATGCCGCGATGACGATGCAACTGAACCTCAACCTGACGGGCACCGCCAAGTTGGGCGATCGCATCGTCGCCGAAGCGACGCCCGTGAACGCCAACCGCCGCATGGCCGTCATGAACGGCACGCTGCGGCGCGAGGATGGCAAGCTGCTGGCGATCGGCAGCGCGACGATGATGTATCTGCAGGAAGGGGTCCGCTCGTGAAGATCCTGGTGCCGCTCAAGCGGGTTCCCGATCCCGACACGAAGATCCGCCTCACGGCGGACGGCTCCGGGCTGGACCCGGACGGCGTGAAGTTTGCGATCAATCCGTTCGACGCGATCGCGCTGGAGGAGGCGCTGCGGCTGCGCGATCAGCTTGGAGCGGCGGAGATCATCGTCGTCAGCATCGGTACGCCGGACTGCCAGGAACAGCTGCGCGCCGGGCTGGCGATGGGAGCGGACCGCGCGATCCTGGTGCGTCACGAGGCGGAGCTGGACTCGCTGGCGATCGCCAAAATTCTGGCGGCGCTTTACCGCCGCGAGCCGCCGTCGTTCGTGTTGATGGGGAAGCAGGCGATCGACGACGACAACAACCAGGCCGGCCAGATGCTGGCGGCGCTGCTGGGGATCGGTCAGGCGACGTTTGTCTCGAAGATCGCGCTGACCGCAGGTTCCGCGACGTGTGCCCGCGAAACCGACGCCGGTCTGGAGACGGTGACCGTCAAGCTGCCGGCGATCATCACGGCCGATCTGCGGCTGAACGAACCGCGGTATGTCACGGCGCTTGGCATCATGAAGGCGAAGAAGAAGCCGCTGGAGGAGATCACCGTCGCCGATCTCGGCGTCGATGCGACCCCGCGGACAAGACAACTCAAGCTGGCGCTCGCCCCGCGCCGCAGCGGGGGCGTGAAAGTGAAGACGGTTGACGAGCTGATTCAGAAGTTGCGTGAGAAGAAGGTGATTTAGCTGCG
>JAXMBS010000053.1:0-37507 GCA_046349775.1 Planctomycetaceae bacterium | reverse complement strand
CGGACTATTTCCAACTGGCTCCGCAGGACATGAAGCCATATCCCCCGATCCGGATGCTGGATGAGGACGACCAATCGGGATGGGCGATAGGTCTCGCGGCCGCGCATCAACATGAGGCTGTGATTGAATTCGCACCGGCAGAAAGCGTTGATTCGTCGGCGACGGAAATCGAAGTGAAAATCTGCAATCTCTATAACGATTCGTACGGGCTCGGTCGGTTTCGACTTTCCGCGACCGAAGCGCCGCGACCTGTCGTCACCGATCGCTTGCCAGATGACATCGGCTTGATTGTCGACGAACCGTCAGCCGAGCGCAGCCCGGACCAGCAGCGAAAGTTGCAGGAGTTCTTTTCCAGTGGCAACGTCCTTGCTACGGAACTGGAACAGGAATTGACGGCCGCCGGTGGGGCGGCCGGCACGCGGCTGTTGCGGGAGAGATTGGCGGAGGTCAACGACACCGATGACAACATCACGAAGTGGGAGGAGCAGCGCGCGAAGGGATTGCCCGAGTGGAAGGTGCTGGAACCGACGACGCTGCGAGCGGGGGATGTTGCGGATGCGTCGCAGTTCAAGTTCGAGCGGCAGGAGGATGGCTCCTATTTCGTGACGGGGCCGAAGCAGAAGGTTGCGTATGTGTTTCACGCCAAGTTGCCGTTTGCCGCGTCGAAACTGACGGCGTTTCGGATTGAAGTCTTTCCCGATGAACGCCTGGGCGGGAACTGCGGCCGGGCCTATAACGGAAACTTCGTGTTGTCCAAGCTTGATCTGCGCGCCGGCAGCGGGCCCAAGGCGCCGCTGTTCATTCCGGTGCGGGCAATGGCGGATTATTTCCAGTACGTGCCGAGGTTCCGGGACCTTGTGCCGACGGACATGTTTGACTCGGGGGACCGCAGCGGGTGGGCGATTAACGAACAAACCAAGAAGCCGCATGAGGTGGTGATCGAGGTCTATCCGCCGGAGGAAGCCAGGCCCGACGAGACGGAAGTCGTGGTGCTCATGCATCACCTTTACGACGAGGAGCACAGCATCGGTCGGTTTCGGATCTCGGTCACGGACGGGCCGCGGGCGGTGCTGCCGGATCGGTTGTCGCCGGAGATCGCAGTGATATTGAAGGCGCCGCGGGAGAAGCGGTCGGCGGAACAGCGGACGCAGCTGCGGGAGTACTTCGGCCGGTTCAACCTCCTGGCACAGAAACTGGAGGAGGAGCTGAAGTCCACGCCGACGGGAACGCCGGTGTTGCCGCAGGAAGCGTTTACAAATCGCCGCGACCCGTACGCACCGCCGATCGACTCGTTCGAGATCGAGTGCGTGATCGACGGCTCGTCGTCGCTGTGGGTCACGCGCGATGGGCTGCGATGGCAACATCACACCTGGAACAAGCCGGGAGCTCCGAGCGCCAATGGTCCGTTCGTCAAGGTCAATGGCGCGCCCTGGTATCTGGTGTGGGCCGACAAATCCGAGACGGAAGGCAAGGAATTGACCGAGCTCTACCCCATGCCGCTGGGACCGGGGATCTGGGACTTTACCGTGCTGTCGGTCACCGACTACGAAGGACCATCGAACCCCGGCCGCGGGGTGACCGATCAGGACGTCTTCGATGACCGCACGGAAATGGACATCGACGACAATGCCTTTGGAGCCGGCGTGTATCGCGTGCGGTTCACGCGACGGAAATAACGCGCACGGGCAGAGCGAAGCACACCCGCCGGTTACGGCGACGGGTGGTCGTCGGGTGATGATTGGCTCGCAGTGCGATCGTCGTTCGGTTGCCCGAACCAGTCGACCGCATCTTCTTCCCCGACGCCGGCAGTCTGGACTTTGCGACGAGGCGGGGCGTGCGCGAACTGTCTCCAGCCCCAGGCGGCGGCCGCGAGGAGGCCGACGGCGCCGGTGATCCAGACCCACGGCGGCAACTGCGGGGCTGGTGGAGCGGGGGGACGCGGGACCGCACGGAGTCGGCCGATCATGATTGGGGCGGCCAGACCTTTGACTGCCGCCTGGTACGGCATGACCTTCAGGAAGTAGCCGACGAAGACGCCTTCCTCGTGGATGTCTTTGCCGATGCGCATGCCCGGAGGGAGTTCGGGGCAGATAATGCTGTACAGAAAGGTGCTCGAGTCGTCGGTCCGGCCCCAGACCTCGTACAGCTTGTCGACCCCGGCCGAATTCTCCGGCACGTCTTTGCCCGTCAGCTCGACGATCATCGCGATGTGCAGACGCAGGCGGAACGGCTTGCCGCGCTGGTTGTTCGGGTCGCCCGTCAGGAATTGAGTGTAGAGGACGTTCTGGTCGGCGCGGGCGAGGAGTTCGTCGAAGGTCTGCGCACGGGTCCACCGCATCACCCGCCAGTAGGCCGGCATGTCCTCTTTCGCGAGCGCTGACTTGTCTCCGAGGGCGGAAAACTGCGTCTGCACTTCCTGGGAATCCGCTTCGTCGAGATCGGTGGGGCCGGGGACGACAACCTCGACCGGAGCGACGGGGGGCGTGACAGGCGGGGCACCCTGTCCGGCCTGCGCCGGGATCGCGGCGACGGGGGGAGCGCCATCCTCCGGAGCGAGCCACCGCCACGTTCGCGGGTCGCGGGCGCGCGAATAGATCATCCCGAGGATCAGCAGCGCGACGATTGCGCTGCCAAGACGCATCGTCACGCCGGCAGGCATCGCGGTCGAGCGGGAGCGGTCTCGGCGTCTGCTCATGTTGAGCGGTCAGCTTTCAGCGATCAGCTGTCAGAGGGGTTCTGGTTGATCGCGAATGGTTTACTGAGAAGTTGTTGAGGGTTGAGAGTGCAGAAGCCCTTCGGATTTCGACATTCGGATTTCGGATTTACGCCTGTCGATCAACCATCAACCATAAACCATCAACCTACTGTCCCGGCTCCGCCATCTCCATCAGGCTGAGTTTCGACAGCAACTGGCCGTCGGGCATGCGCTGGCGGAGGCAGACGTCGATGATCTTCATCAGCTCTTCGTAGCGGAGTCGGGGGGCGGAGCGGATGACGACCTGGTCGAAAGGAGTCCCCTGCGAGCCGAAGATGTCGCGGAGGCGGCCGTCGAGGTAGCGGAGGTTGGCTTCGTTGGCCGGCCCTTCGAACAACGGGCCGGAGAAGTCGAGGTTGACGGCGGAGACCGTGCCGACGTCATCGGCATGCACCGTGAGCACGAAGGAATTGTCGGCGAACACGCCGGCATTGGAATCGGACGGAACCTGCTCGGCGGAGGAAACGTTGGAGATCGGCTTGAAGGGCGGCATGTGCAGCGCGAGCTGCCCCTCCACCGGAGACGGACGGAACGTGAAAATGAAGAACGCCAGCAACTGGAACGCCATGTCGAGCATGGCTGCCAGGTTCAGCTCGACCTCTCCCTGCTGTCGGCGATGGCGGCGTCGATGACGGCGGCTCATGTCAGGCGCCCTCCGCCGTGCGGTTCATGGCCTTCAGCGCGAACTTGCGGAATCCCTCTTTTTGACAGGTCGTGATCACCTGGTACAGCAGATTGAAGGGAGTCTTCCGGTCGGCGCGAATCACCACCGTGCTGGGGAGCTCGTCTCCGTCCTCATACTTTTTGCCGGCTTTCGTCAGGCGCTGGATGGCGACGCGGGCCTCTTCGGCGATGTACGAGGCGACGTCCTTTTCGTAGCCGTAAACCTTGAGATGCCCGTCCTCGTCGATGTTGAGCACCAGCAGGTCTTCCTGCCCCTGGGTGTCGAGCGGGCGCGCCGAGCCGAGGACCGGGAGCTGGAGCGACAGGTCGAGGGCGGCGCCCTTGAAGTTGATCACGAGCATGAAGAACGTGATCAACTGGAAGACCATGTCGAGGATCGGCGTGAGGTTGGGCTCCGCCTTGTGGTCGCCCATGGAGGCGGTCATTGCAGGGTCCAGGGTCTAGGGCTGAGGGTCAAGGGGGTTATGGTTGATCGTTGATGGTTGATCGACGTCGAACAAATCCGAAATTCGAAATCCGAAACTCGAAATGGGTGACGGCTGCTTTGTTTTCGGATTTTGACCTTCGGATTTCGGATTTATCCCGCTACGCCGGTGCCGCGGGGGCGGCTGCGGCGACGGGGGCCGCGCCGGGGGCCGGAGCCGGCTTGCCGCGCATCACGGCGTTCACGCGGCGGAGGAATTCGTCGGCGAACAGCGTGGCCTCCGTGCTGAGCGAAGCGATACGGTTACGGAACAGGGCGTAGAAGTAAATCGCCGGGACCGACAGCGCGACCCCTTCAAACGTCAGCACGAGCGCTTCCGAGATGCCGCCCGCGACCTCGCTGGCCTTCATCTGCGTGTCGGACATCGCGATCACGCTGAAGCTGCTGATCATGCCTTTCAACGTGCCGAGCAAGCCGATCATCGGCCCCAGCGTGCCCAGGACCGCCAGCATGCTGATCTTCTTTTCCATTTCGACGATCTGTGCGTCGCTGACGCGGTCGATCGCCTCGCGCGCCTCGGGCAGCCCGTGCTGCAGTTCCGTCATGCCGGCCGACATGACGTTGCTGAAAAACGAATCGTCCGCCTTGACGACCTTGTAGACCCCCTGCACGTCGCGCCCCTTGAGCAGGTTCTCGCACTCTTCGACGACGTCCAGCGGAAGTGTCACCTGCGAGCGCAGCTCCAGGAACATGCGCACCACAGTGGCGACGAAGTAAATCGAGAGAATCAACAGGATCAGACCGATCCAGCCGCTGGTCTCGATGATCCACTGCAGCATGTTGGTCGATTCGGGCGCGGCCGGGGGCACATCCTTGGCGGCGGCTTCCACCAGCGGAGAAGGCTGCTCGGCGGGTGCTGCGGCCGCGGGGGCTTCTGCGGCTTTCTCCTGGGCGGCCAGCGGGGCCTGCAGGTGCAGGGTGCAATACGCGGCGAGCAATGCGAGCCAGAGCCAGCCGGCTGTCCGGACGTGACGCAGTTTCATAGTCGTCCTCGATAGGAGTCCGGCGTGCGCCGGCGCAATCGGAAACCGAGTTGATGCCACACGCCCCGTGCGGCAGGGCCGCGCGCGACGACAGGGCGAATAGCGTTATCGTAACGACACCGGCGGATCAGATTCCATGCCGGAATCAGCGCACCGCGTTGGGCGCCCGTTCTGCCGCGCGCAGCTCGGTGGTCCGGATATGGACGTATTTCCCGCCGGTGGCGGCGGCGAGCTGCTCAAGCCAGTTGCCGGAGACAGGGCCCACTTCGGGAGTGTCACCGAATTGAATGCAGTGAATCCGCGTTGCCCCGCGCAACTTCCGCTGCAGGGCTTCGATCTCTGCGGTCGTGAGTCCGGCTTCGGCGTCGGTCAGTAAGTACACCACCGTCGGCCGGTAATTGAGAGCCGCACTGAGGGCGGCAGCATGGTTGGTGCCTCCCTCGGCGACAACCGGCCGCATCAGTTGACGGGCTTTGTTCTGATTCAGGGGTGAAGCGCGCAGCAGCTTCGTTGATCGCGCGACCGTCAGCGGCTGGACCTGGTCATTGTAGAACACGACCTGGAATTCGATCGATTCCTGCAGTTGGGACAGGCTGTATTCGAGTTCACGGCGGGCCGCCGGGAGCTTGCCGTAGTACCCCATGCTGCTGGAGCGATCGATGACGTAGACGAACCGCTCACCGGAGTCCCAGATGCCAAACAGCGAAGTGCCTCCTTTGCCGTTGCCGCCGTCGCCGGGCGAGCCGTCGCCGCGACCGGCTCGGCCACTGTGAGCTCCCGATCCCTGCGCCGCGCGTGCATCAGGTATGCCGCGCGGGCTCGAGGCCGCGGGGTGAGGGGCTGAGCCGGGTGGATCGGCTGGCTTCACATAGCTCGCCTGTCTGGTGGCAGGGGCTTCTGCGGTCGGCTCGGTGTCTGTCGGAATCGGAGTCGCGTTGAGTTCGGGCGCCGCCGGAGCAGACTCCAGCGGGGTGGCCTTCGCGACCATATCAACGGCAATTGTTGCCGGTGCGGCGATGCCGTTTTCGCTCCCCATTTGCGCCTCGATCCAGCCGTCGTTGGGAAAGTCGCCGTAGCCGTTGCCGGACTTGCCGGCGCCGCGACCGCCTCCGCCGGGACCAGCCTTGGATGTGAACAGCAGCGCGACCAGCAACAGGTGAATGACGGCCGAAAACAGCCAGTCGGGAGTCGTCGTCGGCGTAGCCTGGTTGCGGCGTGGGCGCGCCGCGTCGGTCGCTTCGGCGGACGGGGATGCAAGTGACATGGGGGGCGGGAAGCTAAGGCAGCAACGGAGATGCGGTCAATTGCAATCCCCCGCGCACGCCGCTGCAGACCGGCCGGGCTGCTGCAATCGTCCAACGCGCGCTGTATCCCGGCGAAATTGTGATCTCGCTGCAGCGGCTGTATTCTGGCGGACTCAGTTTCATGGCGCGATCGCCGCGCCACGCGCGCGGCACATTCCACCGACGGGAGCCTGATTTATGGACACGACGAACGGACCGCTGAACCGGAAGCTGCGCATGGCCCTGGTAGGAGGCGGCCAGGGGGCCTTCATTGGCCGCGTGCACGCCACGGCTGCGGTCCTCGATAACCGGGCCGAACTCGTCGCCGGCGCGCTCTCCTCCGATCCCGCCAAAGCAAAGGCTTCCGCGCCCAGCTTCGACATCAAGCCCGACCGTGCCTACGGCTCGTACAAGGAACTCATCGACTCGGAAAAGAAGCTGCCGGCGGACAAACGGATCGATTTCGTCAGCGTTGCGACGCCGAACTTCATGCACTTCGAGATCGCGAAGGCCGCGGTCGACGCCGGGTTCAACGTCATGTGCGACAAGCCGATGACGTTCGACCTCGCGCAGGCGGAAGAGCTGATGAAGGCCGTGGAGAAGTCGGGCGTCGTGTTTGCGGTGACGCACAACTACACCGGTAATCCGCTGGTGCGGCAGGCGCGGGAGATGATCCTCGGCGGCGAGCTGGGTGAGATCCAGGCAATTCGTTCGTCCTACATCCAGGGATGGTTGCGGACACGACTGGAAACGACCGGCCAGAAGCAGTCAGCGTGGCGGACCGATCCGAAGAAGTCCGGAGCGGCGGGGTGCTTCGGCGACATCGGCACGCATGCGTACAACCTGGCACGATACATGACCGGGCTGCTGCCGGAGTCGATCTCTGCGCATCTCAAGATCTTCGAGCCGGGCCGTCAGCTCGATGACTACGGTGTCGCAACCGTGAAGTTCGAGAACGGTGCGCTCGGGACAGTGACGGCCAGCCAGATCTCACACGGCCGCGAGAACGACCTGTTCATCGAAATCGACGGCACCAAGGGTGCCATCCAGTGGGAGCAGGAGAACCCGAACTACATGACGTTCCGCCAGAACGGTAAGCCGCACCAGATCTACTGCCGCGATCCGAACGCGCCGTTCGCATCGCCGCTGCACAAGTCCGCGTGCCGGACGCCGTCGGGGCATCCGGAAGGGTATCTGGAAGCATTTGCCAACATCTACCGGTTTGCCTACGACGCGATGGCGCTGCGCGCGACCGGGCAGAAGTTCGAACCGCGGGAGACGATCTACCCGAACGTGTACGATGGCGTGGAGGGGATGTACTTCATCCAGCAGTGCGTGACGTCGAGCAAGGAGGGCGGAGCGTGGCTGCCGATGAAGCACGCCGCGGCGCGGAAGTGACGCGAAATCCGTCGTTCGTCACCGCGCGGCGAGCGGACGTTGCGGTCGGGCAATCGTACGGTCGCCGTCGGCAGGGTGGATTTCAATCCCGGTGCCGTTCGAGTCGGCGTCCGTCGGCGATTGGGCTTCCACCGGAGTCACCCCGTGGCCGCCGATCTTTCCCGGTCGCTGGCCGATCTTGACCGCGGCCGGCAACGGCTGCGGAGGAGACAGCTGATTGAGCCACTGTCGAGCCGCGACAAGCTGCGGGTCGTACCGCAGCGCAGACCGGAACGCCAGGATGCTGGCCTCCTCAAGACCGGCTTCGTGCAGCAGCACGCCCAGGTTGTAGTGCGCGACCGCCAGACTCCCGCATTGCTGCAGGTGCATGAGGGAGGCAACAAAATCGCCGCTGCGGGCCTCCGCCACTCCCAGCTCAAACTGGAGCTGCAGGTCTTGAGGCGTCAGGTCGACCGCTTTGCGCAGCACAGAGGCGGCAGCATCCCATTCGTTACGAACAGCATAACTCTGGGCGATCGCGCGAAGCACGGACGGATCGTCGAGACTGTCGGACAGGACTCGCTCCAGCCGCCGTACCGGGCCCGGGGCTGCGCCGGAGTGACGCAGCTTGCGCGGCGCCGCATCGGCGGACGGCGGGGGGGGCGGGAGTTCCTGGAGTTCCGCCGGCGGTGCCACCGGAACGTCGAGCAAGTCCTGCGGTCGGTCCTCTGTCGGGGCCGGGGCGAACGGATCTGCGAGGCTTTCCGGGAGTCCGATCGGGCCGTCCAGCGGAGGGAGCGGGGGTTTCGATGAGTCGGCAGACACATCCTCCGCCATCGGGACAGGAAGATCCTGGCTCTCGATACTGGTGTTGGAAGTGACGTCGGACACGATCCGGCAGCTCGGCAGTTCCGTCTGCAGTTGCACAAGGCCGGCGGCCGTCACCGTGGTGGCCTTGACGTTTAAACCTTCCAGTTGAGAGCAGCCTGCCAGGGCTTTGAGGCCCGCGTCGGTTACGGAGGTGTGTCCGAGCGTCAGGAAGCGCAGCCGCGGGAGCTTCTGCAGGTGGACCAGGCCCGCGTCCGTCACCATCGTACCGGTCAAGCCGAGAAACTCGACCTGGGAATGAGCGGCAATCGCCTCGAGACCGGCGTCCGTCACAAGCGCCCCGCGGAGGTTGAGCTCGACGATGCCGGGGCAGGGCGCCAGTAAGGCGAGGTCCGCATCGGTAATCGCGGTCTGCGCCAGATCGACGGCCGTCACGTTGCCGTCGGCATCCTGCGAGACGCGCGCTCCAAACTTTCGCAATGCCGCAACGGCCTGGCTCTGGGCCTCTTGCACGGACTGGTCCGATTTTGCATCCGGTGCGGGAGAGTCGGATGACGCGCCATCCGCATATTCTGCCGCAGAGTCTGGCGAGGCAGGCGAAGCTGACGTCGAAGGCTCTAACGACCGATCTTGATCGGAAGAAGCCAGTGGAGATTCCGTCGGCGCAACTGCGCACGTGTCGTTGCGGCGCGTGTGGAAGTGGTCGCGGAGCGCGCCCCAGGGGGCGAGCGGACATTGACGACAGCCGGCCGCCTCCAGCGAGAGGCAGCCGGCAATCAGCAGTGTCTGCAATCGTTTCCCGGACATGTCGGCATCCCTGCTGGCCCGTGCGGCGACGTGATGTCGCCGCAAACGGTGCGACGCCGGACGTGCCGATTCAGGTGGCCCGGCCGCACTCCCTGTTGGTCTCGGAAGGACCGTTGTTCCACGGGCAACTGAGACCACATGCGCGAATGGCGCAGTTCCGAGAATCGGTCTGCCCGGCGCGTTCGATTCATCGGAAACCATTGCGCCTGAAGGGGGCGAGACGTACCGATGTTCGATGTGATCGTCGTAGGAACAAAGCGCTGCGGATGCGTCGTAGGGGATGTATGGGGGATTTCGCTGTTGCCGGTTGTCCGGAAAACTCGTCCGGTGCGGCGATAATCGCTGCAACATCTATTGCAACAAGGAGTTCCGAGAGTATTTGACGCGCAAATCGGAGGCGGCGTCCTATGACTCCCGCAGGGATGTCTGAGATGGTGCGTGAACCGCGCGCCCTTTCCAATGCAGGACACTGACCATGCGTCGAATCCTGGGTGTCGTCGGCCTGTGCCTCCTGTGCGGGGGCGTTTCCGCTCTGTCGGCCGCGGAAGACTCCGAGGCGCCTCAGGAGTTCACAGTTGCCGAGGATGCCGGACCAGGCACGACGATCGGACTGGTCAACGCCGCAGATCAGGGGCCGGGCACGGGCGTCACATTCCAGATCGTGCCCGATGGCGCCACGGTCCCCTGGCGGATCGATCCCATCACGGGCGAGTTGACGCTCGGAGACGCGCACCTCGATTTTGAATCCCAGCAACGCTACCAGCTCACTGTGCGAGTCCGCAGCCCGCGTGCCCTCGACCCGGCGCGGCGCGCGTATCTCGCTGACCTGCTCGCCTCGGGTGTCGATCCCGACTCGCTCGACGACGTGCTGTTCCAGGTTGCCGAGCAAGTTGTGACCGTCGACGTCGTTGACGCACAGGAGCCGCCGGTGCTGTCCGCCGCGGAAGTGACGCTCGTCGTCCGGAACAGTGCTGAGCCGGCGCAGGTGCAAATTACGGTTGCCGATCCGGATGCCGGCGAAACCCACACCTTTGAACTGGTGGACGCCGATCCGCAGCAGTTCGCGATCGATCCCCAGTCTGGTGTGCTGACTTGTCTGAAGGCCGCGAACACGGCGGACGGCACGATTCCGGTGACTGTGCGCGTGACCGACAGCGCCGGGCTCAGCACGACGGCCACCTACAACGTCGAACTCGTCGTGCCGGTAACTGCAGTCGCTGCGTCCTCGACGTCCAACGCCGCCGAGTCGCCGACAGCCGCCGCTGCGCCGCCGTTGACGCCGGCAGCGTCGGTCAACGACGACGTGCCACCGGATATGGACGATGAGCCGACCGTGGCCGCTGCTCCGGCGCCGCCAGTCGAGACTGCGAACGATGCGGCATCGCCAGCCGTAACGCATCCCGCTGCAGCGGAGTCGAATCCGGAATCGGCGGCCGCTGCCCTCGTGGCAACGCCCGATCAGACTGGGGACGCCGCGCCTGCCGCCGCGTCGCAGGGAGGTTTGGCAATCTGGCTGCCGCTGACAGTGCTCGCGGTTGGTCTGGTCGTGCTCGGAGTGTTCTGGCTCCGGCGACAACGCGAACAGCCGGTCATGGACGCACAGCCGCCGAAGTTTCGCGTGGTGCGCGAAGCGCGAATGCTGAACGCCGCGTCGGCGGCGGGCCCACGCGAGTCGGAAGAGTCGCCGGCGAACACGCCAGCCTTAGATGCTGGTGCCGTCGCTGATGAAACTGCCGCCGTGCATCAATTGTTGGCGTCAGCATTCCAGCAAGCTGTCGGCAAGCCGGAGGCTCAAGCGGCGCCGGTCGCCGTGGCTGAGCCGCAAGCCATCCTGCCGCCTCCTCCTGAGATCGTACCGTCTGTGGAGGTTTGAGCAACGCGTTGCGGTCGAGGCGTCAGCGGACATCGCAGATCTCGCTCCGATTTCAGAGGCAGCGATCGGTGATCGGCCGGCGTCACCCCGTCGAAGACCGGTTTGAACCCGTGAAATCGGCGTCTTCACTGTCGAACATGGTGCCGGAGTGCTGCCGGAACAGCCGGCGAAACGCCCGGATCGACATTTCTGCGCCCGGCTCCCGCAGCAATGGCTGCCCCCAGAATATGGTCGCGGCGAGGACCTGGAACCGATCCCGGACTCGGAAGCCGCGGTATATCGTCCGCAGCCGGCGACGCACCGGGATTCTACGACGATGTGCCATCCGACATTCCGTTGCAGGCCGATGCGGGCAGTTTCGCTGCCGACGAGGGCACGCCCCGGTCCTATCATGCTTTCGATGAAGATGAGCAGATGAGCATTTATGGACTGCGACTTTCGCAACCGGTCACTTGCCCCAGGCACAAGCAGAACTGGCCGGCGCGATACAGCCACCTGAACCGTCGGAACTCATACAGTCTCACGAGCGTTCGCTGGCGGGCGGCGAATCGAGGGTTCATGAGGAAGACGATCCCAAGCTGCGGGACTTGCGGCGGCAATTGTCCGACCTGTTTGGAGTGCCCGCCGACCGGCCACGGCCGATCCACACGGAAGACGCGGAGCCGCGCCCGGTAGAAGAACCGGCCGGGATGGCCCAGGCAGAACCGCAAGCGACCGGCGCGTCACACGAGCCGATCGCCGAAGCCGCACCAGCCGTGGCGGACTCAGCGCCGGTGAGCATGATGGACCCCTCCGATCCCGTGAGTTCGTGGCTGGCCTACGTCAAGCAGCGCGCTTTGGAACAGCCTGCACCGAGCGCGCGACCCGCAGTCCCCGTGCCGCCACCGCCGGCGCCTGTTGCGCACGAAGCCGCGGCGATTCCGATGCCTGCGGTCACGCGCCCCCGGCGGGAGATGCCACCCGCGGCTGTGGCGAAAGTCGACAAGACGGCCGTCCGGGAAGAGATTTCGATGTTGCGCGACGTCGCAAATCAGTATTCACGCAGAATCTTTGAGCAGCGGGCTATGCATCGCCGGGCGCGAAGCAGTTGGGTGATCTGGGGCACGATCATGGTGTTGTTGAGCTTTGCCGGACTTGCCCTCGTCAAACAATCGTCGGGCCTGCTGCACATGCTCGGCTGGGGATTGTTCGCAGGTGCCGCCATCGCCCTCGGCGGTTGCATCCAAGGCTTCCGGAATCTGTCGGCCCGGGCGGAAGCCGATTCGTGCGCGGCCGACGAGAGCGATTCGGCGGCCACCGATCTCGAGCAGACGCTGGCCCCGGAACTGATGTCGCCGGAGATGGAAGCCAAACTGCGATCCGTGCTGGAGGAGTCCCGCGCGACGGCTGCCGTCGGCGCCGGGAACGCGCGGGAGTAGGCCGGAGAATGTCGGTCGAACCAGTCAGGACGTGGCGGGCTTCCGCCTTGTGACCCGGCGATTGCCGGGTTTTCTGTTTCAGGAAGGCATCGAGCGAAATCGCCAGAGACCGACGAAAAAATAGCCGGCGGCAAACAGCCACAGCCAGCCGCAACACTGCCAGACCTGACCGAGGTTCGGCACGCGGGTATTGAGAATCTGGTCGTAGGCGATCAGGGCCCAGGCGTGCGGCGTGGCGAGACTCAGCGTCCGCATGGCGTCCGGTAGCCAGTCGCGCGGCGTAAAGCAGCCGCTGATCCCGGCCATCGCCAGGATGACCATCATCGCCACGGAAGTCACCTGCGCCTCGGTGCGGACCACGGTCGCGATCAGCATCCCCAGACCTGTCGCGGCCGCAGATGTGGCGAAGACGACCGGGAACAGCAGCCACGGCTTTTCCCCCCAGCTCATGCCGAACAGGATCTTCCCGAACAGGAACAGCAGCGCGCTTTGAATCAGCGAGATCAGGAAGTACGGCAGGACTTTGCCGAGGATCAGCGAGCTGGAGGACACCGGCGTGGTCTGCAGCCGGCGGAAAGTGCCCAACTCCCGTTCGGTCAGAAACGACCGGGACATCAGCGTGACCAGGAAGAAAGCGAACATCACCGTGTAGGTGGGGACGACCTTCTGGTACACCACGCTGCCGAAGCTGCCGGAGAGTTCGACGGACTTCGGATCTGTCGCTGATTCTTCAGACTCGCCCGCGTCCTGCCGGCGTTCAGACGCGCGAATCGCTTTCCGAATCGGCGTGCTCTTCCAGAGCACGTACGGTGCCACTGCTCCGAACACCTCGTTGTGCAACACGAGCCGCGCCAGCGAACTCCCATTGCTGGGAGGTTCCTCCGTCTCCACTTGGATGTCGACGGCGCCCAGATCGCTGGCGAGTCCGCTGCCCCGGGTGTTGAACACGTCTCCCGGCGCCATCGCGTCCACCAGCTCAGTGAACTTTGGGCCGATCACGACCGCCGCGGTGTAATGTTCGTCCGACATTAGGTTGCGGGCCGCCTCGATCGTCGCGACCTTCGTCACCTGGATGCCTTTGCGCTCCTCCATCCGCTTCAGGATCTCGGGAACGAGTTCGTCGATCGACAAGCGGCGGGTGTTATCGTTCGTTTCCTCTCCATCGTCCGCTGCATGCTTCACCGTGCGCTCGTTGTCAGCAGCCGGCGCAGCGGCGTGGACCGACTGATCGACGACGGCCAGCCGCAGCGATTCATTGGAATTGCGCCAGCCGAGCATCTTGCCGGTCGACATCCCGATGATCGCAATGAACACCAGCGGCAGCGCGACCAGCACGACCAGCGCGCGGCGATCGCGCACCAGCAGCAGCAGGTCTTTGGCAGCGATATTCCAGATGTTCATTCCGAAACGCGCTTTCGGAAGGCCGGCCGGGCGACCGGCCGCGGGCCCAGGGAATCCGCGAGCGGTGATGGCTAAAGCGGTGGCGACGACAATCGTGAATGGACTGCGTGACGGGTTGGATGTCAGTCCCGGAGACCGCGCCCCGTGAGATCGAGGAACAGTCGTTCGAGATTGGCGGACTGGGTCTCTACCGAACGCACGGGAACACCGAGGGTGACGAGCAGTTCGAGGGTCTTGGCAAGTTGCACGGCGATGCCGGCGCTGCCCTTCTGCGACTGCTCTTGCAGAAGCAGACGCGGGGCGGCCTGGTCGTCGACGTACCGCGCGTGGCCATTGAGTTGCGAGGCAATTTCCGGAGCACGGCGCTGCAGCACAATCTCCACGCGGCTGCCGACGCGCGCCAGCAGGCCGTCGATCGAGTCGTTGGCCAGCATTTTGCCGTGATCGAGGATGGCGGCAGTGCGGCAGATCGCCTGGACCTCCTCCATGTAGTGACTGGCGTAGATCACCGCCATGCCGGACTGAGCCAGATCGCGGACACAATCCATCAGGTGCGCCCGCGACTGTGGATCCACGCCGACGGTCGGCTCGTCGAGGATCAGCAGCTTCGGCTCATGCAGCAGCGCGGCGGCAAAGTTCAGCCGTCGCTTCATGCCGCCCGAAAGCGTGCGTGTCATGCTGGTCTGCCGGTCGGCCAGGCCGACCCGGTCCAGGGCGGAATCGACTCGGCGGCGCAGGTCGTCGCGCGTCACCCGGTACAGTGAACCGAAGAATGTCAGGTTTTCACGAACCGTCAGGTCGGGATAAATCGCCAGGTCCTGCGGGACGACGCCCAGCAGCAGCCGGCGGTCGACCGGGACACCGTCGCCGGCCGTCACGGTGACGTTGCCGGAGTCTGGTTCGACCAGCCCGGCGATCATCGACATCGTCGTCGATTTGCCGGCGCCGTTCGGACCGAGCAAACCGAAGACTTCGCCGGCAGCGACGGAAAAGCTCACGTCATCGACGGCGACGCGGCCGTCGAACGACTTTCGCAGATGCTCGACAACGAGCACAGACATCACGGCTTACCTGGTGCGAATCGGGGAACTCGGCCGGTCTCAACGACGCATGCATCCTGTGTGCGCCCCGTAACTTAGCGTGATTGCAGGCGGATTGCCACGCGATGGACGCCGCCGGAGCAAAGCGCTGAAGAGCCGTGGGAAACGCAAATCGCTGCCGGCGCTCGATTGACCACGCCGTCGCGAAGGCCGACAATCGCATCCATCGATCGCCGGAGAGTTTGGATCGTCCTCTCCTGTTCGCCACCCCCCCTCCGCACTTGCGAAGGGCGTGCCGCACTTGCGGAGGGACAGGTCGGGCGATCGATCATCAACTGCCGTTCTCAAAGCCGTGGATTGACCATGCCGCGTGACATTTCGGCTGCCGGCGGTGAGCACCGACTCTCATCGGTCAGCGGCCCCCTCTTCCTGACCGTTTGCTGCTGGCTCGCCGGCTGCGGCGTCCAGGCGTACGAGCAGCGGCTCAACAATGCCAACGAACTGTTCGCGTACCAGAACTATCTGGACAAAACACTGGCCCGCACCCCGTGGTCGGCGCCGGGGGGCTATGGTCTCTCGATGCGGATCCCGCTGGGGTACGCGCAAATTCCGGCGCCCGTTCTGCCGCCGCCGGTCAAGGATGCCGATGGAGCGGAAGTGGAGCAACCGATGCCGCCGGACTTGCGCCAGCCCACCTATCTGGGGGTACCGGAGGTCGAAGGTCTGATCGCAGCCTGGAAAGCAACGGTCCCGGCACGCGATGGGCAGGCGGTCGTGTTTCTGTATGTACTGGGGAACCATGATCGCCTGCTGGCTTCCAATACAGAGGCCGGTGGGCTACCGCCGGAGAAGTACCTGGAAGACCTCGAAACGTTGCTGCAGACGCAACTGGGACTGACGATCGAGAAAGCCGGGTCCGCCTCGAACCAGGTCAACGTGAAAGCGGAGGAGACGATTCCGCGCGTCGAGCGGTTCGTGAAGTCCAAGGCATTCACGGCAGTCCGCCTGTCACCGTCGCCGGCCGCCTTGCAGCAGTTGGGGAACTTGCCGGAGATGGAGGGGTATCTCTACGAGCATCAGGCGGGGCCGTGCCAGGTGGCGGTGTTGCTCGTCGCTCCGCTGTCCGTTCGCGATAATCCGGAGACCGCACTTCGGACGGCTCTGGAAACTCTCGTGGCCAGCGATCAGCGTCCACAGCGCACTGTCCCGGGGCAGGTCGGAGGCGAAGGCAAATCGGGATTCTGAGAGGATACGGACGCGGAAGTGAGTCGCATCTTTCTGACGCTGTCATCAATTGCCAACGGCGCGCTGCTGATCACGCTGATTCTTGGCTGGCGGATCGTCGATCCGGCATCGCTGGAGCCGGGCGCGCGAAACGCCGTCACCCTGCACATGCTGACGGCCCTCGGAGCGGCGCTGCTGGTCCTGCTGGTCCACGCGGTCGCCCTGACCTACTTCATGGGGACCGGGCGGTGGCTCGAAGAGACCTGCACCGCCTACAGCCTGGGACCGGAGGCGCGGGCCGCAAATATCAGCCTCAAGTATCGCGTCATTCCCGGGATGGTGCTGTGCATGCTGCTCATTGTGTTTACCGGGGCGTTCGGCGCGATGGCTGATCCGGCCGCCAACACGCATCGGCCTTCGGCCGCACATGTCCACTTCGGGCTCGCGGTCACGACCATGCTGGCGAATCTGCTGGTCAGCTGGATCGAACAGCGGGCGATCGTGCGCAACGGCCGGCTCGTCGATGCCGTCGTGGAGCGGGTGAACGCAATGCGGCGGGAGCGGGGACTGGACGTCGTGAGTAGCAAATAGTGAATAGAAGCAGTTTCAAAACCGGGAGGGCGAGGCGACATTGCACAAGAAATCCGTCCTGCACAAATAATACGGCCGCTGCACAATAAATCGAACGCCGGCGAAGCGGCGTGGATTTTCAAGCGCCCTGTTGAGCAGCCCGGAACTGGTGACGTGTGTTAGTTGGGTCTGCCCCGCTGCTACAATCCCGGCATGTCCGAACCACGCAAGCGACGGATCGTCAGGCGGGCTGCAATCGTGGCGGCGATCATGTTGTCTGTCGCGCTGCTTGTCTGGATCGTGGATAGCGGGACACGCACGCGCCGGGCGCAAAGACTGACCGTCGGCATGTCGCGGGCCGAAGTACGAAACATTATGGGCCTCCCGAACCGCTGGTACACCGTGGCGAACAAAGCGGGAACGGGCGTCATCAAGGGTGATTGCTTCGACAGCAGCCAGCTCAACTCCTATTTCGAGAGGTTTGTTCGGCCACGACTGATCGGCAAATTCGGATACATGCCACAGTTCCGCACTGATTCCCAATATCCGTTCGAGGTCGTGTACGACGACAAAGAGATCGCCATCTCAATCCGTAGCCCTGAAGGGACTGCACAATAAATCCGGCGTCTGCACAAGAAATCACTCGCTAACGGGCATTCTTGTGCAAAGCCGGGAGAGGCTCCTGCCGAGCCGAAACGAAAGCAAATCCCTCTGTCCATCACGGCGCTCCCGGCTGGTCGGGAGCAGTCTCCGCTGACGCGACCCGTGGCATGTCTGCCGATTGTGAACTGCCCACCGGCAACGCATCATGGCATCGGCTTCCACTCGCGAGTCGCGGCGCGATACAGGAAAGCCTGACGATCAGGGAACAGCGCGCGGGCCTGCTGCAGATCGGTCTGATCGGGACGGTACCGGGCGATCAGCAGTGGTCCGCTGAGTGACGGGTCGTTGACGACATAGTCGATATGCCGGTCGGTCGGATCAGGCTCGACGAACACAATCGTCGGCCGGCCATGCGCCATCTGCTCAGCCGCGGCAAAGAACTCTGCATAGCGGCGCCGCGAAAACGCGACTTCGCTGATCCCGACGGGCAGCCGCCCCGGCCAGACTGCCGGGACAGTCACAAGGTTCACAGCCACAGCCGTAAGTAGCATCCCGGCCCACAATCGACACATCGCCTTGTGGCCCGTGCGAGCCCAGGTGTCGAAGAGCACCTCCGTCGCAGCGCCGACGACCAGCAACAACAAAGGGGCAGATTCAAAAACATAGTGCCACCCCATGATGCCTTCGAACCAATACGGAATGTGCACGGCATGCAGTGAGACAACGGCGCCGAAGATCAACAACACGCCTCGATTCCAGGTAGATCGCGCACACAGCAGCACGAGGATCGCCGCCGTGATCGGTACGATCCCGAGCGTCCAGCGGAGGCTCGCGACAATGCGGCGGCCGACGTTGCGGGCCGCCAGCGCCGGCGTGAGTTCTTCAGCCCAGACGTCGTAGTGCTCGAGGACTTTGGGGCCAAGATGTTGCTCGCCCCGGGTCACGTTATGGAAGCCGTAGACGTGCCGCGGCGTGTAGATGTCGGTGTAGAGCTGGTAGGGAGACACCCACGGACTGCCGGTGATCGCCGAGTTGTAGCACAGCATGCCGCCCAGACCGGCGAGAATCGGCAGGCTCCACGCAATCACAATCGAGGCGCGGCGACGCAGCGGCGCCGGCGCGGTAGCGAGCTGCCACAACAACAGCCCGCCGAACGGCAGGCCGATACCAAAGGCCGTCATGGGCCGGCACAACATCGCGAACGTCAGGCCGAGGCCGCCAAAGACGTGGTCCCGAACTCGCCCGGTACGCTGCGCTCGCAGATACATCCAGATGAAGAACGTCAGGCCCAGCAGCGTTGGGTTGTGAGCCAGCAGCAGGTTGCTGAAGAGTGCAAGTCCGGGAGACAGGGCATTCAACATTCCAGCGAACAGCGCAGTGCGTCGCCCGCCGATTTCCCAGCCGATCCAATAGACACAGATCGTCGTCAGTGCGCCGGCGATCCAATAGCCGAGGTACGGACGCCCGAGTGCGACGAACGGCGCGAGCCACAGGCCTGCGCCGGGAAAGTATCGGCTGGCAAAGCGCCCCTCGTTGAGGACGTGCATCTGGTCGAACAGCTCCGGCATCGGTGCGAAGCTGGGGAACGACAGTCGCCCGGCCAGGAACGTCTTCGCCTGGAACAGATAACTGAACTCGTCGTGGTAAGCCGGCGGCAGGTCACCGAAACGCCCCCCCGTCCATACGCTCAGGCCGAATGAAATGCCGGCTAACAGCAGGGCCATCACCCAGCCGACTCGACGGTCGCCGTCGCTGGTGGCTGTCGCCGGGCGGCTGCGAATTTGCCACACGATCGGTGCGGCGATGAGCCACGGGAGGAACGGCAGCCAGTCGGCCAGCGGCCCGCACAGCCACGCTCCCCAGGCGACCATCTGCTGTTCCGGGTCGCTCCAGCGAAATGCTTCACCGACGCCGACCAGAATCAACAGCCCCAGCAGGATCAGAACCTGGCACCTGGTTGCGACCGCAGGGCCGCGCGTCGAATTGTCCCGGTTACTGCTGTCCAACGGACCGGCCTGCGTGGCGCTGCAAAATCGTTTCATCCGGGGCTGGACGACGGTTAGAATGGACCCAGCCGCCTGCCAAGTGGCGCTACGATCCTGCCGCACTCTCCCGCCATGATTGACGACCCCCTATGGTCGTCAGGATTCCCTCGGCCAGCAACAGCAGGGTATCGGATTGTTGCCTCCGCTGCGCATGTTCAAATTGTTCAGCAGTCAGGTGGCCCTGTCGGCCGGTCTGATTGCGTTCAGCGTCGGCTGGACGGAGATCGGTCATGCGGAGACCGGTGTGGAGTCTTACCAGCGGCAGTGTGCGCGCTGTCACGGAGCGGCAGGAGCAGGGACGGAGAACGCCCCAGAGCCGTTGATCGGCGACAAATCGGTCGCCGAGCTGGCGAAAGTGATTGCGGCAACAATGCCGCAGGACGCCCCCGGCACGTGCACCGGCGAGGATGCGGCGCGGGTGGCGGCGTTCATTCACGAAGACTTCTATTCGCCGGTGGCCCAGGCGCGGCGGCGACCGGCGCGGGTGGAGTACTCACGGCTGACTGTGCGGCAGTATCGGAACGCCGTGGCCGATCTGATTGCGTCGTTTCGCCCGCGCCCGCCGCAACTGGGAGACGAGCCGGGGCTGCTTGGCCGATACCTGCAGGTCCGCGACGGGCCGATGGACGACCACTCGTTTACGCGGACCGATCCCGGGATTGATTTCGACTTCGGCGAAGCGAGTCCGAATCCGGAAAAGATCGGCGCCGAAGAGTTCGGCATGTGGTGGCATGGGGCGGTCTTCGCGCCGGACACGGGCGAGTACGAGTTCATCGTCGAAACGCAGAACGGCATCCGCCTGTGGTTGAACGACTATGGCGCGCCGCTGATCGACGGCAGCGTGCGGTCCGGGGAAAACGTCACCTGGCGAGCGACGGCGCCGCTCCTGGGCGGGCGGTACTACTTCCTGAAAATGGAGTTCTTCAAGTCGAAGGCGGCGAAAGAAAAGGTCGCAGCAGTGCGGCTGAAGTGGAAGCCGCCGCATGGTGCGGAACAGGTCATTCCGGGCAGATTCCTGCGTGCACAAGAAGTGCCCGAAGTGCAGGTGGTGCACGCCGTTTCCTCCCGATGATCGCAGCCAGGGATACGAGCCGCGGCACGCTGGTCTCGAAGGAATGGGACGAGGCGGCGACCGCAAGCCGCTCCTGGAGACCGCCGCGGCGATCACGACGAAGCTGGAGTCGTTCTGCGGCCGGAAGACGGCGACGCAGCGCAGGTGCAGGTGTTTTGCACACGGTTCGCGGAGCGGGCGTTTCGCCCGCCCCTTGACTGCCGCGCAAGCGCGAACGGATCGTCGACCGCGTGCTGGCCGAGGGCGCCGGACGAAAATCCGGCGTCAAACGAGTCGTCCTGCTCGTCCTCAAGTCGCCGCAGGTTCCTGTTCCGCGAAGCGGCCAGCGATTCGGACGGATTCGACGACTACGACGCAGCATCGTGGCTGCTGTCATTCTCGCTGTGGGATTCGCTGCCGGATGACGAGTTGCTGGCGGCGGCAGCCCGCAGCGAGCTGCGCACCCGCGAACAGCTGACCGCGAGCGCAGCGGATGCAGGCCGATCCGCGGCTGGCATTCAAGGTTCGCGAGCGCCGCTGCATCAGTGGCTGAACCGATCGGACTACAATCTCCAGAAGAACTCCGAGCTGTATCCCGGATTCGATGCGCCCCTGGCAGCCGACTTGCGTGCTTCGCTGGACCTGCTGCTGCGCGACGTGGTGTGGAGCGAGGCGTCTGATTTCCGTGATCTGTTTCTGATCGAGTCCCTATATGTCAGCCCGCGGATCGCGGCGTTAAGCGGATTTCCAGTGCCACAGTCCGGCGGCTTCGAGCCGCGTCGATTCTCAAGCGGTCACGGCGGGCGTACTGACGCACCCGTATCTGATGGCAGGTTTCGCATACCGCGACGCAAGTTCGCCGATTCATCGCGGCGTGTTTCGCCGCGCAACATGCTGGGACGCTTCCTCAAGCCGCCGCCCGATGCCGGAAACACAGCTACGCTGCCGCCGGAGCTACATCCCGATCTTTCGACCCGCGAGCGCGTCTCCTTACAAACGGCTGCCGAGCAGTGCCAGGCCTGAATACATGATCAACAACCTCGGATTCTCGCTGGAGCAGTTTGACGCGGTCGGACGATTTCGCATCGAAGATCGCGGACGACCGGTGAATGCCGCCGGCGCCTACATCACACGTCAGGGGGAAACCGTCGAATTGCACGGAGCGCGGGGCTGGCGACGTTTCTGGCGAATTCGCGCGAAGCCGCAGTCCGCTTTTGTTCGACGCGCAGATCTTTCGGCAACTGACGAATCAGCCGTCCAGGCGTTCGGTTCGGATCGACTGGAGCATCGAACGAGCCGTTTTGCAGAATCCGGTTTCAGCATCAAGACGCTGCTGGTAGAGTTGACGACGGAGTCGGGGCTGTGGATGCGGGAGATCGGAGATCAGCAGCGGCATACAGCGGCGCAGAAGTAGCTGTCAGCGATCAGAAACAGACTTTCAACAGACGACCAAACACCAAACGACCAGGCACCCCAACCTCCAACCCATACCCGGCATGCGCGACGACCGAACACGACGCGAATTCCTCCGCGACCTGGGCCACGCAAGCGCTGCCGTTTGTGTGCAATCGCCGAGCCTCGGGTTCGCTAACTCCGCTGCCCGCAAGCAGCGAATCGTGCTGATGTTCAGCCCCAACGGCGTCATCCAGCCGAACTTGGCCGGACGAGGAAGGGCATGAATTCACTTTGAAGAAGAGCCTCGAGCCGCTGTCGCCGTTCAAAGACCGCACGCTGATCCTGCACGGCTTGCACGACAAGGTGCGCGGCGACGGCGACCAGCACATGCGGCATGGGCTGCCTGCTGACCGGCATCGAGCTGCTCCGGCAACATCCAGGGGGTGGCGATACGCCGGCCGGGTGGTCGAGCGGATTGTCGATCGACCAGGAAATCAGGAATTTCCTGCAGTCGTGGCCCGAGACGCGGACGCGCTTCGGCTCGCCTCGAGTTCGGCGTCATGGTGCCGGACCGGGCCGACACGTGGACCCGCTGGGTCTATTCCGGGCCGAACAAGCCGGTCACGCCGATCGATGACCCATACCAGATGTTCGCCAGGCTGTACGGTGACACGCAGGACCGCGGCGATGTCGCCAGCGTCCTCGACGAACTGCAGGCCGACCTCGACCAGTTGCGGAACTCGCTGAGCAGCGAAGATCGGCGGTTGCTCGACGAGCAGACGACGCTGGTCCGCGAACTCGAACAGGAGCTGCGCGCGTCGGTGGACGTCGGCCACGCGGTGCCGCCGCTGGAGCCGGGCGTGCGCGAGGAAGAGGCGAACATGCCGCAGCTCGCGCGGCTACAGACGGAACTGCTCGTCCAGAGCTTCCTGAAAGACTTTACGCGTGTGGCCACGTTCCAGTTCACGAGTTCCGTCGCTGATACGGTCATGTCCTGGCTGGGGATCGAGGGGCGGCACCACGACATGTCCCACAAGCCGGACGACGATGTCGCAGTTCAGGAGCAGCTCACGAAGATCAACCACTGGTACTGCGAGCAGTTCGCCTACATGGCAAAACGGCTGGCGGAGACGCCCGAACCGGGCGGCGATGGTTCGCTGCTCGACAACACCCTGCTCGTGTGGACGAATGAACTCGGCAAGGGGAACACCCACACGCTGGAAAACGTGCCGTTTGTGCTCGTCGGCGGCGGGGCTGGGGTTCCAGATGGGACGATCGCTCACCTATGGCGTGCCGCACAATCGGTTCCTGATGGCACTGGCGCACGGCTTCGGGCATGAGCTCGCGAGCTTCGGCAATCCCGCGTACTGCGGCGATGGCGTGCTCACCGGGCTGACGTCGTAAACTGCGATGGCGGCCGACGTGCGAAATCGCCGCCGATTGGCACAATTCGGCGATGGTCGCCACAACCATCCCTGTTTTGTCTGCCCCGACATCGCCAGACTGTCGGACTTCGTCGTCGCGGTTGCAGTCGATCGACTTTTTCGCGGGCTGGCCCTTCGCTCGTCATGCTCAGTCATCTGGACTGGGCCTCCGGCAACAAGATCCTGCCCCTGGTTGCCCGTCGGTCTCGGATTTTCCAGCAAGCGCGGAAGCATTTGTGCTTCGCCGGGGCTGGGTGTTCGGGTGGGTCTATTCCGCCCGGCTCGCGCGAGCTGGCCTGCGTGCGAGCCTCAGGCGGGTCATGGACAACTGTATGCGCCAGTTATACGGTGGGTATCTGCTACGTTGGCCGCCATCACGGGCGTCTGGCCTAAGCGCCGATAGGAATGACGGACTGGACGCGGAATGCATTGCGGCTCGATTCGCGGCCGCTGGCCGAGGTGCTCATGCAGATGGCGACACTCCAGGAGCAATTCCCTACGGCATCGACATCCTGGGCTTCTATATTCTGATCCTGCCCTGCCTGCTGCTGGCACTGCTGCTTGCACAGCAGGAGCGCGGCTGATCGTCGCCGCCGCGTCGTTCGGCCTGTGGCTGGCCGTGCAGCCGTCTGTGTCGCCGGCGTGGTCCGGCGCCTGCTTGGCCGTCAGGTTGGTCGTTTCATCCGCTGGCGTGGCAGTTGCTGATCATCACGGGCATGCTGATCGGTAATCACGAGCGCGACGGACGCAACGCGCGTGCCTCGACGCCGGGCCCTGGCGGCTCTGGCCGGCGCAATCGTGCTGTATGGAATGGTGTCGGCCAGCTGCACGCTCCTCGTGGGACTGACCGGCATCTCCGATCCGCATTGGTTGCAGTGGGTCGATCTATCGACGAGCTGGCTGACCGCGAAGACGACGCTCGGGCCGCTCCGATTCGTCCATTTTGCTGCGGTGGCGTATCTGCTGGCGTACTGGGTGACCTCCTGGCCGCCGAACTGGAGCAGTCCCTGGCTCCGACCCGTGGTCGTGTCCGGCCGGCATTCGCTGGCGGTGTTCTGCTGCGGATCGGTGATGGTGTACGCCGCCGCAATTCCTTTTTACCGGTTCGGCAATGATCCTTGGGTGGTGGCCGGCGTCGGTCTGTTCGCTTGCCTGGCACAGCTTGCGGTGGCTGCGTGGCTGGAACGACGGGCCAGGAAATCCGATTTGCCGGTCCCACAATTCGAAGCGGCGATGACCTGATTCCGCCTCGCTCGACATTCGAGGTCGGCCGCGACATGCTGTGATTGCGGCGCGGAAGTGATGCGGCCGTGCGATTCTCCCAGCCGACAAAGGCGCTCTCATGGCGAACAAACTGCGAGTCGGGATCATCGGCGCGACGGGGCATGGGGACTACGGCCACGGGGTCGACACCGTCTGGGCGGAAATCGACCGTGCGCAGGTCGTCGCTCTGGCCGACGCTGACGACGCCGGCCGTGCCAAGGCGGTTGAGCGCACGAAAGCGCCGGTGGGCTATGCCGACTATCGCGAGATGCTCGACAAGGAGCACCTTGATATCGTCGCGATCGGCCCGCGCTGGCTCGATCAGCATCGCGACATGTGCATTGCGGCTGCCGAGCACGGCTGCCACATCTACATGGAGAAGCCGTTCAGTCGCGACCTGCAGGAAGCGGACGAGATCGTCCAAGCGTGCGAGATGCGACACTGCAAGCTGGCGATTGCGCATCAGACGCGGTGGTCGCCGCCGGTCGACGTGGTCAAACGCGAGATCAAGAACGGCATCATCGGCCGTGTGCTGGAACTGCGGGCGCGCGGCAAAGAGGACGCGAATCGCGGCGGCGGCGAAGACCTGTGGGTGCTGGGCAGCCATGTCCTCGACCTGATGCGGTTCTTCGCCGGAGATCCCGAAACCTGCACGGCAACGGTGCTCAACAAGGGGCATCTGGCCACCCAGGCCGACGTCAAAGCCGGCAATGAAGGGATCGGTCCGCTGACGGGGGACGCCATTACGGCGATGTACCGGCTGCCTGAGGGAAAGACCGGATACATGGCGTCGTACCGCGGTGCGGCGGGCAATCCGCCGCGATTTGGGCTGACGATTTATGGCACCGAAGGCGTCATTGAGATCCTGACAGGGCATCCGGCGCCGTGCCAGGTGTTGCAGGACTCTTCCTGGTCGCCGGGACGCAGCGGCAAGAACTGGGTGAAGATCACCTCCGCCGGCGTCGGGCAGCCGGAGCCGCCGGGAGCCTCGGGACTTCATGGGGGAAACGTGCTGGCGGTGAACGACCTGATCGATTGCATCGGCGATCCGGGCCGGCAGCCGCGGTGCAGCATGTACGACGCGCGGTGGACGGTGGAGATGATCGCCGGCGTTTTCGAATCGCATCGCGCCGGCGGAACCGTTGCGCTGCCGCTGAAGAACCGGGTCAATCCGCTGACGCTGCTGACTTAGCGTGAAATAGTAACCACGGAACAGACGGACGACGCGGAATGGGGATTCTTTTTTCGTGATTTCCGCGCAGGTCAGATGCTCATGAAGAAGCGATAGCGGCACCGCGAAAGACCCAGCCGCGCCTGCGGCCGCAACCAAATTGGCAGTCCGCTGTCGGCCTTCAGGCATCAAACGTTGACGATGAGCCACTTGAGATTCGAGACGTGACGGCCAGCCCCGCGAGGGGCGACAGATTGTAGCCGGGGGTGGCTGCAGCGAGCCGTCAGGCAAGCGGAGCGAACCCCGGTCTCCGGGCGCACACACCACCCCTCCCCCGTTTTCGGGGAGGGCCGGGGAGGGGGGCGAACGGAGATTCGGCTATCCAACCAAGGATTCATCGCACGAAAACAGTCTTCCAATCGTTAGTAGCACGGAACACACGCGAGGCGAATCCTTTTTTTCGCGTATCCCGTGGTTCCACTTTTTTGTCGATCAGTTCAAGGTGACTTTGAAAGTGTGCGCGCAGGTTGTGGAAGACAAGACGGAGCGTGACGAGGTTGGTCGCGGTGGTGGAGCGCAGCGGGGGGGCAGAGCCGTTGCAGAGGTTCGAACGGCAATCGCCCGTGCCCGCGCCGCCGCTCAGCCGGCGTGGGCCGCGACGCCGGTGCGGGATCGCAGCCGCGATCATGCATCAGGGACGCGATCGTCGAGCGGGCCGATTTCACTGGCGGAGATCATCGCCCGCGACACCGGCAAGACGCGGATCGATGCCCGCGACGGAAGTCCTGCCGGCCGCGACTGCGTGCCGGGTGGTACGTGCGGCAGCGCCAACGTGGCTCAAGGACCGCAAGGTCCGGCCGAATTCTGTCCTCACCGGCAACAAGCAGACCCGCATTCGCTGCGTCCTGTACGGCGTGGTGGGAGTGATCTCGCCGTGGAACTATCCGTTTACGATCCCGTTCTCGGAGGTGGTGACAGGACTGCTCGCCGGTAACGCCGTGATCCTCAAAGTCGCGACGCAGACACTCGAACCGGGCGGGCACTCGCCGAGCTGGTTCAGGGCGTCGTCCCGCAGGACGTCTTTCACTACGTCGGCTCGCCGGGCCGCATGGCCGGAGACGCGTTCCTCGGCGGCGGAATCGACAAGTTGTTCTTCACCGGCTCCGTCGAAGTCGGTCGCCAGCTCATGGCGCGCGCGGCGGAGACGCTGACGCCGCTGGTGCTGGAACTGGGTGGCAAAGACCCGATGCTGGTCTGCCCCGATGCGGACCTGGACCGCGCGACGTCGGGGGCGATCTGGGGCGGTTTGCAGAACGCGGGACAATCGAGTGCGGGGGTCGAGCGGATTCATTGCGCATGCGTCGGTCTACAACGCGTTCGTCGACCAGTTGGCGCAAAGGTTGCGGCACTGCGTGCATCGGACCGGATGCGGGCCATCACGATATCGACATCGGGTCCATGACGACGCTGGAGCAGGCGCGAAAGGTGCGCGGCGCAGGTCGATGAGGCGGTGCGTCAGGGGCGGTGATCCGCGCGCAGGCGTCGCCGCCGGCGGGTGCGCCGGAACAGTTTCTGCCGGCCGTCGTGCTGACGAACGTCGAGCACTCGATGACGATCATGCGCGAGGAGACGTTCGGGCCGGTCCTGTGCGTCATGCCGGTGGCATCGATGGATGATGCGGTCCGGCTGGCCAACGACTGCGAGCTCGCGCTGACGGCGTCCGTCTGGTCAAAGAACCGGCGGACGGCCGACGAACTGCCGCGCTGCGTTCAGGCCGGGGTCGTGATGATCAACGACCACCTGATGAGTCACGGGCTGCCGGAAGTTCCCTGGGGGGGCTGCAAGCACTCCGGCATCGGCCGCACGCATGGTCAGCTTGGCTTCGACGAAATGACGCAGCCGCAGGCGATCGTGCACGACAACGCGGGTTGGCTCAAATGCAATATGTGGTGGCATCCCTACGACGCCAGAGTGTACTCCGGGACGCGGTCTGCTGGACCTGATGCACGGCCGCAGCGCGGGCGTGCGGATGAACGGCTTGCAGAAATTGATACGCTTCTGCCGCGATATTTCGGACGATGAATCGTCGGTCGCGGATGAACAGGAACGTAGGCTGGGTCGCGACTCAGCATGAGTGGATCGCTGAAATACGTCAGCGTTGATTGCAGACCGGGTCTACGATTGATCCGGCGTTGTGATCAATTAAACAGAGTGAACGCACGATCGATCAGAATGCACTCAGAGTAGCCACCCGCTCCAGCTCTGTCCGACACGAATCGTGCTTCATTCCGTACGATTGAACCGGTCGGCGGTGACGTCAGATGACTGAATTGTGGAACGACCCTAACGGGGTCATGGACTGTAGCCGGGGGTTGAGCGTAGCGAGCCTACAAGGCGAGCGCCGCAGCGATACCCCCGGTCTCCGGCACAACAGAATAACTCTCTCCACCCGCGCTTTCGCGGGGAGGGCCGGGGAGGGGGCGAACGGTTAGACGATTCTCATTGCGAGCCTCTTGCGCCGAGCCAGTCTTCAGCCAGCACGAGCCTTCTATCCCCAATGCCCGGATCCCCACTGACGCGTCTGCTGAATTCAGCGCGTCGCACGGGGGACACACGCTGCCAGTCTCTGAATCCTGAATCCGTCCCGGCGCGCCGGGACTGAATCCTTTCGTCACCGGCTGATCGACTTGAGCACCCGCTCGAACATCGGCTCGTTCTGCGCCAGTTCTTCTCCTGGCACTTGCAGATCACGTTGAACTGGTGCATGCCCCCCAGCAGCGTGAGGCGGTAGCCATGAATCTTGCCGCCGAACGCCCCTTCCGAAGCGGTGAACTCCGACAGCCAGCCGCGGCCGAAGGGGACGTCATAGAATCCCCCCGGCGTTTCTTCGAAGTCGTCGTACTCGATCTTGTACTTTACGTCATGCTGGAACTGGTGGACCTTGGCCACCGGAGAGAGCTCCGGCGGCAACTCTTCCGTCGATTGATTGGCACCCGCGTTGGCGATGTCCGCGATCGACGCCCCTTTCAGGTCGGCGCGGATATCGACGCTCACATCATCCTTCGAGAACGTGCCCCACGGGGGGACGCCCCCCGTCCCGCCGCCGGACGCGACCTCCCAGCCGTTCGGGTAATCAAACTTGAAGTTCCCCTCCTTGTGGGCATGTTCCGAGTATGTCAGCGGCTCCGGTGGGGCGTCGGCATTGTCCTTCGCGGCGGCGCTGAGGATCGCCGTGACCCCGAGGTAACCGCCGACGCTGCCGACGCCAAAACCCACAAGTATGAACAGGGCCCAGACCCATTTGGGGATCCCCGGTTCGGCGGCCTGAGTCGTCGGCTTTGCCTTCTTTTTGGTCGACTTGAGGACTGCCGCCGGCAACTTTTGAGAGGACGCTGCCCGACGGAGAGGAGCAGGTTCAAGCTCGCTGAAATCGTCCTCGAACTCTTCCTTCGGTACAGCCTTGTGCGCGGACGTTCACTGCCTCGCCGCATTCAGGACAGCGAACCGCTTTGCCCGCCGCCTTATCGGGCGCCTGCAGGGATTGACCGCACTCGCATTTGACCAGGACGGGCATCGACAATCTCCGTTGTGGCGCGCAGGAGTGTCTCGACGGCGCTAGCTTTGACCAATGTGCAGGAACAGCGTACCGCAGCAGCCGACCGGGTTCCACAACAGACCGCGTGAAGAACGACAGAGAGGCGATGTCGGATAGACGCCAGCGGAGGGACCGAGATGCCGTCCATCGACGATCCGCTGTTCGTCTTCCGCCACCTTCATAACCACAACTCGACCCGGTCGCGCAGGTGGGCCGGCAGGCGCTTCTCGACCGCACGCTTCACCTGCGAGTCGAGGTACCGCGTGCTGAAATGCGCCAAAATGATCCGTTCATTCTTGAACCGGTCGGCGCGCTCCAGGATGTCATCGAGATGCGTGTGGCCGAACTTGTGAATCTTCTCCTTGCGGTGTTCGGGCCGGAAGAAAGTCATCTCGGTAATCAGAATTTTGGCTTCGTAGACGGCGGGGTGCGCATCGAGTCCGGGCGGCGCGGTGTCGCCGAGATAACAGACCAGCGGCACGCGAACTTCGGCGCTGACCTCGACCCCCGAATACCGCAGGTCGCGGATCTGCTCGCCGGAGAGGTTCTGGTACTCAGGACGCAGCTTGCGGCGACGGTCCCAGACGATGCAGCCGCGCGAAGGGACCGTATGCTTCGTATCGAAGACCGTGACGACGTGCTCGCGCGACAGTTCAAATTCGTCCCCCGCCTGGACTCCGATCAGTTGGCAGATCATCCGCCCGCGGTCGAGACGCTGCCAGGCGCGGAGCATCCGCTCGACCGGTTCCACGACTTCTTCTGGAACATAGATCGTCGGCGGCTCCATTTTCATCATTCGCCGCCGGGCGACGTAGGCCGGCAGCGCGCACATGTGGTCGAGGTGCGCGTGCGAGAGGAAAAACGTCTGCGTCCCCATGAACGACCAGGGGCTCCCCCCCATGTCGAAGCCGAGCTTCAGTTCCGGCACCCGCCAGTACGACTGCACGGCGGCGCGCGAGTACCCTTCGACCGTCAGGCCGGCGTGCGTAAGCGACTTGACGGGAAGATTGTCGACCATCGGAGCGAGTGTGATCCGCCGGAATCAGCAACCGGCATGCGGGCCGCAGAATAGAGGATTCGCAGCGGTCGTTCGAGGTTCACGGGAATGAGGGCGCAGGATCAGAATCCGGTTGCCCGACCTCCGACCTCTGACTTCCGACCTCCGACGGCGGCTGCGATAGCGACGCACGCCCATTCGTTGAGGACTCGCTCAACTACGGGACAGCCAGCAAATCACGGTCAACCCGCTCGGCCCATTCGGCCACTTCCAGCAGGTCGCAGTACCGCACGTCCGGATCATATTCCAGCAGGTGGACCAGCAATTGGTATTGCCGCGGGGGCAGGTCCTCGCGGATCACCCCAGCCGCAGGCAGCGTCCACCTCGCGCGCTCGATCAACAGCTCGTTGAATCGCGGCGCGACGAAGACCGTCCGGCCGACCAGCATCTCGTACGCAATGCATCCCAGGGAGAACAGGTCTGACCGCGCGTCGCCACGCTCGCCGGCGAGTTGCTCGGGGGACATGTAACGCGGCGTGCCCACGATTTGCCCGAAGGCCGTGCCGGGCTCGTCGGCCGTAACATGGCGCGCCAGTCCAAAATCGACGATCTTGACCGTGCCATCGCTGGTCAACAGGACGTTGGACGGTTTCAGGTCGCGGTGTGCGATCCGGGCGGCATGCGCACTGCTCAGCCCTGCCGCCAACTGGCCGAGGATCGCCTGCACCGTGCGGATCGGCAGCCGGCCGTGCCGGGCGATCAGGTCTGCCAATGACGGACCATCGCACATTTCCATGGTACGAACGACGTGCCATAGGCCGTGAACTCGGACAGGACCGCGACGATGTTCGGATGTTGCAGTTCGCCGATGATGTCCGCTTCCTGCTGGAACCGCAGTGCCGCGTGCCGGTCGTACGTCAGATCGTGCCGCAGCATCTTCAGCGCGACGGGGCGCTGCGAGCCGGCCTCGGTGGCGGCATAGACGATGCCGGTCGCGCCGCGACCGAGACGCCGACGGATCAGATACTTGTCGATCGTTTTGCCGCACAGGACGTCGATCGCCAGCGTGCCCACGCGTTCGGCAATCAGTTCGGCGAGCGCGATGTTCAGCCGCGGGTAGCGACCTGCCAGCGTCTCGAACGCCTGCCGGTCGATAATGGCCGCGCAGCCGGGGGAAGTGGCCGACACCGTGGCGCTGCGGACTTCCTGAGTGACGAGCCCCAACTCGCCGACGACGGTGTGGCGTTGCAGCCGCGCGATCGGGACAAGTTGTCCGGCATCGTTGAGCCACACCTCGGCCGTCCCTTCGAGCAGAATGACCAGGGCATCCGCCGCCTCTCCCTGACGCAGCAGCACGTCGCCGGCGGCGAATGGTCGCACAACGGCGTGCAAGGCGACCGCCTCGCGCACGTGCCGCGAGAGATCGCAAAACGGGCGGATCTGACGCAGCGTGGCCGCCAGCTCGTCCGCGCCCGCCGGCAATGATGCCGGTGACGCTTCGCGAGTTTCATCGTCCGGGGAAGTTGCAGTCCCCTCCTGCAGCACGGAGCACACAGAGGCATGCGTCACGACGTCGTCGCGGGCGTTCTGCAGACGCGTGCGGACGGCCGATTCCAGATGCGGAAACTTCTCCGCGTATTCGTCGATGTCCGGCCAGTCGCCGCCCCGGTGACGGGATATGAACTCGTATTCGATGAGTTCCAGGAGAGCACCGTCGCTGAACGGGACGTCGCTGTGTTCGTGGAGGTAAGCTTCGAGCCGGGACGGGTTGTCTCCTGCGCAGGAACTGTCCCGTTCGATCTGCTGTTTAATGAGATCGCAGATGAGCCGGTGGTACGAGTCGTCGCGCGCATCGCTATCGCGAGGCAGGGTGCTCGGCTGTCGATCTTGTGGCGAACGTCCGGCCATCCAGAACTCGTCGCATTGGGACAAGATAGCGGCCAGTTGGTCCGCGCGGTGATCTGTCATCGGACGAGCCTCCCTCCACAGGAGGTACCAGCCGCCTGCAGCCGATCAACGCGTCCGGGTTGCTGCTCACGGTTCCCGTGCCGGTCGGCACGTCGTTTCCCCGGGACATTGTACCGGCCGCCGGAGAGCCGTGTGAACCGGCGCGGCCGGTCAGAAACTGTCTGCTGCCCGAAGTCAGACATGGAGCGGGTCCGGCAGAGCGGGGATATCGGGGCGCTGACGCGTCCAGTTCGGGAAGAATGTAATTCCTACAAATCGAGTCACGGCATCCACGGATCGTCTGACACTTTGACCGGCAACTTCCAATTGTGTGCGGCGGCCCAAATCGATGACCGATCGGACGTCAGGGAGGTGTCGCGCGCCGCCATCGGTCCCGCAGCTCGTACGCGCGGCACGCAGTATGCACGTTCTGGGTAAGACTCTTTTCACTCACGCCCCTATGCCGGTGATTCCCAGCTTCAACGATTCCGACTGGCAGGCGTCGATCCGCGGACTCAAGTCCGGGGAACCGGCGGTGCTCCAGCAGTTCTACGCAAGATTCGGCCCGATGTTACGCGCCATCGCCGAAAAACGGGTCGCGCCGCCGCTGCGGCCACGGTTCGACGCCGACGACGTCGTGCAGTCGACGTTTCGCACGTTCTTTCGCCGGGCGCAGGGGGGGCAGTTTCTGTTCGAGGACAACGAGCGGCTGTGGAGCCTGCTCTGCGCCATCACGCTCACGAAATTGCGCGAGAAGGCGCGGTTCCATCAACGGCAATCGCGGACCGTCCGCCGCGAGCGGCCCGTCGGGGAAGGCGACGGCGAAGGCACGCCGGAGGCCGCCTGGGCTGTGAAAGGAGCGCCGCCCGAGGCGGCGCTGGAGTTCGCCGAGGAATTCGAGCGCGTGCTGAGTGAATTGAACGACGACGAGCGACGGTTGGTGGACCTGAAGCTGCAGGACCGGACCAACGACGAGGCGGCCGAAGCGCTGGGCGTTTCGGAACGGACGGTGCGGCGGCTGCTGGCGGGGCTGCACGAGAAGTTTCAAAGTTCGCTCTCCGATCGAGCGTAGGCAGACTTGGACGCTTCGTCGCGGCGTCAGTGCAGAACTCGGATTCCAGCGGCACGTCTGGCCTGGAAGCGTGACGGCCCTCTCCCCCTTCTTTTCGCGGGGGACGGTGGGGTGTAGGCGCTGATTGGTCGTGATTCAGATGTTCAGGGCGAGCGTTGTGTCCCCCTCTCCCCCGCGAGACGCAGGGAATTCACAATCGACATGATTCGGGGGAGAGGGTCGGGGTGAGGGGTGCAGATGACGCGTCCCGAAGCTCCCCTCATCCGGCCTTCGGTCACCTTCTCCCGGCGGTCATGTCCGGTTGCATGGGACACGCATTGCGGGGAGAAGGGCGCGAATGTCGGCCCTTGTGAACGTTTGCACCTCCACCAATCAGCGACCACTCCCAAGGAGCGGTGGAAGTCGAGATCAATGCTTGCCTGAGGTCAGCGCGTGGGCCACAGTGGAGCTTCGCGTTGCCGCTGTTCCCGACCACTGCGCCGATCATCACCCCGAATTTATCGCACTTGCACCATGCTTCGCCTCTCGACACCGATGGTTGTTGGTTTCGTCACCGTCGCTAGCCTTGCCGTAGCCGTCGGCGCGGAGGAGTGGCTCAGCGGCATCAACTGGCTGGAGCCTCCCAAGGTGACGCCCGGATCCGACAGCGGACCGCCGTCCGATGCCATCGTCCTGTTCGGCGGGGCCGACCTGTCCCAGTGGAACGGCGGCGACAAGTGGATCGTCAAAGACGGCTACGCCGTCGCCGACGCCAACGAGATCACGACCAAGCAAGGCTACGGCGACTGCCAGCTGCACCTGGAGTTCGCCGTTCCGGACGTCATCGAAGGCGAAGGCCAGGGACGCGGCAACAGCGGCATCTACTTCCAGAGCCGCTACGAAGTGCAGATCCTCGATTCGTGGGCGAACTCAACTTACTTCGACGGCCAGTGCGGCGCGATTTACAAGCAGCACCCGCCGCTGGTCAACGCGTCCAAGAAGCCCGGCGAATGGCAGACGTATGACATCATCTTCACGGCGCCTCGGTTCAATCCGGACGGCAGCCTGCTCTCGCGCGGCACGTTCACGGTCCTGCACAACGGCATTCTCGTGCAGAACCACTGGGAGCTGCAGGGGGCGACGATGTTCACCGAGCCGCCGATCTATCACGCCCACGGCCTCCGCGAGCCGATCATGATCCAGTTCCACCACGATGCCGTGAAGTTCCGCAACATCTGGATCCGCGATCTGTTGCCGAAGGATGCGGCCTGAAAGGGGCCGACAGCGTGACCATGGGTGCCACTGGCTGTGCCAGTGCCTCGCAATTCCAGCGTCGATTTCGTGATGCACTGACGGAGCCAGTGGCACACTGAATCAGAGCAGTGTTGCTCCACTGCGAGCCACAAATTCATTCTCAGTTTGCCGCCTCATACGCCAGCACACCGCGGACCAGCGCCCGCAGCTTCGGCTCCGCGCCGTTCGCGACGGCGATGATCTTCGACACGTCCGCCGGCTCCAGCGCATCCGGCAGGCACAGGTCGGTGACCACCGACAGGCCGAGCGTCCGCAGGCCGGCGTGCACGGCGACGATCACCTCCGGCACCGTCGACATCCCCACGGCATCTGCCCCAATCGCGCGCAAAAACCGGTACTCCGCGCGCGTCTCCAGATTCGGCCCTGGCACGGCGACAAACACGCCGCGATGTGCCGCGAAGTTTTCCTTGCGCGCAATCTCCAGCGCGGCATCGATCAGCCTGCCGTCATATGGCGCGCTCATGTCCGGAAACCGCGGGCCGAGGCGGTCGTCATTGATGCCGATCAGCGGATTGCCCCCCAGCAGGTTGATGTGATCGTCGATCACCATGATGTCACCCAGCCGGTAGTGGGGGTTCATGCCGCCGACGGCATTGGAGACGATCAGCAGCTCTGCACCGAGGGCTTTGAACACCCGCACCGGCAGCGTAAGCTGCGAGAGAGAATACCCCTCGTACATGTGAAACCGTCCCTCCATCGCCAGGATCGGGACACCGGCCAGTTCGCCGCAAACCAGCCGGCCGCGGTGCCCTTCCACGGTCGATTTCAGGAAGTGCGGAATCGCTTCGTAGTCGAGCGTCGCTTCGACTTTGATCTCCTCCACCAGTCCGCCCAGACCCGTGCCCAGAATGATTCCGGCGTGGGGTGTGCGATTCCACTCGGTGCGAATCGCCGCACAGGCTTCCTGAACCTGATCAAACAGCTTCAGCACGGGATGGTCCTTGCAATCGATAACTGGTTCGCCGAGCGCGCATTCTGCCAGAGACAAGTGACAAGTGTCGAGCGACGGGTGCGTCGGCGGGGAATTGCTTTTGCGCAGGCGATGCAGTAATTCTGTGCGGCATCGGCGAGCGGTTCGACTCGCCAACGGTCCGAATCTCAGGCTGGGAGCATCATGATGGCCCCGTTCCACTTTGCGGCAGTGCTCGCTCAACAGGACGACGCTCAACGTCAGGCAGAGGCGGTCGGCGGCGCGGTGGGGATGATCTGCAACTGCTTCAGTCTGATTCTGGCGATCGTCGTGATTGCCGGAATGTGGAAGGTCTTCGTGAAGGCGGGGAAACCGGGCTGGGCAGCAATTATTCCGATTTACAATTCCGTTGTGCTGCTGGAAATCGTCGGCCGGCCGATCTGGTGGATCATCCTGATGCTGATCCCCTGCGTGAATTTCGTGGTGGCGATCATTGTCTGTATCGACCTCGCCAAGTCGTTCGGCAAGGGCACCGGGTTCGGGCTCGGACTCGCCTTGCTGGGATTCATCTTCTTCCCCGTTCTCGGCTTTAGTGAAGATCGCTATCTCGGACCGTCGGCGCCGCAGCCGGGGTGCGCTCCGCCTTAATCCTCTAACAACAACACACCCCGCCTGCCGTTTTTCCGGCAGACGGGGTGTTTACTAACCTCGCCTTCCTCCCCTCGCCACCCAGCGCGCAGGGAAGGTGTTTTCAGTTATTGCCGCTGGCCGGCCGGTGAGGCCAACTGGGCGGCAGTACCATTCTGGATCAGCGCCTGCGGCGAGGCAACCGAAACGTCAGGGTCATTCGTCAACGGGCCGTTGTAAGGCTGCGGCTCCGACGTCCACCGTATAGTCCGGGGTCACGCCGGCGGCCCCGCCATTTCACGACCGGTCGGCGAGTAAAACTTGGCAGTCGTCAGTTTCAGTTCTCCCGAAATCGTCCGCAGCGGGAAGTGGGTTTGCACCGTGCCTTTGCCGTAAGTCTTGCGGCCCACAATCACGCCGCGTCCGTTTTCCTGGATCGCCGCCGCGAAAATCTCGCTGGCGCTCGCACTGTCGCCGTCCACCAGCAGGACCACCGGCGTCGACCAGGTCTTGTCCCAGTTCGCAGTCGCATCCGAGTTGTCTTCGGAGTTCCGGCCGCGGGTTTCCACAATGTGACCGCTGGGCAGGAACAGGTCCGAAATGTCGATCGCCTGATCCAGCAGTCCACCGGGGTTGCCGCGCAGGTCCAGGACCAGGCTCCGCATCCCCTGCCGGTACAGCGTGAGCATGTTCTTCTCCAGGTCTGCCTTGGCCGATTCCGAAAACTGCTTCAGTCGCACGTAACCGACGTCATTGCTCAACATCTGGGCGCCGTTCACGCTGCTCACATACACGCTCCGCCGTCGCAGCGATACGCTTCCCTGTCCACCATTGCGATTGATCATCAGGGTCACCGTCGATCCGCTGGGGCCGCCGATCAGGTTCGCCACCTGGTCGAGAGTCATGCCGGCGGTGTTCTGATTGTTGATCCCCATAATGACGTCCCCCTTCTGGAGGCCGCCTTCCGAGGCGGGGCTGTTCGGAATGATGTCGTTAATCAGGGCGCCGGATTCGTGCTTCTTCAGTTCCACGCCGATGCCGACCACCTGTTCTTCCAGCGACGCGCCGGGCGCGGCGCCCGTCTTCGCCGGAATCAGCGCCGAGTATTTATCGAGCGCGTCGATCGTCTCGTTGATGAATTCCAGCGCCACCGCTTCTTGACGCAGACCGGCGCGCTGGCTCGCCAGTTGTGCGACGTACTGCATCAGGCCGACCGAGTCGTTCGCGTTATGCGCCGGGTTGTTCGCGAGTTGCGTCAGTTCGCTTTGCAGCGCTCCGGTTTGTCCACCGGACCGATCGCCGGCAACCTGCAGGAACGCGGGATTATTCAGGGCCTCGACCAGACCGTTGATCGCGGCCCGGCTGCGGTCTTCATACGAAGGCGGGC
>JAXMBS010000052.1:0-37685 GCA_046349775.1 Planctomycetaceae bacterium | reverse complement strand
GCTGCTCCTCGCGCCCGCCGATGCTGACCTGTGCGGCGACGGGCTCGATCAACAGCGGCGATGCCGCCGACTGCGAGAGAGCGCGTACCCGTTCCAGTCCCCCTTCCTGGGCGAGCAGGCTCTGTGTCTGCTCGACGACGGCCTGCGCGACCTCGCCCCGCACACGGACCTGCGACTGGCTCGCCGAGACGCTGCGCGCCCGGCGCCAGCCCAGCTCCTGGCTGGTCCACATCTGCAGCAGCCAGACCATCCCGTCGATGGCCGGCGGCTGATTCGGATACCGCTCGGCCAGCTCGATCAGGGCCTCCTCTGCCAGTTGCCATTGCGCATGCTGCTTGTACCCGTCCGCCAGGGCGGCCAATTGCAGGGCGGCCTGTTCGGCCGGCGCGTTGGCCAGCACGTCTTTCAATTGGGCCATCACTTGCGCGGCATGTGCCTCGTTATCCAGCGCCTGTCGCTGCCAGGCGGCGAAATTGCGCTGATGCTGCGCCAGGGCCTCGATTGCCTCGTAGTCCAGCTCGGTGATCGGCGGCAGCGCGCGGCGGGCGTCGCCCCCGCTCGTCAGCGCCAGTCCGCCGAACAGCGATCGCCCTCGATTCCCGCTCGTGTCCCGCTCCGGCAGGATCATCCGAAAGTGCTCGGTGGTCGCCGTGTTGGCCACTCCCAGCGCCGCCGCGGCGGAGCTCGCAGCCATCAGCAGCGTGCATCCCTGTCGCGGCACGATCACGTGTGGATCCAGAGTGATCTCGGATGATTCCCCGGACGGCAGCCGCGCGACCACCCGTTCGACGCGCCAGGGCGCCAGATGCATCAGCTCCTGCTGCTCCGGGAACTGCTGCGGATCGGCCGCGCGTGCCACGGCATGCACAATCGCCTGTCGCAACAACTTCGCGGCGGCATCATGCTCGCCCGGCTCGTCAATCACGACGACTGAGGGACGCCACGTCCGCAAGTCCGCCACCAGCCCCTGCAGCACGATGTCCGGCAACCGTCCGTCTGTGATCTGCGACCACTGCTCCAGCAGCCGGGTATAGTCCCGATCCAGTCCCGGAGTCGCCAGCGGCAGCCGCCATTCGATTTCCGACTCGCACCCGCCCGCCAGATCGATCGCCTGTTGCAGCCGCAGGTCGGTGTCGTTTTCGAGATGGCCGTCGGGACCGGTGTCGCGCCGCGCCGTAAGCCGCACGACCGAACGGTAGCCTTCTTCGGCCGAAGACTTGACCAGCAGTCGCAGCGGCGTCCGCTCGGCCGCCGTGGCGAGCGCCAGCAATGCGGCGCGGCGACTTCCGCCACGGGCCGCAGTCCACGTGCGTCCACCGTCTTCAGTCGTGAGAATGCGTCCGAGCGCGCCGACGGCGCAGCCGTGCGTGTCGGAGGAGAAGTCGATCGCCTGCAGCGGCGCCGGGTCGCCGATCGCCTGGGACTCCCAGCTCGCCCCGGCATCGGCCGAGTGCCAGACGGCGCTCCCCGGCGCTCCGGCGATCCACACCTGCTCGCCGTGCCCTGAGACCGACCGAATGTTGAAACAGTCCCGCAGCGCCGGCGGCAGCTCGCCGGGCGGTTCAGTCCATGCAGCGCCGGCGGCTTTCGTCGTCAGCACGAGCCCGCCGTCGCCGACCATCCATCCGCGACCGTCGGGCAGCAGGTCGATGGCCTGTAGATTGCGCAGGCCGAACGGATCGCCGGCGCGTTCCATGACGCTGCCGCCGCCGAACGTGGTGAACCGACCGCGCTGTCCGGCCAGCGCGCCGGTCTTTTCGTCCACAAATGCCGCGGTCCGCCAGCCGGCAGACGGAGCGCCGGGCGCGGGCTGCCACGACTTGCCGCCGTCCAGCGTCACAGCCACGCCCGTCGGATACCTGGCATTCGCAGCGCCGGCGACGATCCCCTCCTCGAGCCCGAAGAACGACACATGGGACAGGAACGGCAGTCCGCCGCGCGCGACCACGGTCCAGGTTTTCCCGCCGTCGGTCGTCCCCAGCACGACTCCTTCGGCGATCTGCCCGAACTCGGCGATGTCACCTCCGACAGCCCAGCCGATCTGGTCCGACAGGAAGCACACGCTTCGCAGCGAGCATTTGACCGCCGTCGCGCAGAACTGCCACGTCTGGCCGCCGTCGTCGGTCTTCCAGATGACTCCACGATCGCCGACCGCCCAGCCGTGGCGCGCGCCCATGAGTTGCACGTCGCGCAGCGTCGCGTCGTCCTGTTCCGGCGCGGCTTCTGCCGCGGCTGGCGTCGCCGGCAGGGTGATCGGCGCATCTGCGCCCTGCACCGAAGGACACGCACAGTTGATCACGGCCAACAGCGTGGCAGCGAGCCGCGCCATCCAGCGCGCATGACCTCGAACGGGGCCCCGCATGGCCAGTCTCCCGGGTGTCGCGCCGGCGGCTCGACCTGACGGGCCGAGACTGATGGAACTGCCGGCGCGGGCGGGGATTCTAGAAACTGACCCGGTTTCGCGGGAGACGGATTTCCCTGCTCGAAATGACCCGCTTCAGCGGGTCAAATTCACTGACTTCCGACCGCTCCTGCTCACGGTAGCACAAACTCGTGCTGTCCGGGCCGGACGGTCAGCACCGGGCACGGCGCCTTGCGGACGACCCGCTCCGCGACGCTGCCCATCAGCACGTGCGCCAGACCGGCACGGCCGTGACTGCCGATCACGATCAAGCTGATGTCGTGCTCCTTGGCGTAGCGGACGATCTCGACGAACGGCGTCCCGACGGCCACAACACGCGAGACATCCCCCGGACACCACCCGGCCTGGGGCAGCTTCGCCAGTTCACGCTCGGCCCCTGTCTTCAGACCGCCGAGATAGTCGTCCCGTCGATCAAGGAACGCCCCTCCCTCCGGCAGGTACGGATAGTAGTCGTCTACGACGTGCAACAGGTGCACATGTGAGCCAAATTTGCCCGCCAACGCACATGCGTAGCGCAGCGCCTGCTCACCGTACTGGCTGAAATCGGTCGGGACCAGAATGCTTTTGATCTGAATCATGAGTTGGCTCCTTGATTCGTATTGCGACCTTCACGTTCGGTGACAGCCGCCGTTCCAATCTGCAATACGCAATAACAAATCGCAGCAGACCGCGTATTGATGACTCATTCAACTGTCGTTCCCGGCGGCGACTTTACCATCAGCACCGGACACGAACAGAACACCGACACCTGAAAGCTGGCCGCCGACAGGCTGGCCGCCGGGCGCTCGGCACTGACCGGCGGCGATGTCAGCACGACGAGATCGACCGACTGTTCGGCGACAAACCGCACAATCTCGGCGACCCGTTTGCCGATCCAGACGTGCGATGCCACAGGCACCCCCGCACGGGTGAACCGCAGCGCCATGTCTTGCAACTCGCGCGCCGCGCGTCGCTCCAGATCCTCGTAAAACGTCTGCAGCTCCTGGTCTTCGGCGTCCTCGTCATCCTCCGGATCAATCCGTTCGACGACGTGAAACAGCGTCGCCCGCGCGCCGTGGCGCGTCGCCATCTCCAGCGCCACGTCCAGCGCCGCAACGTTCTTGCTGCTCAGGTCGACCGGCACCAGGATGTGCTGAAATCGAGAGTCCATCGCACGCCCTCCTGCGGAAGTCAGTGCACTCCGTGCGCCGGAAATCCGAAATCCGAATCACGCAAGCAGCGATACGCAATCACAAATCTCGACGGATTGTTCATGGCAGATTGCGTATTGACGCAGGCCTCTGTGCTTCATCCTAGCAACTGCCCACCATCCTGTACCTATTTTGCAGCAGGCAACTGATATCCTTCCTTCTTCATCCTGATCCGATACAGGCTCTTGCCGGCGGTGATGTACAACGTTTTCGACTCGGCCCCGCGCCCGAACCCGACGTTGGTCGGCACTTCGGTCGCCACGTACGCCAGCAGTTCCCCCTTCGGCGAGTAGACGTGCACGCCCGGCCTGGTCAGGTCGCGGGCCGCCGCATAGATGTTCCCTTCCTTGTCGCAGATCAGTCCATCGGGGCCGTCCTGCGGCAGGTAGTCGACGAGCGTCGCCCGGAACTTCGCCGTCCCATCCGCCGCGAGGTCGTACGCCTGCAGGGCCATCCGCCCCTTCGCCAGTGGCAGGTCCATCGGATCGCGCTCGATGCCGAACGAGCCGTTGTCGTTGCTCACGACGTAGAGCGTCTTCTGATCGGGCGACACGGCCACGCCGTTCGGCTTGCCGGCGTCGGTAATGATCCGGTGCACCGATCCGTCCGTATCGACTCGATAGACGGACTGCACGGCCTGGTCGACCGGCTCGTGCCCGAGATAGCGCGGATCGCTGAAGTAGACCCGCCCCTTCTCGTCGATAGTGATGTCGTTCGGCGAATTGAGCCGGCGCCCCTCGAACGAGTGCGCGATGATCGTCGTCTTACCGGTCTTCATGTCGGTCCGCGTCACCCGTCGGCCGCCGTGATCGGCCCCCTCTGCCGCCAGCAGCCGCCCCTGAGCATCGAATTTCAGACCGTTCGACATGCCGCTGGGAGACCGGAACACTGCCGCCTGCTTCGTCTTGGGGTCCCACACCCAGATATTGCCCGCCTGAATGCCGCCCCCTTCGCCGGCGCACTTGTGGGAAAACGTAATGTCACTAAAGAACACCCGTCCGTCCGGCGCGACGGACACCCCTTCGGTCAGCGCGCAGCCGCCGTCAAACAGCAGTTCGAGCTTCGCCCCCTCTTCCACGAACTCGTTCTGGCGCGCAGGCAGGTCCGCCGCGAATACGGGTACTCCCATCCAGACCACGACGCACAGTGTCAGCAAGTTCTTCATCGGGCGAGCTTTCCAGTGGGGTGGGCTGTGCCCACCAGTTGGTGAATCGTCTTGGAACTTGGTGGGCACAGCCCACCCTACGTCGCTGCGAAAATCTCGTAACTCTGCACTATCTGCGTGCCTTCTGTTCCTGTTCCAGCAGTGCCCGCGCCGCGTCGCGGATCGCCGGCACGTGCTGTTCTCCCACGTCGCTCAGCAGCGGCAGGATCGGGCCGGTCTTCGCAATCCCGGCCAGCGCCACCGCCGCGTGCAGCACGCGGATCGGGTTGATCGAGTTCCGCAGGTCTTCCAGCGGACGGAATATCTCGCGAATCCGGTCGGCCGTTTCGAAGTCGCCGCTGCGCAGCGCTTGCAGCACCTCCATCGACAGCTTCGGCGCGATGCAGACGCAGCCCGACGTGAACCCCGACAGACCGAACGCACGCAAATGCGGTACGGCCGGCTGCTCACCGATGCCGCTGACGATCAGTGATGCACCGACGGCGTCCACGAGCGACCGCAGGTATGCATCCTGCGCGGGATTGTCGCGCACGACCGCAAACTTGATGAATGACAGCAGCTTGTCATCGGCCAGGCGACGGACGGCGGCGACGTCCATGTACGCATCGTGCTTGATGTACAGCACGGCCGGTTTCCCGTAGGTCTCGACAAACCGGCGCACTCCGGTCGCGATGCCGTCGGACGTCGTGATCTCCTTCTGGGGCAGGACCATCGCCGTTGGAAACGCGAATTCGCGGAGAATTCGCGCCTGGTCCTGCATCAGCCCGTAACCGGGGCCGACGGACGGGATCACCAGCGAATTCGCCGGCGCAATCGACGTCAGCATCGACAACAGCGCCCGATACTCACCGACAGAAACGTGATACAGCACGGCGTTTCCACCGTAGAGCAGCGTCGTGACGCCGCCGGCAACCAGATGCTGAGCGATCTTCGCGTTCTCGCCGGAGTTCAGCGACAGATCAGGATTTCGTGCGAGCGGCGGAACCGAAATGACGGACGCCGACAGGTCCGCGGCGGTAACGGATGTGGTTTTCATTGCTCAGTCCGTGTTCTCGCGTCACATATCCCGGACGCTGCATGCGTCCGGGACAGTGATGCGATGTTCTGACCTCTGACTTCTGACCTCTTACCCCCGCAACAGCAGACGGGACGTCCGACCGGGCACTTCGTCGGTCAACTGCAACTTGTGATACCGTCCGTTGAGCCAGTCGGGCAACTGGTCGGCGGAATGCGGGCTCCCCGGATTGCCGGATTCCGAGCCGGCGTCGACCGCAAACAGTGTGCCTTGCGCGTCGGACAAATCGGCCACCATGCGATAACCCGCGCCGATCGCGGCGATGCCGCTGTCTTCGGTGCCGGTATTGCAGACGGTGAATCCGTCCCCGCCGACGCCCCCTCCCGTACGGTCGAGCAACTGGCCCAGTTCGCCCACCCCAGACAGGAAATGCCGCTGCGTGAAGACATGGATCCGTCCCCACGTCCACTGTGACATGTCCGGTCCCAACCGGTCGGACAGCCAGTCGAGCGTCGCCCGCAGCGAGTCGACGATCGCGGCGGTGCGCGGCGTACGGAACCAGCCGGCGTCATCTCCACTCAGCAATTGCGTCGCCAGTCCGCCAATCGCGGGCGCCGACAGTTCGGCCGCGGCCGCCGGCAAACGCTCTTCGGCGACACGCCGGCTCCACTTGTTGAAAAACACGAAAAAGATTGCCGGCGCCGCAAGGTCCGGCGACATGACGCCGTCCCACGCGCTCAACAGGTCGCGCGCGACTTTCAATGGCGAGTCAGAGACACCGCTGAGTTCGCGCACGAGGTGCGGCGTGCAGTCCACCGCCCGCATCGAAAGCTGGTCCTGGTGCAGCCGCATGCAGTCTGGCACCGATTGCTGCGACTTCGCTTCGAGGACCTCGCGAATCCGCTGGGCGCGATGCCCGCTCCCCCAGGTCCCGGACAGCGGATACGGAAAGTCACCGGCCGCCACGCGGTTGTTGGCCGTCACCATGAAGCCCCGTGCCGGGTCGGTCACGTGCGGCATTTCTGAAAACGGTATCCGTCCCTGCCACTGCTGGGCCGGATTCCACCCTTCGCGGAAGCCCCGCTCCACGTTTCCACGCCGCGGCAGTTCGCCGGTCGCGCGATAGCCGATGTGTCCATCGACGTCGCCGAACACGAGACAGAACGCCGGCACGAGCCAGCCGCGAACCGCCGCGTGCTGCTCTGCGACCGTCTGCGCGCGATTCATACGCAGCATCGCCGGCAGCCATTCGCAGAACTCGCTCCCCTGCCAGCGCAGCGAGACCGGACCGAGGTGGCGCGCCGCCGGCGGCAGAATGTCGTTGACGATCGGGCCATTGCGCGATGCGCGGACACGTGCCGTCACCGGCGCGGAGCGTTTCACGTGAAACGTCTCAGTACGTTCCTGCGCCGGCTCCCACGCGCCATCGAATTCGAAGCAACCGGGATGTGCTGCGTTCTCCCGTTCCAGGTACAGGTCGCGCAGCGAGCAGATGTTGTTCGTGATGCCCCAGGCGCAACGACGGTTGCGCCCCACCATCACGGCCGGGACGCCGGCGTACGACATGCCGCAGACATCGAACGAACCGCCGCGCAACCGCACCTCGTACCAGCAGGAGACGGCGCCAAACGCGATGTGCGGGTCGCTCGCGACGATCGGCTTCCCGGTCGTCGTGCGCTGCCCGGCGATCACCCAGTTGTTGCTGCCCGAACCGTCCTCCTGATGTCCCCCTTCCGGTCCCGAAGCCGTCCGTCGGCGCGTCGGATAACTTCCGGCCGGCAGGATTGCCTCGTCGCCCGCTTCGGCCGAGAGGAACGCGTCATACAGCGGGCCGGTTCCACCCAGCGCCCGCTTTGCCAATTCCGGAACGCAGATCACCGGGAACCGGCCCGTCAAATACCAGCGGAACTCGCCGGCGATCAGCAGGCAGTCCTGCGGCCGCCATGCTTCCGGACGATAATCGAGCAGTGCGAATTCGATCGGCAGCCGCTCGCCGGCCTCTGCGATCCACGCATTGATCCCGGCGGAGAACGACTGCAGCAGTTGCCGTGTCTCGGCCGGCAGTTGCTCCCACTCGCGGGCCGCAATCTGCGGCAGTCCCACGGTGCGGGCCGTCAGATCGAGTTCGAGCTGCGACGCGCCGATGATCTCCGACAGCCGTCCTGCGCCGCGCCGACGCAGATAATCCAACTGGAACAGCCGGTCCTGCGCCATTGCAAAACCGAAGCCGAAGAACAGGTCTGCATCATTGTCTGCGAAGATGTACGGAATGCCGTGCGCGTCTCGATCAATCCGCACGGAATTGCCGACAAGACAGCGGCACTCGCCGCTGGCTTCCGGCGTGCGCGCCGCCAGTTCCGATTGCCACCACGCGTCGAAATCCGCCGGGCTGAGTCCGGCCGCCGCGCGGACCGTCGCGATCGGTTCGCCGTTTCCCAGACGACGCAGCATCTCCTGCGAATTCAACACCATATCGATCGATCCCGGTTCCGGCAGCGATGCTTCCTGGACGGTGCGCCCGCCATCATACGGCCGGAACCGGTCGGGCTGAAGCGATGCGGACGTGTCCCGTGGAAGGAGCCCGGAAGCTTGGCCGGCCCATCAGAACGGAAAGAACATCGGGATCAGAATCGTCGCCGCGGCCGCCAGCACAAAGTCCAGTGGCAGGCCGACCCGCATGAAGTCGTTGAACTGATACCCGCCCGGACCATAAACCATCATGTGTGTCTGGTAGCCGATCGGCGTCGCGAAACAGGCGGATGCGGAAAACACGATGGCCATGATGAACGGCCGCGGGCTGACCCCCATCTGCCGGGCGACTTCGATGCCGAAGGGAAACATCAGGACTGCCGCAGCATTGTTGGATAGCAGCTCCGACGCCAGCACTCCCATCAGATAGAGCGCCGCCAGCGTGACGTACGGACCGGCGGACTGCGTCGCCTCCACGAGCATCCCGGCGATCGCCGCTGCGGCGCCCGATTTCTGCAGCGCCGCCCCCGTGGCGAAGGACGCCGCGACCGTCAACAGCACCTGCCATTCGATGCTGCGATGCGCTTCGCCCGTTGAGAGGCAGCCGCTGGCGATCATCAGCACGGCGAACAGCAGCGACGAAATCTCCGTCGGGATCAGTTCCAGCGTCATGCAAGTCACCAGACCCGCGAACAGCGCGAGGGCGATCCACAACCGGTGCCGCCGCAGCGGCCGGTAATCGTCCACGTTGCTGACGAGATGGAAATCGCGGCTGTTGCGGTGAGCGCGGGTGAAGTGCGGCCGCGTCTGCAGGAGCAGCGTGTCACCCGAGCGCAGGCGGATGTCGCCAATCTTGTTGGTCACCCGCTGGCCGCCGCGGTGCACCGCCACGATGGCGGCGTTGTATCGCGCGCGGAAGTCCGCATCCCGGACCGTCTTGCCGATCAGCGGCGACGCGTCGGAAATCACGGCTTCGCACATCATGCGCTTCACCTGCGACCTGGGCGCGACTTCGTATGTCGGATCGGCGGCATGGACCAGCCCCGGAATCCGCTCCAGTTCCACGATGCTGCTCACGACCCCGGTGAAAATCAGCCGGTCTTTCGGCTGGATGACTTCTTCCGGCGTCACCGGCGCGACTGTCGCCCCCTGGCGATCGATTTCGATCAGAAACAGCCCCGGCAGATGCCGCAATCCGGCCGCCTGCACGCTCTGGCCGATCAGCCCGCAGTCCGGCTGCACCTCAATCTCCGCCAGATACTCGCGGCGGGACTCGCCGAGCTGCTCGAGCAACTCCTTGCGCTCCGGCAGCAGTCGCCGGCCGATGGTGTACAGATACACCGCGCCGATGAGCGCAAACGGAATACCAACGACGCTTAACTCGAAGAACCCCAGCGGCGCTACCCCGGCCAGTTGCTTCTGCATTGCGGGCGTGTCGGCTGCGGGATCCTTGGCCAGTTCCGCAGTGATGCGGTCGTGCTCTTTGATGACCAGACCCTGGACGACGAGGTTCGTGCTCGTACCGATCAGCGTGCACGTGCCCCCGAGGATCGTCAGGTATGACACCGGAATCAGCAGCTTGGAGGGGGAGACCCGGTTCCGCCGGCACCAGTCCAGCACCATCGGTGTGAACATCGCCACGATCGGCGTGTTGTTCATGAAGGCCGACGTGGACATCAGCACGCCCGCCAGGCGAACGAACGCGCCTTTCTCGGTTCGCACGCCCCCCAGCAGCCGCTGACCCATCTGGTCGAGGGCGCCGGTCTCCCGCAAGGCCGAGGCGACAATAAACAGCGCACCGACCGTGATCACGGCCGGGTTCGAAAACCCGCTCAACGCCTCCTGCGGCGTGATCACGCCCGCGATCACAAAGGCCACCGCCGCCGCGACGAACAGCAGGTCCGCCGGAGCGTTGAAAATCATCGCGACGAATGCGCCGATCGTCACGACCGTCGTCAGCCACCCCGCGTAGCTCATGCCTTGACTGCTCCTCAGTAGTTCCCGTTGTCGGGTCACTCGCTGGTTGGCGCTGCGGCTTGCCGCGGCATCGTACAGCGATTCGTTCGCACAATCCGCCACAGAATACCGATCCAGGCCGCACGTTGCAGCGCTGCGCCGTCAGCGTCCGGAACGTACGGCGACAGGCGGCCGACGCGTGTCATTCCACCGCAGCCGGCGGTATCATCGTTCGCGATCGCACCATCGAGGAGCCATTGCATGTCGAAGCAACCCCCGGCCATCAATCGCCGCACGTTTCTCGCGCACTCCGCTGCCGCCGCTGCCGCGTGCGGACTCCCTGCCGCCGCCGATGCGCGAGCCGCGAAGTCGCCGATTATTGACACCCACATGCACATCTGGAGCGGGGATCCGCAGAAGTTCCCGTTCGATAATCCGAACAGCCAGACGCCACACGCCATTCCCAAGGGGACGCCCGGCACCGCCGAACTGCTGATCCAGGAGATGGACGAGTTCGGCGTCACCCAGTGCGTGATCGTGCAGGTGATCTACCACGGCTGGGACAACAACTACGCTGCCCACTGCCAGAAGCTGTATCCGACGCGATTCAAGACCCACGGCCTGATCGACCCCACCGATCCGCACGTGGCCGACAAGCTCGAATACTGGATGACCGAGCGCGGGCTGTCCGGCATGCGGTTCAGCCCGATCTACTACATCGGCAAGGACGACTGGATGACGAGCGCTGCGCACCATGCACTGTGGAAGAAGGCCGGTCCGCTCGGCGCAATCTTCAACATGTTCATCAGCACGCCGCAACTGCCGAAGCTGGAGGAGATGGTCGCCAGGTATCCGGACGTGCGGATCGTGATCGACCACGAGGCCCGCATCGACCTCAAGGCGGCCGATCCCATGCCGGAGTTCCAGAAGCTGTTGCGGCTGTCGAAGTATCCAAACGTCTGGTGCAAAGTCTCCGAACTGTCGAGCATTTCGCCGTCGATGGAATACCCGTACCGGGACACTTACCCGTGGGTCCGCCGAATGTACGACGCGTTCGGTCCGGACCGGCTGGTGTGGGGGACCGGGTTTCCGGGGATCACGCGGGTCGAGGCCGGCCGTCCGACTCTGCGCCAGGAGCTGGACCTGATCGAAAAGGAGATCGACTTCTTCACGGCCGAAGACCGGGCGAAGATCCTCGGGTTGACGGCGAAGAAGCTGTGGGACTTCCCGGACCTGGTTTAGCGGCGTCGGTCGGTGGTCGCTCGATGCGAGCGCGCCGATCCGACCGGCCGCTGGCGGCGGCGCTGACCACACGCCGGGGCGAGTGCTCCGCCCGACGCCGTCCGCTTGAAACCTGAAGCGATTTCGCGTGGGATGGGGTACTGATCATCGCGGTACGCGTCTGCGCTGCCGTAACCCCGTAATCCGAGGAGACCCATCATGCTGCGACATGTCCTGCTGACGACCGCCGTCCTGGGCTGCTTTGTATCGCTTGTGTCCGTGCAGGCCGCGGACCAGTCGTCGGCGAGTCCGGGAGGCACCTGGGGCTGGAGCTACGATTACGGCCAGGGAGAGGTCAAGAGCCTGCTGACGTTGCAGGTCAAGGACAAGCTCGTCACAGGGATGTTCTACGGCCAGAACGACAAGGTCGAAATCAAAGACGGCACGTTCGACGGGACGAAGGTCGAGTTCAAGTTCGACATCGTCCATGACGGCCAGACGATTACCGTGAGTTTTAACGGCGTTCCGAGCGAGGATGCCATCAAGGGGACACTCTCGGCGAAGGTCGATGGCCAGGCGCATGAGTTTCCCTGGAAGGCGGCCCGCGCCACCCGGCCTGAGGACGTGGTCGGCGTCTGGAAACTGAAGATCGAGACCGACAATGGGCAGACTTTCGAGCCGGAGGTCAAACTCGAGCAGGCTGAGTCGAAGCTGACCGGGCGGTACGTCAGCAAGGAAGTCGGAGAGCATGATCTCAAAGACGTCACGCTCGAGGACAACGTGCTGAAGTTCAGCGTGTCGATCTCGAAGGACGGCCACACGCTCAAGCTCGACTACCAGGGCAAGCCTCGCGGCGACCAGTTGGCCGGCGAGATCCAGTACGACCTCGACGGCAATACCGGCTCGACAAAGTACACCGGCGCCCTGTCGCCGCCGAAAGCCGAGTAGTGCGTCCCGGCCACATCAGCCGGCCGCCAACGCGGTTCCGATCGCGGCGAGTCGGCGGTCGGCAGTGGCTTGTGCGGGGGCAAGGATCGAAAGAACAGCAAGGCGCGCGCGTCCGCCTTGCTGTTCTGCTTGCGCGCGCCTTGGGTCTTCTCGCGTCCTGCCGGGTTATTCATCCCCCGGGCTCGTGCAAACCCGGCGAGCGACGTACGCCGCGGGCAGTTCACAGGGATGGTTGCGCGCGGGTTGGTGATAGGGACCGTTGATCGACTGCTGCTTCCGGAGCGTTGCGCCCCGGACGAGCCGGTGCGGTGCTAAGACAGCGGCGTTCGGCAGCGGGCGGATGTGAACACGGTCCGCTGCGGGCGGGTGGTCTCAGACCATCGCCGCCGGGCTTGTTCGGTGGACGGTCGGCGCACGTGCGGCGTGCTGGAAGAGCACTGCAGATGACGTGGTTCAGCGTCGAGTCTGCCAATGACGGGCGGCATCGCCGCCGGACAGCCATGACGTTGCCGCGAATCGACACCGCGTGCTGCCGCGATGCAACGCAACTCCGCCAGGCTGAACTTTTCAAGAATTGCCGGCCATGAAAGCAGGCAGACGCAATTCCGCGAGCTATGGTTGAGACTATCGAACCAAGGGACCCGCCGCGTTCGCGGCCATCTCCGGCAGTCCCGCGTTTCTTCTCACGTCCAACGACGAATTCCAACCGATTTGTGATTTCAGATTCGACCGTGCTCTGCGCTGAAGCAGACAGGGCCACGACTCGAGTCTGACCATGCGGGCAAGCCGCAGCGCAGCGGCGGGTCAAGGGACCTGCCGGCGGCTCGTGTGCGCGCTCATCCCTGTACCTGCGTAGTCCAGCTCGTGAATCTCTATGCTTTAGTCCTGGTCAGCGTCTGTTGCATCGCGTGGATGACCCGCACACGCCGGTCAACGGCAAACTCATCGCCTTGAATCGCCTGCGCGTGGCTGTGCATCGCCGGATTCGTAATTCTCCGCGGTGTACCCGCCGTGGTGTTCGCCTGGGCCGCAGTTCAACTGACCTACTTCAGCATCAAATACAACCATCTGGAATCTTTGCCGACACCCCAAGTCAGAGCGGAATGACGAGCGTGTTCCGCAAACAGGCCCGTGTGCAACCGCTCACCAGCGCACCTGTTCGAAGCGAGGTGAAAGATGCCGTGCTGCTCATTCGATCGAGTGAAGACCTTCCTGAGCTCGGAAGATGGCCCGACGGCTGTCGAATATGCCGTGATGCTGGCCTGATCATTCTCGCCTGCATCGCCGGGATCAAATCCGTCGGGACGACGGTGAGCGACCGATTCACCGATGCGAAGAACGGCCTGACCCCGGCTCCGTAGCAGTTCCGCTCACGCCTCGTCCTGCAAGACTGCGGCGGGACGGACGAGCGCTGGCACGCCGCATCCGGCAGCAGCGCGTGGCTGAAGGAACCGACGCTGCGAGCGATCGAGGTTCCCGAGGATCCTCCGGAGATCGATGCGGAAGCATTGGCGGCGCGGGAACGGGCGGCGATGTCGCTCTGCGCCGGCCGGCCGTTAGTGCTAACCGGCCCACCAGCCGCTGCAACGGTGTTCGTGCCACCACCAGGGTCGGGGATTGCCAGACGCGGCCACCCGTCGAGCGTGAGCATCTGGATTGTGAAGTGGTGGAGGCGTTCGTCGATCTTGAAATGAATGAGGGCGCCCCGGTACGACCAGAATCGCACAGAGCGTGCGGCGTGTGCACGGCCTGCGGACTGTCGTGACGAACGCTGCCATGAAGGCGGCGAAAAAGAGTAGCGGCAGGGCGTCGCGCAGGTAGTACGTGTAGTTGTCGGCATCGATTCCGAAGACGCCGACGGCGTCTGTCTGGACGTTGTTGCCGTGGCCGTTGCCGACGAACGGTGTTGATGTAACCGCGGTCAGCCGGCGGCCGGCGACCGTGGGCGGCGAAGGTGTGCTGGCGTGCGACGCGGCAGCTTTCGACGGAGCGGCTCGCGGAAATCGGACGTGCTCGACCGACCGCAGCGACCCGCGGCGATGTGGTTGGACAGACTTCCGACTCTATTTACGCTGAGCGCAGACGGTTCGCTGGAGAACTTTCGGGGAGTTGCAGCGGGGTGCGAGATCGGCGGGTGGTCTCAATGCGAATCCAGACTGGATCGGCAGATCGTCCCCGGGATTACGTGCACCCCGTTCCGCTGGGGGCTCCGCTTCGCTGCGACCCCAGCCACCCGTCGCATTCTCGAAAAGGGGCCAGTATGGTCGGTAGTTTACTTCAGCCTCGAATCTTCCAATCAGAGCGAAGTCGCCTAAACGGCTGATACACCAGGTCGAGATGTTCGGCAATGTACCAACTCTCTCCAACAGCCGGGCAGCGCTCGTCTGGCTGGCAGCTTTCCATGCGAATACATGGACAGATTGTCCTTCTGCAAACTTCTTCCACCGTAAATTTCGTCAGGGGCCTGTACGTCGTTTTTCCAGCGCGTCATTGCCCAAATGCCTGCAGACGCTTCCAACTCTCGCAGAGCTTCCTTGTCGATCTGCTTTCGCTGCGACGTCAGGATGACTGAATAGACGCAATCCCTGATCGCACTATCGTTTTCGACGCTGGCACTGTAGGTGCCGGCATGCGTGCGACCCGTGCTCTCGCAATAGCTGCTGTCCCTCAAGTCGATGTTTTCCATACGCGGCTGCGAACAGTCTTGCCGGCGTCATTTCCGACTTCAGTACCACGCATTTGATTGATCGCCACGCGGCACTTTGATGCTCGCAGCAAGTCGGCAAGTATCCCAACTCTCCTGCCGCAGTTGGCGAACGTCAACAGGCCTCCGCCAAAGTGCCCGGGCATCCGTACTGGCAGATTCGGCGAAACGCGGGTGACCGAGTGCAGCCAAAAGTAGATGAGGTAGTCGGATGACGCCAGCGGCGCGACGAGGGCAGAACCAGCACGAGTTCCGGTGCATTGTCGCCCTCTGGCAATCCTCCGAATCTGGAGAATAAATACGCACGATGCGGCTCCGAGCGGAGTCGGATCAGCTTTTAACGAATACCAGAGCAGGACATTGCTGGGAGCGTTGAAACATCCGTGCGAGGGCAAGCTAAAGGTAACACAACCGTTGACCGATTGAATGGTGGTCAATCGGGTGATTTAACGCTGTCCGCTCATGGGCAAAGGGGCGCCCCCTTTCTCCAGTGCCCAGCGCGGGCGGATTCACAACTTCGTCAGGCGAAGGGAGGCGACACCAGGCGGTCAGCCAGCGGCCGGCGCGCGGAGACATGTGGACGGCAGAGGGTGTGGCGAGTGCGACGCGCGGCTGCTCGCCGACGGATCGCTCTGCCGATCGGACATGCTCACGACCGGCCCCGCAGCGACTCGCGGCGATGTGGTTGGACCAGACTTCCGGCTCTCCTTACGCTGAGCGGAGACGGTTCGCTGGAAAACTTTCGAGGGGACTTGCAGCGGGTGCGAGATCGGCGGCGTGCTCTCAAATCGGATCAGACTGGATTGGGAGATCGCCCTCGGGGTCCACGTGCACCATTCGCTGGGGCCTCCGCTTCGCTGCGACCCCAGCCACCCCGCCACCCGCCGCATTCAATGCTCATTGTCATCCGCCATTGAGAAACTTGTCCGCCAACCTCGATGCTAGCGATGCATGTCCAGACAAGAATATTCCCAAGATTCTCCGGTATATCGACACCGCTCGACGGTTGATTGGTGGCACCGGAATTCGTAAGGCAGCGATCTGCCCCGGCTCACATTTCATCAATCCATCGGGGTATCTGCGACGCGCGCGACGCACCTGCTTCTGAACCACACTGCTCAGCATCGCGATGGCCCACCCGTACCGTTCATACCGACGGCGCGACTCTCTGAATCGCGCAACATAGAGTGTGTTTGTTGCACTTGCAGACACGCATTCGTTCATGCACAGCCAGACCCCCAAGCCACTCATGCCGGTCAAGAACGCATCAGCTTTGGGCAGCGGAGTCGTGTACCACGGCTTCCGGCACCGCACCTTCCGCCGACTTCTGTCACAGCCCCCTTTTGCAATATCAAGTAGAAGGTATCGGCGAACGCTTCGAGCGCGCATGCTCCGCTTCCTAGGCGAGAATAACCACACTTTCGCATCTGACGCTGCTAACGCCGACCAAGCAGCCGCAGTGATCATTGGGCGCCGCAGATGACGGCCTCTCGTCACAACCTTTCGGAGCGATGACTTGGGAAGATGCAGCTCCTTCCGTCGCGACTCTGAAATAATGAAATACTCTGCATCACCTGTAACGCCACCAATTCGAATGTCCAAGATATCGCCGCATCGGACGTAGTTACCATGCGTTGACACGACCTGCGAATTTGGGCACTTCCTTGCTCGACAACTATCGAGCTTAGTCAGAGCCGCGATTAGGCCGGCTCTGTCAATAACGTGATGACGTCGAACAGACCCGCCCGCTTGGCCCTTGCCACGGGCGATGAGCACAACTGACCCGTCGGATACTTCATCGAATAGAGGCCGATGGCTCCTAAATACATCTGTACGCCGAAACATCGAAGCCAGTTGCATTCGGCCCGCAGCCGCGTAGCACGCGTACTCGCTCGCAGCTGGTAGAACGAATCCGATACTTCCACCAGCACGCAACAACGAGATCGCTCGTAGTATGAACGCGTACCACGTGTTGCCCCTATCCCCGATGGGGACACCATTCAAGTCCATTACACTTGCGGCGCGCTTTCTCAGACGCGAAGGAAGCCGCCGGATAGAGATGTATGGAGGATTGCCAACGACGCAATCGAATTGACCTTCGGCATTCTCCGACCATTGCAGAAAGTCCACTCCCCGGACAACGGACGCCGCACAATCCAAAACCGCTGGCGACCTGTCCAAATCTACGCCGACAATCCTTCTACGAGGGACACCGGTCGCTTGAAGCGCTTCGAGAAATGCGCCTGTACCACAGCTCGGCTCAAGCCACATTTGCTCGGCATCGTTCAATAGGCACCGAACCATCGCTGACGCGATTTCCCTCGGTGTGTATACCTTGCAGGAAGCAGGAGGCATTTCGTTCATCGATCGACGAGTAACCTCAGGTCCGGCTTCGCTTTTTTTATCGCCATCCAAGGAGTGGTATCGGCATTCCGTACTTGCTGCAGCTTCCACGTCAGGACTCGCTCGAGACGACGCCTCTGGCATGTAGCCCACGTATTCTTCGCATCTGAGTCAGTACTGACGGTTTGATTCCAACGGAGTTGAAACAGCTCACCAAGCAGAAATTCAAGGCCGTCCATCGGCGACACCAACATGGATGGGAACCTAGGCACTTTAAGCCATTCCGGGAATAATCCTTGCGAGAGCCGCTGGTTTACGGCTGAATGAAAGTGGCACCCCGGTGATGTGGCGTCCCCCGATTCAATTTGCCATTGAGCAAGTTGCTCGTCTGACTGCGCATCGTGCAACCGAATATTGATGGACGATTCGCCGATCAGATAGAACTCCTTTTGGCGTGAGGACCCCGCATTGGGATTTTGAACTTCCCAGCGGAATGATAGCGTGCCGTAAAGGCAGCGTCCGCCGGTTCGGCCGCTGGCGCGATACTCGCCGCAACTGTCAATGGTGCGTAGCGGCCACGTATCGCTGATCTCAAAGAACTGCGTCCGCGTCGTCGTCGAATGCCTGATGTTTTCAAGCGTTTCATAGCATCGGGCGAGTACGCCCTCGGAATGCGGCGCAACGAACTGCGAGGAAAGAGACTCCATCCGATTGATTTCAACGAGCATGTCTGCGTAATCAAATGCAAGCCCACGATAGCCCGGCATACGGATGCCTCCCCGAATGTGCCGCTTGCCTCAGCGCACTTCATAAATCTTCAAGTGGCTATTCTCTTTCAGTAATGCGCGTCTCATGTATGCTGGTTCGGCATAGCTCGGCCAATCGTCGAGATGAAGGGCAACGACATCGTCTCGTGCTGACAGATCCTGCTCCGGGCGTAGATCCTTGTCCAGAGTCACGACGGGACGGACAACATTAAGAGATTGGATACCGACTGCACCGACTCTGAATAATGCATTGTAGATTGCATCAGCATTCGCGGATTGACCTTCGGTAATCTCCCAAAGCCACTGTTCCACGCCACTTCTCCACCACCGTGGACCATCGAAGTTGGCCAATGGGCCGGTATACTTGTAGGCGCTTAGTGCGTCCAATAAAGGAGATGCTCTGTCGAGTTCGCCATGGAGTGAGCGTGGTGTCACGCGCAGACGCGCAGCCAGTGTGCTCGTGTCAATCAAGAAGCATGTATGAGGCAAAATGCGATGGAGGAGCCAGCGCAATAGGATGAGTCCGCCGCTTTGCTGTGACAAGTGGTGAAGCGGCGGCCTGCAGCGTTCCACGGCGTCGGCGTAGCGATCCTTCAATACATCCGTTTGCACTCCAAGCAGCGCAAGCAGCGTCTCCAGGGTGCCCAGTTGTTGAGAGAGTTCTGCGGGCAGCCCTTGGATTGCTCTCGCGAGCTCAATAATCTGCTGAACATTCAGCTCCAATTCGCCTTGCTTCTCAAAAAACCATTCCAAATTGGAAAGCCGAGCAATGACGTGAGGGCGTAATTCACCTGGGGCAGACGAAACAGCGTCCGGCTTACCGGTAATCAGCGCAAATCCCGTGGGGGGAGCCGAATCCAGCCTGTGGCATTGTTCGCGCAGGACGGCGCTCAGCGCGATGCCGTTAATCGGCATCAAGTACGGCACGTCTGTTTCGATTCGGTCTATCCATGCGTCAAGCGTGAAATCCACAACGACTAAATCAGTGGACCTGAGCGCGTCATCATCAAGATCCTCGGGCGAGATTACCTCGCATCTATTCGCACCAGCAGACCGCACCTGATCTGCTAGCGCAGTCAGAGTCTCCTGTTCGTCATCAACAAACAGTACCGTTGGCGAGACGTCATCGCGTGACACCGAACACGCTCCTATGGGAATGCAATCTTAACAGATGTGGAAAACGCACCAGTGGGTGTTGTAAAGCAGATCGTTGCACCGTATTCCTCGAGGATATTGCGTACAATTGGCAAGCCCATTCCCATGCCTTGACCCAGTACCGGGTCCGCCTCTACAGTCGTCGATCTGAATGGAAGAAACCACTTTTCGGCATCCCTCAAATTCACCCGAGCACCAGTATTTTGAATGGTCAACTCGACGACACCGCTCGACAATGTGCGCGCTTTCGCTTGAATGTCTCCGTTCCGCCTGCAGGCTTTAATCGCATTCGAGAGCAAGTTTGAGAACACGACTGTAAGTTCGGCTGGAAACATCGGAGGCGATTTGATCTCCTGCGGAATAGCATTTGCTATAGTTATGTTGCGCTTATCCGCTGCACGGGCCACAAGTTTCAAGGCAGCATCAAATCGGTCATGAAGTCGCTGGCGCGACCGTCGCCTACGAGAATCCGGTGATGTAACATCTTTCAAATACGATGCTTGCCGCTCAACGACTCGTCGCAAGTCGCCCATGCTCTGCGATAGCTTGGCAAGTTGCTTTCGACCGTCTGGACCAAGAGTCGCCGATACTTTTAGCGAGATGAGCGATGCTTCGACCGCGCTCGCCATTCCGAGGAGTGCATTCATCTCGTGGACAAACGCCGCCATTTGCAGGCCGACCCCAGCGAGTATCTGGAGGATTGACCTGTCAGAAACGAGTTCTCCGGCGAGGGAAGTGCTTTGCACAATCTCCTTTCCTGCTGATTCGATCAGGCGCTCCGCCTTGCGTACATCCCCAGCGGCTGCAGCGACTCTCGCCTGCTGGGCTAATTCCTTTGCTTGCGTCACGGACTGCTCGGCAGCCTCGCGGAGCTTCATGCGTTCAGGAACTGCACTTGTCCGTTCAGTCGAGCGCTGATCGCGCCACTTTTGACGGTCAGCACCGGTTTCGTAGGCCTTGACGCGCACTGAGAGATCGATCCCGGTGCGCACGATGTGCTTCAGGCTTAGAAATGCGGCATTGGGAATAAAGCCTTCACGGTTGACGAGCATGTTGAGCTCGGCAGCGCCGCGCATTGTGAGAAAGACGGCGCCGAAATATGAAGTATTGCGACGAGTGTGAAGACCAAAGTCCTGATCAGTGGCACCAAATCGCTGCAAATCAAAAGGTGCGTTCGAAAGGAAGCGAAGACTCCGCTGTCGACGTGAATAATCGAAGTCGAGCTCGAGCCAGTCGTCACCCGTATCACCATATGGAAGAACGCGAAAGCCTTCCATATATATGCGAACGCCCGCACTACGTGTGAACCAAGCGCGCTGATGCGCGGAAAGATCCTCTCTGCCGTCCCGAATCAAAATGCGAGCATGAAAGCTTGGAATATAGTCTAATTGCGGCGAGTCCCACTCAAAGTCGTGTTGCTCAGCCTTTGGGTGATCCTTCAAGAACGACTTTGTTGGAGTGATTAAATAAGACACGCGTTGTCGAGCGTTGTCCGCCTTAATCTCTAAGATCCAGTCAGCAACCTCTGCCACCGCACTCCAATGTTCTTCGCCGACATCGAAGTCACCTTCTAAGCGAATCGTGAATCCTGGATCGCGCTGTGCGTTTACGTCATGAACGGTCGGTTGATCGAACAAAAGATCCCGTTGTGTAAGGCGGCTTGACACTTGAATGAGTACCGGCGGTGGCCGGAAGGTGGTCACTTCGTGGATTACCCTAGTTCGTTCGGTCGGGGTCCATTTGCCCCGAAGTCGCCGCAATTCGATCTTGGTTCCAGACGGATCGTCAGAATCCACACTCTCGATTGAGATCGCGTCGTCGATGCCTTCATCATCGAGCGTTTCACACTCATCGATTTTCTCCAGTCGATCGCGGCCTGGATTGGCTCAGCTTTGTCGCAGACCTCAGGCTGGGATCGAAGTAATAGCTAGCCTCCACGCGAGCTTCTGGGCAGCTAGACGACCTACACCTTTCACGCCCGGTATACCGTCGTTTGAAAACTGGTGACCTCCGATCGCCGACTTCCTTGACGCGAGACGCGATGCGCAGAAAGCCGGCCGCAAATGCCTTTTCAGTCATACCGATACCATCATCGCTGATTAGTATCGTTCCGCCAGGTCGACCGAGGTTTTCTCCGTAGATCGTGACGACCGTCGCGTCCGCGTCGTACGAGTTCTTGATGAGTTCCACGAGCGCGTCGAATCCCGGCCAACGAGCAATTCGCCGAGCTCGCGGAACAGGTGTGTGTCGACGGTGAATTTGGCCATGTTGTCGCCTAGGCAAGGCGCGTACCGTTGTCACGCACAGGATAGTATGACGGCTACCGACGCCCGGAAATTGTCTCAATGAGCCGCGTCGTTTCGGCGTCGTGCGGTAAGACCTGCCGGTTATTGGAAAGATGCTGGATTGATATGGTCACTCGGGCGTCAACGATAGATCGCCGGTTTCCACCTGGCTGCCGGGCTTCACGGCAACTGGACGATCTTGCCGTCGCGGTCGGCCTGCAACGTGCTCTGCATTTTCATGGCTTCGATGGTCAGCAGCGGCTGGCCTTTGCGGACGGTGTCGCCTTCTTTCACGGCGACGCTGACGACCATGCCGGGGAGCCGGGCGGGGACGTGGGTGGGGTCGTCGGCTCGGCCTTGAGGTTCTTCGGCGCCGTGGCTTCAGCGACTTGTCATTGACGTTGACGTCGCGGGGCTGGCCGTTGAGCTCGAAGAAGACGGTGCGGGTGCCGTCGGGATGGGGGCCGCCGACGGTGATGAACTTCGTGATCAGCGTCTTCCCCGGCTCGATGTCGACCGAGAACTCCTCCTGCGGCTGCATGCCGTAGAAGAAGACGGGGGTGGGGAGGCCGCTGGTGTCGCTGTAGGCGGGTGTGGGCGACGAAGTCGTCGTGGACCTTGGGGTAGAGGATCTGCGAGAGGACCTCCTGCGGCGACGGCGGGTTACCGAGCCGGGCTTCGAGTTTTTTCGCCGCTTCGGCGAAGTCGGCATCGGGAAGGGTTTCGCCGGGGCGGCCGGTGAAGGACGGGCGATTGCCGACGATGCGGGCCTTCACTTTTTCCGGGAAGCCGCCGGGGGGCTGGCCCATCGCGCCGCTGAGGAGGTCGATGACCGATTCGGGGAAGGCGAGGTCGCGCTCGCCATTGACGACGTCGTCGGTCGTGAGATTGTTGGCGACCATGAACAGGGCCATGTCGCCGACGGATTTGGAGGTCGGCGTGACTTTGACGATGTCGCCGAACATCTGGTTGACATCGGCGTAGACCTTGCAGACTTCGGTCCAGCGTTCGGCGAGGCCGAGGGCGCGGGCCTGCTCGTAGAGGTTGGTGTACTGTCCGCCGGGCATTTCGTGGCTGTAGAGGTCGGCGGTGCCGGGGAGGGTGATGCTTTCGAAGGGGGTGTAGAACTCGCGGACGCAGCGCCAGTATTCGGAGACGGCGTCGAGAGCGGCGGTGTCGAGGCCGGTGTCGCGGGGCTGGAAGCGGAGGGCTTCGGCGAGGGTGTTGAGGTTGACCTGCGAGGTGCCGCCGGACATGGGGGCCATGGCGGCGTCGGCGATGTGCAGGCCGACGTCGGCGCCCTTGAGGATCGAGGCGGCCTGGATGCCGGCGGTGTCGTGCGTGTGGAAGTGGATGGGGATGCCGACTTCCTGGCGGAGGGCGGTGATCAGCGTGGCGGCGGCTTCGGGCTTGCAGAGGCCGGCCATGTCCTTGATCGCGAGGAGGTGGGCGCCCTGCTTTTCGAGCTGCCTGGCGAGCTTGAGGTAGTACTTGAGGTCGTACTTGGTGCGGTGCGGGTTCGTGATGTCGCCGGAGTAGCAGATCGCGGCTTCGCAGAGGGCGCCGGTGTCGAGCACGGCGTCGATGGCGACGCGCATGTTCGGTTCCCAATTGAGGCAGTCGAACACGCGGAAGACGTCCATGCCGGACTCAGCGGCGGTCCTCACGAAGGCGCGGACGACGTTGTCGGGGTAGTTGGTGTAGCCGACGGCGTTGGAGGCGCGGAGCAGCATCTGGAAGAGGATGTTCGGGCAGCGCTCGCGCATCTGGGTGAGGCGGGCCCAGGGACACTCCTTGAGGAACCGCATGGAGGTATCGAACGTGGCGCCGCCCCACATTTCGAGGGAGAAGAGCTGCGGGAGGCGGTAGGAGTAGACGTCGGCGATCTGGAGGAGATCGTGCGTGCGCATGCGGGTCGCGAGCAGCGACTGGTGCGCGTCACGGAAGGTGGTGTCGGTGATGAGCAGGGGCTTCTGCTCGAGGACCCACTGGGCGAACTTCTTCGCGCCGAGTTCCTTGAGCTTGTCGCGGGTGCCGGCGGGACGCGGCTGCGTCAAATCGACTTTCGGCACCGGCGCCGGGGCGCGACGCGTCGCTTTGGGTCGATCCTTTACGAGGGGGTTGCCGTTGACGATCGTCTCGCCGACGAACGTGAGGAGCTTGGTCGCACGATCCTTGCGTTCGGGGAAGTCGAACAGGACGGGCGTGTCATCAATGAAGGTGGTGGTGCACTGGCCGGCGAGAAACTTGGGATGCTGCAGGAGGTTGTGCAGGAACGGGATGTTCGACTTCACGCCGCGGATACGGAATTCGTGGAGCGAGCGCTCCATGCGGGCAACGGCGTCGGGGAAGCGCCGCGCGCGGGCGGTGACTTTGACGAGCAGCGAGTCGTAGTACGGCTGGACGTACGCGCCGCTGAACGCGGTGCCGGCGTCGAGGCGGATGCCCATGCCGGCGGCGGAGCGGTAGTGGGAGATACGGCCGTAATCGGGGACGAAACCGTTGGAGGGGTCTTCGGTGGTGACGCGGCACTGGAGGGCGAAGCCGACGGTGTGGATCTGGCTCTGGTCGCCGATGTCGAGCTCGGGATCGGTGAGCTTCTTGCCCTGGGCGATGAGAATCTGCGCGCGGACGATGTCGATGCCGGTCACTTCTTCGGTGACGGTGTGCTCGACCTGGACGCGAGGGTTGCACTCGATGAAGAAGAACTTGTCGGTGTCGGCGTCGACCAGGAACTCCATCGTGCCGGCGTTCTGGTAGCCGACCTGCTTCGCGATGGCGACGGCGGCGTCGAACAGGGCTTCGCGCACGGACTGCGTGAGGTTCACTGCGGGGGCGATTTCGACGACCTTCTGGTGCCGACGCTGGACAGAGCAGTCGCGCTCGTGCAGGTGGACGATGTTGCCGTGCTTGTCGCCGAGGATCTGGACTTCGATGTGCCGCGCGCGGCGGATGTATTTCTCGAGGAAGACGTCGGGGCTGCCGAAGGCGGTGAGCGATTCCTGGCGGGCGGCTTCGAAGGATTTCTTGAAGTCGGCCGGTTTCTCGACGATGCGCATGCCGCGACCGCCGCCGCCGTGGGCCGCTTTGAGAATCACGGGGTAGCCGAGCTTTTTGGCTTCGGCCTCGCCGTCTGTCGCGTCCTTGATCGCCGTCGCCGTGCCGCCGAGGACGGGGACACCGGCCGCGATGGCGATGTGCCGGGCTTCGGTTTTGTCACCCAACTGGTGCAGCAGCTTCACGCTGGGGCCGACGAACGTGATGCCGGCGTCTTCGCACGCCTTGGCGAACTCCGGCTTCTCTGAGAGGAAACCATACCCGGGGTGGATCGCGTCGACGCCGGCCTGCTTCGCGACGTCGACGATGGCGTTGTAGTTGAGGTACGAGCGAATCGGCTCGCCGGGCTTGCCGACCTGGTAGGCCTCGTCCGCCTTGAAGCGGTGGAGGGCGAAGCGGTCTTCGTAGGCGTAGATGGCGACGGTGGGGATGCCGAGTTCGGTCGCCGCGCGGAAGACGCGGATGGCGATTTCACTGCGGTTGGCGACGAGCAGCTTCTTCATGGTTCTCCGTTCAGGCCGATTGCGCGTACCACCGGCGCAGGCAGCATGCGGAGAGGTATGTTAACCGGTCGCGGGGAGAGTTCCCACCGGCTGGGAACGTGGGAACGGCGCTAGACGACACTCGATGGGCGACACGCTGGATAAGAAAGGCAGGAATGCAGGAGGCCAGGAAAGATGTTCAGGCAAGATGCGTGGCGAGGCGGGTTTCGATCTCTGCAGATGCAAGGCCGGTGATCAGGAGTTGTTTGCGGGGATTCGTGTGGCCGGAGAGGATTTGGATGTCGGAGCGTGGGATCTGGAGCGCGGTGGCGAGGAGTTCGATGACTGCGTCGTTGGCGGCGCCGCGTTCGGGGGGAGCAGAGACGGTGATCTTGAGGCCGTCACCATAGGGACCGACGATGCGGTTGCGGGAGGCGCCGGGGACGACCTTGACGGCAAGGGCGAGGCCGCCGGATTTGGGGGTCAGGCGCATTGGCTGTTAATGGATTATGGTCAATGGTCAATTGTGAAGGAGCGACGGGCGCCGGTGGGCATCGCAACGTCGCAGCATGCCACCCAGTCTGAACACTCAACACTGGTCATTCGTCCCTGGACTCTCGTCACGTGACGCGCAGGCGCACCCAGCGGATGACGTGCTGGCAGTCTTCGACGCACCAGAAGATGGCGAGGACGTCGCCACTCGGGACCTGGACCATCTGGGGGAAACCGAACTTCAAGCCGCTGAGTTCGTCGCTGGAGTTGCGCTGGCCGTGCATGCCGGAGGTAGGGCCCTGCCAGACGACGGCTTCTTCGTGGTTGATCCAGCGGCCGTTCTCGATCGTGACGACCTGTGCCCAGAGTCCGGCGGGATTGAGGCGGCGGTACAGGGCGAGGATGCGGCCATCGGCGAGTGCGAGCAGCTTGCACGTTTCACCGCGGAGACCGCACTCGGTGGGCGGGGTGAAGTGCGTGCCATCGGCGGAGTAGCTGTACATGTTGGGGGCGCTGCGGCCGGTTTTTTCGTCGAAGCACCAGACGACGGAGAGCAAGCCGCCTCGCTGCAGTTCGATGAGCGAGACCTCCCAGCAGATCACTTTTTCGTGAGAGCGGTTGGCGAGGGTGAGGTATTCGGGCCACGACTGGCCGCGGTCGTGCGAGACGAAGGCGACGCATTGCATGCCGTTAGGCTCTTCGCCGTTCCAGCCGCGCCAGGTGGAGGTGGGGGCGAGCCAGCGTCCGTCGCTGAGTTCGACGATGCTGTGACAATGCTCGAAGGCCGGGCCGACGAGCGGCGGCGTAATGGTGACGGGCGCGGTCCAGGTGTGTCCCCGGTCGCGGCTGCGCATGAGAAACAGTTCCATGTCGCCGTAGCCGAGGTTGTCGCGGTTGACGAGACCTTCGTCGGGGCGGTCGCGGAAGTGGCGCGCACCGTAGCCGGTCATCTCGCCGGAGCGGGTGAGGCCGAGCCGGATCAGGTGGGTGGAGGGACGGGTCGCGGCAGGATCGTCGGCGAGCAGGCGCGTCGGCGGGGTCCACGTCTGTCCGTCGTCGCGGGAGCGCGAGGACCAGGTGCGATAGTCGCAGCTCTCGGCGCCCTGGCCGAGATCAAAAGCGGCCACAAGCTCGCCGTCGTCAAGTCGCACGATCGACGGATGCCAAGCGTGGATAGCCCGGAGATAGGGCTTGGGATTCTTGTAGACGTGGCCGGTGACGAGGACAGAGGGCATGGGGAAAGAAGAGTTGGTCGTGGATGGCTGCTAGTGGGTCGCGATCGGCCGGATGATGCACGTGCCGAATCACCTTACATGGGTACCGTTCAAATCTTTAGCCACCGAGGACACTGAGGAGAGTGAGCCCATTTCTCTCGGTGAACTCCGTGAACTCGGTGGCCAAATGCTCTGACTTCGTGGTGGATAAGATCAGGCTTCGATTTCGGCGTTGGCGTCGAGAATGGCGCAGATGTCGTCGAAGATATCGCGGGCTGCCAGTTTGTCGACGCCGGCCAGGAGCGGCATGAACACGCTGCGACGGCCGCGCCCGGGTGCGCCGGACAGGTAACCCGCAGTCACCGTGCGGATTCCCAATCAAAGGCGAGGTCGAGCACCGGGGCCGAGTGCGTCAGGGCACCGATGCTGATGAAGTCCACTCCAGTGGCGGCAATCCTGGCAATCGTGTCGAGGTTCACGCCGCCGGAGGCTTCCAGCAACGTCTCGCGGGACTGCTGATCTCGCGCGGCGACGGCTTCGCGCATGCGTTCCGGCGTGAAGTTGTCCAGCAGGATGATGTCCGGCCTGGCGTGCAGAGCATCCTGCAACTGCTCCAGCGAATCGACTTCGATCTCGATCCGCATGCCGGCGGGAGCACGGGCGCGCGCCTCCTCGACGGCAATCGACAGCGGTCGGACCTGAAATGAGCGAGACGATTCGCTCGCGGGCGGCTGGCCGGTGCGTGCCCCGTACCGTGCCGCCAGATGGTTGTCCTTAATCAAAATGCCGTCGTACAAGCCCAGGCGGTGATTCGTCCCGCCGCCACAGCGGACCGCGTACTTTTGGAGCACGCGCCAGCCGGGAAGTGTTTTGCGCGTATCGAGAATGACCGCCTTGCCGCCGGCGGCTGCCTCAACAAAGCGCTGCGTCAGCGTGGCGATGCCGGACAGATGCGTGACGAAGTTCAGCGCAGTCCGCTCGCCGGTGAGCAGCGACGCAGTCGGACCGTTGAGCGTGGCCACGCGCTCTCCCGGCGTCAGCAGTGCGCCGTCGTGCGTGCATTCCCTGATCGTGACACGCGGATCGACCTCGGCGAAGACCAGCGCTGATCGTACCCGCTGAGTCGCCCGACTGCCGCGCGACGAGATGCACCGTTCCCGACGCGGTGGGCGGGATCATCAGCTTTGTCGTGATGTCGCCGCGATCGCCAAGGTCTTCGGCGAGCGCCAGGTCGATCAGCCGCGCCGCCGCGTCGCGCTCCGCCTGGCCGAACGTGATGGTTGATGTCTGGGACACGAGGGAATGTCCGCCTGTTGCGCGCGAAGCAGGAAGTTTGCGGCAGCGTGTTCCCCGGCGGGAACGAGGGCGGCTGTACAGCATTGCGACGGCAATGATGCCAGCCTTGTATCGTCGCTCAGATTGTAGGAACGGCCGCGGGTTTGGGACGGCACGCCGGTTTGAACCAACGCGTCGCGGCCGCGCGCGGCGAGGCGGCACGATCAGCGGTCAGCGATCGGCAGTCAGCAAATACTGGATGGCACTGCGATTCCGCTGGATCGTCGCTTGCCGGATCGCGTGCCGCTTCAGGCCCTCCACAATGCGGCCCAGACGACAAGAGCCGTCCGGGCCGATCTCGAAGAGGACCCCGCTCAGGGCCGAGCTCGGTGCTGTCCTGGCAGTCCCCTCCCCGTTGGCCTGCTGACCGTTCAATTCGTGCTTGCCTGCCGGCAGGCGCGCGCATGGCCTCGCAGATTGCGATGCATGGCGCTGGCGATCCGCAGCCTCGACAAGGGTGAGGTCGAGGATGTCGTCGTGCTGGAGCCGGTACTGAGCCCTCCCGACGAGCGTCGGCCAGTGCCCCTCGGCATCCCCCCTCCGTGCGGCGCCGTACCTCCACCTGGAGCGCTGGCGGCGCTGGTTCCCCCACCCGATCCGATCCCTCCACCCCGCGCGCCGGCGAACAGGTCATCGGGCAGGGCGCACGTCACCGCCAGGGCAGACAAGCACATCCAGCAAAACGTCCGAGACAGGTAATGACGCTGTCGAAGCATGGGAGGCACCTCTGGACGCGGTCCGTCACGGAATACAACAGTCCGTCCGCGTGCCCTGTGGCACCGCAACCTGCCTCCCCAGCAGGCAACATGCAATCGGGGAGGCGAGATCGCGGGCAACGCGTCATCGGCGATCCGATACAGAAACCGTAGAACCGCGGTGGCCGTGTGCGACGAGAACCTCGCGGTTTCTCAGAGTTGACACGTCTGCTGGCACGTGTGTTGACGCAACGCCACGGCGGTGTGGTGCAAAGACGACAGAGCTGTCGTCAGAACGCAACGGGCACTCGTTTTCCCGGGCGCGCGGCCAATTGATCAGCGCTGTCAGTCATTATGACAGGAAATCCGCGACACGAAGCCAGGGATGTATGAGCGCGCCTCCGCCTGACGATAGCGGGGCGGACGGGCGGATCGTCACGAACACGGCGCAGCGTGCGGGAAGATCAACCAAGCTGTGAATTCGCCCCGTTCAATCGTTCAAAGCGATTTGCCGGGAACTCGACGATCCGACCGTCGGTGAGTTCGATGAAGATCATCCGCTCTTCGGACGACGCTCAGATGGCGAGCGGTTCGGTGGCAGTCAAGACTGCCTCCCGTGACTGAATGGTTTTCAAGGAACGGAAATCCTGAGATCCTTACAAATCTTGCGACATAGATTCTCGTCGATTTCTCGATGCCGCGGCACGGCGGTCCTCGTGTTCAACACAGGATTTCCCCACCAGGAATGCCGGCCTCCCTCCCGCAGCAGTTTGCAACCATTTCGCGCCAGATGACGCAGCAGGTCGATCCTCTTCATACTTGGAGCGATGTTTCTTCGTAATCGCTCCCTGCGGCGGCGCGCGCCTCCTGCCGGTTGAACTCCAATGCCTCTTCAAGCGTGATGCGCAGTGTCTCCAGCAACTCGTCGCGCGTCGCTTCCTGACAGTTCACGCCCGGAATTTCTTCGACCCATCCGATCCACCAGGGACCGGACTGCTTAATGACGGCGGTGTAAGTCGCTTGCATCACCGAATCATACCGTCGGTCGCCCATCGCTTAAGGGAGGCGGATTGCGACGCGGTCTTCGTCCGCGGCTCGCCACGCCGTTCGTGAGGCGCGGGGCGTGTCACCCCGCGTTACTCCGCAAACGCCGAGTCAAACGCCCGGCCGGAGGGCTTGAAATCGACGTTCTTGCAGAACTGGGCCGCTTCGGCCGCACCGATTTCGCGGTCCATGCCGGAGTCTTCCCATTCCACGGACAGCGGCATGTCCTGGGGGTACCCGGCGGCGTTGAGAGCGCGGATCACTTCCTCGAAGCGGACGCCGCCTCGGCCGACGCTGCGGAAATCCCAGCCACGGCGCGGTCGCCGAACGGCAGGTGGCTGGAGAGGATGCCGGTGCGGCCGTTGAGCGTCACCGCCGCGTCTTTCATGGCGGACGTGATAGATGCGGTCCGTGAATGCGGAATGAACTCGACCGGGATCGAGCTCCCTGCCAGATCAGGTGACTGGGGTCGAAGTTGAAGCCGAATTCCTCACGATGATCGAGGGCCTTGAGAGCCATCTCGGCCGAGTAGATGTCGAACGCGATTTCCGTCGGGTGGACTTCCAGCGCGAACTTGATGCCGCATTCCTGGAAGACGTCGGGGATCGGATTCCAGCGATCGGCAAGCAGTTTGAAGCCGTCGTCGATCATCGAGCGGGGGGACCGGCGGGAAGTCGTACAGTGCCAAATGCTGGAGCCGGTGAAGCCGTTGACGACGCCGACGCCGAGCTTACGGGCGAGCAGGCGGTGTTCATCTCCTGCGGCCATGGTGGACCCCACCGGGTTGCCGTCCTTCCAGACGTAATCAGGGAGGATCGCCTTGTGGCGGGCATCGATCGGGTCGAGGACGGCCTGGCCTACGGAGTGGTTGGAAATCATAAACAGTTTCAGGTCATGCTTTTCCAACAGGTCAGCTGCGGGCCGTAGGTGTCGTCTGAGAGGGCCTTGGCGACTTCAAAAGTGATCGCCCCAGCACGCCAGCCGGGCCGTCGTAGCCGAAGTCCTTGGCCTTCTTGCAGAGCGTGTCCAATGGGAGGTCGGCCCACTGTCCGGTGAACAGAGTGACAGGACGTCCCATAGCGCAGTTCCTTTTGGCGAGCGTGGAGTCAATCAATGATGCGGGCCGGCTTTGGGCGGCAATAACAGGAAAACCACAGTAACCCGGCGGAATTCGGTTTGCAAACGAGCGGATTCGGCCCGTGCGGTGCTGTCGGTGACAGCGGTTCAATCGTGTAACCCGCTCGCAATTGCGATAAACTCCTGCATGTTTCCGTTTCGAAAGACTGGTAAATCGGTCGCGGTGGCGCTTTGTGCAGTCGCTGGCGCGCTCGGAGTTTACCTGTGGGCATTTGGCGCTTATCACTGGTACTGCGGCCACCTTATGCAGACGGGAGCGTTTCCCCACTACCGCGTAATCACGATGGCGAATTTCGTCTTCGATCCGCTCTTTCGATACCAGGACAGCGATCACCCCGGTTCTGGGATGCTGAGTTACTGGAGCGAGTGGTGCGCGTGGAAAGGAATCGGCTCGCCGAGGCTGAGGATTGAGGAGCAGGTGGAATAGCCTCCTCACGCCGAAGCGACGGTGGCTGCGCCTCAAGGCCCTTTACAGAAGTCCCAGGAAGAAATGGCACGTGTCGTCCTCGCGATGAGCGGCGGAGTGGACAGTTCCGCCTCGGCCTGGCTGCTGCGGCAGCAGGGGCACGAGGTGATCGGTCTGTTCATGCGCTCGGGGTCCGAGGCGACGGCGTGCGCAACTTCGGCCGATGTGCTGCTACCGATTGTCGAACGCCGGGCGTCGAAACAGGGCTGCTGCAGCGCGGCGGACGCAGCGGACGCGCGACGCGTGGCGGACGCACTCGATATCCCGTTTCACGCCTTGAACTTCCGCGAGGAGTTCGGGCGGATCAAGGATTACTTCGCGGACGAGTACCTGGCGGGACGGACGCCAAACCCGTGCGTGATGTGCAACGTCTGGCTGAAGTTCGGGAAGCTGTGGGAGTTTGCCGAGAGCGTCGGGGCGGAATTCATCGCGACGGGACATTACGCCCGCGTCCAGAGGAGCGCCGACGGTGTGCCGGGTCTGTTTCGCGGTCTCGATCCGGCGAAAGACCAGTCGTACGTGCTGTTCGGGATCCGGCGCGAGCTGCTGGACCGGATCCTGTTCCCGGTCGGCGGCTACGACAAGGCTGAGATTCGCGATCTCTCGCGACAGGCGGGCCTGCGGACGGCCGACAAGCCGGACAGCCAGGAGATCTGCTTCATTCCGGACCACGACTATGCGACATTCGTCGCACAACATCGGGGAGAACACGAAACGGCCGGCGAGTTTGTCGACACGGCCGGCAAAGTACTCGGCCGACATCAGGGCTATGAGCGGTTCACGATCGGCCAGCGCAAGGGGCTGGGAGTTACGTTCGGCGAACCGCGGTACGTCGTGAAGATTGATGCGGAGTCGCGGCAAGTGGTGCTCGGGCAAAAGGGAGACCTCGCGTGCTCAGCGCTGGAGGCGGATCGGCTCAACTGGCTCGTGGAGGATGTGCCGGAGCAGTTCCGCTGCACGGCGCAGATTCGGTACCAGCACGCGGCGGCCGAATGCACTGTGGACCTCACCGGTGACAACGCGATGCACGTCGAGTTTGACGAGCGGCAGTATGGCGTGACGCCGGGGCAGGCGGTTGTGCTGTATGACGGCGAGCAGGTACTGGGTGGCGGGTGGATTCGTTGAGGAATTCGCCCCCTTGCCTGTGACTGAACGCTTTATTCGTTCAGTGACTCATCGCCGAGTTCTTCGGTGATCACACGCTCAAGAGTCACGTGCCGTTTGCGATCGCAAAAGAAGCCAATTCGCGCCTGCTTGGCATTGAGACGGACCACCCAGATCTGGATATCCTCATCAATATGAATCTGCTCCTGAGTCGCCCGCCAGACGGAAATCTGCGGGGTCACAACGACGTCTTCGGGCATCAATTTGACACGAGAACCGATCGGTGCATTGACCGTCACGCGCGCACGATCGACCGTCAACTCTCCGATGTTAACGGCGATGTTGTCGATTGAGGCGACCTCGCCCGCGCGCATGCTCAAAATCAGCATGTGTCGCTCCCTCACTTCCCCGAGAAGAATGCTTCGTCCACGGCGGCCGGTTTCGGATTCGCGACGCTCAGCGGCTGCATATCGCCCCATAGTTTCTGCTGCTCAGCCAGCACTGCGAGCATGGATTGCACCCGCTCGGACTGCGCGGGATCCTGCGCGATGTCGTGGATTTCGTGCGGATCTTCGGCGAGATTGAAGAGCTGCGTCACGTCGACCTGCGGATAGCGGATGAGTTTCCAGTCCCCCTGCCGCACAGCACGCTGGACGTCCCGATAGGCGAGAAAGAGCGTGTCGCGGACTGCCGGCTGTCGCCCCTGAATGACCGGCGTGAGGTCGCGGCCGTCGATGCCAGCGGGCTGCGGGACACCGGTGAGTCCGCAGAGCGTCGGGTAGATATCGAACAGATAGACGAGCGCGTCCGACTCGCTGTTTGGCACGCCGGGACCGCGAAAGACGAGCGGCGGCTGCATGCCGTCTTCATACAGGTTCTGCTTGCCGAACAGGCCGTGGCTGCCGATCGCCAGGCCGTGATCGGACGTCAGGACGACGACTGTATTGTTCCAATCGTTGCGCTCGTCAAGGGCGGCGAACAGGCGACCCATCTGCTGGTCCATGTAGGTGATCATCGCGTAGTAGTCGTGCAGATGGCGACGGACAGCATCGGGTGTGCGCGGCCAGGCCTCGAGCTGCTCATCGCGGACGAGCAGCTCGCCGTTGTCGAACGGATGGAACGGCAGGTAGTTGGCCGGCAGTGGAATGTCGTCGGTGTGATAGAGCGCGCGGGTTTCCGGGTTCGTGCCGCGCGGATCGTGCGGTCCGGCAAATTCGATCAGGATCAAAAATGGTTTCGTCGCGTCGCGCTGCGCCAGAAAGTCGAGCGCCGCGTTCACTTCGGTGCGACCGGAAAAGCCGCCGGCGCGTTCGTGCTGGTCGTCGAGGTAGCTGGAGACCGTGAACGCCTTATGGAGCGCGTGGGGCGTGTTGCCGCGCTTGCCGATGTGGAACGTCGCGTAGCCGGCGTCGGCGAACGACTGGCCGAGATGCGGGCCTGCTCGACGCCCTTCAGCCGGTACAGCGAGCGACCGGAGTGGAGCATTGTCCGGCTGGAGCCGAGCAGACGGCCGGCTGCGTGCTCCCCATGCAGTACGCATTTGCGGAACACAAAGCCCTCGCGGACCAGTCGGTCCATATTGGGTGTGATGATGTGCGGATTGCCGAGTGCCGAGACCGTGTCGGCCCGCTGGTCGTCGGTGATGAGCAGAACGACGTTGGGACGCTCGGCGGCGCGCAGTGCACCGGTGCAGAGCGCTATGACCGTCGCCATCAACAGAAACCGTGGGCGGAGCATGGTAGACGTCGGACCACGAAACGGATGGATCGAAAACGCGAACCAATCATGATTGGATCGTGCGCGCCATCAATCCCGCCTGCCGGCGTGGGATTCCAGCATTGTCGATGCAGACAACGAATCCGGTCCGCCGTACTCGAACCTGGCACCCGGCAACAGCCTCCCGGCGTCAGGATTCGTGCGGATGAATTCCCGATTCCGAACAGCCATCGGCCTTGCAGCTCTGCTGCTGATCCGCCTTCGTTCAGGCCCGGTGTGCGGCTCAGGACAGCTCCCGTCGGACCCCGCCGCCATCGAGCGGTTCGAGAAGCAGGTCCGGCCGATCCTCTATTCGCCACTGCTACAACTGCCATTCCGCCGATACGAAGCCGGCCGGGCAGTTGCGCGTCGACGACCGCAACGGGCTGCTGATCGGCGGCGACACTGAGGGCAGCCTCGTGCCGGGAAGTCCGGATGCCAGCCTGCTGATCGCGGCTGTCACGCACAGCCACGAGGACATCAAGATGCCGGCCGAGGGGAAAAGCTCTCGGACGAGGACATTGTGACACTGCGGCAGTGGATTGCAGACGGTGCCGCACAACCGGCGACGGACGCCGCCGCGACCGTGCTCCGCAGAGTTCGACGCCGCCGCCGATCGCACTATGACCAGCCCGGTGCCCTCGGTCGGCATCAACGACTGGGCCCGGTCCGACACCGATCGATTCATCCTTGCTCAACTCGAGCAGCAGGGACTGGCACCCCGTCGGTGACGCGGATCAACTTCGCTGCTGCGGCGTTACGTTTGATCTGACCGGCCTGCCACCGACGCCGAAGAAACGGCGCGTTCGTCGCCGATCCGACACCGGGTAAGTCATCGATCGCCTGCTCGATTCTGAGCACTGGGGACGTCACTGGCTCGACGTCGCACGCTATGGAGAATCGACCGGCTCGGCCCGCAATGTGCCGTATCCGCATGCGTGGCGGTACCGCGATTACGTGATCGACGCGTTCAACGCCGACAAATCGTTCAACGAATTCGTGCGCGAGCAGATCGCCGGTGATCTGCTGCCGGCTGCGGATGACGCACAGCGACGCGAGCATCTCGTCGCCACCGGCTTTCTTGCGCTGGGAGTCAAGGACGTCAACCAGCGGTTCAAAGTCCGGTTCGAGATGGACAACATCGACGAGCAGATCGACACCGTCTCGCGATCGCTCCTGGCGCTGACGGTCAGTTGCGCCCGCTGCCACGATCACAAGTTCGACCCCGTCTCAACGCGCGACTACTACGCGCTGGCGGGAATTTTCCACAGCACCGATCTGTGCGCCGGCGTCCGCAGCAAGATGGGCGGCGGCGGCCTCGATTATTACGACACGACCAAACTGCTGATGCTGTCGCAGGGAACTCCCGCGAACGCCGACCCGGCACAGCAGGAGAGGATCGCCGCTGCCGAGAAAGCCGTCGCCGAGGCGAAGGCGGAATTTGAGCGGCTGCGGGACAGTCCCGAAGGCGCGGAGCCGGGTGACAACGGCCGGCCGAAACGGCAGATCGCGCGTCAAAAGCTTCGTAAGCTCGAAGGCGAGCTGACAATGCTCACGGATCCGGTGGCCTACAGCGAAGTCGCCTTCGGCGTGCGCGACAGCAAGTCGATCAGCGATACCCAGGTCCGCCTGCGCGGCGAAGCGGAGCAGCTCGGACCGGTGGTGCCGCGCGGGTTTCCGCGCGTTCTCAGCTACGAGGGCCAACCCACGGTTCCAGCCGATCAGAGCGGACGTCTGCAACTGGCCGATTGGCTGGTCAATCCGCAGAATCCGCTGACGAGCCGGGTCATCGCCAACCGCGTGTGGCAGCACCTGTTCGGTGCGGGGCTGGTCTCGACGGTCGACAATTTCGGCACGACCGGCGTCGCGCCGACGCATCCGGAACTGCTCGACCACTTGGCAACATCGCTGGTCGACCAGGGCTGGTCGCTCAAGCGATTCATCCGCTCGCTCGTCTTGACGCGAACGTACCAGTTGAGTTCCGACGCCACGGATGCGCAGCTCGCGGCCGACCCGGCCAATCGCTGGCAGTGGCGGCACTCGCCGCGCCGCCTGTCGGCTGAGGAGCTGCGCGATGCCATGCTCATCGTTGGCGGTGTGCTCGATCGCACGCGCCCTGCGGCTGCGGTGAAGGAGCTCCCGGTGATCGAAATCCGCAACAATGGACCGGAAGCACAGAAATTGATTGAGCAGGCCCGCGCGAGCCGCAATCGCAGCGTGTACCTGCCGCTGCTGAGGACCATCGTGCCGGAGTCGCTCGAGGTGTTCGATTTCGCCGAGCAGGGACTCGTCACCGGCAGTCGCCAGACGACGACGGTCGCTCCGCAGGCGCTCTACCTGCTGAACGACAGATTCGTGCGCCGGCAAGCGCTGAGCCTGGCCCGGCGGCTGATTGGCGATGCGACTGTCGACTCCGCCGAGCGCGTGCGTCGGGCGTACCGGTCAGCGTTGGATCGAGAGGCGACCGCGGATGAAGTCATCCGCGCGCTGGCATACGTGGTCGACTACTCGGCGCTCGCCGCTCAGGAACAGCCGGCTTCGGCAGTCGCCGCTGTGGCCTCGGAAACTCCTGTCGCAGCCGCGACAACCGATGCCGGCAAGCCGATTGCGCCGGTGGCTGCCGACGGTGCGAATCCGGCGCGGGACGCAACTGCCAAACCGGCGAAGGAGGATGCCATTGATCCGCAGACGGCGGCATGGGCGAGTTTTGTCCAGGCGCTGCTGGCCAGCGGAGAGTTCCGGTATGTGAGGTAGGGTGTCTGGTCGTTTGGAAGCTGCTCGCTGGGATGACTGAGACGGGAGTGTGATGATGGACTGTCGAGCGACAAGCGTAGACATGAATCTTGGCAACGTGTCACGCCGGGCGGTGCTGCAGTCGGCGGCGGGCGGGTTCGGCTACCTGGCGCTGGCCGGGATGCTGGGGCTGCAACAGCAGCAGACGGCTGCGGCCAGCCGCGCGGCGCCCGGTCCTTTGTCTGAAAAGCCCGCTCAACTGCCGACGAAGGCGAAGCGGATCATCTTCCTGTTCATGGAAGGGGCGATCTCGACGCTCGATACGTTCGAATACAAGCCGGCGCTGCAGTCCGGCGACGGCCAGGCGGGACCAGGCGGTGGGAAGCTGGTTGCGTCAAAGTTTGCGTTTCAGCAGCACGGCGAAACGGGCACGTGGGTTTCGGAGCTGTATCCCAACGTCGCGCGACACGTGGACAAGTTGTGCTTCCTGCGCGGACTGCACACCGACACGCCCGCGCATCCGCAGGCAGT
>JAXMBS010000051.1:0-37843 GCA_046349775.1 Planctomycetaceae bacterium | reverse complement strand
GAGAAGAAGCTTGGGATCAAGTCGTCATCGACACGCCGCGTGATTCTCGAAAACGTGCAGGTGCCGGTGGAGAACGTGCTGGGGGGCGTCGGGAAGGGCGCCTATATCGCGTTCAACATCCTCAACTTTGGCCGGTTCGGGCTGGGAGCCGGCGCCGTCGGCGGGTCGGCCGAAATGATCCGCACGGCGACGAAGTACGCGCTGGAGCGGCAGCAATTCGGGCGGCCGATCGCGTCGTTCGGGCTGATCCAGCAGAAGCTGGCGGAGATGGCGGCGAAGACGTTTGCGGTCGACAGTGCCACTTATCGCACGGCCGGCGCCATCGACGAGGTGATGGCGACTGGTGAGACAATGGACCTGACAAACCCACCGTTCCCGCGCGGGATGGAGGAGTTCGCCGTTGAGTGTTCGATCCTCAAGGTGGCCTGCAGCGAGGTGCTGTTCCAGGTCGTCGATGAGGGGCTGCAGATCCACGGCGGGTACGGGTTCTCCGAGGAGTACACGCCGGCGCGGTCGTACCGTGACGCGCGGATCAACCGCATCTTCGAAGGGACAAACGAAATCAACCGACTGTTCATTCCCAGCACGCTGCTGCGGCGCGCCGAGCGCGGGCGGTTCCCGGTTCCGCAGACGCCGCCGAAGCCGCCGGCACTGCCGGGGGCCGGAATGGCGCCGCTGGACCGCGTCGGCGTGCTGCTGCAGGGGGCCAAGCAGCTGGCGCTGTGGCTGACGGGGATGGCCGTGCAAAAGTTCGGCAAGCAACTGGTCGAGCAGCAGGAGGTGGTCGGGGCGATCAGCGACATCGTGATCGAGATCTTCCTCGACGAAAGCGCACTGCTGCGGACGAAGAAGCATCTCGCCGCCGGCAAGACGGTGACCGCGATGACCGACCTCACGCTGTCGCTGATGAACGACAGCGTGGCGCGAATGGAACAGCGTGCGACGCTGGTGCTTGCGGCCTGTCTGACGGGAGACGAACTGAACGGGGCGCTGGGCCTGGCACGACGTTGCCTGCCGTGGACGCCGGTGAATGTCGTGGAAGTTCGCCGCCGCGTGGCGAAGCGGTTGTGCGACGTCGGCACCTACCCGGCGCTTGTTGCAGGCTGACCGAAAAAGAGGATGGACAGGAGGGAACAGAGGTAACAGAGGAGTCAACGGAGAGATCGGTAATTGCATTCAGCAGCAGCGGGCTGAAACGCCAAGCCGATTTCAGTTTTTCTTCGTGTCCTTTGTGACCTTCTGTTCAATTCGTTTGTCGTTCCAGCGACGTGCAACAGAAGGGTTTTACAGAAGGTCACGAAGGTCACAAAGAAATTCGGGAGGGAAGATTCCTGAATTCCGTCGGTGAACCTCTTGGGTGTGGCTGGCGGGGGACCATGTCCGCTCGAGAAAAGTAATTCTTTGCTTCCTCTGTTCTCTCTGTTACCTCCTGCTTTTCCCTTTGCGAATCAGGAGAGCGTTCCGGCTGTCAGCGTGTGCTCTGCCTGCGCGCTGAGCAGGACGACGAGCTGGTCGAGGTGGGCGAAACGCGGGTCCTGCGTGTTCCCGCGGACGAAGCGGGCGTAGATCTGCTGGACGATGACGGCGAGTTTGAAGAGTCCGAAGCAGTAGTAGAATTCCGGCTGTGAGACGGCGCGGCCGGTTTGTTGCTGGTAGCGTGCGATGACTTCCTTGCGGGTGAGGCTGCCGGGGAGCGCGGTCGGGCCGAAGGCGGACTGGCGCAGCGGGGCGGGGTCGGTCGGTTCGACCCAGTAGGCGAGGCTGGCGCCGAGGTCCATCAGCGGATCGCCGATGGTGGCCATTTCCCAGTCGAGGACGGCGACGATGCGCGTCAGGTCGGCGGGGTCGAGGATGACGTTGTCGTACTTGTAGTCGTTGTGGATCACGGCCACGCCGGACTCGTACGGCTGATTCTGGGCGAGCCACTCCGCGAGCTGCTCCATCGCCGGCACGTCGGAGGTTTTGGCGTTGTTGTAACGCTTGGCCCACCCGGCGACCTGTCGCTGGACGTAGCCGTCCGGCTTGCCCATGTCGGTGAGGCCCGCGGCATGGATGTCGATCTGATGCAGCTTGACGAGGTTGTCGACGAGCGCGGCTGACATCCGCCGCGCGAGGTCGGCGTCGATGGTGATACCTGATGGAATCGACTTGCGCAGGATCACACCGTGCCGCCGTTCCATCAGGTAGAACGGGACTCCGAGGATGCTGTCATCGTCACAGTAAAGCTCTGGCCGAGGGGCAGGGGGGTAGACCGCGTGTAGCCGCGAAAGCATCCGGAACTCGCGGCCCATGTCATGGGCCGAGGCGACGACGTTCCCGAACGGCGGCCGCCGCAGCACCCATTCGCGGTCGCCGCGGCGCACGAGGTACGTCAGGTTCGAATGGCCGCTGGGAAACTGCTCAACCGAGACCGCTCCGCCCGTCTGCGGCAGCTCGCGCTGCAGATACTCCGCGAGCCGGTCGAGTGGCAGTTCCTCGCCCGTGCGAATCGCGGCAGTGGTGTTGAAGTCGGCGCTCACTCTCAAACCTCAAAAGAACAACCGGAGGCAACAGAGAAAACGGAGGAAGAAATGGGAAGGAACCGCGAAAGACGCGAAAAAAGGCGAAAACCGGGGGATGGCGACGCCGCTAAAAGTTGCAGGAGGCGTGAAGCAGATTCTTTGGGCTTGGTTCTGTCAGAGGAGCAACCATTTCCGACAACTCCTTTCGCTGCTTTCGCGCCTTTCGCGGTTCATTCACTTCTTTGCCGCTTTGTTTCCTCTGTTCTCTCCGTTACCTCCTGTTCATCTTCTTCTTACCTCTAACGTCTGGCGTCTAACCTCTCCCGGTTACCGGTACGTCCACAGCTCGGGGTCTTGCAGGTGCGGGATCATGTTGAACGTGTCGAGTGTGATCCGCTCGGGCGTGAAGACGAAGTCGGTCAGGGACGCGTTGCGCACGCGCCAGCTCAGTTCAAGCATTTTCTCGTCGGTAACGCCGAGCGCCTGCTGCAGCGAGCAGCCGATGACGCCGCCGGAAGTGAACACGGCGACGCGGGCGCCGCGCTGTGCCTCCGTCTGGATGCGGCGGATCACCCCCGCGATCCGCGCACGGAACGCTGGCCATGTCTCAACATCGCCTTCCAGCGATTCGGCCGCCTGCCAGTGTCGGAGCACGCGTTCGAACATCCGCTGAAACGCCCGCTGCCGCTCGTCTTCCTCTGTGCACTCGAGAAATTCCTGAACCAAGCGGGCGAACTCGGCGTCGCGGGACGACAACTGCGGACCAAGGTGCTGCGCCATTCCGTCCATATCGAACTCGTCAAGTTCATTGAGCACCACCGGTTCAGGCCAGTTGAATCCACGCTCCCGATAACTCGCCGCCGCCAGCTCCGCAAACTTCCGGTGCCGCACGCGCGGACCGGTATAGACTGCATCAATTGTGACGTTGTGTTCCGCCCAGTAAACCCCAAGTGCGCGCGCCTGCCGCTCGCCGATTGCGGAAAGCTGGTCGTAGTCGGCGGCAAACAGCGACGCCTGACCGTGACGCACGATGGTCAGCACGCTCACGGCCGGCCTCCGTAGCGTGCCTGCAGCTTGCGCATGCCGCCGAGCCAGCGTTCGTAGTTTTCCGCCTTGTGCTGGAAGTATTCGGCCACAATAGGATGCGGCAGGATCAGGAACTGCTCCGTGGCGAGTCCCTGGATGACCGCTTCGGCCACTTCTTCAGCAGTCAGGGCCGACCCGCGCAGAAACTCGGAAATGCCGCCGGTCGAATTGCCGAGCATGTCCGTGAACACTGCCTGCGAACAGACGCACGAGACCTTGATGCCCTGCGCCGCGTGGGTGATTGAGAGCCACTCCGCGTAACCGACGGCCGCATGCTTGGTGACCGAGTAGGGGGCGGAACCGATCTGCGTCAGGAGGCCGGCGGCCGATGCGGTCTGCAACAGGTATCCGCTGCCACGGGCAATCATCCCCGGTAATACGGCGCGCGCTGCGTAGACGTGCGACATCACATTGATCTGCCAGATCCGCTGCCAGTCGTCATCCGGCGTCGTGGAATCCCCCATCACCATGATGCCGGCGTTCGAGCAGAACAGGTCGATCGGGCCGAGCTTGGCGGTCGCGTCTGCGACCAACTGCTGAATATCGGCCTCCACGCCGACATCTGTACGGACTGCAAAGCCGCCGATCTCCCTGGCGACGGCTGTCGCCCGCGATTCATTTCGATCGGCGACGGCGATTCCGCGAGCGCCGGCTGCGGCAAAGCGCCGGCAGAGCGCTGCGCCGATCCCGCCGCCGGCTCCGGTCACGACGATGACTTTGTCAAGAACGTCCATGTTTCACTGAAAGGAAAAAACAGGAGGTAACAGAGAAGGCACGAGCCTCAATCAAATTCGCCAAGGCCAATCGCAACAAGAAGAGGAATTAAGCGACTGCGCCCTCGATACTTTTCTCTTCGTGTCCTTTGTGACCTTCTGTTCAGATTCTTGTTTTCAAGCGACTGACGACAAACGTGGTTTACAGAAGGTCACGAAGGTCACAAAGAAATGCGGGGCGGGACAGTAGGTAAGGTGGCAGTTCAAAATTGGAGGGAAGTTGACCAAAAAGCACGTGGCTCTACCTCATACAGATCTCTGCTTCCACTATTCTCTCTGTTACCTCCTGTTTTTACTTTCAATGAGCGTGCGACGTGGGCGCGTGCCGCCGCAGTTCCCAGCGGGCGATGGCTTCGCGGTGGACTTCGTCCGGGCCGTCTGCGAGGCGCAAAGTGCGCGAAGAGGACCACGCGTCTGCCAGGAACGTATCTCCGCTAACCCCCGCGCCGCCATGCGCCTGGATGGCGCGGTCGATCACGGTGAGCGCGACGTTCGGGGCGACGACCTTGATCATTGCGATTTCGGTGCGGGCTTCCTTGTTGCCGACGGTGTCCATCATGTGGGCGGCCTTCAGCGTGAGCAGCCGTGCCTGGTCGATTTCGATCCGGGAGTTGGCGATGTCGGCCCGGATGGTCCCCTGTTCGGCCAGTGGCTTGCCGAAGGCGACGCGCGACTGCACGCGGCGGCACATCGCTTCCAGTGCCCGTTCTGCGAGGCCGATCAGTCGCATGCAGTGATGGATGCGGCCCGGACCGAGCCGCCCCTGGGCGATTTCGAAGCCGCGGCCTTCGCCGAGCAGCAGGTTCGACGCCGGCACGCGAACGTTGTCGAACGTCACGTCCCCGTGGCCGTGCGGCGCGTCGTCGTAGCCGAACACGGTCAGCATGCGTTCGATCCTGATGCCGGGCGTGTCCATCGGGACCAGGATCATCGACTGACGCTGGTGCACGACGGCATCAGGATTTGTGATACCCATGAAGATGGCCAGCCGGCAGCGCGGATCCCCGGCTCCGGACGTCCACCACTTTCGGCCGTTGATGACGTATTCGTCTCCCTGCCGTTCGATGCGTGCGCAGATGTTCGTGGCATCCGACGAGGCAACCTGCGGCTCGGTCATGGCGAAACAGGACCGGATTGCTCCTGCCAGCAGCGGTTGGAGCCACCGTTCCTGCTGCGCGGGAGTGCCGTAGCGGACGAGAACTTCCATGTTGCCGGTGTCGGGGGCGGAGCAGTTGAAGACCTCGGGCGCCCAGGGGACGCGGCCCATGATCTCGCACAAGCCTGCGTACTCGAGGTTCGTCAGTCCGGCGCCCAGCGTGCTGTCGGGCAGAAACAGGTTCCACAGTCCGGCCTTGCGAGCCAGCGGCTTGAGTTCTTCGATGATCCGCCGCGGCTGCCAGCGATCGCCCGTTTCACCCTGCTTGCGCCAGGTCGGTTCGTTCGGATAGATGTGCGCATCCATAAACTCCTGCAATTTCGCTCGCAGTTCCCTTGCGCGCGACGAACCATCGAACAGCAATGCCGAATCACTCATTTCCGTGAAATTCCGAGATTGGTGAGTTCGCGTCGTTCGGGGTTCAACCCCTTCAGGGTTGTCGTTCCCTATGTGATCTGAAACCCAGGGTGCGCTCGGTTTGCTCGCGACCCTGGGCTGTCGGGTCTTGCCCCTTCAGGGCAGTTGCACGCGGACCTTACTGCGGTGTCACAGCCTTTCGCACGTTTCGCTTCTTTCGCGGTTCCCTCTTTTTCCGCTTCCTCCGTGTATTCCGTGGTTGATCGTCAGGCCGTCATACCGCCGTCGACAACCAACACCTGGCCGGTGACGTAGGACGCCTCGTCCGAAGCGAGGTACAGGGCCGCGAAGCCGATTTCGTCCGGCTGGGCGATGCGCGGGATCGGTTGTGAGGCCTTGAGATGCTCCACATACGTCTCGTTCTTCCAGAAGTATTCGCTGAAGTCGGTCTGCACGAGACCGGGTGCGATTGCATTGAACCGCACGCCCTGCGGGCTGAATTCGCGGGCCCAGCTTCGAGTCATCATCAACAGGCCCGCCTTCGTGAAGCTGTAGAGCATGCCCTGGGGCTGCGGCTGAAGTCCGGCCACCGACGCGATATTGATGACCGACCCGCTGCCGCGCTCGATCATTGTGGGGACGGTCAGTCGCACGAGGCGGATCGCGGACTTGATGTTGATATCGACCATCTTGTCGAGCATCTCGTCGGTGACGCTGAGCGACGGCCCCTGGCCAAGATTGGTGGCGCTGTTGTTGACCAGGATGTCGACCGGTCCGAGCTGTGCTTCGATGTCGAGAATCAGGCTCTCGATCTGCTCCAGCCGGCCCACGTGGCAGGCAATCGGCACAACGCGTCCCGGCAGGCCGGACAACTCCTGGGCTGTGGCCTGCAGGACTTCCAGCTTGCGGCTGGCGATCACGACGTTCGCGCCCGCCTCGGCAAAGCGTTTGGCAATCGCCTTGCCAATTCCCCGGCCGCCGCCGGTGACCAGTGCCGTCTTCCCCGCCAGTGAAATGCTCGTGGACATGTCCGGCCCCCCGCGTATAGTGACCGCGCTCCGTCGAGAATTTTGAAGGTCGGCAGGGTGCATCAGCATCCGCCAGTGACGCCGAAGGAGAGACCCCGCCGGACGTCACTCTACCGCACCGCGACGGCCGAGAATAGGAACGCGCAGGCTGACGATCGTCGTGTGTCGCCGATATACTCACGCACTCTCTCATTCCGTCTGCCACAGCGGTTTTCTTTCCTCGTTCTGTGCACAGAAGGCCCTCTCGTGTCTCAGTCCCACGATTCGGAGGAATTCCCCGCACCCGGTTATGCCTGGTACGTCGTCGCGGTGCTGACGCTCGCGTACATCGTGTCGTTCATCGACCGGCAGATCATGAGCTTCCTTGTGAAGCCGATTCAGCGAGATCTGCAGATCGGAGACACCGAGACCAGCCTGCTGATGGGCCTCAGCTTTGCGATCTTCTACACCCTGTTCGGCATTCCCCTGGGTCGGCTGGCCGACACGCGCAGCCGGCGCGCGATCATTTCCGTCGGTATCGCGTTCTGGAGCCTGATGACCGTTGCCTGCGGCTTCACCCGCAAGTTCTGGCAGCTCGCGCTGACACGAATGGGTGTCGGCGTCGGAGAAGCGGCATTGTCTCCCGCCGCGTATTCGCTGATTGCCGACTACTTTCCGCCGACGCGCCGGGCCACCGCGATGAGCGTGTACTCGATGGGCATCTATGTCGGCTCCGGCCTGTCGTTCATCCTGGGCGGGTGGGTGGCCGGGCAGGTCGCCGGTCAGGCAAGTTACACACTGCCGATCCTCGGAACGTTGCGGTCGTGGCAGATCGTCTTCGTCGCTGTCGGGTTGCCCGGAATCCTGGTCGCGCTCCTGCTGCTCACAGTCCGCGAGCCGGTCCGTCGCGGGCCATCGAAGGCGGGCCAACTGGCAGCCGCGCCCGCCACGATCCGGGAGACGCTCGCGTACGTGCGCGGCAACGCGGCCACGTTCATCTGCCTGAACCTCGCTATCTCTCTGTTGACGCTGAACTCCTATGCCAGCAGCGGCTGGATTCCAACAATGTTCGCGCGACGCTTCGACTGGCTGCCGCGGCAGATCGGCCTGGTGTACGGGCTGGTTGTCGCCATCAGCGGGACGCTCGGTGTCGTCGGCGGAGGCTGGCTGGCGGATCACTGGGCGAAACGGGGACGCGCCGATGCGACGGTCCGCGTCGCGTGGATCGGTTCGCTCTGCTGGCTTCCCAGCGGCCTGCTGTATCCACTGATGCCCAACGGCTGGTGGACCGCCCTGCTGCTGATTCCCACGGTATTCTGTGGCAGCATGCCATACGGCGTCGCGCCGGCCGCGATCCAGCGAATGATGCCCAGCACGATGCGGGCGCAGGCGACGGCGATCTACCTGTTCGTGATCAACATCATTGGCATGAGCCTGGGGCCATTCTTCACGGCTCTGCTGACGGAACACGTGTTCCACGACCCGAAGGCCCTCAACTACTCGCTGCTGATTGTTGGCGGCGCGTCGTATCTGATCGCCACGGTGTTGCTGGCGATCAGCCTGCAGCGATATCGCCGCAGCCTGGATTACCTGCAGGCGTGGAGCGATGCGCAAGTCGCCGAAGGTGCCGGATGACTCAGTGACGGCTGCGTGGCAAGACGCGAATCAATCCTCGATCGCAGTGGTCTGAGGAGCGGAACCGAACACGCGCTCGTAGTTTTCCAGCGCGACGCCGCCGAGGCGACGCCCCATTTTCTCCCACACTGTCGGCTGGTAATCCCAGTGGGCCGAGCGCTCGACCTGCTCCAGCCAGTCGCACAGGTGGACACGGACAAGGTCGTCAAAATCGCGGCGGCTGAGTTCCATCATCTCGCCGGTTTCGCGGTTGCGGATGCGATACGGGCCGTCGGTTTCAATCAGGCCGTAAAACGTCGAGCGGTCCATCAGGCAATTGACGAAGGCGATCCGCTCGGCCCGTTCGCCGATCAGCGCCTGAACCTCGCCGCGGCGTGCCAGCGGCAGGGACCAGCGGCGGAACATTTCTGTTCCATAAATCGAATGGAACAGCCCGGCGCGGCAGACATCGCGGTCGGCGCCCCACGCTTCGAGGTCCTTGTAGACGCCGATCAGGTGGGCGAAGAAGCCCTTCTGGCCGGAGTGGGGCACGTCGTCGATCCCCAGAGTGTCGAGGAACGCCACCATCTTGCGGTAATCGGGATCCATGCGCGGGCTCCTTGTGAACGTGCCGGGTGATCGCCGATATTGTGCGACACCGTGGAGCGGTTGGCAATCATTGCGCGGGGGTTGATGGTTTATCGATGGCAACAGCGAGAAGTTCCAGTTGAGTTATGGCTCTCGTTCACAGCATCCGGACCGAACGACTTCTCCTGCGCTACTGGCGGCGCAGCGACCGTGCGCCGTTTGCGGCGCTGAATGCCGACCCGCGCGTGCGGGAGTTTTTTCCCGGTTGTCTCACGCGGCAGGAGAGCGATGCGTCCGTCGATGAGATCGAGGCGCACGTCGACCGGCATGGGTTCGGGCTCTGGGCCGTCGAGGTGCCGGGTGTGACCGCGTTCGCCGGGTTTATCGGGCTGTCGGTGCCGCGCTTCGAGGCGCACTTCACGCCGTGCGTCGAAATCGGCTGGCGTCTGTCCGCGGACTGCTGGGGACACGGGTATGCGACGGAAGGCGCGCGAGCCTGCCTGGAATATGGCTTCAACCAGCTTGACCGAACAGAGATTGTGTCGATGACAACGGTGGGCAACGTCCGCTCGCGGCGCGTCATGGAGAAGATCGGCATGATTCGCGATCCGGAGGACGACTTTGACCATCCGGGCATTCCAGTCGGACATCCGCTGCGGCGACACGTGCTGTACCGGATCTTCAAGGAGCCATGGAATACACAGAATTCACGGAAAGGAGGAACCGCTGATGAACGCTGATCAGCGCTGATGGTTTGTGCTTGCCTCGAGGGCTTGCCTACAGCGGCTTTGGTATGTCACCACTTTTCCGCTTCTTCCGTGTATTCCGTGGTTTCTCTCATCGTGTCATGAACGGGACACGCGTCGCTGGCGTACCTGGTCGAGCGTGACTGCCACAATCACGATGACGCCGATGATGATCTGCTGGTAAGGCGTCGGGACGTTAAGGGTTCGGCAGCCGTGGCGAATCACTTCCATCAGCAGCGCGCCCGATAACGTGCCCAGGACCGACCCGCGTCCGCCGTTCAAGCTGCCGCCGCCGATCACGACCGCCGCGATGATGTCCAACTCGCGGCCGGGGAGTGCGTGGGGATTGCCTTCCGACAGGTTCGCCAGCGTGTAGAGTCCGGCAATTCCGCAGAACAGCCCGGACAACGCATAGACGGTCAGCCGCGTCCGCGTCAAATTGATTCCGCACAACCGCGCTGTCGCCTCGTTGGAACCGATCGCAAACACGTGCCGACCGAACACCGTAAAGTGCAGGATCGCGCCCACGATCAGGGCCAGCCCAACCATCACCCACACGCCCGGTGTGACCAGCAACCACTCCGGATTCGGCGTCGGTTCCTGCAGCATGACCAGCCAGTCTGGGAGCTTGCCGAACGCCCGAATCGGCGTTTCGTTCGAGATCTCGCTGCCGATTCCGCGGAAAATCGTCATCGTTCCCAGGGTGATGATGAACGGCACGACGCGCAGCCAACTGATCAGCGCACCATTGCAAAAACCGCAGGCGACTCCGGTGAAGATGGCCGCGGACACGCCGACGACGGCCGGATAACCGGCGCGGAAGAACCAGGCGGAAACAGTCGCCGACAGCGCAGCGGTCGCCGCCGCCGACAGATCGATACCGCCGGCGATGATCACCAGCGTCATTCCCAGGGCCGCCACACCGACGAGCGACGCGTTGCGGCCGACAGTCTGCAAGCTGGAAATCGACGAAAACTTTCCGCCGACCCCCTGCGACGACTTACGATACGCGTCCGCTCCCCAGAACAGACAGAACACCAGCACCAGCCAGAGCAGCGGCCCGGCGAACGTGGTCCAGCGGCGGACATTGAACGTCGATCCTCCCATCGGCTCAGACACGATTCAAAATCCGTAATCCGAATATCGAAATACGAAGGATGTGCCGCTAATCGACGACAACTCAAGACCAAATACCGAAGTCCGAACCCCCAGAAGTCTTCACCGCAGAGAGCGCGGGAAAAGCGTCGTCAAACTCTGCGATCTTTGCGTTCTCAGCGGTGAACCCTTCGTCAATCCAGAATCGTCACGGCTCGCTGCCGATCGCGCACGTCAGCAGCGTTTCCTCATTCCATTCTCCGGCCTCGCGGACGTCCTGCAACCGTCCGCGGCTCATCACGGCGACCCGGTCGCAGACGGACAACAGCTCGGCGAAATACGAACTGACAAAGATCACGGCCTTGCCTGCAGCCGCTAGCTCGCCGATCAGTCGGTAGATCTCGGCTTTCGTGGCGACGTCGATCCCGCGCGTTGGCTCATCCAGCAGGAGCACGTCCGCTTCCTGATGCAGCACGCGGGCGATGGCAATCTTCTGCTGGTTCCCTCCCGACAGTTCGACCACGGCTTGTTCGGGCGATCGGGCCTTCACGCGCAGCCGGTCCATCCAATGCTGCACACTTTTTCGCCGCCGGCCGAGTTGTAGCCAGCCGCCCTTTGCATAATGGGACAGCCGGCTGTACGTCATGTTGTCGGCGATCGACCGAACCTGCGCGAGCCCTTCCCCCTTGCGGTCTTCCGAGACGAACCCCAGGCCGGCCCGAATTCTGGCTTGTGGCGTCGCTCGTGGCTGCAAGCTGCCGATCGTGACGGTTCCTTTCTTCACTTCTTCTAACCCGAACAGACAGCGCAGGAGTTCCGTCCGCCCGGCGCCGACGAGGCCCGTAATTCCCAGGATTTCCCCTCGCCGCAGGTCGAGCGACACTTTTCGCGGAGAGCGCACGCCCGACAGCCCGTTGATCTTCAGCAGGACGTCGCCCGGCTGATGCGGCACCGCCGGGAACAGGTCGTCGACGTCGCGGTCGACCATCAGCCGTACGAGGTCGCGTTCCGCCACGTCTGCCAATACGCCGCTCCCGACCGACCGGCCGTCGCGGAGGACGGTATAGCGATTGGCGATCTCGCGAATTTCTTCCAGGAAGTGGCTGATGTAAATGACTCCGAGGCCGTCGGCTCGTAGCGAGCGGATGACAGCGAACAGCCGGTCGACATCGTGCCGCGTCAGCGAGCTGGTCGGTTCGTCGAACACGATCACCCGCGCTTTGAGCACCAGCGCACGGGCGATCTCCACCAGCTGCTGTGCGCCGACGGACAGGCGGCTCACCAGCTGGCGCGGTTCCAGCTCCGCGTGACCCAGCCGCACCAGCACTTCCCGCACACACCGGCGTTGCTCCGACCGGCGGAGCAGTCCCCGGCGGCCGAGCTCCTGCCCGAGCATAATATTGTCTTCGACGCTCAGGTCAGGCGCAAGGTTCAGCTCCTGGTAGATCATCGCGACCCCGGCCCGCAGCGCGGCATTTGGTCCGCTGGGTCGATACTCCATTCCCTCCAGCAGCATCCGCCCGGCGTCAGGCGACTCGGCGCCGCTGAGGATCTTCATCAGCGTGCTTTTGCCGGCGCCGTTCTCACCAATGAGTGCCAGCACCTCGCCGCGCCCGACCGACAGCGACACGCCGTCCAGGGCGCGCGTCGCGCCGAAGGACTTGCGGATGTCGTGCATTTCGAGAAGCGGAGCCATGACTTCGTCGTGCAAGCGTCCTCGTTTGCACGTCCTTTCGTCAATGACAGTGGGCTTTGAAGTCAACGGAGGAGGAACCGCTAATAAACGCTGATGGACGGTAATTCAAGTCTGATGACGCGCTCAGCAGCCCAACGGCCGGGGAGTCGACGGGGACCGGCAATCCTGTGCCGAACTGCACGGGATGCTGTCGATACGGTAGGCGCAGGCAAGGACGCTTGTGCTGCGACCCCCGTTGCCGCACCATGTAGGCCTGCCTCACTCAGACATCGAACTGCGGAGAAACCTTCATGTATCGGTTGCTTGCACTTGTCCTGGTCGCCGTATTTGCCGGCCGCAGCGCTGCGGATGACCAGATCCATCACGAACGTGTCTTCGGCCCCGAGCTGCCGGACAAGTACAAGCATCCGGCGTGTTTCACCGAACTCGCCAACGGCGACCTGTATCTCGCCTATTACGGCGGATCGGGCGAATATGGCGAAGACACCTGGGTCCGCGGCGCGCGACTGCCGAAGGGGGCGACGAAATGGACGACGCCCGAGATCATCGCCGACACGCCCTTCCGGTCCGACGGCAATCCCGTTATCTGGCAGGCGCCGGACGGCCTCGTATGGCTGTTCTACGTCTGCCGTTACGGGGAGACCTGGTCGAACTCGCGGATCAAGTACAAGGTGTCCAGCGACAATGCGCACACCTGGTCCGACTCGGACATGCTGACGTTCGACGAGGGGACGATGGTCCGTGCGCGGCCGATCGCCCTCAATAACGGCGATTATCTCCTCGGCGTCTATCACGAAACCGGCAATGACCGCGAAGTGGTCGGCGCGGACACCACGTCGTTCTTCCTGCGCAAGAAACAGGGGGAGAACGTCTGGACGCCGTCGAACCACATCAAGTCGCGGATCGGCAACCTGCAGCCGTCGCCGGTGCAGATTACCGACGATTATCTCGTCAGCTATTCGCGCCGCGGCGGCGGTTACGGCCCGAAAACGGAAGGCTATCTCGTCCGGTCCGAGTCGCACGACGGCGGCTTCACCTGGAGCGAAGGCAAAGACTCGCAGTTCCCCAACCCCAATTCGGCGGCCGATTTCATCAAACTGGCCAACGGCCACCTGTGCCTGGTCTACAACGACAACATGGCCGAGCGCATGCCGCTGACCGTCGCCATCTCAACCGACAATGACAAAACCTATCCCCATCGGCGGAATGTCATTAACAAGGATGGGGACACGGCCGCCTATCCGAACGCGCTGCAGACCAGCGACGGCAAGATCCACGTGATCTACACGTCCGAGCGGCGGACGGTCATTAATCACATCTGGTTCGACGAGAGCGCGATCCTGGACCATACGCAGGAGACGACGGCTTCAGCGTCCGGCCAGGCGCGAGCGCCGCACGTGGAGAAACACGTCGCTGTCTACGACGTCGACGGCCGGTTCGGCGGCTGGCCCGCCAATCACGGCATCTGGATCTGGGGGAACGAGATTCTCGTCGGTTTCAGTGACGGCACTTACAAAGACCTCGGCCCGACGCGCCACGCCATTGATCGGGACGCGCCGGAATCGCACATGCTCGCCCGCAGCACCGACGGCGGTGAGACCTGGACGATCGACAATCCGGGGAAGCGGGGAATGCTGGTCGGCACCAAAGGCATGCGGCACGGCACCGTGCCGCCGGACGTCCGTGAGCCCGCGCCGACCGACCTCGGCGAATCGATCGATTTCACGCACCCGAACTTTGCGATGACCGTGCGGATGGCCAATAAGGACACCGGCCAGTCCCGGTTCTACTACTCATACGACCGCGGCCACAACTGGAAAGGCCCGTTCAACCTGCCGCAGTGTGGCCAGGTCGGCATCGCCGCCCGCACCGACTACATCGTCAACGGCCCGCACGACTGCCTGCTGTTCCTCACGGCGTCGAAGTCGAACGGACTGGAGGGGAAAATCATCTGCATCCGCACATCGGATGGCGGGCTGACCTGGAAATTCGTCGCGAACATCGGATCTGAGCCGGCCGGCTATGCCATCATGCCGGCCACGGTCCGGCTCTCCGACAAGGACATTGTCACCACCGTCCGCTGCCGCGAAGGGGATCCCTCCTGGATTGACGCCTACGTCTCGCACGACGATGCGAAGACGTGGACCTACCTCAACCGACCTGAGCCCGACTGTGGAGAAGGCAATCCGCCCGCCCTCATCAAACTGCAGGACGGCCGGCTGTGCCTGACGTACGGCGTCCGCAAGGCGCCGTTCTCGATGGAAGCCCGGCTCAGCAGTGATGGCGGCCAGACCTGGAGCGACCCGATCGTCCTCCGCAACGACGGCGGCGGCCGCGACATCGGGTACCCGCGTTCGGTCCAGCGTCCGACGGCAAGGTGGTGACAATCTACTACCACCCCGCAGACCGACCCTGACCGCAGCATCCAGGCGACGATCTGGGATCCTGGACGCCGTAGTGAATGTCCTTGTCTGCACGCGAAGAAGGGGAACCGCGAAATGTGCCGCATCTCGACGCAGCCGCTTTGACTCGAAAAATCGGCGGCCACAGCCATCATGCAGCGTGAGCCGCGGTGACACTCGAGCGATTGAGAGAACGCCTGGCCTGGCGAATACCAAGGCCATTCTGATGGAACCGTGGCCGTTGGACTGCAGTTGCCACGCCGTCTCCGCTACTCCTGCACCGAAGGCGAAGGAAGGTGAGAAGCCGCTTCGCGGAATCGTTCGGCGGCGGCTCCACCTGGAAGGCGTTTGCCATCAGCATGGTTAATGTCGGGGGTGGAGTGTTGTCGTTGTGGTTCCGCGTGGCTCCGAAGCATCGGTGGTTGATGATCGCCGCGGTGGTGACGTTTACCGTGCTGTTTACGGTGCTGCAGAAGGTGCAAAACGCAAGAAGCTCGATACGCCGCAGGAACTGGAAATCACTGAGGACGGCTTTCGGCTCATCGTCGGCGACGCCAGCAGCGCATTTCGAGCCGCGTCCTTCGAGAAGCTGATCGAATCCGACCGGCTGTTCTCATTGAAATGCAAAGAGTTGCTGGTCTTCGTACCCAAACGCGTGTTCGCATCCGACACTGAATGCGATGCATTTCGTGCTTTGGCACGCGCATGGAGTGAGGTGGGACAGGAGCCCGGACTTCACGCTGATCTCGCCGAAGATTCCGCCGATGCAGTGTCCGTCGAATTCCGATTGCGGTTCCGGGACTACATCGATCGAACTCTCCAGTCCTGGCTTTCCCGCTCGCTGTGTGGCTTGTTCCTGTTGATGACCTTCGGCACATTTGTGTATTCCGGTTTGAAACCGGTCCCCGGTGCGGTCGTCTCACATACCGAGATCATGGTCTACTACCTGCCACCGATCCTGGTGATCCAGACACTCTTCCTGTTCTCCGTCTGTTGTGTCCGAAACTGGTTGCATGAGCGATCGTCGCTGGGTGACATGCGGGCTACCTTTTCAGACAGCGGGATCGAATGCGTGACGGAACGTGACATATCACGAATGGGCTGGTTGATCACCACCAGATTCAAGGAGTCCCCGTGGTCCTTCTTCGTTTGGTGGCCGGGGACGCGCGGGTGGATCATGATTCCCAAGCGCGCGTTCGCCTCACAAACGGAAATGCAGCAATGCCGGGGTCTGCTCGTCTCGCGTGCGGAAGCCTCTACGTGGTTCTGGTGGTAAGCCAGCGTAGAGTCGGCTGTCTGTTTGCTTGTGAGCGCGGCAATTCGCTGACCGAACCCTGCCGACCGTCCCGGACCATTGTCATTCGCGTCGATTTGCGGTTTATTCGAATTCGCACAAGCGAGGACCTCTTGTGCTTCGGCGCGCGGATCAGCCACACTTCCGCCAGGCGCAGCTCGTAGCGCCAGTTCATCCCGTGCCGATTTCGGACGCCCGGCGAATTATTGCAGCTTGGCAATTTCGTCCTGCGAAAGCGCTCGTCCGTACAGTCGTAAATCGCTCAGGCTGCCGCAGAAATAATCATTGCCGCCGAAGCCGATTCGCAAAGGCTGTTCGTTCGTCAGGTCCAGGGCGGCTGGATTCGAGATGATCGATTCCGCCACCGGTTGGCCGTCAACATACAGCCTGAGGCGGTCTCCCTGCCGGACCGCAGCCAGGTGCTTCCAGCCTGGTGCTAATTCATGGTCGTTGGAAACAGCCGCTCCTGCGGTGAGCGCGTGAACGTGGCCGCTGGGAAGCACGCCGCAGAACAGTTGTCCCTGATACAGCGCCATGGACCAGGCCCGGCGATAACGCACGTCGGACGTATCCAGCGTCCCGGTCGCGGTCCATCCGGCGTCGCCGTCGTAGCGGTGCACCTGCGCGAGGGGGAGCGTGCCGGCGTACAGCATTCCGTTGTACACCGCCATGCCCATGACCTCCATTTCATTCCCCAGTCGCCCGGAGTCGCTCCAGGTCTTGCCGTCCTGCGTGTAATAGACGTGCCCATTCTTCCAGGTACCGCAATAGAGGGCACCGGCGTGGACATCGAAGGAATACGTCTGGCCTGCCGTTTCCAAAATGGCCGGCTCCGACCAGTTCTGGCCATCGAATCGGAAGACGCGGCAACCATTCCAGCAAGTTCCGAACAATTCGTGGTTGAACACTCCCAGCGCATAGATCCACAGGCCAGTGGCCACTGGAACCCACTCCTGACCGCCGCCGAATCGATACTGGCTGGGATGGTACATCGAGCTGGCATAGAGTTGGCCGCGAAACACGCACAGTCCACCGACGCCTTCCGCGCCTTCCAGGTGTCCTGAGTCGGTCCATTGGCCGTCGCCGTCATACCGGAAGATGTTGCCGCCCAATGTCGTGTTCGGAGAGTCAGGCAGCAGGGAGCCCCGCAATCGATAGCAGCCCGTCCCCGCATACAGCTGCCCCTCGTGCACGGCCAGGGCAGTGACCGCATTGCTGTGATCGGGACTGCCGCAGTCGATCCAGCGCGTGCCGCCGGCGTAGCGGTACACATGGCCCATCTGGTCCTGGCCGGACTCGCAGGTGCCGGCGAACAATTGGCCGTCGTAAACGGCGAGGGCCATCACGTAGACGGCGTTGCCCGGCCGGCCGCAGTCCGTCCATTTTGGTTCGGTCCCCGAATCGATTCCGAACTGAATGTTTCGGAAATTGGCCTGGCTCCCGACTGAACCGTAACCGTCCTTGATGCACCAGTTGAAGCCGTGTCGCGAGGCGGGGTCGAACTTGCTGACGAGATCACCCACGACGTCGTCGAGTTCGCGAGTCGTCTGGGCCCACACCGCGAGTGTGAAATCCCCTGTTCCCAGAGCCAGCGATTTGTTCGCAGGCACTTCGACAAACGCACTGATGCCGTCGAATCGCGCGGCGCCGCCCGGTGTGCCGTTGCGGCCTGGCGCGTTCAGGTCGACTCCGTGGTTCTGCCCATCGTTGCCCTGTCCCGACGAGTCCTTCGCGTCGCCAGCCAGTTTCCAGTGGCCGATCAAGCCGCGATCGTCGCCCCGCGCCGCTGATGCAACCATCGTCATCAGGCTCAAGGCGACGGCCGCAGCATGCCTGGGACGAGATTTCGTAGGCATTGATTCACACTCACCATTAACGCGTAATAGCGGTTCCCGCCTCCTTCACGGCGCCCGAATCAGCCACGCCTCCGCCAGCCGCGGCTGGTAACGCCAGTTCACGCCGCGCAGGTACACCGTTTCGAACGTCACCGTGAGCTTCCCGTTGTGGATCGCCCCCTCAGGCACCGGGAATTCCTTGAGCGTGTTCTGCTCGGTCTCGTACTTCGTCGCCGTCAGCGGCTGGCCGTTCACCTGCGGCTTCAGGTCTCCAAATCCGCTGAACTTGAGCGTGTATTTCGCCTTGGGGTCGAGATCCTCGTAAACGAGGGCCGCGGGCGAACCGGTGATGAGCCACGACAGCCGCAGTCGGCTCTTGCCTTCGTTGAACCACCAATAAGAGCCTGCGCCGCGGATGCGGTCGGCCCGGCGGACGGCGTGCGGGCTGCGGCCGATGTGGCCGATGTCGTCGTAGAAGCCCCCCGGTCCGGGGTTCTCCCAGTTGCGGAGTTCGTCCAGCCGCGCCCACTGCGCGTCGGGGTTCGGCAGCGCAAGAACTTTTTCAAACTCGTCCTGCAGCCAGTACCGGTTGTTCAGCGGATAGTCGAGGAACTCCAGCATGCAGCCGCGCTCGGCGCTGATGGCGTGGAACTTCGTCATGTCCGACTGGAACCGGCAGGTTTCGTACATCTGGTCGAACAGTTCCAGCAGCCGGTTTCGCAGGTCCGGCCGCGTCGGCTCTTTCACCGCGCGGTCCAGCACGGCGTTCGCGGCCACGATGGCTTCCGACGGCGTGCGTCCCGCTTTTTTCTCCAGCGATTTGTAGGCTTCCTGCTCCAGGGCCGTTTCGCGGAATTCGCGCTCACGCTGGTAGTTGTCGTAGTACGCGCGGGTCACGAGCATCTGCCAGCGCCAGTTGTCGCGCAGTTCCGGATGCGCCGCTTCGAGCTTCTGCCACTGTTCGAACGTGTACTCCACGCCCGCGTGCGGGCGCAGGGCGCCGTCCCAGTTCTGTTCCAGCGCCAGAATCCCGTTGGCGACGTCATTCGCGTCCTGCGCTCCGAAGAAGCACCGCCCGTATTCGACAAGCGTTTCGCGCGGCTGCGTCGCCGAGTTCCAGGCCAGCGCGCTCCAGATCGCCTTGTTGACGTCGTCCTGGCAGCCGTCGGAGTAGCTGATGAACCCGTCGGTCTGCGGCGCCGTGGCGCGGAACACGTCGGTATAGAACTGCGGGCGCGGGTTGATCGCTTCGCGGCCGGCGGTCAGCGAAATGGCCGGGTCGAGATTCAACTCGGGGTACTGGCAGCGGACGATGTGCGTGATGTCCGGGTAGTCGCGCAGTTGATATCGCTTGTCGAGCCGCGCCCGCAGCAGTTCCAGCGGCGGGCTGCTCGGGCCGCCGACGAGGCCGCCGAGCCAGTCCGGCTTGTTCTTCTCGACCCATTCGAGGGTGTACTGCGTCTCCTCGCGGTCAAATCCCTGCAGCGAGATCCAGATTTTGCCCTTCGGATGGTGCTTCGCGACGATCTTCGACAGATCGACGAGATACGGCAGCACGTCCTCCGGGTGGTTGTCGCCCGGATCGCCGCCGGCGAAGAACAGACCGGTCACGCGCGGGCAGTCGCTGCAGAACTCCTCGTGCGTCTTGAGAAACGCCGCCCGCTTGTCCTTGTCTTTCAGGTCGAAGTCGGCCGGCACCCAGACCCAGTATTCGAGGTCGTACTTCTCGCAGATTTCCGAGAGCGCCTTGTTCATTTCGCGGCGCGGCACAGGCATAACGGGCGTCGGCCGCTCGTCCTGGAAGGGAATGCCTTCGACCGCGTTCGCTCCGAAGAATGCCAGCTCGCGGATGTACTGGTCGAAGGTCTGGACGTCCCAGGCGTCGTAGCTGTTGGCCTGCGCGCGATAGCCAAGCTGGTGGCCGCGAATCGCGTACTCCGGCTTCTGCGTCGTGTTGATGGCGGCCGTCAGCGCGACCTTCCCGTTGGAGCAGTCAAGCTGCCGCAGCAGGTAGCCGACGCCAAACAGCGCCCCACGCCGGCCGGCGGCCGCGATCGTGATCTGCGGTGCCGATCCCTCCGTCGTCGCGATCGCAAAGCCCTCGCTGCCGACGGCGTCGTTCTCAGTCGACTTGCGGAATTCGATACGTCCGGCCGCTGTCTTACCGGAGTCCAGCGGATACTTGATGCCGGTGCGATGCTCGATCTCTTCGACCAGCACCTGCGCCGGGGTGGAGAATTCCTTGTCGCCGCTGACCACTTCGATCTTGTCCAGGTTCACTTCCGCCGCACCCGCAATTTGGCAGAGGCAGACGGTGACGAACGCGAGCTGAAGATGCCGCTTCATAAGGTCAATCCTGATCATAGCTGTGTGTCACGACTCTGTGTGTCTTCGTGGCTTCGTACTCTGTGTCAAGCTTCTTGAGCTTTGATGGATCGCTCTCCTAATCCCGGTACTTCGCCGGGAACAGCAGCTCCTGCATCCGCGGTTCGCTCATGTTTTCCGGGGTCGCCAGTGCTTCGCCTGTCGGAATGAGCTTCTCCACCGGCTTTCCCTCCAGATGGGCGACCATCGTCTTCACCGAGTCGTACCCCATTCGCACCGGATCCTGGAGCACGATGCCGTCGATCTGGCCGTTCTTCATCGCGTCGACAAGCTGCGGGTCGGAGTCGAAGGCGATGAACCGCACCTTGCCGGCGAGCTGCTTGTCCTGCAGCGCCTTGAGCATCCCCTTGTTGAGCGATTCGCACACTGTGAACACGCCATTCACGTTGTCGCCGTGCGTCACCAGCAGGGACGACGAAACGCGGACCGCTTCAACGGAGTCTGTCGTCACGCGCTGCTCGTCGGAGATGACCACGATCTCCGGCGACTTCTTGATCGTGTCCAGGAACGCCTGCTCCCGCTGTTCAGTGCTCTCACTCCCCTCCTGGTACCGCAGCAGGATGACGTTTCCCTTGCCATTCAGCAGCTTCACCATGTGCTCGCCGGCAAGGACGCCGCCGTGGTAGTTGTCCGTGGCGACGTAGCTGATCGACAAGCTCGGATCGGCCAGCGCACTGTCGAAGATCAGTGTCGGGATGCCGGCGTCCTTCGCACGACGCACGACCGGCACCATCCCCTCGCGGTCGATCGGCGCGAGGCAGATGGCGTCCACCTGGTCGTTGATGAACCCATCCACCAGGTTCACCTGCACGTCCTTGTCCGATTCGCTGATCGGCGCGTCCCACAGAATCTGCACAGTGCCCAGTTCGTCGGCCGCTTTTTGCGCTCCGGCGCGAACCGACAACCAGAAATCGTGCGTCGCCCCTTTCGGGATCATCGCGATGCGAAACTTCTTCGCTGGCGTCCCCTTGACGGAATCCGCAGCGGGATTTCCCTCCGCCGGCCCCCCTCCGGTGGTGCTCCCGCTGCCGGCCGGCGGCGGCGATGTGCCGCATCCACTGGTCACCGCCGTGATGGTCAGGATCAGGAACCAACGACGCGTGCAGCTCGCCATGCGCTGAGCATCCGTTGTCATGGGGAAGGGCAGGGGACCGAAAGCGTTCACCGCCACGGCGTAAGTGTGACACGCCATCCTACCAGCGGCGCAGCAGGCGACCAACTGAACGCCCGCATTGCGGCCGGACACCGCCGCGCGCAGAATGGCCTCGCAGCTCGACCCAGACGCGGCTCCGCTGTCGACGGTGACGACACCATGTCCACTTCCGCTCGTATTGTTTTTCCCACACGCACCCGCTGGGGTGTGATCGTGATGCTGCTCGGCTTTCCGCTGCTGGGGCACTTCAACCGCGTCGCGATCTCGGTCGTTGGCAAGCAGTTGATTAAGGAAGGGACGTTTACCGAGGTGCGGATGGGCGTGGTCTACACCGCCTTTCTGCTGGTCTACACCTTCTGCATGATTCCCGGCGGGTGGTTCATCGACCGGGTCGGACCGGCCGCGGCGCTGCGTTGGATGGCGCTGGCGTTTGGCGCGTGCGCCATGTTGACGGGAGGATTGGGCTGGCTGGCCCTGCCCGCCGGGTCGTTGTGGGGCGGACTTGTGCTCTTACGCAGCGTGACGGGAGCGACCAGTGCGCCTCTGCATCCCGGCTCGGCGCGCGGTGTCGCGCTGTGGACGACTCCGTCCGCCCGTTCGACCGCCAACGGACTTGTCGGAGCAGCGGCACTGCTGGGAGTTTCCATCACGTATCCCGGTTTCGGCTGGCTCATGGATCACTTTGGCTGGCCGGCCTCGATTTTTATGGGGGGCGCAGCGTTTTTCGCATTCGGCATGGCATGGAAGTTCGTGGCGCCCCCCTACGAGTCCCCGGCAGCGAAAACGGTTGCGGAGTCCCCCGTCCCTGAGCGACCGGAACTCGTCAAGGAGACGGCTCTGGTGCAATTGCTGAGCGACCGTAGTTTGCTGCTGGTCACGGCGAGCTACACGGCCGTCGGTTACGTGCAGTATCTGTTCTTCTATTGGGTGGACTATTACTTTGAAAACGTGCTCCATCGGTCGACCGACGAGAGTCGCTGGGCTTCATTCGTGGTCACAATGTCGATGGCAGTCGGCATGGCGCTGGGTGGCGGACTCTCCGACGCGGTCTGTCTGCGGTTCGGCGACCGGTCCGGGAGACGACTCATCGCGCTCATCGGCATGCTGCTGTGCGCGCTGTGCGCCTGGCTCGGCGTGCGGTCTGATGATCCGGCCCGAGTGACGCTCCTGTTTTCGCTGTCGCTGGGAACGATTGGCATGTGCGAGGGAGTCTTCTGGACGGCTGCCACGGAACTTGGAGGCCAATTCGGCGGGCAGGCGGCCGCCATCATGAACACCGGCGGAAACTCGCTCAGCGCCCGCGCCGACGATCACACCTTTGCTGGCAACTCACGTCGGCAGGCTGCTTGGTTCCGAGCACGCGGCTGGGAAGCGGCGATGGGATTTGCCTGTCATTTGCGGCTCTCGGCGCGCGATGTGGCTCGGCATCGAACCGCCGCCGCGCGAGTCTCCCGGAGTCGCACGCAGCGCGCCGGATACAGCATGACGGACCGCATCGCCTTACGGCCCGACGATGAGCACAACCGGCTCCTCCGGTCGCTCGTCCATCCGCTGGACTGGGTCAATCCGACTCCCTCAGGCCGCTACAATCTGGTCGTGGTCGGCGGTGGAACGGCCGGACTCGTGACGGCCGCCGGCGCGGCCGGCCTCGGCGCGAAGGTGGCGCTCGTCGAGCGTGACCTGCTCGGCGGCGACTGTCTCAATGTCGGTTGCGTCCCCTCAAAATCACTGATCGCCGCCTCGCGCGCGGTCGCAGCCGTTCGTGCTGCAGAGCAGTTCGGTGTCCGCGTCCCGGACGGGACGAAAGTCGACTTCGCCGCCGCGATGGAGCGCATGCGCCGGCTCAGAGCGGGGCTTGCACCGCACGATTCTGCGGCCCGGTTCCAGTCGCTGGGGGTGGATGTGTTCCTCGGCGAAGGGCGGTTCATCAGTCGCGATGCGGTCGAAGTCGCCGGCCGGACACTGAAGTTCAGGAAAGCCGCCATCTGCACCGGCGCTCGCGCTTCCGCCCCGGCAATTCCCGGCCTCGATCAGATCAGGTATCTCACCAACGAATCGGTCTTCTCGCTGACCGAACTCCCACAGCGACTCGGGATCATCGGCGCGGGGCCCATCGGCTGTGAACTGGCGCAGGCCTTCGCGCGGTTTGGTGCGGAGGTCTCTCTGATTGAGACGGAGCACGGCGTGATGCCGCGCGAAGACCACGACGGCGCCGCGATCATCGGCCGCGCCCTCAAGGCAGATGGCGTCCGCGTGCTCTGCTGCAGTAAGCAGACCGCAGTAAGTCGTACCCCCGAGGGGAGCATCCGTATCCAGCTGGAATCACACAGTCAGACCTGCATCGTCGAGGTGGATGAGTTGCTCATCGCCGTCGGTCGTTCGCCCAACGTTGAGGGCCTCGGACTCGAAGCGGCTGGCGTGGATTACAGCCGTCGTTCGGGCGTGACTGTGAACGATCGACTGCAGACGACGAATCCCGCCATCTACGCCGCCGGCGACGTCTGCTCTGCCTACAAGTTCACGCACGCTGCCGATCATCTCGCCCGCATTGTCGTCCAGAACGCTCTGTTCCTCGGCCGCAAGCGGGCGTCCCGACTCACGATCCCCTGGTGTACTTTCACGTCTCCCGAGCTGGCCCATGTCGGACTGTCGGAAGACGATGCCCGTCAGCGCCGGATTGAGGTCGACACGTTCACGCAGCCGTTCGAGACGCTCGATCGCGCCGTGCTCGACGGCGAGATCAGCGGGTTCGTCAAGATGCACGTCTCGAAGGGGACCGACCGCATCGTCGGGGCGACGATCGTCGCCCCGCACGCCGGCGATATGATCGGAGAAATCGTGCTCGCCATGACGAACAGCATCGGCTTGAGCCGCATCGGCAGCGTGATCCATCCTTACCCGACGCAGACCGACGCCATTTGCAAGCTCGGCGACGCGTGGTCCCGCACGCGTCTCACGCCGACCGTCAAGCACTGGCTCACCCGCTGGTTCAACTGGACGCGGTGAAGCGATGGGTTGCGCTGAACCAGCTGCGTTCACTCGCTAAGCTGAGCTTTCCGACAGGGACGCAGATCTCGCAGATTTACGAGATAACCGCAGATCGGCACAAACTGATCTGCGTAAATCTTTGAAATCTCTAAAATCTGCGTCCCTTCTTCGACACTGCGAACAGTCATCGACTTCTATGCGTTGGCAATTCTGGATCGACGTCGGCGGCACATTCACCGACTGTGTTGCACGTGCGCCTGACGGCACTCTGCACGCCGCCAAGGTGCTCAGCTCCGGCGCCACGAAGGGGGCGATCCGCCGGATCGATGCGCACCAGTCCTTTCACGATCCGATCCGCGCGACTGAGCCCGATGACTTCTGGCGCGGTTTCGAATTGCGGCTGTTGGCGCCCAACGGCGATGCGCTGCAATCGACACGCATCGTGCAGCACTCCGCGTCTGACGCCTCCCTCAGGACTGCCGATCCCCTCGACGGCCGCGCCGCGGTTGGTCTCGTGTACGAACTCCGTTCGCCGGCGGCCGCGCCGATCCTCGCCATTCGCCGCATCCTTGGCCTGCCGCTCGATCAGCCCATTCCCGCCGTCGATGTCCGCATGGGCACGACCCGCGGCACGAACGCACTCCTCGAGCGCAAAGGCGCCCGGACCGCCTTCGTCACCACCCGCGGCTTCGCTGATGTCCTCCTCATTGCCAATCAGGACCGCCCCCGGCTGTTCGACCTCGCCATCGCCAAGCCCGAACCGCTGTTCACCGACGTCGTTGAAATCGATGAGCGTCTTGACGCTGAAGGGAGGGTGCTCCGGGCGCCCGATACGGCCGCCGTTCGCGACCAGTTCCGCCGGCTCCGATCGACGAACGTCGATTCCATCGCCATTTGCCTGCTGCATGCGTTTGCGAATCCGGCACACGAGGAACTTGTCGACCAGCTCGCCCGCGAAGCGGGATTCACCGAGATCAGCCGGTCCAGCCGGCTCTCACCGCTCATCAAGATTGTCTCCCGGGGCGACACGACCACGGTCGATGCCTACCTCAATCCGATCCTCCGCTCGTACGTCGATTCGCTGCGCGCGTCGCTTTCAGCGGACTCGACGCTCAAGCTGATGACTTCGGCCGGAGGTCTCGTCGACGCCGACCGGTTCGTCGGCAAGGACAGCATTCTTTCCGGCCCGGCCGGCGGTGTGATCGGCTTCTCACGCGTGGCAGGGCAGGCCGGCTTCGAAAAGTCGATCGGCTTCGACATGGGGGGGACGAGCACCGACGTCGCCCGGTTCGACGGCCGCTACGAGCTCGAATTTGAAACCCGCAAGGCCGGCGTCCGCGTCGTGGCGCCCATGCTGGCGATTGAAACCGTCGCCGCCGGCGGCGGCAGCATCTGCCGTTTCGACGGTGTCAAACTGGTTGTCGGTCCTGAGAGTGCCGGCTCCGACCCGGGCCCTGCCTGCTACGGCCGCGGCGGTCCGTTGACCGTCACCGACGTGAATCTCGCGCTGGGCCGGATACTGCCCGAACGTTTTCCGTTCCCGCTCGATCGCGCGGCCGTCCAAAGACGCCTGGCCGACGTCTGCGCGCAAATTGCCGGCGGTTCCGACGGAATGCACTACACGCCGCAATCGCTGGCTCAGGGCTTCGTCGACATCGCCAACGCCAACATGGCCCGCGCGATTCGTCGCATCTCCGTGGCACGCGGCTACGATCCGGCCGACTACATCCTCGTCTGCTTTGGCGGCGCCGGCGCGCAACATGCGTGCGCTCTCGCCCGGCTGCTCGGTCTGCGGCGGATACTGGTCCACCCGTACGCCGGCATTCTCAGCGCGCTCGGCATGGGACTGGCCGACGTCCGCCGGCATGCCGAGTTCTCCGTCTTAATGCCGCTGAACTCCACGACACTGTCGTTGCTCGAGCCCAGGTTCCGTGAGGCCGAACGCCGTCTCAGCGGAGAGGTCCGCGCCGAAGGCATCGCCGAAGAACGCCTTCAGCCTCCCCTGCGTTCACTCGAACTCCGCTATCACGGCGTCGAATCGACGATCCTCGTTGAACAGCCGGCGGACGGCGACTTCGCCGCCGAGTATGAACGACGCCACGAACGACTTTACGGCTACCGTCACGTCGGCCGACCGATCGATGTCGCCGCCGCGCGGGTGGAAGTGGTCGGCACGCTTGAGGCCCCGCGTCTGCCGGAGGCGGATTGCATCGCGCGACGACCGGTTCCGCAGGAATTCACGAGCGTCTGGTTCTCGGACTTCGCCGCCCAAACCGGCGTCTTTCTGCGCAGCGACCTCCGCCCCGGCGACGAAATCAGCGGCCCGGCCGTCATCTGCGAACCGACCTCGACCGTTGTCGTCGATCCTGGTTTCACCGCCCGCATTTTGTCCCGTGGCGAAATCCTCATTGAAGACGGCACAGCTTCGGAATCACCGGTCCGCGCTGCGGCCGACGGCTCGCCGTCAGTGGCCGCGCCCGATCCGGTTCGGCTGGAGATCTTCAATAATCTCTTCGCCTCCATCGCCGAACAGATGGGCGTCACCCTCCAGAAGACGTCGATTTCCACCAACGTTAAAGAGCGGCTCGACTTCAGTTGCGCACTGTTCGATGCGCGGGGGGGCCTCGTCTGCAACGCGCCGCACATCCCCGTGCATCTCGGCGCAATGGGCGAAACCGTACGCGCGATCCTCGCTGACAATCCCGACATGCGCCCGGGTGACGTCTTCGTTACCAACGACCCCTACCGCGGCGGTTCCCATCTCCCCGATGTCACCGTCGTCACTCCGGTCTTTGCAGAGTCGGATCGAATCTCTGACCGACCTCCAAGCTCCGACCTCCTCTTCTTCACCGCCAGCCGTGCCCACCACGCCGAGATCGGCGGCAGCGTCCCCGGCAGCATGCCCCCCTTCTCAACACGGCTCAGTGAAGAGGGAGTCCTGATCCGCAACTTCAAGCTGGTCGATCAGGGACGCTCCCGCGAGGATGAACTCCGCACGCTGCTGACCAGCGGTCTGTATCCGACCCGCAAGGTCGCCGACAACCTCGCCGACGTCTCCGCGCAGGTCGCCGCCAATGCCGTCGGCGTTCGGCTGCTGCAGGAACTTGTGCAGCGTTACACAAGCGGCACGGTCCTCTCCTTCATGCGGCATATTCAGCAGGCCGCCGCCACAAAAATGCGCCGCGCCCTCGCGCTGCTCCCGGACGGCGTCTATGCGCTGACCGATCACCTGGACAATGGCGCCGCGATCGCCGTTTCGATCACCATTGCGGGCGATCAGGCCACCGTCGATTTCACCGGTACGTCGCCGGTCCTCGATTCCAACCTGAATGCGAATCGCGCCATCGTGACCGCCGCAGTCCTGTACGTGTTCCGCTGCCTGATTCAGGAGGACATTCCGCTGAACGGCGGCGTGCTGGAGCCGGTTACGATCGTTCTTCCCGAGTGTCTGTTGAATCCGCCGGCCCACGAAGATCCGGCTGCGTGCGCTGCCATTGTCGGCGGGAACGTCGAGACTTCGCAGCGCGTCGTTGATGTCCTCCTGGGCGCTCTGCAACTCGCCGCCGCCAGCCAGGGGACGATGAACAACCTCACGTTCGGCGACGCGACATTCGGTTATTACGAGACGATCTGCGGCGGCAGCGGCGCGACCGCTGACTTCCGGGGCGCCGACGCCGTCCATACCCACATGACCAACACACGGTTGACCGACGCCGAGATCATCGAGCGCCGCTATCCAGTCCGTGTCCTGGAATTCTCGATCCGCCGGGGCTCCGGAGGCGCCGGTGCCCACTGCGGCGGCGATGGCATCGTTCGCCGCCTGGAGTTTCTCCGCCCGCTGAAGGTGTCCATGCTGTCGCAGCGCCGCGGCGACTTTGCCCCCTTCGGCCTGGCCGGCGGCACGTCCGGAACGATCGGCCGTAATACACTGCGCCGCGCCGGCAGCGGCGAGGACGTCGACCTGGGCGGCTGCTTTCAGATCGACGTCCAACCCGGCGATGTCCTCACAATTGAGACCCCGGGCGGGGGAGGGTGGGGCCGGTGAGTTTCAGTCGGGTCTGTTGATGACGCGCGCGGCGACAAGTTCTGCGTTTCGCGCTGAACGTCGTAGCTCACTTCGGCGGAGCGGTGACGGAGGTCTCGCTGGTGCCTGGTTTGCTGAGGATTGCCTGCACCATCCAGTCGCCGCCAGTGTTCACTGCTTTCATGTCGCCCCCCGGCAGTCCCGTGCGGGAGTGCTTGCCCCCGGTGCTCGTGTCAAAGCTGATATAGACCCCCTTCGTCTGCTCTGCGCCAAAATCCAGAATGACCCAGAACTGCTCTGGTACGGTGACCGGCTCCGCAAACTTGATCGTCGTCCACCGGTTATCGCCGCGCTTGAACGCGGAATACGGCACACCCTCCTGATGAATCACCTCGGAGCCGTCGTCGGAGACGACGGAAAATTCCGCATTCTCATTCGGGGCCTGTGGGTGTCCGTACCGCGAGCAATGAATCCGCAGGCTCACCAGTTTCTGCGACTTGTCCGGGAGTTCAAACCGGATCATCTCCCCGGTCCCGGCGATGCTTTTCTTGCCGTCCGCCTTGCCGTCATCGTACTTGAGGATCGTCTGCGACTTGGCATCAGCCCCGGCATTGGCCTCGGTCGCCGGCGCCGCTTCGTCGGCGGCAGCGACGAGGTCCGTGACACCGAACATCACCAGAAACAGCGCTGACATCACCCCGCAAGATCGTGTGGCCAACATCGCGAGTCTCCTGTGGGCAGGTGGACGATCAAATCCTCCGCATGTCCGACTATGGTGCAGATCCAGGCACGAGACGGTCAGCGTCGGATTATTGCCACGGCGGCATTCCTTCCGCAACACCGTACCTCCAACCAGAGGGGATCACGCTTGCGTGTCTGCCTGATCCGTCCGATAGTCGGACGTCGTCGTCCCTTTCCATCGCACCTCCAACCCTACCGGTATTCTCATGGACCGTCTCCCCATCCTCCGTGCATCCGGCGAGGGTCGCACGATCGGCCTCGTCGGCGATGTTTATCGCTTCCTCGCCACTGGCGCCGAGACCGGCGGCAGGTACGCCCTGTTCGAAGCCTGCATTCCTCCCGGCGGCGGTCCGCCGCCGCATATCCATAGCCGCGAAGAAGAATCGTTTTACGTCCTTGATGGCGAGGTCACATTCCAGGTCGATAACCAGCGAGTCGTCGCGAAGGTTGGCATGTTCGCGAGTGTGCCGATCGGCTGCCCGCACTCGTTCCGAAATGAGTCGGGACACCCCGCGCGGATGCTGATCACCGTTGCCCCAGCCGGACTGGATGACTTCTTCCTGGAAGTCGGCCGGCCCCTGCCACCGAATTCCGTCGCCGCACCCCCGCCCACTGCGGACGACATCACGCGGCTTGTCGAGGTCGCTCCGCGCTACGGCATAACCATCTTGCCACCGCCGCAATAGCCCACAGGCGATGCCCCGCGGCGCAGACTTAAACTCGCTCGATCTGTATTGTGGCCATCCGGTTCCGGAAAAAGTTGATTTTTGCCAAAGAACCGGCGGCACGTCCGTGCATTTACTTGTTCCATAGGGCCAGCCCGGTTATTTTGCAGTCATCCATATCTGTTTGTTCCGTCCCTGACGGAAAGCGGCGTCGAAGGGGCCTGCGACGTCTGATTTTCATGCGACTGACGGGAGCACTGACGTGGGCCTGCTTGACAAGTTCAGCGGCGGCGACCCCAATGAGCGGCTGCACGACGCAGTCCTCTCAGGCAACATCGCCAAAGTGAAGAAACTCCTGGAATCCGGCGCGGACATCAATCACCGTGACGTTCGGGATCGAAGTCTGCGCACTCCGCTGCAGACCGCGCTGATGGCTTGGGGCAAGACCGAGAACAAGGCCCTGCGCGAGAGCCTTACGGAGTTGATCAAGTTTCTGCTCCTGCAGAAAGCCGACATCGGCATGCCCGACACCACCGGCAAGACGGCCAAGGACTGGGCCAGCCAGGTCGGACACCTGAAGGCAGGCATGATGATTTCCCTCGTCGCCGCCGGTAAGGAGCCAGAGTGACTGGTCCATGCCTGTCCGACGCATCCTCTCCACTTCGCCGCCGCAGGAACTCGCCCGCCTGCGTACTGAATGAGAAGCTGCCGCTGCCATGCCGGCGCATCTGACCTGCTTTGAAGTGTTACACTTTCCCGGCGGAGTGTTCGCGCGCGTGCGCGACAACGTCGGACGCGTCCCGGCCCGCGAGTTCACTCTGGAGTTGAATACGCTGCGGGCCGCGTTCAGCGAGTCCGGCGTCACCAACTTTGTTGTCGAAATCCAGCGATTTAGCGGCCTGAACGCGGACCAGTTACGCGGCCTCGTGTTCCTCGTGCGGGAAGCGCGGCAGCGGGGAGGATTCTGCACGTTCTGCGGCGGAGGACCCGGAACCCAGCAGGCCCTGAGCGGCTTCGGCTTTTCCAAGCCCGCCGATTGGTTTCCCACGCCCGCAGATGTCATGACCGCCCTCCATGGGCTGACGGCCGCACCCGCGATGACGGCCGCACCCGCGATGCCGGTCGCACCCGCGATGCCCGCGCCGGCTGTAGGGCCCGTCGGCATGCCGCGCCCCGTCGCGACGGTCCACCCGCCATCTCCAGCAGCTGCAACGCCGGCGGCCCCGCGTGCGATCGCGCCTAGCACCGCTCCCGCGGCAGCTCACGCCCAGGCGCCACCTCGCCGGGACGCCTCGAAACTGCCCTGGCAGCCCCCGCAGCGCGGTACGTTCCTGCCTGCGCACGAACTGACGCTCCGCGCCCAGCATCGACAGCCGATTCTCGTCACCGCGCAGGTCTGTTCGCATCTGGCGCAGCAAATCCGCGCGGTCAGCGACCAGATGAAGTTCGCCGTCTGGGCTTTCGTGTTCATGCCCGATCATTTTCACCTGCTGGTCCAGTCCCGACAGCTCAACTACGACATCGGCGAATACATCGAAGCGGTCAAGCAGGCTTTCCATGAGAAGGCCGTCGAAATCCTGGGCGTCGAGGCGCCGCAGGTCCTCAGCCGACTCCGCAAGCAGCAAGGCGGCAAATATGTTTATGAGTTCTGGCAGCGCACCAGCGGCCAGAACCGCAACGTCGAGTACACGCTGCCAGTCCGCCCGCTAATCCGGCACTTGCACGAGAATCCGGTTCGCCGCGGCCTTGTGGCCGATCCGCTCGGCTGGAAGTGGTCCAGCGCCGGCGCCTTTGCCGGCCGGCCGCTGGCCGAATGCCCGACTGATCCGGTCCCCCCGGAACTGCTGGGGGGCTGATCAGCGACGAGACCGAGGGGGGACCGACCGACTCCTGATGAGGCGCACTTTGTCGCCGCAATGGCTCGTCAACGACCTGCCGCAAAAACCGGATTTGCTCCGCTCGAACCTTACCTTTCGGCGACCCACGCCTTGGCCTGTTCGAACTCCGACGAATTGAAGTACTTGATCTTCGCCATCGTGAACGGCTTGCACACGATCGCCATCCATTTCTCCCATGCCTTGTCGCCGACCAGCGCAATCCGCTCGATCTTTGTGCAATGCGTCGTGGAGAACTTGATGTCGGCCCAGAGCGCTTTCGCATCCCAGCCGTGAAAGTCATGGAACTGCGCCAGCAGGCGGACCTTGCCCTGTTCGCCGACCGCTTTGTCCACCAGCGGCACAAACGTCTTGTAATCCTCGTCGTGCAGTTTGCCGGACAGTTTGAATCCCAGCGTCTTCGCCGGAACGTCGCTGATTTGTTCGATCATGGAGTACGTCCTCTGTGAGTCATGTTCCCGGCCCACGCAGCTCCGTTCTACACGGTCGGCGTCGTTTTCGCACGCTTGCACGCGCAGAACCCGGTCGCGGGCTTAGAAATCCTTTAACAATTCCGACTCGTGCTCATGTCCTAGCGCGTCATTCCGCAGCACGTCGCCGTCGAGGTACCAGAAGTACGGAGGCTCCGCCCGCATGTCAAAAATGGCTGCGCCAGTGTTGCGTCGATACGTGTCGTCCAGCAGCCTGGCGAATGCCGCCTCCGCTGCCGGCGACCGCAGATAACTGCCGCGGTTGCCGGGGACCGGCATGGATTGTCCGGTCTCCTTCTTGATCCGCAACACGTTGCTGATTCCGGCAGCGAGTTCATGTCCGGCGACGACGCCGCGCAACCGCTGCTCGTACAGCGTATGTCCGGAAATCAGTCGCCCGGCTTCATCGAGATGCGCGCCGGTCGCAGCGATCAGGGCCGGAGTCATCAGCAGATGCATGCCGCGCCCGCCGCTGTAGACCGGGTACGCATGTCGGCCGAAGGCCTGCATCCAGGCTTCATGATAAGCCCGCATTGGGGTCGCGGCCGGGCCATAGTAGCCGCTGTAATACGACTCCAGTTCTTGGTCAACATCGAGGTCCGGATTCCAGAGCAGCCGGGCGCACAGATAATGCTCCAGCCCCTGTGGTCCCCATGACGGATGCGTTTCGTTGTACACGCCCCGAATGTTCAAGGCACGATAATGCTGCAACCGGTCGGCAATCGTGCGTGCGATCGGCAGCGGGCCCGGCCAGCCGTAACCGGACCAGTACTCGTACGTGTAGATTTCGCGGACTCCGAGCGCTTGCCACTTCGCAAACGTCGCCGCCGCGGTGCGATTCCAGTTCGGCTCTGGATCGTCCAGTCGCTTCGTGTAGTCGGACCAGCCGTTGATCAATGCGATATGAATGACGACGTTGGGTTCCATCCGTTCCACCAGCGTCGGCGGGTCAGTCCACGCGCTGTACGCATTTAACGACAGCCGCGCGCCCGGCACGGCTGCGGCCACCTTGCGGGCCACGATGTTTGTGAATGTGCACACGCGATTGGACATCGCTGCCGGTTGCCGCGGGTCGTCCATCTCCCGGCAGGCGTCGCATTCGCAGAAAGGGCAGGCGTCGTTCGGCGTGACCGAATAACTGGTCTCCGCGAGATCGTTGCGCCCGCGCGCCTGTTCGATAATCCGCTGCGCGAACAGCTCCTGCAGCCCGGGATTGCTCAGGCAGAGCTGCAGGCCGGTCGGATTGTCCGGCCGCACGGGGCCGTCGGGACTGACCCGCCGCCGTTCCCCTTTGTAGAGGCAAAAATACTCGGGATGCTGGTCGAAGTAGGTCTCGACGGGAATCAACTGGTAGTAAATATGGTCGAATCGCAGCACACGTTGCCCGCCATGCCGCGGATCGGAACCCGGATCGGGGCCGTTCAATCGCTGTCGCAGGGCCCACAGGGAAACCGCTTCGCTCTGGTCGAGTGTCGCCTCCGCATTGCGCGTGAAACCGCCGGCGACGACGCTGCGGTAGGCATAGGCCGGCTCGTTCGCGACGCGGCGGCCCAGTGGCAGCGCAATTGTCTGCTGCTGCGGCACATGTTCGCCCCAGGGTTCCGGCCGAAACCAGCGCACGCCGAGCTGCTCCAGCACGTCATAGACGCCGTACAGCACACCGCGCTGCCGCTCGCGGTCGCCGACGATCGCCAGCCGTTGCGGCGTGACGTCGATGACGTACTGTTCCGCGCCGAGGTCCTGCGTGCCAATGTCCTCCGTGAACCGGCTACGGCCCACGGCGATGAACGGTCCCGGCGGCGGAGCTTTGATCCAGTAGTCAGTCCGAATGCTCAGGCGCTGTCCGCTGATCTTTTCGAGAAAGTCGCGCAGCTCGTGCGCGGCCAACTTCTCCGCTGGCGTCGCCCGCAGGTCGATGAAGATATCGGGCGGAGTGGTTCCGGGAGCAACCAGGACCAGCGCAGCGGAATCCGCAGCAGCGAACGTGCGACCGATAACCACCGTGAGCGCGAATCAACAGCCCGGCGATTCCGGTCGGTGGCAGTCGTCGTTCGGTCGGCATGAACATTTCGTAGACAAGACCTCAGAATTGAGGAAACAGGTCTCTGTTGAGCAAAGCGTACTGCGACCCGTTCCACGCGGCAAACAGACGTCGGCCGATCGCACGGTCCTGTGGGATCTCTCACGGCACGGCGACTGTGTTTGCTCCGCACTGCTCTAGATGCCCCGTGGCGACGTAGCTGACGACTCCGAAACATGTTGCGTCAGCGAAGGAGCAGTCGTTGCCAGAATTGGGAATGCCATCCCGGTTCAAAGCGCATGCCCGATACCCAGAGAGTACGGCCTGGTTGAGGCTTAACGCCACTCGCTGACGCCAGACCGCTCCCACTCAGCATGAGCTAAGAATTGAGGAGCCAGTCATGAGTTCAGCGATCTCGTCAGTCGGTTCGACCGCGCAATCCTACGGTCTCAATGCTCAATCCAATCGCAGCAAATGGCGGCAGGATTTCCAATCACTGGCCGACGCACTCAAGAACAACGATCTGCAGGGAGCCCAGACGGCGTTCGCCGCGCTTCAAACCGACTCGCCGCGATTTGGACAGCTTTCGCAGGGTAAGTCCACGACCGCAACCGGCAATCCGGCGGCCGCTGACCTGCAGAATCTGACCCAGGCCTTGTCGCAGGGGGATTTATCGTCCGCACAGACTGCGTTTGCCCAACTGCTGCAGGATTTGCAGGCCATTGGAGCCGGCCGGCACCACCACCACCAGGGGGCTGCGACGAACCCCGTCTCCAGCGCACTGTCAAATCTCAATGGGTCGTCGGCGACGGACAGCGACGGCGACAACGACGGTTCGACGCCGTCAGTCAATGTCCAGGCGTGACTGCTTCCCGCCACTCGCGTGTCGAGAACTCAGCTCGGCGCGCCCGTGAGCCTGGCACTATGCTCGTCCTCCTGCGGATCGGCGCGCCGTGCGGCAGCGCTGGGCGTACGCCCAGATGGGTAAGGGGAACGGGTGAATGGGCAGGTCGGATTACGAATTCGTGACGCAGTGGGAGATTCCGGCGTCGCTGGAGCAGGTGTGGGACGAACTGATGACACCCGACCGGTGGCCGGTCTGGTGGCGCGGCGTGGAAAGCGTCGAACTGCTGCGGCCTGGGATCGACGCGCTTGGAACCGGCGCTGTGCGGCGCTACGTCTGGCGGAGCCGGCTGCCATACCGGCTGCAGTTCACGATGGAGACGACACGAGTCGAGCCGCAGTCACGCATCGAAGGCGTGGCGACCGGTGAACTCGAGGGAACCGGCTGCTGGCAGCTCGCACATGCGGATGGCGTGACTCACGTGCGCTATGACTGGCGCGTCGCGGCGAACAAGTGGTGGATGCGCTGGCTCGCGCCGATTGCACGCCCGCTGTTCGAATGGAACCACGACGTTGTGATGGGCTGGGGGCGCGCGGGGCTGCTCAATCGCGTGACAGCGCCCGAGAATTGCGAATAGCCCCACGCATCACAGCCCAGCTATGCATTGCAGACCTGACGAAGCCGGCCCGCGCGAAGCCGGTAGGCGCCAAGCGTTGTGAGGCCCAGCAGCAGGAGCACGATGCTGCTCGGCTCCGGATGATGCGTGGGCGGCAGTGTGTCAGCGGTTGGCGTCACGCCCTGAGCGATCGCCGCAAAGATGAACGACTTGCGATTGGCTGACGGCGTCGTCGGTCCTCCGACGAATCCAGTCTGCAGCACCTGACCGTTCGAGAACGTGGCCGTCAGAGTGGCGTTGTTGAAATCACTGCCGGCTGCCGCGCCGCCATGAAGCAGATCAGTGAATTTCGTCTTCAACGTGAACAGATCCGCAGTGCCGAATCCGGTAAAGCTGAATGTCGCCGATGAGGCGCCGTTGATGACCGTCGTCGCCAGCGGCGATGACGTCAATGTGGCGCCCGTGTCGATGATTTTGCCGAGCTTCAGCGTACTCGTGTCGAATACGGCGTTGTCGCCGAGATCGATGACGAGACTCGTCAACGAGAATCCGGGATCCGAAAAGTTGACGATCCGGAAGGTGCCGGAATTCGCCTGCAATTGAGCGCCGAACGACAGCCACGATGCCGAAGCGGACGCCGGACCGAGCGCGACGACAGCGGCAAGCGCAAAGCAGCCGGCAAGCATTGAGCGGGCCATGCGAAGGATTCCTGACAGGTCGTTTCCAAGCGCGACACGGCATGGCCCGCTGCGTCGCAATCACTGAGTTCGGAAAATAGAAGCGACCGGCAGCGTCCGCAAGTTGCAGATTCACCAATTCTCAGGAATGTGCAAAAACCTGATGGAAGAGATCAGGGATTTCCCGTCGAGTGTAGCATTTTGCGTCGACGATCCCCAAAATTTGAGCGTGCACATCCCTAAAAACGGCGCGCGAGGCGACCATGCACGTGGTATTTTTCAAGCGGCTCTTCCGCGTCCTGGCTCTGTTGCTGCTTGTGCAGTGGACAGCGCGACCGATTGAGGCCGACGATGCAGCGACACCGGACGGACTGCAGCTCCAACTTCAGTTAGAGACTCACACGCTGGACGACCTGCAGCCGCACGCGACGGTCACGCTGCTTTCCGCTCCCTCGGAATTGGCGCAGCGGCCGGTGATCCTGATGCTGGGGACGCTCAAGCCGGAGGAGCCGCCGTTCTGGAGCCTCGACCTGCTGCGAGAAGGGTACCTGCTCGCGGCATTTACGGTGGACCACCCTCTCGATCCGGTCCTGGCGCGGCGGCCGCAGTGGCTGGTGTTCGATCAGCGGTTTGCGCACAGCTACGTGCAAGGGGGCGCGCGGGCGCCGCAGGACGCCGGCCGGGTGATGGACTATCTCGTCGCGCGCAGCGACGTGCACCCGGAAAAAATTGGCTGGATGGGGAGCTCCTCCACCGGAATTCCCGGACTGGCGGTCGCGACGCGGGAGCCGCGGCTGAAGGCGATCGTCGCCTTCGTCAGCACCGGTGCGTATGAGCAGTGGCTCCAGACGTGGCACACGAACGGCCTGTGGGTCGGCAAGACGGATGAACTCTGGCCGGAAACCCGCGAACTGCTGAAATGGGATCCGATCCGGCACGTGCAGGGGATGTATCCCTGCGCGGTGCTGATGGTCAGTGGCGGCGACGACAAGGTTGTCGATCCGGCCACGGCCCGCGAATTCGTCAAAGCGGCCCGTCCCTATTACGAACAGGACCCCGAGCGGCTGCGGCTGGTGGTTTACGAAGGCTTCGGCCACAACCTGCCGCGCGACGTCGTCCAGCTCTACACCGAGCACTGGTTCCATCGCTATCTGCATCCGACGCGGCCGGCGCCCGGTTCCGAGGAGGCAGCGAAGACGCTGGGCGAAAGCGCCG
>JAXMBS010000050.1:0-37990 GCA_046349775.1 Planctomycetaceae bacterium | reverse complement strand
CGGCAGCGCCAGCGTCACATGCAGCTGGATTCCAAGCTGGCTCCAGGTGTCGACGAGCCGCGACAGATTCAGCCGGTCTCGGAGCAGCGAGCCACGCGGCCGGAATCCCATCGCCACTTCGAGATTGACCCCTTGCAGCCCGACGTTGGCGCGCACCAGTGCATCGACAAACTGAAAAGCCGAGAGTCGATGCTGCCCGCGCGCCTGGTATTCGCTCCATGGCTGATCGACGCGAATGAATAACTGCGTATCGCTGTCGGTCCGCCGGGCGGCCTCCAGCGCACGTGCCGCCACCGCCAGCCGGCTTTCTTCCGACAAGCCCAACGCCACGCCTGTATTCGCGTGCGCCGACGTCTCCCACGTGCGAATCCGCCCCGTATACCGGCTCACGGCCGTCTCGATGAAGTCGCACACGAAGCTCTGCATGTTCACGAAATCATTCTGCCACGGAGAAAGCCAGTCCGGCAGTCCGCGCGCGCCCAGGTCGATCAGCGGACCGCCGCGGACGGCGAGCCGATGCTCCGTGCACCACGTCACCAACCGGTCAAGCTCATCCCACAGGCACGTCCCTTCCGTCGGCTCGATCAGCCGCCACTCGACCGCCGCCACGGCCGCGTTAAACGACTGCAAGAACACCGTCGCCGTGGTCGAATCCAGCACGCCGGCGTCCAGCGTACAGCCCAGGAGCATCGCCGGGTGTACCCCCGAATGGCGACGCATGGCCAACCGTTGCGAGACGTATGCGTCTACAAGCAACTCGGCCGCCTCGCACCCCTTCTCGATCGACTGCATTGCCATCTGGCTCGACTCGACCGGTGTCGGCGCCGCCGCGGCCGCGCGGCTCAGCAACTGAAACGCCTCACGTTCGACTTGTCGATACCGGTCCGTGATCTGCATGTTGAGCAGCTCCCACGCGGCGCATTGGTCTCGCAGCGTGGCCAGTTTCCCGCGCGCAAGTTCCACCGGCAGCAGGTAGGGCTCGTCGCGCTCCCTGAGCGACGTCGTGCTCAGAACCGGCCGGCCAAATCCGGGCACCGGCCACGGCACATGCAGTTTGCCGCTGTCCGAATGCGGACGCCGGCAGGTGACGACGTTTTCTTGGACCTCGACACGAGTCGGATAGATGCGCCCGTCCACGCCGCTGATGTAGGCGCGATGCACCTCCGGCCAGCGTCCCATCAACTCTGGAGGCAATACAAGGAATCGCAACAAGCCCATAACGATTCCTCGGTCGCGTGGCCGGCCTCGGCGCGCCGCCGCGCCGCAGAGATCACTGCGCTCCGGCAGTGCCCGTCGTTGCCGTCCCCCGGCCGCGCCGCGGCGTTCTTACGACTCTTCGCCGGACGTCGTGCGGGCGGGGAAAGCCAGAGTTTACACGCGTTTCAAGGCCGCGCACAATCGATGAGCCACGGCGTCTTGCTTTTGACCGACGGCGAACAGTGACGCCGCAGCGGACCGTGCTGGACGCGAGAATTGCCGCGCCCGCGACAACTCTGGGTCAGGCGGCGCGATTCTGGACCGGATGGCCCCGCCATGGTGGGCTGCAAACCGCCACGCCAGCCAGACCCTGCCGGCGACGCGTGCCTACTTGTCCGACGGCGGAGGCAGCGTCGGGGGCGGTTCCGGTTGGTTCGGTTTCGCGGCCGGCGCGTCGTCGGTCGGCAAAGGCGCGCCTCTCCCAGGGTCGATTTCCGGCGAACCGGCGGCTCAGCGGCGCGGCTACTCCAGGTCGGCGTCGGGCATCTCCACAGAAGATCCACTCGCACTGGATGCGGCCTGGGCGCCGCCGGACTTCAACTTGTCGAGACTCAGCTCGCCGGACTGAAATACCCCCATCACCTTCTGTGCAAAGTTGAACAATCCACCTGGTTGTGCATCTGATTGACCGCGCCCCTCGAGGAATTCGGCACGCTGGGCGCTCCTGTTTGTCGCCGTTGGCTTCGGCATTGCGACGCATTTGTTCCAACCGCGCACGATCCGCTTCGCACGCAGTCGTTCATGAAAAGCATTCGGCCCGGAGAACCGTGGGGAAAATGGGACCGGCCCGCCGCCCGGCATCGCAGCCGTCCCTGAACGCTGCACGCCGGGGAACGGCTGCGGCTCGGGAGTTGGCCTCCGGCGTCGGCTGCAAGTCGGCGGAACCGTCCGTGGAACCGGGGAACCGGCGGTGTTTCTGCAGACGCCGGCGTCACCGCGAGTGGGCTTACGCTGTTTGACCGTCTGCAGCGGCGTCGCCTCCCGATCTTCCGACGACCGAGGTGGGGCGTCCGTGTTTGAGCAAGGTCGGGCGGGAGCTGGTCTCCGCGCTTCCGCCGTCGACGCCCGGTCGCCGATAAGGCTGGAGATTCCGGCGAGACCGACTGCGGCGACTGCGCGGTCTAATCAGGCTACGAACCATCGACCGCATTTGTGCCTCCCTGTTCCGAACCCGGATTCCATTGATTGTTGCGTCCGCCCGAGCGCGAACGGCGAGTCGAATTTTAGCAGTTTCGCCGTACGAGACCATCGGGGAAGCCCCAACAGTGCATTAACGCGGACGGCAAAATCCGCCGTCCACTGCCGCCAAGCCGAATCGCCTACGCCCCAGCAGAACACTTTCTACAACTTCCGTCGCGGCCGCTACTTGGCACGACGCGCCGCATCCGCAAGCAGGCGTTGCTGGTACTCGTGAAAGCCGACCCAGCGCACCTGCTTGGACGACAGCATCCGCTCCCACTGATGGATGTGCTGCTTGTCCGGGCTTTCCAGCCTCCATTGGAAGATGTGCTTGGCGCGGAGGGTGACGGGATTGCCGGCCCGGCTGACCAGTTCGACCGACGTCGGCAACACGCCGCGTTGGCGCAGTGCGAGATTGAGCGCCAACCGCGGCGCAGGAAACGTGGCGCCGGGGTGCAGGACGAAGTTCAATTGCGCAGCCTGATCCGCATAACTCAGGTATTGCTCCACGTGCTTAGGTTCAGGAGCGGTCGAGGTTTCGACGTTGTATTGCATCACCGGACTGTCGAGTTTCAGGGCCTGTTTTTCGGTCTCGCGCTCCTCGAACCGCGGATCGAGCTGAAACTTCAGCCAGTCGGTCAGCGGACCCCGGTCGGCGTCGCCCTTCAGTGCGAGTTCCGCCATGTAGGCCTCCGTTTGCGTTTTCGCCACCTTGAGGAACTGGTTCAGTTCATCGAACTCCACGCGCGTGCCGGTGTAGTTGCCGTTAACGATCAGAAACCTGCCGGCCTCCGCATCAAGCACGACCAGTTCCCCGGCGTCCTCCATGTAGTCGTACACCTTACCGGCATGGAACAACGTCAGGCTGCGGCCGACCGATTCGGGCTGGCCGTCGTCGCCGACGACCGACACCGTAGTGTAGACCGTCATGTCCTGCGCGAAGGTGTGCGACCCGAAGAGTGCGAACAGCGTGATAACGAGGGCGAGGCGGAGCATGGGAATGGCAGAGAGCGGATGGCGGATGGTTGATGGCGGAAGGTTGGGAGCAGGAAAGAGCATGGCGTCAGGGGGACAACGAGGAGAGGGTGATGGGGATTCCGTGGCTGTGTTCGCTCTGCCGGGCGGCAAGGACGAAACGCGTCACTTCCTCGATCTTCCCGTAGGGACGAGGAGCGCCCGGGACTGAGGAGAGAACGCACAATCTCGCGGCAGAGATTGCGATACGCGTAACGCGTCGAGATCGGCTGGTGGAGGACAGCATTTTCGCAGAAGGCGGTCACGCTGTAGGCCGTCGCTCCGTGTCGCGCGCCCGCCCTTTCGACGCCAGACGACCATCGGCCCAGCGGCCAGTAATGAATTCGGCGGCCATCGACAGAGGTGTTGGCGATGTCGACGCAGCAGGAGCCCATCAGCGCGTACAGGACTTCGATAGCGTGGATGCCATAGTGGAACAGGCCGGGGTTCATGTCCGCGCGGCTTGGCCGGTCCGCTACTGAGCAGACCGACGAGTCCGCCGGAGCGGTGAATGATCGTACGCAGTTCCGGCAGCTCTTCCGCATAGCGCGGAGGATGCATACGCCACCGTGACGCCCGTCGTCCGCGCGAGATTCAAGGTTGCAGCGTCTATGAGAGTGCAGGCGAACGGCTTGTCGACATACGCCGGGATACCCGCGGCGAGGAATGGTCGGACCCGTTCAAAATTGCCGTGCCGCACAGTGACAGGATCAGGACCGCGTCGATCTGGCCGACGAGTTGGTCGGGGGCATCGACAAGCGGAACCCCGGCGGCCACCATCTCATTGCGGAAGCCAGGGATCCGCTCCGGCATCACCGAGGTCCCGGGCCAGCCGGCGACGACGCGCGCACCGTCGACGTACTGGTCGGACGTCAGTCCGACGTGATTGAATCGTCGCGTGAACTCAATGCAGTGCGACGAGTCGAAATCGACGATGCCGAGGCGAAGCATGAGGCCGCAGGCGGCATCGGTCCGGGATCATCCTGATTCCAGACAGGCCGCCGAGTGAGGGAGAGGGAGCGAGGGGGCGGCAGGGTAATCGAGTTCGCAGCGAGGCGGAAACGGGATTGGCGATTCCCGGTCCAGGTGCGTAGTGAACGGCAGAATCTGCGTGTTCCGTTATCGATCCTTTTCACCCGGCAAGAGTCATGGCTCGCCGGGCAGGCCATCGATTGGCCGGAAACTGGGTAGTTTGTCTGAAAAAACACGTGGTCCGCGCGGTCATTACCTCTGGTGAGGGCACACAGTCAGGCCCACGCCGCCGAGCGTCCGGCAGCCATTGAATCATCGGCTGTTGATTCCTGACTTCGTGCCTGACGTTCATCAATCGTAAATCGCATCATGCCGCTTAAGGCAGCACAACTCGTCACCCTGATTGAGGGGCATGCTGCCGTTCTGCGATTGTGGATTCGAGCGAGATGCCCGTCACCGGACGACGTCGTTCAGGAGGCCTTTTGTCGGCTCGCAACATTGGATCGGCCACCGGACAACCCGGTCGCCTGGCTCTACCAGGTCTGCCGGAATCTCGCGGCGAACGATCGACTCTCTGACGCACGGCGGCGGAGAAGGGAACGCGACCGATCGGTGCCGGAAGTGGCCGAGTGCCTTCCGTCGGAAGACGTCGAACGGGCCGAAGCCATCGCGGCCGTCGAACAACTTGAAGAGCCTCTGCGCGAGGTTCTCGTCGCGCGGATCTGGGGGCAGATGACTCTCGAGGAAGTCGCGGCAATGTGCGGGATTTCAACAGCGACAGCGTTTCGCCGATATCAGGCAGCGCTGGAAGAATTGCGAACGCAACTGGAAGCAGGAGTTCGACGAAGACCATGAACGACTATCAGCTGAACGATCCGCGACTCGAATCGCTGGAGGCGTACCTGTCCTCGTTGTCGCCCCGGCTGGCCAGCGACGAACAGCGTGAACTGCTGTATCAGTGTGCATTCGCCGCCGGAGAGCAGGCCGCGAAGCAACACGTTCAACGCTGGCGGACAGCGACTCTGGCGCTGTCATTGCTGACGTGCGGACTGCTGTTCTCGATCCCGTCGAGGGTGGATCTGCCACTTGAACCGGGCCAGCCGGCCGGGAGCGGCCTGACGGCCCACGCGAAGACAACAGTGAACGAAGTCATCGCGACACAGACGCGGAATGACTCACCTCCAGCGACGACACCGCTTCATGAGCCTGCTCGAGTTCAACTGGATGCGTGGGAGCGGCGACCCGATCAGATTGCCGAGTTTTCTGATGCGCTGCTCAGGTTCCAGCAATTGGAGCCAGCCGCACGCGCCAACACCATGATTGCAATTGAGCGTTCACTGTAACGCGTTGGCGGTTCCACCAAAGCACCATCGCACGATTTCAAACCATCGATATCGAGGAAGGTCATTTTCATGCGTACTGGATTCTTGCTGTTGCATTGCTGGCTCAGTCTGATCGCAATCGGATTGGCGGACGAGCCCAAGGCGGTCGAACTGGCACTGTCCCCGCAGACGATCGAAACACCGATCCTGAAGTACCGGTTGCTGCCGGCTGAGTCGGAACTGAAGCCGGGCAATGCGGCGACGATTCTGCTGAAACTTCCCTGGGATCAGCAGCCCTACATGGAGCGGATCTACCCGAAACTCGGGTCGTGGAGCGAGCGACCGCTCAACGCGCCGGAATGGGCGGACTTCGAGAAGGAGTTCATTTTGCCAGATTCTTTCTACGACACCATGAAGCGTGCCGCATATCGCCGTGATGTCGACTGGGCGTATCCGACGGATGAAGAATCGCTGTGGTTCATTTTGCTGCCGGACGTGCAGGGACTGCGCAGCTTCCTGGGATACGGTCTGACGGCGAAGGCGAAATATCACCTGTCGCGCGGCGAACTGGACCGGGCGCGCGAAGTCATCCTGGTGGGTCTCGCGAACAGCCGGCATATGTCACGGGCGCCCATTCTTGTCTCTCAGGTGGTGGGAGCCGTAATTGACACGATGATGCTGGATCAGACCGCAGTTCTCATTGCACAGCCAGACAGCCCGAATCTCTACTGGGCTCTGAGCACTCTGCCGGCTGAAATGTTCAACACCGGCCGGGCCGCTGAACTGGAGGCAGACCAGCTGTCATTAAACCTGCCGGCGATTCGAGATCTTGATAAACCGCGCGATCCATCCGAATGGACGCGGATGGCCGACCAGCTGATGGAGTACCTGCGATTCAATGATGAGCTGCCGGCCGATGCCGATCCGGACTTGGCCGTCGAAAAAGAGCGATTGAGAAAGCTCGCGCGAATCGCGCTACCAAGACTCTTGAACGCGGATGCGAATCGCATGGCCGGGATGTCGGACGACGAAGCGATGATTCGCTGGTTCGTCCTGGCAAGGACGGCGCTCGATCACCACGCCGCTGCGATCTTGGGGCTGAAACCACCAGAGGCCGCCTCGCAATGGCGGACGCTCGAAGCGAACCTGCAGCAGTTCCGTTCCGAGACCGGATTGCGAGTCGGAGAGGGGTTCCGAACGAGGGGGTCGTACGTGCGACTCTGGACAGTCAATCGCAAGATTCAGGCGTTAAGAATCGTCGAAGCCGTGCGTCACCACCTGGCATCTCACGACAGCAAGCTGCCGGCGCAATTGTCAGAGATCAGCGACTTGCCGATCCCATTGGATCCGCTGAGCGGACGGCCGTTCGAGTGGACGGTGGATCGAACGGCGAATACAGCGACGCTGAAATCGCCGCCGATCGATAGCGCCTTCGGAGATGGCTCGGCTGCGGCCATCGAATACCGCCTCAAAGTGCGCTAATCCGACGGCGAATATGCCGGACTACGGCGAGATCGTCGTCAAGTACTTCGGCTGGCCGTCCTTGATTTCGAGGATCACAGCCGGTTTGACGGCGTTGCGGTGCTCGTCAATCGAAATGTTGCCGGTCACCCCCTGGAAGCCCTTCGTCTGTGCGATGGCGGCGGCGAGGTCGTCCCCTTTCAGCGATGGCGCGCGTTTCATGGCGTCGAACAGCAGCATGGCGGCGTCATAACCCAGAGCGGCCAGTCCGTCGGGGACTGCCCCGTAAGCGGCCTTGTACTTGGTGATGAATTCCTGAATCGCGTGGACTGGGGTCTTCGGGGGAGTAGTGGTTGGCATAGAAGCAGCCGTTGACCGCCTCGCCGCCGATGACCGCCAGTTGTGACGAGTCCCAGCCGTCGCCGCCGAACGGCACATTGATGCCGAGCTGTCGCGCCTGGATCGCAATGTTGCCGACATCGGTGTAATAGCCGGGGATAAAATCATCTGTGGATCGGTGCTGCGAATCGCATTCAGCTGGGCGGTGAAGTCCTGATCTCCATTGTTGTAGACCTGCGTGTCGGTGATCTTGCCTCCCAGCGAGTAGAGCTTTTGTCAAATTCCTCGGCGAGTCCCTTGGAGTAAGCGACTGATCGTAGAGGATGGCGATCCTCTCCGCCTTCCAGGCCTACTTGCCGAACTTGGCACTAGACGTAGCCACTGCAGAAGGAACGGATCGATGAAGCAGATCGAAAAGATCTTGTCGCCGACCTCGGTGACCTTTGGATTGGTGGAGGAGGGACTGATCATCGGCACGCTGTTCTCCTGGCTACACCGGCGCGCCGGCAAGCAGGCAAGGTGGACGCGACTTCACCAATCACCACGCGGCCACGGTCCCCTGGTGACGAGGCGGGTCACGGCGGAGCCGGTTTCCTTGGTATCTCCTTGTCGTCGTAGGTGATGAGCTTGACCTGCTTGCCGTTGATCCCACCCGCCGCGTTGGTCTCCTCAATAGCCAGTTTGATGCCGTTGTCGGTCGACTGGCCGAACGTGGCTTCGGACCCGGTCATCGACCCGTAGTGGCCGATGACGATTTCCTCGCCCGCGGGAATTTGCCGAACCGCCCCCTTGGGGACCGCTCGGGTCCGGAGGGCTTGCACCCGTGGATCGAGAGGGCCAAGGCCAGGCAAACAAATGTCTTTGTTGAATTTGGGAACATGGCTGGTGTTTCGGAAGCTGGCGAGCACTCGTTGGATCGGATGAATTGGCAATAGGTTAGGAAGAATTGATGGTGGCGTCAAAATCGATGCAGGAATGTGTCTGGCCTTTTTCGCATATTCCGTTGCGAAAAATGACGACACCCCTAGAATTGGTTTGCGTGGCGCTGATCCTACTGCAGAGTTCCAGCGCCAATCGACACGAGACGTTACATGCTGTCCGCACGAAATCCCGACGCCCCGGCATTACCGGTGGCCGACCGGCAACTGATCGAGCAGATCAGCCACGGTGTGGATTCGATTCCAGACCTGTGCGCGGCCAGCGGCGTGACAGCGACGGCAGTGCGGCAGCGTCTGGTTCGACTGGAAGCGTCGGGGTATCTGGAGAAACAGAGTGTTCGCGTGGGGCGCGGGCGGCCACGGAACGCTTATCGCGTGACGGAAACAGGTTATCGACAACTCGGGAGCAAGGCGGACGATCTAGCGGTGGCGCTGTGGAGCGCTGTGGCAGGCACAGAAGAGCCGGAGTTACGCGACCGTTTGCTCATGCGTCTGCGCGACGCGCTGCGGGAACGCTATGGACGGGGGGTGACGTCGACTGAACTTCCCGAACGGATACGGCAACTGGGGCATTCGCTGTCGGAGCAGGGATACCCCGTCGAGGTCGTTGATGACCCGGTGTCGTTGCCGGTTTTGCGGGAGACGCACTGTCCCTACCGCGAAATTGCCACGCAGGACGCCGGCATTTGCGAATTGGAGCGAGCGGTGTATTCGGACGTGTTGGGAGCGCCGGTGGAACTGACTGCCTGCTGCCGGGACGGCGAGTCGTGCTGCCAATTTGAGATTGCGGGGGTCGCCGGTTCGTAAACGTGGGAATCTGTCGGGGGGCGGTTGTCGGTCAGGCAGTGGTGGATACAGTGGCACGCAGGCGGCTCCCGCAGAGAGTTGCCGGCATTGAGCATGGAAATCGATTCCAGGAATTGAGATCAGGACGCGAGCAATGACGCCGATCGAAGGCAAGTTTGAAGAAAATCTCATCATGACCTCGCTGGAGCAGGCCATGAACTGGGCCCGCCAATCCAGCGTGTGGCCGATGACGTTCGGCCTGGCCTGCTGCGCGATCGAGATGATGGCGACAGGCGCCAGCAGGTTCGACATCGACCGGTTCGGGGCCGGGGCGTTCCGGGCGACGCCGCGTCAGGCGGACCTGATGATTGTCGCCGGGACGGTGACCTACAAGATGGCCAGTCGTGTGCGCCGGCTGTATGAACAGATGCCCGATCCGAAGTACGTCATCGCCATGGGCGCGTGCACAGTCGGCGGCGGTCCGTACTTCAAGTGGGGCTATCACGTCGTGAAGGGAGTGGACCTGGTCGTGCCGGTCGACGTGTATGTGCCGGGCTGCCCGCCGCGTCCGGAAGCGTTGCTGGAAGGCCTGATGCGGAGTCAGGACAAGATCAAGGCCAAGAAGATCACCAAGGGTTCGACCGAAGTGCTGCCCGTGCCGCACCACACGGGGTACGTGCAGCAGCCGGAAATCATTAACGCGTAAGAGACTGTCCGACACCGCCGTCGCAACAGGAACCATACACCAGACGACCAGTGACCGAGTTTCCATGCCTGCTTTGCTGAAGATCGAAGACCTGCATGTTTCCGTCGGCGAGACGCCGATTCTCCGTGGCGTGAACCTCGAAGTCCGCCAGGGGGAAATTCATGCCCTGATGGGGCCGAACGGCTCCGGCAAGAGCACGCTGGCGTATGTGCTTGTCGGTCACCCGAAGTATGAGATCGACACGGGATCGATCACGATCGATGGCGCTCGACCGATCTCGATCCGCTGGCGGGCGCGACTGGGACTGTTCCTGGCGTTCCAGTACCCGGTGACGATCCCGGGCGTGAAAGTCGCCGACTTCCTGCGGCATGCGATCACCAACGTTCGCAACCCAAACCGGAAGGAAGGGGAAGAGCTGATCGGCATGCGCGAGTTCCGCAAGGAACTGCGCGACACGATGCACGAACTCAATATCGACCCCGAGTTTGCCCGACGCTACCTCAACGAGGGCTTCTCGGGCGGCGAAAAGAAGCGGATGGAAATCCTGCAGCTCGCCATGCTCAAGCCGCGGTTCGCAATCCTCGATGAGACCGACAGCGGGCTCGACAGCGACGCGGTGCGCGTGGTGAGCGAGGGGATCCGCAAGCTGATGGGTCCGCACATGGGCGTGCTGCTGATCACGCATCACGAGCGACTCTGAATTCAATCCGCCGGACTTCACCCACGCGATCCTTCGCCGGCCGCGTCGTGGAATCAGCAGCGGGAGGTGACCGCACGACATTCATGCCAATGGTTACGCTGCGGTTCGCGAGGCGGCACCGGTCGAGGCGGCCGGGCCCAAGCGCCGCCGCGGCGAAAGAGAAAGAAACCGGCAACGGTGTGACGACATTCGTGTTTGGTTATGAACGATAAGCGGCGTGCCTCCACTTGAGATTTGAATATGTCTAACCGAAATTCTCCGACAAACCCGACGTCGGCGTCGGCGACACCAGTTCGGTTCCACGACCCGACTGACAAGTACGCGTTCATCTCCCGCAAGGGGCTGGATCGCGACATCGTGGCACAGATCTCCGAAATGAAGGGCGAGCCGCAGTGGATGCGCGACTTCCGCCTGAACTCGCTGGAAATCTTTGAGTCGAAACCGATGCCCACCTGGGGCGGCGACATGTCGGGCATCGACTTCCAGAACATCTACTACTACGTCAAGGCGTCCGAGAAACAGGAGAAGTCCTGGGAGGACGTCCCCGACGACATTCGCAAGACGTATGAGCGGCTCGGCATTCCCGAAGCCGAGCGCAAGTATCTCTCCGGCGTGAAAGCCCAGTATGAATCCGAAGTCGTCTACGGCTCGCTCGTCGAAGACCTCGCAAAACAGGGGGTGCTGTTCACCGACACCGACCTGCCGCTGAAGCAGTACCCGGAAATCTTCCGCGAGCACTTCGGCACGATCATCCCCCCCAGCGACAACAAGTTTGCCGCGCTCAACTCGGCCGTCTGGTCGGGCGGCTCGTTCATCTACGTGCCGCCGGGCGTGAAGATCGAATTCCCGCTGCAGGCGTACTTCCGCATCAACACGCAGAACATGGGACAGTTCGAGCGGACGCTGATCATCGTCGATGAAGGGGCCAGCGTGCATTACGTCGAAGGCTGCACGGCGCCGACGTATTCCAGCGACTCGCTGCACTCGGCCGTCGTCGAGATCGTCGTCAAGCGCCGCGGTCGCTGCCGGTACACCACGATCCAGAACTGGTCGAACAACGTCTACAACCTCGTCACCAAGCGGGCGATGGCCTACGGCGATGCACTCATGGAGTGGATCGACGGCAACCTCGGCTCGAAGCTGACGATGAAGTACCCGGCGGTCTGGCTCATGGAACCGGGAGCGCGCGGGGAGACGCTGTCGATCGCCTTCGCCGGCGACGGCCAGCACCGTGATCGGTGCAAAGATGGTGCACATGGCGCCGCACACGTCGAGCCGCATCGTCTCGAAGTCGATCAGCAAGGACGGCGGCCGCGCGAGCTATCGCGGGCTGGTCAAGGTCGGCGATGGCGCGACCGACTGCAAAAGCAACGCCGTTCGCGACGCGCTGATCCTCGATTCCGAGAGCCGCAGCGATACGTGCCTGTATATCGAGGTCGCCGAGGACGACGTCGCGATCGAACACGAAGCGAGCGTGTCGAAGATCGCGGAAGAACAGCTGCTCTATCTCATGAGCCGCGGCCTGACCGAGGCGGAAGCCTCGAGCATGATCGTCACCGGCTTCATCGAGCCGCTGGTGAAGGAACTGCCGATGGAATATGCGGTGGAGCTCAATCGGCTGATCGAGCTGCAGATGGAAGGCAGCGTCGGCTGAGCGACGCTCAGAGTACAGCCGCGAGATCGGTTCCCCGCGGTACATCGCGTGGGGCCGGCCGTCGACGTCGAGCCACTCCTGGTCGCGCGGAACGCTACGCCGCCAGCATCGTCGCAGCGATATTTTCGACGGTGACCATTTCGTCAGCCGGATAGGCGGCCAGCCGCGTCGGCATGGCCGATCACCCGTCCGCCGTGCAAGACGCCGCCGCCCGCGAACATCGACGTCATCACCGGTCCCCAGTGATCGCGGCCGGCGTCCTTGTTGATCTTCGGCGTGCGGCCGAATCCTCATCGGTAATCACGACCAGCGTGTCGGCAAGCCGGCCCGACTCCCGGAGGTCGTCGAGCAGACCGGACACCGCGTGGTCGAAATATGGGAACAGGTTCTGCTTCAGGTTGGCGAAGTATGGACGTGGGTATCCCAACTGGAGTTCTTCCTCGTGCGTTCACCTGCACGCGGACTCGGCCTCCAGCAGCCGCGAGGCCATCAGGAGCGACAGGCCGAACTTGTTCCGGCCATAACGCTCGATGATCGTCGGATCGGCTCGCTCCACGTCGAGCCGCCTGACGCGTCGGTCTGTCGGACAGGATTGAGAGCGCTCGTCGGCGGTGCGCGCCAGTTCCTCCAACGCGGCGCGCTGGGCCAAATGCTGCTGCTGCTCAGCGGCGGCGAGCAGGCCGACCCGGCCGCTGAGACGTGCCGCACCGCCGTCGGGCAGCGCCAGCAGCGGCACGTCGAAAATCGACTGCGCGGCGTGCTCGAATGCGCTGCCGTCGAAACGGAAGCAGTTCGGGCAGGCGCCGTTGCCCAGCGGGCACTTGGAGGCGATGTCCAGGTGCCAGGCCTCAAAGCGAGTGCCGATCCGGCCGGCGTATTGGCCCGGGCGATAGCGATTGGCTTCGTTCACACTGGGCTGTGGCAGCACGGCGGCCGGGGGAAGTCGCCCCCGCCCGCGCAGGGCATACGTCACCTGGGCGGCGAGCGACGGCCATTCGTTGGGGTTCGGGACGTTTTCCACGCTGAACCCTGCCGGCAGGTCGAGCCGGCCGGTGAACAGCATGTGGCACGCCTCTTCATGTCCGCTGCTGTCGGTCGCGATCGCCCTGTGCAGCGCGTAGTCGTTCGTTCTCTGCGCCAGCAGCGGCAGATGCTCGCAAATCTGGATGCCGGGCGTGGCGGTGTCGATCGGCTGGAACTCGCCGCGAATATCGGCGGGAGCGTCCGGCTTGAGGTCGAAACTGTCCTGCTGCGAAACACCGCCGTTGATGAACACAAACAGCACGGACTTCGGCGAGCCGGTCGATGCGGCCTGGACTGCCGACGAACGCAGCGACGTGCCGAAAGCGCCGAGCGCGCTGACCTGCAGCGCGCGACGGCGAGAGACGGCCAGGGGATTGATCAGCGGGGTCCGCATCGCACGCCTCCGACTGGTGCCGGACGAGCGGCAGCAGTACACGCCCGCTATTGTCGCGAATTCCGCCGTAACACGCCAGATCGCATGCCGGAATTTTGATGCGACTGGCGGGTTTCAGGAAGTTCCGCGACTGCTTTATGATTCGAGCCTTCGATCCACGAGCGCAGAGCGCCTGTTCTGACCGACAATCGACAACCGACGACAGACAACCCATCTCCGCCCGCCAACATCGCGGCGCTGTTGTCGCAGCGCGCGCGTGAGCGGCCGCACCAGGCGGCGGTTCTCGATCCCGTCGGTGTAAACATGGCCCCGATCCGCTATCGGACGAGGACGTTTCGCGAACTCGACGAACTCACCGATTGCCTGGCGGCTGATTTGCTCCAGCGTGGCGCGGCGCCTGGCATGAAACTCGTGCTGTTCGTGCCGTTCAGTACCGAATTCATCGCCTGGACGTTCGCGCTCCTGAAAGCGGGCGTCGTCGTCGTCCTGATCGATCCGGGAATGGGACGGAACAACATTTTCCGGTGTCTCGAAGAGGTCGAGCCGGACGGTTTTGTGGCGATTCGCCGCGTGCAGTGGATTCGCGCACTCCTGCACCGTCGCTTCCCCACAGCGCGCTTGAATATCACTGTCCGTCCTCGCTCATCGCTGGCGGCTTCGCAGACATCACGAATTCGCCTGCCCGCGATGTCGCCTCACGACCCTGCGGCGATCATCTTTACCAGCGGCAGCACCGGCCCGCCGAAGGGAGTCCTTTACGAGCACGGGATGTTCGCCGCCCAGGCCCGGCTGATCCAGGACTTCTACGGCATTGAGCCGGGAGAAGTCGATCTGCCGGCGTTTCCGCTGTTCGGGCTGTACAACGCGGCGATGGGGGTGACGACTGTCATTCCGCAGATGGACCCGACACGGCCGGCACGCGTCGATCCGCGCAAGATCGTGGCGGCGATCGAACAACAGCATGTGACACAGGCGTTCGGTTCCCCCGCTTTCTGGAACCGGGTGGGGCGTTACTGCGAGGCAAAGCAGATCGCGATTCCGGGGCTCACGCGGGCGTTGTCGGCGGGGGGGCCGGTACCCGTGCACGTCGTCGAGCGCGTCTCGCGCGTGCTGAACGCGCCGGGGGCCGAATTCCATACGCCGTACGGCGCGACAGAGTGCCTGCCGGTGTCATCGATCAGCGCGCGGGAAGTGCTCGAGCCGCACAAGCGCGCTGACCAGGACTGGACGTGTCGGTCGGCCGTTCCCGGAAGTTGAAATCGCGATCATCGAAGCGACTACCGGATGCTCCGTTGCCGATCGACGCTGCTCGGCGTCTCACCACGGGCGAGATCGTGAGATCATCGTCCGCAGCCCGTCGGCGACACGCGAGTACTATCGGCGGCCGGAGGGGACGCGCTGGCGAAGATTCCCGATCCAAAGGGGCTGCCGCTCGGGCGGCCGGACTGGCACCGGATGGGACGACGGGGTACGTCGATGTGGATACCTATTGTGGTTCTGGTGGCCGGAAGGCGCACATTGTGCATGCCGCAGACGGGCCGATGCACTCGGTGTGCTGCGAAGGAATTTTCGACGCGCATCCGTGCGTGTACCGGAGCGCGCTGGTGGGAATCGGCGAGCGCGGTCGGCAGACGCCGGTGCTCGTCGTGGAACCGGAGCCGCACATTGGAAGGCCTGCACGCGAGTCGCTCGTTGGCGAGCTCTTGTCGCTCGCGGCTTCGCAGCCGCTGACATCAGCGATCTGCACCATTTTGCTAAAATCCGTCCCTGCCGGTCGACACGCGGCACAACGTAAAGATCAATCGCGAGCAACTCGCGATTTGGGCTGCGAAAGAGATCGGGCAGCGACGCCAATGAATAAGCGGCCCCGCTGCCCCACAGCAGCCGGGCCGACTAGCGCGCGCGTACTACTGCGGCAGCGTGGCGTCGAGCTGAGATGCAGGGCGCAACGAGGTTGGCAGTGTGCGTGTCAGCCAGCACGAATCGACGCGACGACTTTCGCGGGCGACGGCGACGTCGCGAGACTCGGATGGATCGTGCAGCAGGTTGTACAAAAGCGGCGGATCGCGCGGTCGGCTCCCCCCCCCCCCTTCGAATTCGGCCCGTAGGCGTCCTGCGTGATGAAGTGGGCCTTCCACGCGCCTTGGCGCACGGCCATCAGCTTCCGTCCGCGGTAGTAGTACATTTGATCCCGCGGTGACGGCCCCTTGCCGAACAGCACCGGTGACAGGTCATAACCGTCGATCGGGCGGTCGGTGGGGACTGTGCCACCGGCGAGCGTCACGCACGTCGGAAAAATGTCGAGCGTGCTCGCCAGTTCCTGGGAAACAACTCCGGCGGGTACGTGCCCCGGCCACCAGGCGATCCCCGGCTCCCGCATCCCCTTCCCATGTCGAACCTTTCCCGTCGCGCAACAGGCCCGCGGAGCCGCCCTGATCGCCGTAGACCAGCCACGGTCCATTGTCGCTGCTGAACCAGACAAGCGTATTCCCATCCAGCTTCAGCTCGCGGAGCGTGTCCAGAACCTGACCGACGGACCAATCGACCTCCTCGATGCAGTCGCCGTACAGCCCGGCGCGTGCTGTGGCCGGCGAACTCCGCTGAGCGGAACAATGGCACGTGGACCATCGTATGCGGCACATAGACAAAGAACGGCTGGTCGCGGTGCGCGGATGAACCTGATCGCCGCCTCGGTAAAGCGTCGAGCGAGCGTCGACTGGTCCGCCGGGCGCTCGATGACCTCCGTGCCGCGGATCAGTGGGACGTTCCAATACTCGATCTTCGGATCATCGAAGGCGCCTCGTCCCTGCGGTCCGAGTTTCGGCACACGGTCCATGTCGTTCGAGTACGGCAGGCCGAGATATTCGTCGAATCCATTCCGGTTCGGCAGATACTGCGGCAAATGGCCGAGGTGCCATTTACCGAAGCAGGCGGTCGCATAGCCGACATCGTGGAGGGCCTCCGCCAGCGTGATCTCCTCGTCCGGCAGCCCGCCCGCGGAGTTTGGAAACAGCACGCGCCGCGTGTCGCTGCACATCCCGCTGCGGATGGGCAATCGTCCGTGAGCAGGCCGGCGCGGCTCGGCGTGCACACGCATTCGGCGGCGTAGAACTGCGTGAACCGCACCTTCGGCCGCCATCCGATCGAGATGCGGCGTACGGATCGTGGGATGGCCATAGCAGCCGAGATCACCCCAGCCGAGATCGTCGGCGAAGATCACGACGAAGTTGGGTTTGGCGTCGGCGGCAGATGCTTTAGCCCATATCAGTGTTAACAGAGTGAGGGCAATGCAGCCAACGGTGGCTTTAGAACCCGGAGTCGGCGTTTGTGAGATCTCATGTGCCAGTGGTCTTTACTGCGTAGGACCGCAGACAACCGCATTCCGGGCAGCGATACGTCGTAATCGGTATCCCAATTTTCGACTCACCAAACAGCCTCTCCAGTATTAACCCTCCAAAGATGCCAAACTCCGGTTTGCCCGAATACCAATTCGACAGGCGGGGTCCGTGGTCACAGTCAGGGATAAAACCTTCCGCCATCGGAACGCGACATTCACGGCAGGTAGGCGGCGCAGTCATGGCAATGCCCTCGGACTTAAAATCTCACCGTCTCCTCTATTCCCTCCTGTTTTTGACTTCCAACCGCTCGGTCTCACGTGATGTGTGCGCCCTGCGTCTCGACGTACACGGCATACAGCGACGTGCTCGCCCCCATGAACAGGCGGTTGCGTTTGGTGCCGCCGAAGCAGACGTTGGCACAAATCTCCGGTAATCGAATCTGCCCGATGCGTGTGCCGTCCGGGGCGAAGATGTGGACGCCGTCGTAGCCGTCGCCGACCCACCCGGCCGACGACCACAGGTTGCCGTCGGTATCCATCCGGATGCCGTCGGAGAACCCGGCCCCCGATTTCTTCTCGCCGGTCGACGTCGTGTACTCGCAGTGCATCGACGCGAACTCACGGCCGTTCTTGAGCGTCTTGCCGTCCTGGATGTCCCAGACCTTGATGTTCCGCGGCGCCTCCGGATAGTGCGACGCGCCGGTGTCGGCGACGTACAGCTTCTTGTAGTCATGCGAGAAGCACAGGCCATTCGGCTTGTAAATCTCGTCGGTCAGCTTGTCGATCTTGCCGGTCTTCGCATCGATCCGGTAGACGGCTTCCTTCAAGAGCAGCTCTCCTTTGTGCCCTTCGTAGTTCATCAGGCTGCCGTAGCCCGGATCGGAGAACCAGACGGAGCCGTCCTCGGGATGGACGACGCCGTCGTTGGGGGCGTTGAACGGCTTGCCGTTGAACTCCGACGCGAGGACGGTGATCGAGCCGTTGTACTCGTACCGCACCACGCGGCGATTGCCGTGTTCGAAGGAAATCTGCCGCCCCTGGTAGTCGAACGTGTTGCCGTTGGAGTTCCCGGCCGGGTGGCGGAACGTGCTGACGTGGCCATCCTCTTCCAGCCAGCGCATCTGCACGTCGTTGGGGATGTCGCTCCAGACGAGATATTTGCCGACGCCGTTCCACGCGGTCCCTTCGGCCCACAACATGTTGGGATTGTGGTACAGCCGCTGGATGGGCGTATTGCCGATGGCGTATTTCTTGAAGCGATTATCGAGCGTGACGATGTCCGGGTCGGGATACCGCGCGGGCTGGGCGCCGGGACCATAGTCTCGGCCGAGGGCGACCGAAGCCGTCGCAGCGGCGGCGGTAGCGAGAAAGGACCGACGGGCGAAGTTGATCGGCGAGGCTGCGGCGTCACGGTGCATAGTCATGCTGGCTCCTGGTCGTGCATCGAGAGAAATCGAGAAAGACGTCGCCGCGCATCGTACCGCCGCTGCGCGAAAATCCGAAGCACGCAGACGAGAGAATTCCGCGACTGAGATCTCGAGCCCCGCGATCAATCGTGAATCGAGATGCAGTCACAGAATCGGGAGGGCGAGGCTCCCGCCGAGCCGCTCGTGTGCGAATGCTGTCGACCAACGCTCAAACATGCGAACGGAATTCGGCCCGACCAAAGCCGTGCCGCACAGCTTCTTCGCACTCTCGCGAATTGCCGATCTCTGAAACTGCCTCTACCGAATCTCGTGCACGATCACGGCGTTGTGTCGCCCGTCCGAGCCCTTCGTCCCCGCCACCATCACGACGCGGTCGCCGATGCGAATCGCGCCGCTGCGGCTGCCGCGCGACGTCAGGAACTCGAGGAGTCCTTCGTCGTCAATCGGCGCGCCTGCCATCGGAATCACCCCCCAGTACAGCGCCATCCGCCGCAGCACCGCCGGCGAATTGCTGACGCCGACGATCGGTACCCGCGTCCGCTGCTGCGAGACCCCCAGCGCCGACCGCCCTGTGACCGTGGCGACGACGATCAGCCGCGCGTGCAGATCCTCGGCCATGCGCGCCGCCGCGAGCGTGACGGCGCCAGTGATCGGGTGGTATTCCGGTAAGCTGACTTCTGCTGCCACCGAATCTTGCCTGGCGTGCGCGAATGGTTCGGTGGCGATCGCAATCCGGTGCATCATTTGCACCACTTCCAGCGGATGATCCCCCACGGCTGTCTCCCCCGACAGCATGCAGGCGTCCGCACCGTCGAGAATCGCGTTCGCCACGTCGGTCGCTTCGGCGCGCGTCGGGAGCCGCGCGTGGTGCATGCTGTCCAGCATCTGCGTGGCGATGATCACCGGCCGATGCAGCTTCCGGCAGGCGGCGACGATCTCCTTTTGCACGACCGCGATCCGGGCGATGTCGATTTCCACGCCCAGGTCGCCGCGCGCCACCATCACAGCGTCGGAGGCCGTAATGATCGCGTCCAGGTTCTCCAACGCTTCCGGCTTCTCGATCTTGGCGACGATCTGTGTGTCGCCCCCCGCCCGCTCGATCAAACGCCGCAGTTCGACGACATCATCCGGCCGCCGCACGAAGCTGAGACCCAGGAAGTCCACACCGGCGCCGGCCGCCCAGGCCGCCACTTCCCGGTCCGATTCACTGAGTGCCGCCGCATGCAGCTTCACGCCCGGCAGATTGACCCCCTGCCGGCTGCGGACCGTCCCTCCCTGCCGGACCCGGCACGTGGCAAATTCCTGTTCAAGCTGTTCCACCTGCAGCGCGACAGTCCCGTCCGCCAGTAGCACCCGGTCGCCAATCGACAGCTCGTCGAGCAGTTCCACATAAGTGCATGTCAGTTCGCAGCTGACGTCGGACTTCTCACCGCGGACGAATCGCAGTTCGTCTCCCGTCTTGCAGCTCAGCTCTCCACCGGGGAGTTCGCCCAGCCGCATCTTCGGGCCTTCGAGGTCGACCAGCACACCGACCGGGTGCCCGATGTCGTCGCTGGCCTTGCGGATCGCCGCCAGCCGCCGCGCGTGGTCCTCGCCAGAACCGTGTGCCGCGTTGATCCGGCACACGTCTACGCCCGCCCGAATCAGCTTGGTCAGCATCTCCGGGGAATCGGACGCTGGCCCAATTGTGGCCACAATCTTGGTGTGGCTTGCACGACGAATGGGCGTCAGCCCGCTGAGAACATCGGCCATAGCGAAGTCGCAAGAGTGTGAATGGTGCGAACAGTGCGAAAAGTCGCTCTGGTACCCTGAGCAACAATCACCATTTGCACTTTTCGTACCAATTTCCGGCACGTGTCGGGCGGGCGCTCACAGCGTATCAGATCGCGCCGCTTCCAGCACTCTTCGCACTTTTGCGACTGTTCGAACTCTTCGGACTCTCACGAAAACCGCCACGTCCGCTCGACGAACTTCGTGTCACCGGTCCCCGTCATGAACACCTGGTGGTTCAGAATCTCGCGCTGCAGCGGAATCGTCGTCTTCACCCCCTCGATGACGAACTCATCGAGCGCCCGCTTCAGCGTGGCAATCGCTTCCTCGCGCGTCGGGCGATAGACGATCAGCTTGCCGATCATCGAATCGTAGTTCGGCGGAATGACGTACCCCTCGTGCGCGTGTGAATCAAACCGCACACCGGGGCCGCCGGGCGGAATGAATCGCGTAATCTTCCCCGGACAGCCGCGAAAGTTGTTCGCCGGGTCTTCCGCATTGATTCGCACTTCCATCGACGCTCCGTTGCACGGAATCAGTCGCTGTTTCAGATCCAGCTTCGCCCCGGCCGCGATCGCAATCTGCTGCTGGATCAGGTCGATGCCGGTCACCAGCTCGGTCACCGGGTGTTCTACCTGGATCCGCGCGTTGACTTCGATGAAATAGAACCGGTTTTCCTGATCCACCAGGAATTCCGCTGTCCCGGCGTTGTTGTAGCCCGCCGATTGCGCCAGCCGCACCGCCGCCTTGCAGATGTCCTCGCGGATCGACTGCGGCAGATTGGGCGCGGGGCTTTCTTCAATCAGCTTCTGATGCTTCCGCTGCATCGTGCAGTCCCGCTCCCACAGGTGCACGACGTTCCCATGCTGATCCCCCAGCAGCTGCACCTCGACGTGCCGCGGCTTCTCGATCAACTTCTCGATGTACACGCCCGCATTCTTGAACGCCTTCTCTGCTTCTGCGCCCGCCGCCTTGAACTCGGCGCGCAGCGAAATCTCGTTCATCGCCGGCCGGATGCCCTTGCCGCCGCCCCCGGCCGTGGCCTTGATCAGCACGGGATAGCCGATCTCCGCCGCCACGCGCGCAGCCGCGTCCTCATCGGCGACCAGACCATCGCTGCCCGGCACTACCGGTACCTTCGCCTCGATCGCGACCTTCCGCGCCGAGACCTTGTCCCCCAACTTCCGCATCGCTTCATGCGGTGGACCGATGAACTCGATCTTCGACGCCCGGCACTGCTCGGCGAAGTCGGCGTTTTCCGCCAGGAACCCGTAACCGGGATGGATCGCTTCCACGTTCCCCAGCTCGGCCGCCGCGATGATCCGATCGACCCGCAGGTAGCTGTTGGTCGACACGGCCGGACCGATGCAGAACGCTTCATCTGCCAGAGACAGGTAATGCGCGCCACGATCCGCCTCGCTGAAGACCGCTACCGTCCCGATCCCCAGCTCCTTGCAGGCGCGGATGATCCGCAGCGCAATCTCGCCGCGATTCGCGATCAGAATGCGTTGAAACATGCCGCTCACTCCGGCTTGATCTTGAACAGGGGCTGACCATAGTCGACCGGATCTCCGTCGCTGGCCAACACCTTCACGATCGTCCCGGAGCAGTCCGCCTTGATCTGATTGAAGAACTTCATCGCCTCGATCAGGCACACAATGGTGTCATTGTTGACCCGGTCCCCCTCCTTCACGAACGCCTTTTCGCCAGGCGTCGCGGACCGGTAAAACGTCCCCACCATCGGGCTCTTGATGACCAGCGAACCATCGTCCACGGCAGCCGCCGGGGCCGGCGTCGCCGCTGTGGCCGGAGCCACCGGATGCGGAGCCGCGTGCATCGGCATCGCGGGGGCAAACGTGGCCACTTCCTGCGGTCCGCGCCGCAGCACCCACCGCTGATCCCCCTTGCGCAGCCGCACCTCGCGCAAGTCGTGCTTTTCCATCATCTCGACGAGCTCGCGCAGCCGGTCGAGATCGAAAGGAGCTTCTGACTCTTCTGCCATTGTGGAAGACCTTCGTGGTCGGCGTTCTGGGCGGGACATTCGATTGTCGCGGGAGGTGTCGTCGTCGGGGGCTGTTGCCGGTCGCAACGTCGCACGAGAGCGCGCCGCTGTGCGTGATGATTTACGCTTCCGCTTCACATGCCGCCCTTGCCGGATCGCTCCCACCCTGGGAGATACCGTGAATGACCAGCGACGGTCCGGGGTTGTGGCGATTCCCCAGCCCTGCTGCGAAGAAACTCTGCAAACAGTGACCCACGACAGACTTCGGAGTTAACGGACGGGCCAGAGCATATCGTCCAGCCGCTTGGAGAGGGAGTCCGAGAGCACTTCGCAACCGGTATCGGTCACCAGCACGTCATCCTCAATCCGCACCCCACCCCACTGCGGAAGATAGATTCCCGGTTCCACCGTGACAACCATTCCGGGCTTCAATACGACCAGGGAATTCGGCGCAAGTCGCGGCTGCTCATGGATATCGAGCCCGATCCCATGACCCAGGCTATGGCCGAATTGCTGCCCGTATCCGGCCGCAGCGATCACATCCCGGGCGACTTTGTCGACCGACTCGCCCGTGACCCCCGGTCGGACGGCTTCGATCCCTGCCGACTGAGCGGCCAGCACAACGCTGTAAATCTCGCGGAATTGCTCAGTCGGTTCGCCGCGCCAGACCGTCCGCGTCAGATCCGACTTATACCCTCCCGGCGTCTCGGCTCCCCAGTCGATCAGCAGCAGCGGATTGTCGTCCATCCGCCGCCCCCCCGCCCGGTAATGTGGCTGCGACGCCCGATCCCCGACCGCCAGGATCGCCGGAAAGCTGAACCGCTCCGCCCCCGCCCGGCGGATCGCCGACTCCAGCTCAAATGCACACTCCCGCTCGGTCTTTCCAGACGTCGCGAACTCGGCCAGCGCCTCGAACCCGCGTATTGCCATCGCAATCGCGGCACGAATCTCCGCCACTTCGTGCTCATCCTTGATCGCCCGCAGCACTGATTCGATCACATTGTTGATCGGCACCAGCTCGACGCCGGCCAATCCCGCGGCCAGGGCGTCGCACAGCTCAACCGACATGACGTGTCCCTCAATGCCGACGCGCCTGGGCCGCAACTCCTTCAGCAGACTGATCGCCGCCTCGTGCAGCTTGAGCGACGGCGGCCGGATCCGGGCCTCCAGCTCCGGACACTCCTCCCGCAGCTGCTCCGTGTATCGGCCGTCGCTCACCAGCCGCATCGGCCCGGCTCCGGCGACCAGCCATGTGCTGTCGCCGGTGAACCCCGTCAGATAACTGACGTTCTTCTCGCAAGAAATCAGAAACAGATCGACTTGCGATCGTTCTACGATCGGCAGCAGTCGATTCCGACGCTGGACAAAGCGGTCTGTCATGCGAGTATGATCGCAGGTGCCGACTCCAATGCAATGCTGCACCCTCGCACCCTTGTTCCCGAACTTCGTTCGGGAACACACCGCCGCGAAACTCCTGTTTCGCATCGCCCTCGATATTCGATGACCTGCTCGACCCTCGAATCCCTGCTCATTGACGTCGCCGGCGGCCGTGTCGCCGTCCATGCCGCCGTTGCGGAAATTCAGGCGACCGTTCCACGAACGGCACTCACTCCCGACGCCAGCATCGACCTCGATCGTGCCCGACGCTGCGGCTATCCCGAAGTCGTTTTCGCGCAGGGCAATCCCGCATGATCGTGGAAATCTCGAGCCGCTGCCGCGCGCAGGGCCAAAGGCCGTTGCTTCGCGACTCGCGTCACGGAAGATCAGGCGGCTGCTGTTCGCAGGCGCTTACCGGACGTCGTGGAAAATGCCCTCGCAAGAACGGTCCGGCTGGGAGAGTCGCCCGATGTCCGTGGCACTGTCGTCGTTGTCAAGCCGGCACCAGCGACCGGCCGGTCGCAGAAGAGGCACTCGAAACCCTCCGCTGGATCGGCTGCGAGACCGACCTGATCGTCGACGTCGGCGTCGCGGGCCCGCATCGGCTACCGCGGCACAGTTACCGCGGCTCGAAGCCGCTGATGCCATCGTCGTCGTCGCCGGCATGGAAGGCGCGCTCCCCTCGGTCGTCGGCGGCTGGGTCGCTCGCCCGGTCATCGCCGTCCCCACCAGCGTCGGCTACGAAGCGCCTCTTTTAACGGCCTTGCCGCCCTTCTCGGCATGCTCAACTCCTGCGCGTCAAACGTGACCGTCGTCAATATCGACGCCGGATTCAAGGCGGGCTACGTCGCCGGCCTCATCGCCCGTGCTGTGCGGCATGGAATAATCCCGCCGCCGGAAGTCTTCGCATGTCCACCGATCAGCTCCCCCTCCGCCTGCCCGATCGCCCGCCCGACGGCCACAAAGGCACGTTCGGCAGCGCGCTGGTGATTGCCGGCAGTCGCGGCATGAGTGGCGCCGCGGCGCTCGCTGGACTGGGCGCGCTTCGCGGCGGCGCGGGACTCGTCTATTTAGCCATTCCCGAATCGATCGCTGCCATCGTCGCCGGAACTGAGCCCTCCTATCTGACGATTCCTTTGCCACAAGATGCTGCGGGAAAAATGAGCGTTGCCGCTCCCGACACTGGTCGAGCGCACGAAGTCGCTGCAGTCTGTCGTCATCGGTCCCGGCTGGGGACAGTCGGACGATTTGCAACATATCGCCGTCACGCTCTATGCCGACTTGCAATGCCCGCTGGTCGTCGATGCCGACGCCCTGAATCTGCTGGCTCGCGAACCGGACGCAAGCCAAAGCACAGCGGTCCGGCGCATCCTGACACCGCATCCGGGTGAGTTCGCATGCCTCACCGGGCGCCGACTCGAAGACCGTCCAGGCCGATCGACGCCGGCTGGCGGAGCTGTTCGCTGCCCAGCACAACGTAATCCTCCTGTTGAAAGGCCGCGAGACCGTTATTACCGACGGCACGAGGACGCACATCAACACCACGGGTAACAGCGGCATGGCGACCGGCGGCACCGGCGATGTGTTGACGGGCATCATCGCGCGCTGCTGGGCGCAAGGGTTGCCACCTTTGACGCCGCCCGCACCGGTGCACATCTGCACGGACTGGCTGGCGATCTGGCGGCTGTGCACTTTTCGAGCCGGACTGATCGCCAGCGATCTGCCGTACGCGCTATCTCGGGCGGGTGCGGGAAGATCGTTATCGACCGCCAGGCGGCCGACGCGTTCGCTACCTGAATCGCTCATCCGCGAATGGATGCAGCGAACGCAGCCCTTCCCGCGGCAACGCGCCCAGCAGCCGCCTCCGCCATCTTGAAGTCTTCCTGCGTCGTGATCTTGATGTTCAGCGGCGAGCCTTCGACGATCGTCACCGACTGGCCGATCCGCTCCATGAGGTTGGCCTCATCGGTCGCCTCGCTGCCATCCCAGCGGGAGTAGGCGTCGAGCAGAAGCTGACGGCGAAAGACCTGCGGCGTCTGAGCGGCCCATAGATTCTCTCGCGGGACGGTCTCCATGATCCGCCTGTTCGCCACGCGCTTGATCGTGCTGGAGATCGGCGTCGCGGGGATCGCGGCACCGGACTGTTCCGCAGCGGCAAAGATCTTGTCGATCCATGGCTTGAAGATCAGTGGCCGCGCCGCGTCGTGGATGGCGACATAATCGATGTCCGCCCGCACCCGAGCCAGTGCATTCTTCACCGAATCCGCCCGTTGCTTGCCACCGGCGACGATCTCCACCGCCATGAACGCCAGGTTGGGCTGGAACTTCTCCTTGAAGAACTCCCATGTCCTCCGGCGAAATGACGACCAGCGTCTGCGCGACATCTTCCTGATTCGCAAAACACCTCGACCGCCCGACCCAGACCGGCCGACCTTTGAGCTCGACAACGGTTTCGCAGCGCGAGTCGCCGAAGCGGCTGCTTGGCCGGCGGCAGGAATGATGACGGGGTAAACTTCGACATGAAGCGCGCTGCTCGTATCTTGATTAACCACAGCTGACCGCATTTCTGCGGGCGGCGGGGACGATCATCTTCGCAGTCATGACCTGCACAATCTCTCCGCTGTGGTCGAGCGTCTCGTTTCTGACGGTGGCCATCCTGCGGTCCGGCGCGATCGGGACGGCGTGAGGTCGATGATTTCGCTTTCGACTCGCAGCACGGACCCGGGACGCGTCGGCCGCGGCCACGCGATTTCGACCCCCACGCCAATGTGCCCGCCGGCGATCGGCAATCCACTGTCGACCATCAAGCGCATCGTTATGGCCGCCGTGTGCCAGCCGCTGGCGACCAACTCGCCAAACAGCGAGTTTGTGGCCCCCTCGGGATCGGTATGAAATGGCTGCGGATCGTATTGACTAGCGAATGCGATAATCTGCGCCTCGTCAAGCAGATACGTGCCGCTGACGACCCGCTGTCCCACGCGCAGGTCGTCGAAATACAGCACAGGTCGATCGCTGTTCTGATTCTCTGTTGCCACTAATGGCTCGCTTCTTCATGCCGGGCGTGCAACGACGTTAAACGTTCACCGCAGAATGAGACCAAACCGAAATTCACCGTCGGCGACGTGCAGCGATTATAATCAACCGGGGCAGTCACGTATCTGCCGGCCAGGCTGACGTGCAGGCAGAAAGGATGCGGAATGAAGTCACTTATGTTGTGGTGGGCATTTGTCTGCCTGACGGGCATCCTGCCGGTGAGCGCCCAGGACCAGCAGTCGGCAGACAACTGGCCGATGTGGCGCGGCCCGCTTGGCACCGGCGCCGCGCCCCATGCCGATCCGCCCGTCGAATGGAACGAGGACACCAACGTCCGCTGGAAAACACCCCTCCCGGGACTGGGACACTCTTCGCCCGTGGTATGGGGGGACCGGATCTTCCTCACCACCGCCACCCCCGTCGGGCCGGCGCTGCCGCCCCGGCACAGTCGCGCGCCCGGTGCGCACGACAACCTGCCGGTCACGCACAAGCAGCAGTTCGTCGTGCTGGCGATCAATCGCAGCGACGGATCAATTGCCTGGCAGCAGCCGGTGCACGAGGAACTGCCGCATGAGGGCTGGCATGAGACGGGAAGCGCGGCGTCCATCTCGCCGGTGACCGACGGTCAGCGCGTGATCGCCTCCTTTGGGTCCTACGGCGTGTTTTGTCTCGAAGTGAACGGAGCGGAGGTCTGGCGCAAGCAACTCGGCAAATTGCAGATCAAGCACGGCCACGGCGAGTCGAGCACGCCGGCCCTGTATGGCGACACCGTAATCGTCAACTGGGATCAGGAGCAGGGTTCGTTCATCGTTGCACTCGATAAGCAGACGGGCGATGAAAAATGGCGGATGCCGCGAGACGAGGAGACCTCCTGGGCATCGCCGATCATCATCGAGCATGAGGGCCGATCACAGGTCGTCGTGAGCAGGACGAACCGCATTCGGGGGTTATGATCTGGGAACGGGCCAGGTGCTGTGGAATGCGGCGGACTGTCGAGCAATATTGTCGCCTCACCGGTCTACGACGACGGCATGGTGTTTGCCGGCAGCAGTTATGAGACGCGCTGCTGGCCATCCGGCTGGACGGAGCCCACGGAGACCTGACCGATTCGGACCGAGTGGCGTGGTCGCGCAGCAGGCGGACCCCCTACGTCCCGTCGCCCCTGCTGTACGACGGAGGCTGTATTTCCTGTACCACTATCAGGTGTGCTCTCGCGTAATGGCAGCCAAAACAGGAGCTGAGCCGACAGGGCCGTTCCGGCTGCCGGAGATCACTGACGTCTACTCCTCGCCGGTCGCTGCGGCCGGGCGACTCTACATCACCGACCGGGACGGGACGACGCTCGTGCCCATGACGACCGGCGAAAAACCCCGCGCGCTGGCGCGGAACCAGCTCGATGATCAATTCAGCGCGTCCGCGGCGTTGGTCGGTTCGGAATTGTTCCTGCGCGGTGAGAAGTCGCTGTATTGCCTCGCCGACCAATCGCCGAAATCTCTCGCCTCCGGCGGGCAGTGATCTCCGGTAGGTGCGTCTCTTGGGAATTCTGGCGATCCCGCGGTTGACAATCGCGACACCCTTATTACTATAAAACCAAAACTACGAAACCAAGAGTACTGCGGCGTTATGAGAGGAGCATCACGACCATGGCCAGACCGGCGGCGAAGGAACTGACGGAACGCGAACTGGAAGTCATGCAGGCCTTCTGGCGGCTGGGGGAGACGGGGATCGCTGAAGTCCGCGATGAACTCGCCGGGCGTGGCCGCGATCTGGCGTACACGACCGTCGCGACGCTGGTGCGGATTCTGCATGAGAAGGGCTTTCTGGAGCAGACCGGCGAACAGCGACCGTTCAGCTATCGGCCGGTGCGGTCGTACGAAGAAGTGTCCGGCACGCGCTGCTGAAGGACGTCGTCCAGCGGGTCTTCGGCAACTCGCGCGAGCAACTGCTGCTGCGGCTGCTGGATCAGAAAAAACTGACGGCGAAAGAGCGCGCGTTCCTGGAAAGTCTTCTCAAGGAGCAGGACCGATGAGTGCCGCCAATATTTCGTGGTGCGTGCTGCAAGTGACGCTGGTCGGCCTGCTGACGGCCGGATGTATCTGGGCGTCCGACGAATGTCGCCCAGTTCGGCGGCCGCGGTCTTGCTGGCCGGGTTAACGCTGCCGCTGGCCCTGACGGCCGGTGTGTGCAGTCCGTGGCCCTGCTGGATGCAGGAGACAGACCCGCCGGCGCCGGTCGTCGTCACCCCCGAGGCACATGCCGAATTCGTCGCGGCTCCTCAGCCAATGGGGCCGATGCCGGACATCGAATACTCATCAGTGCCGGCCGACAATTTCGAGATGATCGAGAATCTGGCCGTTGTTCCCGCGACGCCCGCAGCGCCGGGAGAGATCACTCTCGAGCCCTCCGCGACAGTCGCCCAACCGGACTGGAGACGGATGGGGTTCGCCCTGATAGCGGCGGTGCTGCTGGCGGGCGCGGTGCGTCTCATCGCCGGCTGGCTGGCGATCCGCCGGCTACTCGCCGGCAGCCGCTCGGTCGAGCCATTCGAAGCCTTGCAATTGCTGGCCGATCTACGACAGGCACTGGCCGTCGCGGCGACTGTCGAACTGCGCGAATCGGACGCGCTGACAACGGCGGCGACAGTCGGCTGGCGACGACCGGCAATCCTGCTGCCGCGCGGATGGCAGCACTGGACGAACGGCGAGCTGCGGGCGGTCTTGGCACATGAACTGGCGCACGTCGCTCGCGGGCACTACAGCGCCTGGATCCTGGCGCAAGTGGGTCTGTCGCTGCATTTCTACCACCCACTGCTGCACTGGCTGGCCGCGCGACTGCGGCTCGAACAGGAGTACGAGGCGGACGCGTTGGCAGCGGAGGTCAGCGGGGGAGCGACCACGTATCTGCGGACGCTGGCCCATCTGGCCTTGAATCAGCCGGAGACGCCGGTGAGCTGGCCGGCACGGGCGTTTCTGGCGCGGCCAGGGACAGTCGTGCGACGAATCATACGGCTGCAACAGTCGCGCGTGACACGTCCCGCGCGTTCGCTGCCGAAAGCCGCACTGCTCGTTGTGATGTTGTGCACTGGGCTGGTCGCAGCCGGGTTCCGGCAGCCGACGCCCACGACGGACAATTCGAGCGACGCAACAGCAATTGCCACTGATACGAAGCCGGATTCCAAGTCGGCGCCGACCGCTGAAAAGGAGCTCCCGACACTCGAGGAACTGAGACAAGCCGTCGCGGCGCGCGAACGAGCGTATCTCCCGTTTCACATCAAGGCGATGCAGACCTTTGTGATCAGCGACGGTCTGACGGCTGCCGAGCGAAGCAAGCTGCCATGGGCCGACGGACGCAAGCATCAGAAGTTGATGGAGTATGCGCAGCGCGAGCCGGGGACTTGGTACTCGCAGGAGACGATGCTGACTGACGGCGTCGTGGACATGGAGTATGCGTGGCACGTCAGCGGCGGCCGCGAGGTGCACGTGAGCCATCGCGCCGGCGAAACGGGAGCCGGCGACATTTATCTGCCCGATCCTTCACGTCCCCCGCGACCGTATGTGTGGGTCCAGCCGCTGCTGGGTGTCTTCCCGCTGGTCGGCACTTCGGAGCCGCGGCTGCTCAGCGAGGCGTTGCAGCAGCGCGAAACCGAGACGCACCTCGACGCCGACGGCGAAAATGCGAAGCTGACCATCGTAACCGGCCCGCAAAAGTTCCAAAGCCGTGTCGTCCTCTGGTTCAGTCGCGCACACGACTGGCATCCGCTCCGCGCGCAGTTCTTTCTGCGTCGAAACGTCGAGGAACTGCTCTACGAATGGGAAGCGCGAAAACTGGAGCGGCAAAACGGCGAATGGCGCGTGCTGGCAGGGGCGATGCAGTTTTTTGAACGCGAGTCCAAGTCGGTTCCCGCCAAACAGACGTACGCACTCGATTTCGAGATCCAGGCACTAAAGTACGGCGACGCCGTGTCGGCCGCGGTCTTCTCGTACGAGATTCCGGCGGGCGCCAGCGTCCGCAATGAACGTGACTCCCCAGTCGAACCGGCCCCCTTGCTGACGCGCGACGTCGCGGTCACGGTGGTTGACGTCCACGGTTCACCGGTGCCGGGAGCGACGGTCACGTCAAAATCACGCGGGTTCGAGCGACTCGCCCGCGAACTCGTGAATTTCTCCACCGACCAGAGCGGCCGAGCGACGGTGCGCGCTCCGGACGGCGATTTCGGTTTGCTCGTTCACAAGGACGGCTCTCGCGATGCCAACTGGATTCTGGGAGCCGACGATCGGGAGATGCAGGTCATTCTCGCTCCGATCACGGCGGGAATGGTCGTCGATGAGCACGCGACACCTCTCAAAGATGTTTGGGTCACCTCGGATCACCACAGCATGCCACAGTTTCGATTCGACGGAGTGATCAACGATCCGCGCAATAATGTGGGGTTCGACCAGAGGTCGGGCTGGAGCGACGAGACGGGCCGGTTTTCGCTGACTTCCGAACTGACGGTGCGACGCACGAGCGACAGCGTGCTGATTTCAGCGATGGACCTGGATCAGAGCACATGGCGTCGGTTTACGTTCCGGCGACCCAACTGGGCGAGCCGTTGACGCTGATGCTCAAGCGGATCTGTGAGATCAATGGCACATGCCTGCTGGAAGGGATCAAGGAACGGATTCCTGTCGGCTTGAGCGTGGAGGATCGCGAGGGGCGGCCGCTCGCGGGCGTCGCGACGGTCACTTCGGTTGCCGAAAATGGCCTGCGTGTGCAATTCAAGCTGCGGCTGCCGCCGGGGGAATACCGCCTGCAAAGCCCGCATTCGACTGCACACTCGACGATCTCGATTCCGCTCCGGGTGCCGGAAGGTCAACGCTCTTTGCACCTCGAAGAGCAGGTCATCAAGCCGAACGGCATTACGGCATTGATCGGGAAGCCTGCGCCGCCGCTGAAGGGTGTCTGGCGCGACGGAGAGGAGACAACGCTGGACGCGTTGCGCGGAAACGTGGTCGTCCTCGATTTCTGGGGGTACTGGTGCCAGCCGTGCCTGGCCGGGATGCCGCGGCTGATGGACATCGCGGACGAATTCAAAGACCGGCCTGTGAAATGGCTGGCGATTCACGACCCGCACGCACTGACGCGCGAGGAACTCGACGCGAAACTGGCGGAGATCGCAAAGTCCGTGTGGCAGGGCCGGGCGTTGACGTTCCCGGTCATGATCGATGCTGCGACGGACGATGACGACCGGACCGGCGTCACGGGGGAGCGTTATGACGTCCGGGAATGGCCGACGCTGATTGTGATCGACCGCGACGGCCATGTGGCAGGTGCCGTCACCCATGACCGGTTGCGGGAGAAGATTCAGTCGCTGTTGCCCGAGAAGCGGCAGGGGGCAAAAAAGGGCGCTGACAACAGAACCCCGGCTGGTGCGATTGCTGCGGTGGATGCTGAGAAGCAGGCGGCCGCGAAGTCTCAGAACATCGTGATCGCCGGTCGTGTGACCGATCCCGATGGCAAGCCGGCGGCAGGGGCGATGGTGATGCTGCCGATGAATCTGGGCTGGAACGAACCGCGGCGGGTGGTTCAGGGAGTGACGGATGGTGAAGGGAAGTATTCGCTGAGCGTGCCGTCGGAGTGGCTGGGGACGCCGATGTATAGCGCGGGCGGGACGCTGTGGGCCTATCAACCGGGATTCGCGCTCGCGACTGCGAGTGTCTTCAAACAACTCGATCCCTCACAGCCCCGGGGGGACGTCGATCTAACGTTGCCTCCGGATTCAAAGCCGAAATATCGATTCGTCGACGAGGCAGGAAAGCCACTGGCCGATGGAACCGCGTCGATCGCTTATTATCGATCGGCCGTCGGGTACGAACCGGTGCCGCAGGAGATTCTGGAACGCATCCCTGCTACTGGTGACGCGGATGGGAATGTCACGTTTGTTGCAGTTGAGTCCGGGAAGCTGTGGCGGATCAAGGTGCGCACTGACCGGCATGGGACGCAGTCGTTCCGGGTGGACGGATCGCCGGTGGGTGCGCAATTCCGGTTGCATGCGGCAGTGCCCGTGCGCGGCCATATCACGGGAGATAATCCCGAATGGATTAAGAACGTGCGACTGAACTTAAGCACGGGTTGGGACATTCCCGGGACATTGATTGAGCCAGAGGGCGAGGCCGAAGTACGAACTGACGAGAGTGGCCGATTTGAAGTGCCGCTGCTGGCGACAGGCAGTTTGACGATCAGTGAATTTCTCGACCAATCCCTTCCCGTGCGGCTGGAGATTCCCAATCGTCCGATGCCAGTGCCGACAGAAACGCCGCTGGAGTTCCGGTTAGTCCCCGCTCAAAAGGTAAAGGGACGCGTAGTACGCAAGGCAGGCGGAGCACCGGTCGCGGGAGTCCACGTCCATGTCGGTTACGGGCATTTCCGACAATCGGACAGTGCAGTGACAAATGCCAACGGTGAGTTCGAAGCGGGGGCATTGCCGGGCCAGGTTTATCAGCAGGTGCTGCTGATTCCCGACAAGTCGCTGGAGCAGGTTGGTTCGCCCTGGAGCGAGAGATACGAAATTCCCAGGTCGGAAGAGCCGTTCCAGTTGCCGACGATCGAGTTGGTGGGAACGCACACACAGTCGGGCCGGTTGGTCGATGATGCGGGTAAGCCGCTGGCAAAGCACATGGTCTGGAGTGTCGCCGGTAATCGGGGATACGGCTTCGCTAACACGGAAGCGAATGGTGAGTTCGAACTGAGGATTCCGGACGGCGTGGAGGTCGAACGCTATGGCTTCAACTCGCCCGCCGACGAAATGGGCGAAGGGGTCGTCGTCACCAGCGAGCCCCTCTTGCTGCGGGCGAAGCCGTATGAACGACGTAAGCAAGCGGGTGCCGCTCTTCCCGCAGCGGTGAAGCCTGCGACTGTTGCGATTGCGGAAGCCGCGACGGAAAGCACCGGGGAATCGGACAGCGGCCGCGACGCAGCGGCTACAGCTGCGGAGGCCAAAGTCGAGACGGAGTTCCTTGTGACGGACGAACAACAGCGCCCGATCCCTTCGGGAGCGCTGGAGCTGCGCGGCTACTACGACAACGGCGATTCTTTCGAGCAGGAGCGGGCAATCAAAGCGGGCCGGGCGACGTTTGAATTCCAGCGGACGCGGCTGCGGGAGTTCGTCGTCAGTCTGAGTGCAACGGGCTTCCGGTCGTACCTGCGGTTGTGGGTCCGAAAGGACGGTTTTGTTCCACTTCACGCGATGTGGTCAAAGGGACTTACAGTCAGATGACCAGATTCCAGCCGAGTTCACGTTTGAACTTCCTGACTGTCGTCGGGGGCATCGTGAAGAATGAAAGGGGCGGAACCCATCCGTGGCACCTGGCGTCGAAGTTCGGGACTTGACGGCGTTGCGCCTTCGTCGTCCAGACCGGATCAGCCGGGGCAGCCGCCTGTCCGGGGCTACGAACTGGCATATGGAGAGGATGCAGTTCACGGATGTGACGGGACGCTGGACGCTGAACACGGTTCCTGCGGATGACATTCTGAACCGCGACGCATTCGAATTGAACATCGACTCTGCCTCGAAGCGGCACTCATTGCTGTCGCTGCGGCTTAGTCATCCGGAATACGCGAGCGACTATTCGTGGGGCGGCCTTCAAGGAAAGCAAGCAGTCACGCTGGCAGCACTGCGGGCGGGCACGGCGACGGTCATCGGCGCAAGTGGTGATTCGCTGTCCGGCCAAGTGACCGACGCCGACGGTAAAGCCGTTACCGGCGCGCTTGCCGTGTTATCCGATTTCACGACAGACACGGATCGTGGTCCCCTCATCTCAACTACGAATGCCAATGGAGAGTACGAGTTTGACCATCTGTCAGGGCCACAGCGTCTGCTCGCTATAATCGCACCGGAATACCCGGTGGCGTTTCAAGCCGTCTCGGTCTCTCCGTCGTCACGAGCCGACATCGCGCTGGCACGTGGAATTCCACTCGTTGCTCAATTTCTGGATGATTCTGGAAAGCCGATTTCCAGCGTGTCGGTGTGGGTCGGTGAACTGAATGAGAAGCCGTTCGACGACATTCGCTCCCTCGATGCCGTGAAGGGCCTGCTGCCGCACATGTCGGATGCGGACGGTCGTTTCGAGTGGCTCGCCGCACCGGGTGACCGGTTGCGATGCTCGTGCAGCAAGCCGGGGATACAAACCGACGGCTTGTACCCTGAGCAGCGAAGAGCCAACCCGCACCGTGAGGCTTCATGCGCAGAATTGATGGCGTCGGCGACCCGAATTCGGACCCGTGCCGCTGCGCTCGGCAAAGATGACCTGTTGTCGTGGCCGCGATTCGAATTCGCCATTCACAACGACCCGATTGTGCGAGCCGCCCGCGACTCTCTTGAAACCGCAGGTCGAATACGGGAGATCGGCATGTCGACGGACGCCGTCGTGCCCGTCGGCATTATCGCCAGCCGACGGTCTCCTCCATGCCTCGCTCTCGACTCGGATCTAACGGACCGATATCGGCGACGCTGCCGCTTACGCCTCATCGCGCTTGCTGTCCGCATGACGACAGCGGCCGACGGAATCGTTGTCGAGCGGGACGTCCGCGTGCCGATGTCGGATGGGACGGTGCTGCGGGCGAATGTATTCCGCCGGAGGGAGCGGGGCCGTTTCCCGTGCTTGTCACGCGGACGCTGTATGAAAGGGGGAGAAGTTGTCGACGAGCGGCTGGTGCAGGCGGGGTATATCGTCGTGGTGCAGGATGCGCGGGCGGTATACGTCGGACGGCGAGTTCGAGTCGATGCTGCGCGCCGAGACGCATGACGGCAGCGACGGACGGGACACGACGTCCACGCCTGGAGCGGCTGGCTTCGCCCGTGGTCGAACGGCAAGGTCGGGCTGTTCGGGACGTCGTATCCCCGGCTTCCTGGCGTGGCGGGGGCGGGGGCAGCCGGAGTCGCTCAAGGCGATGGCGGCGTGGTCGTTTCCAGCGAGCTATCTGAGCCTGGAGGGGCCGGGACGATCCGGCTGCCGACGGCTGCGGTGGTGGGGGACGTCGATCAGTCCGGACGTGCGGCGTCGGACCGGCGCGCTGCACACCGTGGCCGAGGCGAACAAACTGTGGGAGTCGGGCGAGGGGGACAAGCTGCTGCGCACCCTGCCTGGAGCCAACTGCCCGACGAGGTGTTCGCGACTGGCGCTGCCGTTCGTGCGGGCTTGGCGCAAGGAGCCGTGGCGCGATCCGCTGCATCTGGATCAGGATGCGGCGAACACGAGTGTGCCGAATCTGAACTTGTGCGGATGGTACGACCACTGCATCGGGTCGATCGATCTGCATCAGGCAATTTCGAGCATCGGCGGCGTTCGCAGCGAAGCGGTTTTCGCGGCTGATCGTCGGGCCGTGGAGTCACAAGCGCACTGGGGAAGCGAAAGCAGGGAGAAATCGACTTCGGTCCGAATGCGGAACTCGATCTCGCGCAGTTGTATCTCGACTGGTTCGGCAAGTGGCTGAAGGACGAGCCAACGGGCGTTGACCACTCCCGCGTCGGTCCGGCTGTTTGTGATGGGGGCGAACGAGTGGCGGAACTTCTTCGAGTGGCCGCCGAAGGTACGCCGCGCCGCAGTCGTGGTGGCTCGACAGCGACGGGGGCAACGGCCACGCCGGCAGGGAACGGGCGGCTCGTGGGGCGCGCCGGCTGAGGAGCGTCGCGATGAAGTACGACTACGACCCGCGCGATCCTGTGCCGACGCTGTGGTCGCCCGCAATGTTCACCGGGCCGGCAGTGCAGAATGGGCTGGCGGAGCGGCGGGACATGCTGGTGTATCAGACGCCGCCGCTGGAGGCGTACGTGGAGGCGATCGGATACCCGGAGGTTTTGCTGCATGCGGCGTCGAACTGTGCGGACACCGATTTCTTCGCGCGGCTGATCGACGTGGGGCCAGACGGGACGGCGATCGACGTGACTGCGGGAATCGTGCGGGCGCGGTATCGGAATTCGCTGGAGAAGGCCGAGTTGCTGAATCCCGGCGAGCCGGTGGAGTTTCGGATCAAGCTGCGGCCGACGGCACACCGGTTTCTGGCGGGGCATCGGATCCGGTTGGATGTCACAAGTTCGGACTTCCCGAACTACGACCGCAACCACAACACGGCGGCGGATCAGAACAATGATGCGGAGCTGGTGACGGCCCGGCAGACGGTGTTTCACGGCGGAATGCGGGCGTCGCAGCTCATTCTCCCGGTGATGCGGGAGAGGTCGGACATGCCGCTGTGGGCAGAGGGGCGGACGAAGATTCCGCCGCCGCGGTTCGTAATGTCATTCGGGACGCCCGGGGACGGACCGGGCGAATTTCATTCGCCGATCGGGATTGCGATCGACTCACACGACGAGATTTACGTCACCGAGTTTCACACGCATCGCGTGCAGGTGTTCGATACGAGCGGGAAGCAGTTGCGGATGTTCGCCGTGGACGGGCAGCCGGGAGGGATTGCGGTCGACCAGGAGGGACACGTGTACGTGGCGCCGCTGCTGGGACACCGGATCGACGTGTTCGACCGAGAAGGGAAGGCGCTGCATTCGTTTGGGAAGCAGGGATCCGGTGACGGCGAGTTTCAGCAGCCGGGGGGGATTGCGATTGCCGCCGATGGAACCGTGTACGTCGTCGATCAGGCGAATCATCGGATTCAGCGGTTCAAGCCCGACGGGACGTTTCTCGGCGCATGGGGGAAGCACGGCAGCGCACCGGGGGAATTTGGCGGCGAGGGGCCGGCGGGGTCGCGATTAAGTGGTCCGCACTTCGCGGCGTTCGACGCGGCGGGTTGCCTATGGACGACCGAAGGGGCAAACCTGCGGGTGCAGAAGTTCGACGCGAACGGGAAGCCGCTGTTTGCATTCAGCGGGGCGGGTGACGGGCCGGGATGCTTCGGGGGCCGGCCGGCGGACCGGACGAACCCGTTCGAGGGTCCGATCGGGATTACGATCGATCACCAGGGGCGGGTGTGGGTCAGCTCAACGAACAACCGGGTGCAGTGCTTCGCGCAGGACGGGACGTTTCTGACCGGGATCGGCGACGAGGGAATCGAGCCGGGGGAGTTCATCATTCCGCACGCGCTGGCGTTCGACAGCGCGGGGTATTTGTACGTGGTGGATGCGAGCAATCAGCGCGTGCAGAAGTTTGAAGTGCGGTGAGAGGGCTCTCACATGTCGACAGACCCGCTCCAGCCTCCGATTATCGTCATCGACGAATCCGAATGTCCTGAACTGTACCCAACGATTGAAGCAGCGATGGCCGACATGGAAGGCGTCGATGTCGCAGACGGCATCTACCGGGTTTTCGATGCC
>JAXMBS010000049.1:0-39233 GCA_046349775.1 Planctomycetaceae bacterium | reverse complement strand
CCATCCAGCCCCAGTCGGCGCCGTCGAGCGCCAGAGTCGCACCGCGGCCCGGGACGAATTGCGGCACGTCCAGCGGCGCGACGGTCACGGTCGCAGCCGGACGCACAGATCGGGCGATGGCATCCACGACGCCGCGCAGTTCGGCAAACGAACGTCCGCTGACGATGCCAATCCGCCGCGGCTGGCCGTCCTTGCGGGCCGGATCGGAACTCCAATAGACGCGGGCCAGTTCGAACAATTCGGCGTCGAGGTTGCCGTGGCGGGCGTTGTCGGCGCGGCACTCGAGCAGGCTGGGGACCAGGCTGGCGCGGAGCGTATCACCGTAGTCGCCGGCGGCGGGCGTGATGCGCAATGTTTCGGCGGCAACTGGAGGAGTGAGCAGCGCCTGGGTCTCGGGCCGAACGAACGAAAACGTTACGGCCTCGCAGAATCCGGCGGCGACGAGGGTCGAGCGCACGCGCTGGTCGACCCGCTCGGGAAGCGAGCGCGGCGCAGCGACGACGGGAATCGGCCGGTCTTCGGGGATTTGCCCGTAACCGTGGACGCGGGCGACTTCCTCAATCAGATCGATATCGCGCGTCAGGTCGCGCCGCCATGAAGGAGGAGCGAAGACGGCAGCGTCTTGTGTTCGATCGCGACACTCCAGCCCCAGTTGCCGCAGGATTTCGACGCAGCGGTCGGGTGGAATGTCGATTCCCAGAATCCGACGCACCTGCGCGAACCGGAGTCTGATCGGATCCGGCCGCCAGTCTGGGATCGAGCCGGAGACCAGCGAACCCTCGCAGAGCGTGCCGCCGCCGGTCTGCAGGATCAGCTCGCAGCAGCGGCGACTGGCCCAGTCGAGCCACTGTTCGTTGATGCGGCGTTCAAACCGGTACGAAGACGGGCTGTGGAGCCGCAGGGTCCGCGCAGCGCGGTGCACTGACAGCGGTCGAAATTGCGCGACTTCAATGAGCACGTTCTTTGTGCGAGTCGTGATTTCGGTGGCGGCGCCCCCCATGATGCCGCCGATCGCGACGGCGCGCTCGGCATCGGCGATGGCGCACATCTCAGGAGTCAGGCGATACTCGCGGTGATCGATGCCCAGAATCGATTCGTTCTGGTGGCCGCGCCGCACGACGATCCGGCGGCCCTTCAGCAGATCGAGATCGAACGCGTGCAGCGGCTGGCCGCATTCCATCAGGACGTAGTTCGTGATGTCGACCACGTTATTGATCGGAGCGACACCGATGCATTCCAATCGGCGCTTGAGCCAGTCCGGGCTGGGCCGGACGGTGACGCCTTCGATGACGCGGGCGATGTAAGCCGGACAAAGATCGAGCGATTCAATCGCGAGGGCGGCAGCCTCGGCGACGGGGCGGCCGGCGACTGGCGGCTGCGGATCGGGGATGCGGAGCGGGCGGCCGGTCAGGACGCCGGCCTCACGGGCAATGCCGATGTGTCCCAGGCAGTCCGGACGGTTGCTGGTGACTTCGAGGTCGATGGCCGCGTCGGCGCCACGCTGCGTGACCGATTCGAGGTTCAGTCCGGCCATAGTGAACCGCTCGGCCAGCGCTTCAGCGGACTGATCGAGCGCAACGTATTCGCGGAGCCAATCGAGGCTGACAATCATGAACGGAACTGGCGGGGCAGGGCGTGATGCGCCGCGCGTGCGGCAGAACCGGAGAGTATCGCCCGGTGAAATTGCGGGCAACAGTGGCAAATCCCGCGCGGATCGACCGCGTCGGTACAACTCAGCCCCCGCTGATGCGTCGCGGCGAGCCCTCCGGCGCGGCGACGGCGTTCGCGCGGACCTCGTCCGCGAACGGCGCGCATTTCAGCTCGGCGTCCTGCTGGGGGAGCGAGTCCACAATCCTCTGGAACTTCTGGATCGCCTGCCTGTGCTCCGGCAGCTCGCTCTCGAGCAAATTGTGGGCTTCCAGAGCATCGGACTGTAAATCGTAGAGGGCATCGATCGACCGCTGTTCGGTGACATGGACCTTGTAACGCTGATCGCGGAGCACGCGCTCGGCGAACGGAACGACGGGCCGGACCCGCGCTCCGGCGACCTGCAACTGGCCTGCGATCGACATGATCCACTCGCGCGACGTCGTCCGGGCGCCCCCATACAGGACGGCCGCCAGTGAGTGACCGTCGAATTCATCGGCCGACTGGACGCGGCTCCCGGCCAATTCACACAGCGTCGGCGCCAGATCGGTGAAGTCGACCAGGGCATCGCTCACGGCGCCTTCAGGGACCGACCGCAGCTGACTCACGATCAGCGGGACGTGAATTCGCCGCTCCGAAAGGATGCCGAGTTCCCCCGAGGCCGTCGCCGCGTCGCCGGCCGTGTCGAACGCCGGGTCGGCCCCGCCGTCGCTCGTGAATATTAGCAGCGTGCGATGTCGGGACCGAACCAGCTCATCGACCAGTTGGCCAACGAGCTTGTCGACATACCGGACCATTGCCAGCCGGCGTTCTGCATCACCGGTGGCGTCGGGTGCATCGGGTGTCGTGGTAAGAGGTGCGGCCGGCAACGTCATGGGGTAATACAGGAAAAATCGGGGTGGCGGCCGGCGTGAATTGATCCACATCAGATTCTGGAGCGCGAAAGACTCGGCGATGTCGGGCCCAAACTGGTCGACGATCGTTCCGGCCATGCCCCAGTCCAGTTCGCGGACATGGCGCGTCGGCCAGCTGCCAGCCTCCGGCGGCAACCGGCGATTCAGGTACACATAGGGGTTCCAATATCGCTCGTGCGTGGCGGGATTGTTCTGCTGGGCCCCGGTCCAGACACACCAGATGTCGAATCCGTGCTGCAGCAGGGCATCCGGTTGCACGTCAAAATTGTTGAGTTGCCACTGTCCTGCGACGCACGTGATGAAGTCCGCTTAGTGCAGACGGCGGACGAGGCTGCGATGCCGTTGCCAGTCGAACCAGGCTGACTTCGACTGCGCGACGTCCCAGTCGCCGAGCCAGCCGTGCCGGGAGGGATACTGGCCGGTCAGCAGCGTGACACGAGCAGCCGTAGAATGCGGCATCGAGTAGGCGTTCGTAAATCGCAGACCCTCCGCCGCGAGACGGTCCAAATTGGGAGTGACGCCCGCCGGGCTGCCGTAGCAGCCCAGCCAGTCGGTTCCCAGGCCCGAGGCGACGATCAAGACGACATGGTGCAGGGGGGGGTAGGCGCCGCGCCGGCGATCACTCGTCTGCGGCGGGAGGTCCGCATCCGAGCGCAGAACAAAATCGATCGGTCCCTGTCCGGCCGTGATCTCGCGGAACAATTGCGACTGGACGTTGTAGGCCTGTGGAATGTATTCACGGCCGAAGAGGCCAGCGTCCTTCAGAAAATTGGCGGCGGTGATGCGGACCCGATAATGGCCGGGCGCAATTCCTGGCTCCCGTTCGCTGAACTTGAGCTCGTAGCGCCCCTGCTGATCGGTCGTTCCGATCGCGGCCGAGCCGGTCTCAAGGGGGCTGAACAGTACGTTGGCGCCAATGAGCGGATGTCCATCCAGCGTTACGACGCCGGTGACGCGTTCGCGCGCCACCGAGACAGGCGCCGCCGGGGGCGGAGCTACGGCAGCGGAGTCCGGCGCGGCATCCGTGGCCGCAGGTGGCGGCTCGGCCGCCTGCTGGCAGCCGGCGGCGATGAGCCAACCGCACAGCGCCAGTGCACGGGATGCGGTCTGTCGTTGCCAGATCGGGCGCTGAATCATGTCCTGGCAGTGATTGATGTGCGCGCGAATCGTGCGGGAGAGGTGCGTCGACGTCTGGCTGCGCGAGTCGTCATTCTAATCGGAGTTGTGAAGGTTGCCATCTCCCGGACTGTCGAACGAGGCTTCTGGAAGGCGAAATCAACGCTTGGCGAACTGTCCGGAACACTTGGCGAATTGTTCGGCGGGATCATCCACCCCAGAGATGTGGTCCGAAGACGAGCAGCCCCACAAGTGCCGCTCCGATCGCCGCCATCAGCACGGCGCCGGCCGCCACGTCTTTGGCTTTCTCTGCCACGGGATGAATCGTCGGCGACGCCACATCCGTCAGGAACTCGAAGGCGGTGTTCAGGGCTTCCGCGGTCCAGACCGCCACAGTCGCCAGCACGATCAGGCACCATTCCACGGAAGTCAGCCCGGCTGCCGCACCGGCCAAAATGACGCCGGCCGTTGCGCCGGCGTGAATCCAGGCATTGTGCTGCGACTGAAGCATGACCCGGATGCCGCGGCCGGCGTAAACGAAGCTGCGCAGCCGGCCGCCGACGGAAAATGGCTTTTGTTCGGACATGGATAGGCTCGCAACGAATTCCGGCGGGAGACGTCATCACCGCCGGTATCTTCGCAGGGCCGGAAGGTCATACAACCGTGGAACCGGCCGGCCGACATGTGAAACTCGCGCACCGGCTCATTTTCTCCGGTAGGGCGGGAGTGATATGATCTGGGGACGCCTCGTTCCCGGACCTGCCGGTCCGCCCTTGGGAGTTTACGCACATGTCTGCCTCGGCCACAGCCTCGAAGTCCGCTCCGACGACTTCTCCCTCCAAGCCGGCGCCGCCGATCACAGTCAAGCGCGTGGCGGATCCGGAGATCAACCGCCTCTTCAAGGCACAGATCAAGCTGAACGCATCCGACCTGCACCTGCAGGTCGGCAAGCCGGCGATCCTGCGGATTCGCGGCACGCTCCGCGAGGTTTCCGAACCGCCTATTGACGAAGAGACGATGCTCCGCATGTTCTACGAGATCATGGACGAGCGGAACAAAATGATCTTCGAGGAGAACGGGGGGACGGACCTGGCGCACGTCGTGCCGTACGAGGGGCGGAACTGGCGGTTCCGCGTGAATTTGTTTCGACAACTCGGCCAGCCGGGAATGGTCGCCCGTAAAGTCGAGCAGAACATTCCGGATTTCGCCGGTCTGCACCTGCCGCCGTCGATAGAAGGACTCTGCAAGTTCGACCAGGGGATGGTGCTGCTGGCCGGCGTGACGGGATCGGGCAAGAGCACGACGATTGCGTCGATGCTCAACTGGGTGAACCAGCGCGAGCGGGTGCACATCCTGACCATCGAGGACCCGATCGAATACGTGTTCACACCGGACAAGGCACTGATCAATCAGCGCGAGCTCGGCATGGACGTGCGGGACTTCCACATCGCCATGAAGCACGCGGTCCGCGAAGACCCGGACATCATGCTGGTGGGCGAAATGCGTGATCGCGACACGTTTGAAACCGCGATCCATGCGGCGGAGACGGGGCACCTCGTGTTCGGAACGATTCACGCTTCCAGCTCGCCTTCGACCGTCGGCCGTATTCTCGACCTGTTCCCACAGGATATGCACAAGGCGATTCGCAGTTCGCTGGGATTCAACATGCGCGGCATCGTGGCCCAGAAACTGCTGCCGACGATCCTGGAAGACGGCGGTCCCAAGCGTGTGCCGATCGTCGAGATCATGCTGTTCAACCCCACCGTCAAGAAACTCGTCCTCGAAGAGCAGGACGACAAGCTGTCGGCCGCGATGCGGATCGGCAAGGAAGAAGGGATGCAGCAGTTCAACGATTCGCTGTACGGCTTTCTGAAGAGGGAATTCATCAGTCGAGAAACGGCCTATGAAGTGTCGCCGAACGTCGAAGAACTGAAGATGATGCTGAAGGGCATCGATGTGAAAGGGCCGGCGATCCTGTAACTGCTGTGCGTTGGTTGTTGAAACGGGTGCGAGCGCATTTTCGAGGACGCCTCCGACCGACGAAGGGAATTGCAAAATGCAAATTGGACATTGCAAATTTCAGATTTGCCGCAGCCGGGCGCCATTGGCAATCGGCAATCGGCGATTGGCAATTTGCAATTCACTTCGTGCCTCGTCGCTGGTTGGCGTCCTGCTGGTTGCGGCGTGCGTGGTCGTGTCGCCGGTGGCCGCGCAGGATCCGCAGGCGGGGGCCGCACCGGCCGGCGCTCCCGCCGGGGCGCAACCCGCTGCGGCTGCCGGCGGCGCGGCGGGCGACCCGAACAACTGGGCAACGGTGCCGGACGGGTTCTATCGCGGCAACAAGCAGCGGGATTCCTCGTCCGGCAGCGCGTATGTCGTCGCGGGCCGGTATTTCAGCCTCGTCAAGCTGGTCCTGATCGCCTGCGTGTTTCTGTACTGGATGAACACCTCAGCCTGGGTCGCCACCGACAGCCGTTCGCTGCGCCTCCGGCCGGAGTTCTGGAACTCGATTCAACTCGGGGGGGGCCTCGCCGCCTTTCTGTCCGTCATCATCTTTCCCACGTTCCTGTTGGGTCTGCTGGCGCTGCTGCTGCTGTACGGCGGTTCGATCGGCACGTACGTCTACGAGCGCAACCAGCACGTGCCTGAATCCGGCAAAGTGCTGACGCCCCGGCACCTGCAGCAGTGGGGCATCCGGCAGCTGGCGCGAATCGGCATTCACCTGGGGGGCGGCAAAGTCGTCGATGCCACGCTCGGCCCGCCGATCCAGTTCATCGGCAAGACCAAGACCGGTCAGCGCGACGACTCCCGGACCCGGCAGGTGGAGAGTTCCAAGGGCTTCCTGGCGGCCCGCGAGCTGGTGTACGACAGCATCCTCCGCCGCGCGACCGACATCCACATGGAGCCCGCTGACGAGCAGATGGGCATCCGCGTCCGTATCGACGGCGTGATGTTCCCCACCGAGCCGTTCGATCGTCCCGTCGGTGACGCCGTCGTCAACATTTTCAAAGTGCTCAGCGCGATGGATATCACCGAACGCCGCCGTCCGCAGGACGGCAGCTTCGGCGCGCTGGTTGAGAGCCGCGAAGTCGATTTCCGCGTTGCGACGCAGGGGACGCGGTTCGGCGAAAAGATGAGTATGCGTATCCTCGATCAGGCGAATGCCGTCAGCACGCTGGAGCAGCTCGGCATGCGCAAGCAGCTCGAGGAAAAGATCAAGCAAGTGACGCACCAGCCGCACGGTCTGTTCCTCTGCTGCGGACCGACCGGCGCCGGCAAATCGACGACTTTGTACGCGTGCCTCAACGGCATCGATCGGCACATGGTCAACGTGATCACGATTGAGGACCCCATCGAGTACAAGCTCGACGGCGCGACGCAGATCGAGATCAACACCAAGTCGGGACAGTCGTTCGGCGGTTCGCTGCGCAGCGTGCTGCGTCAGGACCCCGACGTCGTGATGATCGGCGAAATCCGGGACGACGAGACGGCGAAGATCGCCTGCCAGGCGGCCAGCACCGGCCACATGGTGTTCTCGACCGTCCACGCCAACGACACGATCACGGCGCTGTACCGGCTGCTCGACCTGAATGTCGAGCCATTCATGTTGTCGGGGTCGGTCTCTGCGATTCTCGGTCAGCGGCTGGCACGGCGGCTGTGCCCGCACTGTAAGGAGGCCTACAAGCCCAACCCGGAACTGCTGAAGCAGGCGGGGCTGCCGGCGGACAAGGTCGAAAAGTTTTATCGTCCGCCGAAGGAGCGGGCCGAACCCTGCACACATTGCGGCGGCGTCGGCTACCGCGGCCGGATCGGTGTCTTCGAGCTGCTGATGGTCAACGACCGCATGCGGGACTTGATCCGCGACAAGGCGGCCGCGTCGGCGATGACGGCCGAAGCCCGCAAAAACGGCATGCTGTACATGCGCGAGGAAGGGCTGAGGCTGGTCGTCCGCGGCGTGACATCGGCCGATGAACTGATGCGGGTAGTGAAGTGAGGGGCGAAGGGGCAGAGGATCGAAGGAGCAAAGGGAAGGTTCGGCATTGACACGTGCCCTCTGCTCCGCTGTCCCATTGCACCCTGCTTCTTTTCGGGTCAACCATAGAACACCAACCTTCCCATGATCGACATCCTGCTGCTTGCCGTGCTGGCCGGCGTGACGTGGTTCGTCGCAACCGAAGGGACCTGGGGCGCGGCCACCGTGTTCCTCAGCACGCTGCTGGCCGGCCTCCTGGCGATGAACTTCTTTGAGCCGCTGGCGGCGACGCTCGAACAGAGCGTCCCAGCCGGAATGGCGTACTGGGACTTCGTGGCGCTCGTCGGACTGTTCACGGCGCTCGTCTTCGGCTTCCGCGCGGCGGGCGAATACCTGATGCCGACCTATGTCGACGTCCCCGTCGTGCTCCACAACTCTCTGCGCTGGCTGCTGGCCGCCGCCACCGGTTACACCGTGGTCGCCATTCTGTTGACCTCGCTGCACACGGCACCGCTGCCGCGCAGCTTTCTGGGCTTCAATCCCGGACCGACGCGCAAGCAGTTTTTCGGCCTGGGGCCCGATCTCCAATGGCTCGCGCTGAACCAGTACGTCTCCGAACGCAGCCTGCGCGGCTCCGGTCCGATGTTTGATGAAGTCTCCATGGAACGCATCGCCGGACAGCCGAACACCGCGGCCACCTTCTCGACGTTCCCGATTCGCTACGCGATGCGTCGCTCGCTGTATTCGGGAGGATTGCTCGGCTCGGTGACCTCCAGTTCCGCCACTCCGGCGACCTCCGGGCCGCCGCAGACCGTCGCGCCCACCGGTGGCGGTCGCACGGATTCGTTCTGAGCGGGGATCGAACCGCCAAAAACGCGAAAGACTGGAGAAAACAGCGGCAACGGAGACTCTTGGGTTCAGGATTTGAGATTGATCGAAGTACGGTGCAGATCCGCATCTCGCAATCCGAACCAGGACGACACCGATTTCTTGCGTGTCTCAACCGCTTCCTCTGCTCGCTCCTGTTTTTCTTTTCCTGATAGAACAACTTTCGAGAACCTCATGCTGGCTCACAACGTGTACTTTTCGCTGAACGACAACTCTCCGGCCGCCATCGACCGGATGGTGGCGGCGTGCCACAAGTACCTGAAGGACCATCCGGGGGTCGAGTTTTACGCGGCGGGCAAGTTGTCGAAAGACCTGACGCGGCCGGTGAACGACCTCAATTTCGACGTCGCGCTTGCACGTGGTGTTTACGGACCGTGCCGCGCACGGCGCGTGTACCAGACGGCCCCGGCGCACCTGAAGTTCATTGAAGAGAACAAGCCCAGCTGGAAGCAGGTGCGGGTGTTCGACTCCTACGTGGATGGGTAAAACGCCCGACCGTTTAAGCCGCGCCCCATAGGGAAGCGTTGTCACCGCTCGATCAGCGTCTCGATCGTGGTGACTTCGGTCGGATCCAGCCGGAAGTCGTCGACCGACAGGTCGGCCCGCATGTGATCGGGATTCGTCGTGCCCGTCAGCGGCAGCATGCCGACGTCAAGCGCGAACCGAAAGACGATCTGTGCTGGCGTCCGGTGGTGACGGGCCGCCAGACGCTCAATGGTCGGATGCGCCAAGACGGCGCGATTTGCGGTGAGCAGCGAAAAGCCCTGGTAGACAACGCCGTGCGTGCGGCAGAACCCGCGCACCGCCCGGTCCCAGCCCAGGACTGCATAACAGCGATTCTGGACGAACTGCGGCCGGACTCGCGCACCGCGGCAGAGCAGTTCCAGTTGCGGCAGGTTCACGTTGCTGATGCCGAGCGACTTCGTGCGACCGGCGGCATGCAACTGCTCCATCGCCTCCCACGCCTCCCAATCCATCGGGCCCAGTCCGCTCTGCCTTGACGGGCCGTGGAGGACGTACGAATCCAGCCTGTCGACACCCAGATGCTCGAGCGAACTGGCAAACGACTGCGCGACCTGCGTACCAGTCGGTGCGTCGCGATCGTATGGCAGCCGGTGATCCTGTCCGCCGAGGAACGTGAACTTCGTTTGCAGGAACAGTTCGTCCCGCGCCACAACGCCGCTTGCGAACGCCGTCCTGAGCGCAGCCCCGACGCCTGCCTCGTGGTAATGCTTCCGCTGATTGGCGGTGTCGATTCCGCGGAAACCCTGCTCGAGGGCGAGGATCGCGAGGCGCTCAGTCTCGTCCTCCTTCCAGGCGGTGCCGTACAGCAGTGGCGGATGATCGACTGACGGTGGACGTGTGGAATTCATAGTGCGAATCGGCGCTCTCAGCCGTCTGTCGCGTTCGTACGAATAGGACTGGGACCTGAATAGTGAAGCATAGTCATCGCATGATGACCTTCACGTAGACGGCGGTTGAAGCAGCTGCCGTCCCCAAAACGGCGAGCAAGGGCACGTATTTTTCGAATGGCAGTGGATCTCGCAAAAACAAGACCACAATCGCCAGCAAGAGCGCAATCAACATCGGAATCAAAATGTGCGCAACTTCATCGCCGACCATGTCCGGCCCGTGCGTCGCGCGAGACCTGTAGACGAGCAAGCTCACAACTCCCATTGCGAGCGGCAGCACCCATGACCACGTGGCAATGGATTTCATCGTGATGCTTCCTTGGTCCGCCGGGTCAGCGAGTAGGGTGGGCTGTGCCCACCAGAAGTCGGTCGCACCACTGAGGTGGGCACAGCCCACCCTACGGTCAGGTCAGCTTGGGCGCCGAGTCGGCGTTGAGGTCCAGGCGGTACTCCGGCTCAACTTCGCCGAGCGGGCGGTCGCTCTTGCTGAACGTCATGGCGTGGATGCGCGCCCGGGTCATATGGCACTTGAGGCGAATCTGCTTGCCGATCAGTCCGCTGACGTCGGCCTGGTTCTGCCAGCGGACCGGGTGATCGAGCGCATCGCCGCGAATTTCGCGGGCCTCGGGCTCCGTGAAGCCGGGAATCGGCTGCCAGTCGGGGGTGAGCGCTTCGACGCGAATGGAACCGCTGTTCCAGGTGGCGGCGTTCAGGAACAGCTTTGGATGCTGAACGATGAACGGCTTGGTGATGACGCGGCAGGGGCCGGTGTCGACGCTGCTGGTCTCGAGCGAGGCGAACCGGTCCCGCTTGAACGAGGCTAGCGCGATGTTGCATTGCAGGACCTTCGGGTCGGTCCCTTCCGTATCGGTGTCGTGCGGGAAGTTGGCTGCGACGTAGTACAGGTAAGCCGTGTCGCCGACGATGATCGGCCGGGGTTGCGAACAGGCCATCGCCATCACGTCATAATAGGACGGCAGGCCGGCCGGGATGAAAGCCTCGCCGCGGCAGACGCGGGTGAAGTGGATTCCGTCACGGCTGACGGCGAGCTGCACGTCGATCGGCTGCGGTCGTCGCAGATAGTACACGCTCATCGTGCCGACGTACTGCGGACCGTACTGCTGGCAGGCGAACTGGTACAGCTCGGTGTCGGGCGCGTCGTCGGCGTCCATCGCCAGAATGAACCGGTGATTCGTCCATTCGCTCAGATCGTCGCTTTCGGCGCAGGCGTACGAGCGGTAGTAGCGATCGACCGCCGCCCGCGTGATGTCGCTGTCATTGGCAATCATCCGTTCGCTGAACTCGGGGATGATCCGGCGATAGATGACCCACTTCTGTTTCGTCTCGTCATAGATCAGGTGCATCAGGCAGTCGTCGCCGTGCGAAGAGACATCGTGCGGCGTCTGCCAGAACGGCACAGCCGAGCACGACCAATGGAGGCCGTCCGGGGACGTGACGATGTGCGCCCCCCGGCGATGGTCCTGGACAATGGCCAGTCCGACGTAGCGTTCGGACTCGTCGCGCGGATGCGGGTGCTTGTTGACCCCCCAGAAGAAGGCCTTTTTCCCCTGCGGCGTCACCGGCGCGTTCGAGACGACGTAATCTGCGCGTCCATAGGACCGCGCCGTGGGGGACTTCAGGACGAGGTCGCTGCAAAAGACGATGTTGTGATCGCGTCTCCCGTCGATTTCGAACAGGCCCAGGTCCGGCTTGTCCCAGCGGACGCCGTCCTTCGACGTGAAATACAGCATGTAAGCCGCGTTGCCGCCGACGTAGCCGGTCTTCCAGTCGCTGCCGGCCCGCGCCCACATCTTGAACAGCTTCTCCTCCTCGTCGTACATCGTCGTGTACGGCTGCAGGTTGTTGCCGTCGCACCAGCGCTCGCAGCGGATGACCGGGTTGAGCGGATGCTTCTTCGGCGGATGGAGCCGCCGCGCGACGCTGGGGGTGACTTCGAGCAGGTGGTTGTCGAGAAACAGTTCCGTGACGACGGGCGCCGGCCTGGCGTCCGCGGGAATCGCTCCCGCGGCAGCGGTCGCAAGACCAGCCGCAGACTGCGTGGCGATCATCCCGGCGCCGGCCGCGCCGGCGGATTTCAGGAAACTTCTGCGATCGGATTTCATCTCTGGGCCTTCTAAGAGGGGAACCACGACTGAACGCGAGTCAGCGCGAGGAACATGCCCCTATTTGCGTTCATTCGCCGTTCACGCTGTGTTGCGGTCGGCAGCAGCAGTTTCAAATCGACAAAACTGTCGGCGATCTCCTGCCAGCGTGTGGACATGTCACAGGCGCGCTCCGATTGCCGTGACGCCCGGTCGTGGGTTTCGGTCCGATCGTGGCCAAGGTCATTACAGCTCCAGGGCTGATCCTTCGCTCGGACCAGCTTCCAGTCGCCCATCCGGAATGCGTTGTTGCCTTCGTGCACCGCAGAGCTCGCGGTCGGCTGTGCCGCCGCGTGCGAATGTCCGGGCGAGGCTGAGCCGGGGCGCGGAGGACCGTCGTGTGCGGCGGTCGTCGTCGCCTCATCGGCTCCGACCAAATCCAGAACTGTCGGGACAAAGTCGATCACATGGCCCGGTGCGTGACGCAGTTCGCCCCGGGCAGCGATGTCCGTTGGCCAGTGGACGATCAGCGGCGTGCAGATGCCTCCTTCGTGGACCCACGTCTTGTGGCGGCGGAAGGGAGTATTGGAGACGCTCGACCAGCCGGGGCCGAGGCAAAGATGCGTCGCCGCCGAACCCGGGGGCGCCTGCGGGTCGTGGCCGTCGCCACGGACCATGATTTCCGCACTGGCGCCGTTGTCCGACAGAAACAGGATCAACGTGTTATCGAAGACACCCATCACCCGCAGCTGGTCCAGTATCCGGCCGATTTCCTGGTCCATCCGGTCGACCATCGCGGCATGGATCGCCATCTTTGTGGCTTGAAACTGCTGCTGCTCGGGCGTGAGGCTGTTCGAGGGGGACCGGACGATTGACTCACCCGGCCCGAGTTGGGCGTCCGCCTTCGGGAAGTCGTACGGTGGTCCGACGTCGCGGCTCCACAGGGGAGACCTCGCCTTCGATCAGCCCCAGTTCCTGAATCCGCCGCCAGCAGCGTAGGATTTTCTTCCCAACCCCCATCGTAAACGCGTTGGTATTTTGCAATGTCTTCCGGCAGCTTTGCAGCGGAAAATGCGGCGACGTAAATGCCACGTAGTGAAAAAACGGCTTGTCGGAAAACCCGGCAGCATGCTCCCTGCAGACAACGCAGGGCATGATCGGCGATCGCGGTCGTCGCGTAATATCCGCTGTCGAGGGCGACGGGGGAAGGGGCACGTCGTCTTCGGCCAGTTGCTGCGGGCTGAAGAACCGTCCCTGGTCGCGCATGTCGTAGGAGTGGTCGAAGCCGTTTTGCAGCGGCAGGCCGTCGAGATGCCATTTACCGGAGTGATACGAGCGGTAGCCGAGCGGGCGGAGTAGAACTGGGAGCAACGGCGCCCAGGCGGGACGGTCGGCGCGTTTCAGGTTGGGGAGATCATCGCGGCGAACCTGCTGGGCGTAGTAGCCGGTGAGCAGCGCTGCGCGGGTCGGCCAGCAGCGGGCGGTGTTGTAGAACTGCGTGTAGCGCAGTCCGTTCGTAGCGAGTGCATCGAGGTTCGGCGTGTGGATTTCGCCGCCGTAACAGCCGAGGTCGGACCAGCCGAGGTCGTCGGCCAGGATGCACAGGATGTTCGGCCGCGAGGACTCATTGGCGCTGGCCATTGAGCCGCCGAACGCAATCGTCAGGATCAGTAACAGCGAGAACCTGACGAGTTCTGAAACAGTGCAACAGCAGCGCATGCAACTGCAGATCCACATGAGTGAACAGGCTGTTGATTTGTCGCCTTTGTGTCCTTTTTGACCGTCTGTAGTCCTGCTTGGAACAGTCAAGAAAGGGGTTTACAGAAGGTCACAAAGATCCCGAAGAAGGAAGACGAATGTTGGCTAAGGTTAATTCGTGCTGGTCGTTTCTGGAGTACACAGCGAGTTCAGATACTCCTCGAGATTCGTAAACCCGTCGCCGTCGTGATCGCTGTTACGATCTTCCGGGTCTTGGGGATTGAGGTTCGACTGCAACTCCCACGCGTCCGGTATGCCGTCCTGGTCGGTGTCAGCCGGCGCCCGCAGGGACTTAAGTGCGGGCCAGCCACCTACGTCGTGCTGCGAGTCGATCAGCCGGTGCGTGCCGTCGATAACCCCGGCGACCAGTCGCCGGTCCGCTGCATCACGACGGTGTGAGGCGCCAGCCTGAGCGAGGACAAGCGCCATGGCGTTCTCGGGCGGCTGCGTCTGTGGGCGGGCGGCTCCAACGTCGAACTCATGGGTGCTGCGTATCTGGTCGAGCGTCACCGCGAGGTAGTTCCCCTTCGACCAGCGCGTGACGTCGATCGCCGCGAAGTTGTCAGCAGTTAGATCCTCGCGGCCTGCGAACACGTTGCCGGCCAGAAATGCGCGACAGGCGCCAGGATTCTCGGTCTTGGTCGAAATGGGCAACTGTCCCTGTGGCGTATTTGGACCGGGCTTGTAGTAGTTCTCGATCAGATTGACCCGGCAGTTGGCGAGGTTCGTCGCGCCGCTGACGTTGTACACGAAGTTGTTGCGGAAATCGGCGATGGCATTCGGATCGGTCCGCTTGCTGCCGCCGAGCGTCGGGTGCCGTTCGCGGCTGCTGGCAAACAGGTTGTGATGCAGCGTGATTGAGGCAGTCAGGTCGCGAAACGACGCCAGCATGGCGTGTGAGCCTTTTTCATGCAGGCTATGGTTTAGTGCCTCGGCATAGATTGACCATTGCAGCGTGAAGTTACCGCCGCGCCGCAGGTCGTGGTTGCCGTCGATGCCCCACGTCGCCGTGATGTGGTCGAACAAGATGTGAACGACGTCGTCCGTATTGAGGCAGTCCGGCCCGGACGGACGCGGCTTGTTCTCGTCTCCCAGCCGAAACCGCAGGTAGCGGACAATGATGTGCGAAGCCTTCTTGATCCGGAACGTCTGGTCTTTGATGCAGATGCCGTCACCGGGCGCGGACTGGCCGGCGAGCGTGACGTAGGACTTGTCGATCGTCAGTGGCGACTTGAGTTCGATCGTGCCGGACACGTCAAACACGATCGTGCGCGGTCCGGTGGCGGTTTTGATGCCGTGACGCAATGAGCCGGGACCGTCGTCGGCGAGACTCGTGACGTGATAAACGTCGCCGCCGCGGCCCCCTTTCGCCAATCGGCCGAAGCCTTCCGCTCCGGGGAACGCGATCTGTGCGTTCGGCGCGGGGGCGGGTCGGCGCTTCCAGCAAGGCGGCAGCGATGATTGCAGCCGCGAAGCCGCAGACCAATTTGAGGATCTGTCGCATCGGGATCAGTTTTCCAGGAAGCCGTAGTAGCGGCCCATCCAGTACGCGTGCAGGAAATCCGCACCGCCGGTTTCTTCTTCTTTCCAGAGCTTGAGCTCCGTCCATTGCTGGGCGTCCGGCGAGACATACGTCCCTCCCGGTCCGCCGGCAACGATCCCCCACGGCGTTGACAAGACTGATCGGGCGATCGGAATCCGCCAGCCGTCCATCGCCACAGTCGACGTCCGGCCGCCGTCGGTACTGCGGAGCAGCTTCTGGACGTCGAGCTTCACCGACAGGCCGTCGTTGATCCTGGTCCACTCGTCATACTTCGCCACAGGGAATTCCGGTACGCCTTCGGTCGGCGCAGTTCGCCAGCTCAGGCCGCCATCGCGCGAGATCATCACGCCGTTTGCCGTCTGACCCCATAAGACAAACGTTCGCGATCTCGACGCCGCCAGCGACGTGATCGCCGCTCCCTGCAGCGAGCCGTTGAGGTTCTGCCACGACCCGCCGCGGTCGAGCGTCATCCAGCCTCGGCCCTGCGAATCGGTAAACCACGCGACCTGCGGGTCATCGGCCGAGAACGCCATCGACGTGACATGCGGCTTCAGCCAACCGTCAAGCTGATACGGGTTCCCCTTCCATTCGTATTCATTGTCGTGCGGCCGCAGATTGATGGGCACCGGCTTGATGGATTGCGGCGTGCGGCCTTCCGTTACGTGCGGATTCAGTTCGACGCCCGGTCGCAGCGAACCCATCACCGGCCGCAGGACGCGATCAAGCGGATAGAGCCTGAGCGTGTCGAGGCCGAGTTGCAGTCCCTCGGTGCTATGGGGCACGGCATCGAGCGACGTTGCGCCGGCGCCGGGAGACTTGAACTCTGGCAGCATCGCCAGCGTGGTGAAGGCGAACAGCGAATTTCCTTCGGTCCAGTTGTTCTCCCACAGCCGCGCGACCCACGACCGGTAGATCTTGAGCAGCTCCGGATCATGTTCGTAACGGATCAGGTTGTAGAGCGCTTCGTACGATTGTCCTTCCGGACTGTGGTCAAACCGTGCCAATCGCTCCATCGTCACCGGCTGGTTGTAGAAGTCCGGCTCGGGGTTGTCGCGATGCCGCGCGACGACCTTGTTGTAAAAGTCGAGATAGTGCTGTTTGCCGGTGATGTGATGTGCGATCAGCAGGTCCGGCAGCAGCATGAGCTGTGAGCGCAGCGGGAACTGACTGATCTCCCGATCGCCGCCGCGACGGAACCGACGGCTGTACATTTCCTTGTAATACGCGTCGTATTGCGGGTCGGGATCGATGCCCACGTGCCCCCATTGAGTCGGTTCGCCGTCGACGTCCATGATGCGGCAGTGGTTGTCGAGCAGATGCGTCATCAGTTCGTCGACTTCGGCTGCGATGAAGGCCTTCTGCGAGTCGTCCGCCGCGAGATCGTAGAACAGCGCGTAGCCGTAGAGCACGGCGTTGAAGTTGTCGACGCTGACGTCGCCGTACCAGCGATAGCCGGCGTAGTCTCCCTGCCCCTGGTGCCACTCGACCGAATCGGCGCCATCGCGTTCCCAGCCGACGACCGGTCCGTGTCCCTTCGTGTAGCCGCGTGCGAGCAGCCCCGGCTTGCCTGTGACGGCCCGCAGGACTTTCAGCGCCTGCATGACCTGTTCGCCGTGTGCCCGCGCAGCGGGGTCTTTCGTCACGGCGTACCAGTACGCCACGCCGCCGAGATCGCCCGGTCCAGACGCCGGCGTGAATCACGTTGCCGGACGTATTCACGCTGAGATTCACCTGCTCCCCATCAGCGCCGTCGGCGTGATCGAGACGTATAAGCCGTCGAGCCAGTGTTTTTCCAGCAGGTTCTGATGCAGATACGCGGCTTTGACGGCCAGAGGGCTGTCGTCTGCCGGACGTGTCGTGAACTGATCGGCGGCAGTCAGCGAACCTGCGGTCGTACAGACCAGGAAAAGAACGCAATACGAGGCGAACGTGATGCGGCGCGGCATGGGTTCGATCGCAAAGGAGGGGTGGGGTGGGACGCCTTTCACTGTAATCGTTGAGAGTGCGGTCGCGTTTCCCGGTTTGGAGAGATTCCGCGACCGTCCCGCTTTAGAATGGCCCGGTTCGTCCTGTCCCCGAACCGGATGCAGGAATGCGTGCATGCCTCGTGCTGTCCGAACATTCGCCCGCCTGGCTGGCCTGCTGCTGATCGCGTGGTCGGCCGGCCGTAAGCATTCCGGCGGCCGACACTGAGCCTCCGATCGTCACCGGTCCCGAGACCGAGCAGCGGTTCCCCCAGCTGGTCCTCCCTGAGGGCTTTCGCGCGACGCTGTTCGCCTGCGATCCGCTGATCGAGTACCCGTCGGTGATCGCGATCGGGCCGCGGCCCGGCACGCTGTTTGTCGCCCACGATTACATGACGGGCCTCGGCGTCGAGATCGTCCGGCACGACGAGGTGCGCATGGTTGTCGACACGAACCAGGATGGCTACGCGGACACGTCGACGCTGATTGCCGATGGTTTCAATTCGATTCAGGGACTCGCTGCGCATGCCGGCGACGTGTATGTGATGCACGCGCCGCGCCTGACGCGGTTGCGCGACACGGACGGCGACGGCGATATTGACGAGCGCCAGGACCTGCTCGTGGGGCTGGGTCTGCCACCGGAGGAAACATCCGATCGCTTGCACTGCGCGAACGGCGTCGTGGTCGGGTTCGACGGCTGGCTCTACCTGGCCCTGGGAGATCGCGGCTGCGTCATCAAGCGCCCCGAGGGAGACACGCTCCGCGTTGAAGAGGGGGCAGTTCTTCGGTGCCGGCCCGACGGGACGCAGTTGCACGTGTTCTCGCACGGACTCCGCAACATCTACGACTTGGCGCTCGACGCCGATCTGAATGTCCTGACGCGCGACAACGAAAACGACGGCGGCGACTACATGATTCGCGTCTGCCACTGTTTTCACGGCTCGGATCACGGGTATCCGTATCTGTACCGTGAGCGACCGGAGGAGGCGATGCGTCCGCTGGCCGATCTGGGCCGCGGCTCGTCGGCGGGGGCAGCGATCTATCTGGAGAGCAGTTTTCCAGCCGAGTACCGCGACGCGCTGTATTTCTGCGAATGGGGCCGTGCGGTCGTCCGCTATCCGCTGGAACCTGCGGGCAGCAGCTTCCAGCCGGTGACAGAAGTCGATTTCGCCGCCGGCGCAGCGAACGATCCGTATGGATTCAAGCCGACAGACCTGGTTGTGGACTGGGACGGCTCGCTGCTGGTTTCCGACTGGGGAGATGGTCAACGGCCGAAGCGGGGGCGCGGGAGGATTTATCGGATTCAGCATGCCGGTGCGCCGCCGACGGAGACCACAAAGTACGAACCGTCTGATCTCGTGCAGCGCGCACTCGCTGAATTGCTGTCGTTGCTCGACGCTCCCGGCTTCAACGTGCGTTTTGCTGCGCACAGTGAAATCGTCCGGCGCGGCGCGGATGGCCGGCGGGCCGTGACAGAGGCTCTGGACGCGAAGACGCTTGGAATCGCGGGCCAGAAGCATGCCGTCTGGATTCTGGCCGCCGGTCTGGCAGACACTGCCGACAACAATGCTGGCCAGATTGTGCGGCGATTGTCGGGGATCGCGGAAACGGCGACCGACCTGGGCGTCCGCGTGCAGGCAATTCGCGCATTGACGGATGCGGCCGATCCCTTGCTGGGTGGCAAGGATCGCAGCGCGCTCATCGACGCCAACAAGATCGCCACCAATTGACCAACCTGCCGGATGTCGAGAATCCGCGCTTGCTGCGGGAGGTAGTCATTGGACTGCGGCGTCTGCACTGGCCGCAATCGGTCGCATGGCTGGAGGCACACCTCCACACGAGCGAACCGGTGCTGGACCACGCGGCGATGCAGTTGCTGCGGCAGGCGGAGGACCGCGCCGCCGTTTTGTCGCTTCTGGATACGCACAGCGATGGAAACGCGGATGCGTTGCACCTCCGAGTGCTCGCGCTGCAGGCCTTGGCCGAAGAGCACAACCCGCTAGTGGTCGCGGGACTGCTGACTCGCCTGAAGTCCGATCCGGACCCTGCACGCCGGTCGGAATATGCGGACCTGCTGTGCCGGGCCTGTCGGCGGCGCGCTCCGTGGACGTACTGGGGTTTCCGGCCGGCACCTCGACCGGCCAATCCGGTCGATTGGGAGCAGACGGCGGCGATTACGGCAGCCGTGAATGCGGCGCTGCGAGATCGTGATCTGTCGGCCCGTGCCACAATCCTGGCACGAATGCTGCGGGAAAACGTGACCATCGAGACGGCGCGACTCCAGCAATGGCTGCTGGAGGACCATGGGCCGGAGCGAGTGGCGCTGCTGCTCGATGCGCTGGAGCGTCAGCCGGCGAACGAGTCGCGTGCGATCCTGGAGCAAATCGTCCTGTACACGGCACACAGCGCGCCGAATCGGCTGCGAGCGCTGAAGTCGTACCTCGGGCAACTCAGTGACGCCGACAAATCGCAGTTGGCCGGACTCGCCGAGCACGTCGAGGATGGCCCCGTCCTGGCAGCACTGCTGCCGTCGGTCGATGTCGATGCGTTTCTGCTGTCGCGGCTGGAATCGCCGTCAGCGGAGGTTCGCGCTGTAGCCGTGACTGTGCTCGCCGAACGAAGCAATCGTGCAGTCGGTGAGCGTATTCCAACGCTGCTTGACGACGCCGATCTGTCCGTGATTTGTGCCGCGGCCAACGCGGCGGCAAAGCTCAAGACGTCGGCGTGCGCCGATCGACTGCTGGCGCTGGCGGATCACTCGGATCCCGCAATCTGCGCGGCGGCGCTGCGGGCGATGAGTGCGATCGGAGATTCGCGCGCCGTCGAGCCCGCCCTGCGGGCGCTCGGCCGCAGCGCGACGGTCGTCGACGCGCTGGACTGCCTCGGGCGGTTCGGCGGACCAGCCCAACTGTCGCCTCTGCTGAAGGCGACAGCCGGCGATCCGGATGTGGCGATGCTGTCGGCAGCGATCCGCGCTCTCTCGGCGTGGCAGTCAAAACAGAATCCGGACGTTCCCACATGGAGCGAGCTGGAGGAACAGATCGCCCGGATTCAGGGGCGCAGCGGGTTGCCACAGAGATGGCGGACGATGCGGCCGATGGTCCCCTCCGCTGCCGAAGATCTGGTCGAACAGTGGCGCCGGCTGTCGAACGCGGGGATCGAACCGGCAACATTCAACAGGTCACAAATCGCCTTTGCCGAAGGACCTGACGCGACGGTGCGCGTTTCCGGTTCCACAGACGCCGTTCAACCGGTCGTGGCCGTCAGCAGCATCTTCGCGGCGGACCCCGGCGATCTGGAACTCTCGATCGGCAGTCGCCACGGACTGCGGCTGTGGTGGAATGGCGATCTCGTGTTCGATCACCCGGAAACCGCAGCTGATGCCCGGCCGCCGGAGCGGATCAAGGTGCGATCCCGCGCGGGATTCAATCACGTCGTCGTGGCCGCGTCTGGGGCACCGGAGCTGACGTGGACGCTGTGGTTGCGCTCGATTGGTTCCAAGGCTGAGCATGAACGGCTCACACAACTCGTGCTTGACAGCCGCGGTGACACGCTGCGGGGCAGCGAGGTGTTTCGCAACATCGAGCAGTCGCTGTGCCTCAAGTGCCACCGATTGAACGGCACCGGAGCGAAGATCGGGCCGGATCTCACGGGAGTCGGCAGCCGATTCTCGCGGATTCACCTCGTGGAATCGATCCTGACACCCAGCCGGTCGATCGCGCCCAGTTACGAACCGGTCGCGGTGCTGCTGACGGATGGGCAGGTAATGACCGGCGTGCGTGTTTCCGAAACTTCAGAGTTGTTGGCAATTGGCGACACGAAGGGCGTGATCCATGAGATTCCGCATGACCAGATCGACGAACTGCAGGTGCAGACGCAAAGCATCATGCCGGAGGGACTGGAGCAGCGGCTGACACCGCAACAGCTCGTGGACCTGGTTTCATTTCTCGAGTCGCAAAAACAGGCAACTCCGTGACGGAGAAGAGGAACCACGGAATACACGGAACTATGATGGCGCGAGGCATACTTGCGGCTTGAACAACGGCAAAGAACCGCGAAACAGGCGAAAGACGCGAAACACCAGCTCAGGAGCAACGATCTATGGCACCGAGATTTCGATATGCAGCAATTCTGGCGTGGGGACTGGTGATCCTGTCTGCCACTGTTAACGCCGGCGATGATGCGACGCAGAACCAGGCCGCAGTGGCGAACGTGATCGTCAAGAACGACGTGGTCTATGGAACGGTTCACGGTGCCGGACTGGTAGCGGACATCGCCTGGCCCGAAGGGAAACAGCCGCTGCCGGCGATCATTTCGGTGCATGGCGGCAGGTGGGTGGGCGGACACCGGCGCGACGCGTCCACGATCAAAGTTGAGCAATGGGCCGGGTTCGGATTCTTCGCGATGTCGATCGACTATCGCCTCAAAGGCTGCACGCCGGCACCTGCATGCTACCAGGACCTGCAATGCGCGATCCGATACGTACACTCGCATGCCGACGAGTATCACATCGACCCGACGCGCGTATTCCTGATCGGCCAGTCAGCCGGCGGGCACATGGTGTCGCTGGCGGCGACGTTGGGGGACGGCGACTTTCCTCGCACCGGCGGCTGGGAGAAGGCGAACAACGACATCCGCGCGGCGATCAGCGTGGCGGCGGCCTATGACCTTGTGACGCTCGACTGGGGCAAGCTGTGGACGCCGCCGGAGGTCGCGGCCGATGTCGCCCGCAAATATGCCTCGCCGACCGAGCACGTGACGAAAACCTCGAAGCCGCTGCTGATCCTGCACTCTGACAACGATCAGTCGGTGCCGATCGACAACGCACTGGAGATGGTCAAGGTGCTCGAGACTGCCGGCGCCGAGCACACGTTCCATCGCTATCCCGAAATGGGACACATGGGAATCAACCAGGAGGTCATCGACCGGTCGCTGGAGTTCATCGCGAAGAATTCGGCACAAAGTCGCTAAGTCACAGAGACGCACAGAGAAAGAGAATACTGAGGTCTTTGTCCTCTGTGCGTCTTTGGGCCTTTGTGGCTCTGTGTCAAAGTCTCTTCTTCAGGAGAGTTGGGCGATCGGTTTGCCGAAGGGGAGAATCGGCACGGGGCGGCCGGCGAAGTCGGTGAACGACTGCGTCCAGTCGATGCCGAGGTGCCGATAAACAGTCGCCAGCAGGTCCTGCGGCGTGACCGGGTCGTGCTGCGGGTACTCGCTCTTGGAGTTCGTGGCGCCGACGACCTGGCCCATCTTCAGCCCGCCGCCGGAAACCCAGGCCGTCATCGCATTCGGCCAGTGGTCCCGGCCGACGCCCGGTTGGTTCGAGAAGTTCGTCGGTGCGTAGGTGACCCGCGGGGTGCGGCCGAATTCGCCCATCGCGATGACCATCACGTTCCGGTCGAGACCGCGGTCAAACAGATCGTCGATCAGGGCGCACAGCCCCTGGTCCATCTGCGGCAGCCGCTCGCGCTGGGCGTAGTCGAGGTGGAACGCGCCGGCGTGGTCGTCCCAACTGAAGTGTTTGGTCGTGTCGTTGGGAGCCGTGGCGTCGATGTTCACGACGGCGACGCCCGATTCGACCAGCCGGCGCGCGAGGAGGCAGCTTTGACCCCAGCGGTGGCGGCCATAGCGGTCACGCGTCTCCGGGGTCTCTGCGGCGATGTTGAAGGCCTCGGCCACTTGCGTGCTGGTGAGGATCTCGAATGCGGCCGAGCGGAACTCGTCGACGGCTTCGAGTGACCGTCGCTGATCAAGGGCACAACGGAGGCGGTCGAACTGGCTGAGGAGGTCCTTGCGGTTGTCCAAGCGGCCGTTTTCGTTGCCGGAGGCGAGGGTCAGGTTCTGTGGCGCGAATTTCTCCGCGGCCGGGTTGCCCGTTTCAAACGCCTTGTGCGCGACGCCGAGATAGACCGGCCGCGTCATGAACGGGGCCCGCTGCGCCCCGACGTACTGCGGCATTCCGTTCGCGTGCGGCGTGCGGAAGTAGCTCGCCACCATCCCAAAGTCCGGATGCTGCGAGATCGCCTGCGACGTGACATCCGGCGGGTTCGGCGTCTTGCCGGTCAGCATCTCGATGCTGCCGTCGTTATGGGCCGACATCTCGTGATGCAGCGAGCGGATCAGCGAGAAGCGGTGGGCACGCTGCGCCTGCAGCGGGAGGTACTCGCAGATGTCGATGCCGGGGACATTCGTGGGGATCGGATTGAGCGGACCGCGGTACTCGACCGGCGCATCCGGCTTCATGTCCCAGGTCTCAAGCTGGCTCGGTCCGCCCCACATCCAGAACATGATGACCGACGTCGGTGCGGACTGTGTCCCGGCAGCCGCGCGGTGGGCGAACAGCTCCGGCAGCGTCAGCCCGCCGAGCGCAAGTGTCCCGGCGCGAAGGAACTCGCGGCGACGCATCGGTCCGGGGCAGAAGAGCTGATGCATAATCGAAGGAAGATTTGACACAAAGACACAAAGTCACGGAGACGCACAGAGACAGGAATTATGATGGAGTGTTTCTCTGCGCGTCTTTGTGGCTCAGTGCCTTTGTGTCAAGTTTTCTGAATTCAAATGAGTTCAGGGATTGGTTTTCCGAACGGTAGGATCGGCACGGGGCGGCCGGAGTAGTCCGTGAAGCTGGCGTCGGGGTTGATGTTCAGGTGGCGGTAGATGGTGGCGAGCAGGTCCTGCGGCGTGTAGGGGCGCTCGGTCGGGTACTCCGCTTTGCTGTTGGTGGCGCCGACGACCTGCCCCATTCGCAGGCCGCCGCCGGAGACGAGCGCCGTCATGGCCTGCGGCCAGTGGTCGCGACCGACTCCGCCGGCGTTCTGAGACAGACGCGGCGTGCGGCCGAACTCGCCGACGACGACCACCATGATCTGCCGCTGCAAGTCGCGCTGCCAGATGTCATCGATGAGCGCCGACAGCGCCTGGTCCATGTAGGGCAGGCGGATGTCCATGTATTTGCCGAAGTGACCCGGTCGGCCGGCGTTGCCGATATGGTCGTCCCAGTTCGTGAATTCCTGGCCGTTCTTCGGCGTGTCGAAGTAGATGTTGACGACCGCTGTGCCCGCTTCGGCGAGGCGCCGCGCCATCAGGCAGGCCTGACCCCACAGGTTGCGGCCGTAACGCTCGCGCAGCGGCGGGGATTCGGCGTCGATTTTGAACGCGTCGGCCAGCCGCGTACTGGTCAGTAGTTCGACGGCGCGAGCGGTATTCGTCGGCGCCGCTGAGCTGGCCGGTGCGGTCGAGATCGCTGCGGAGCCGATCGAGTCCGGAGAGGAGTGCACGGCGATCGTCGAACGCGGCAACAGTGTCGGCTGCAAGGGCCAGGAACGGCGGGCGGAAGTCGTCGCGCGACGGGTCGCCGAGTTCCATCGCCGCGTGATGCATGCCGAGATACGTCGGCCGCGTCATGTACAGCCGCGAGGGGATCGAGACGTATGGCGGAATGGCGTCGCGTCCGACGCCGCGGACCTTGCTGGCAACCGAGCCAAAGTCCGGGTGTTCGCTTTTGGAACCGGATGTCGGGTCGAGGACCGTCGGCCGCTTGCCGGTGAGGACGACGATCCCGCCATCGCTGTGGATATTGACATCGTGAGTCAGCGAACGAACGAGCGAGAACTTGTCGGCCATTGCGGCCTGCAGCGGAAACTTCTCGCAGATCTCGAGGCCGGGGACATTGGTGGCGATCGGCCGGTAGATGCTGCGGTACTCGATCGGCGCGCCGGGCTTAAGGTCGTACGTCTCCAGCTGCGAAGGCCCGCCATGGAGATACAGCATGATGACGGACGTCGCCGGCGCGCGCACGCTGGAGGTCGACTGAGCGGCGAGGACGTCGCGAAGCGTGAGCCCGCCCACTGCCAGTGCACCGACCTGCAGGAGGCTGCGTCGCGAAACCGGTCCGGGGCAGGGGAGCGGGGACATTGCGGCAGGGGAGTCGCGGGTACAAAACGGGACAGCGACAACCCATCAATGATAGCTGATTGGTGGCGGATTGAAAGCGGCGATTGGCACCAAGACTGTGGTGTCAGAGCAGCTTTCGACCAGAGGCGCCCTGGACATGGCAGGCCGGGTCCTCGGCTGCAGAAAATCGCAAGGACGAAAGATTTGCTGCTTCGGGCGATGCGAACAGGCTTGAAGCCAAAGCGCGGCGAGTCGCACACGCTTGTCATTCGCATTGTTCAGGAATTGTTAAGAACGTCATTGAAAACGCCTTAACAATCGCGCACAATTCGTTTCAATCCGTGGTGCGGTCTTGATCCCGTCGCCGGCGTCGCCGTCCCAGCCCGCTCGCGGACAATGACTTGGAGTGACGTCCCCTTCAACGGCACGCACGTCGCGAACTTCCGGCGCGTCTTTGCCAGTGTTGAACGTCGTCAAGTTTGCTCTGTTAAGAGTTGATGAATTCGCGGGTCGAGTCGCGCTCGAATCGCAGACTCGCCCCAATCGGAACCACTTCTGCAAAGGATGTCTTTCGTGTTTCTGAACAACGGCGCAGTGCGATCGGCACTGTCAGTGTTGCTGTGTTCTGCTCTCACAGGTTGCTTCGCCGGTGCTCAACGGCCGGATTTGGGTTACGTCTCCGGTACGGTGAAGTTCAACGGCGAGCCGGTCAAGAACATCAACGTGGTGATGAAGCCGCTCGAGGGACGGGCCGCGATGGGGGTGACCGACGACGAAGGTCATTATGAAATCGAATACACACAGGACGAAAAGGGGACCAAAGTCGGTCCGAATACCGTGAGCCTGGAATGGCCGCAGGGTTTCACGCCGACGTTTCCGCTGTCCGAGCGATATCGAACCGATAAGACGACGCTGAAGTTCGACGTCAAACCAGGGGACAACACTTACGACATCCCCCTGGAACCGGAGAGCGCGGCGGAGACAGCCCGGCGAAAGAAACAGGGGGATTTCATCGTCGATTGAGTTCGCGGAGGATTCAATCGATTTGGCGCATCGCCGTATCGTCACAGTTTTCAGAGGCTCTGAGTTCGTGGTGTTGTTCCATTGCGTCTAAGTCTTGAGAGCGCGCACGAAGTCCGTGCAAATGGTTTTTTCCCATTTTTCACTGGAGACGAGACAATGATGAGTTCGAGAACCGGAAGTCGTCGAGGTTTTACACTGATCGAATTGCTGGTGGTCATCGCCATCATTGCCGTGCTGATCGCCCTGTTGCTGCCGGCTGTGCAGCAGGCGCGCGAAGCGGCTCGCCGCACGCAGTGCAAGAACAACCTGAAGCAAATCGGGTTGGCGATGCACAACTACCATGACGTGTACAACACGTTCCCGTGCGGCGCGGTCGCCCGCTTCCCCGTATCAAACGACGGCGGCGGCTCGAGCACGTCGACCGAAGCCGGACTGTGGGGCTGGGGCTTTGCAATCTTTCCGTACATCGATCAGGCCAACCAGTACAATACGTTGGGGAGCGGCAATGTCCCTCTGGAAGCGGACGCCGCGGTGCCCGCTACTCTCAACATTCTGCAAACCCCGTTGCAGGCCTTCCGTTGCGCTTCCGACACGGGCCCGGGTCTGAATACTTTCGACACAACGCAGGGCAACCCCGCTTCAGCCTCGTACTCAGCCCTGATCACGAACGGCACGATCGCGTTGCCGATCGCCATGTCGAACTACATTGCCGTCGCCGGCACGTCCGACAGCACCTCGCCGTCCGTTTGTCCGGCCATGTATGGTCGCCCGGGCGGGATGTTCTTTCTGAACTCGAAAATCGGAGTCCGTGATGTCACCGACGGAACGTCGAACACTTTGATGGTGGGCGAGCGTTGCTATAGCTACAAGGGTCGGGTGATTGGCGCCGGCACCGTTCACGGCTTCAGCGCGAGCACGTTGAACAATACGGCCGGGAACATTCGCACGGCGGCTCTCAACGTGTGGGGCATCGGCTACGATGGCATCAATGCGTTGACAAATCCCCCGCATGCTCGGCGGGCGTTCAACAGCAACCACGTCGGAGGAGCCCACTTCACGCTGGCGGACGGTTCGGTGCGCTTCATTAGCGAGAACATCGACTACGTCAAGTCGACCGTGACCGCCGGCGGAGTGGTCGCAGCTCCGGCCGGTCCCTGCGACTCCGGAGGCAACATCGCACTGTTCAACTCGGCCTACATTACGACGACGTATGCGCGGCTCCTGGTGCGCAACGACGGCCAGGTGGCCGGCGATTTCTAAGTCGACGAATTCCAAGCCGCAGCTGGAATCGCCCCATGGCGTCCTGCGACGCCATGGGGCCTCGTTTTTCTACTTCTCCGCGATGAAGACCGCGGCGCGCCAATTGAATGGCCGCGCTCGATCTTCCGTTCTGAGGCGAATCATGATCGGAAAGCAGAGTCGATTCTGGCGGATCCTGGCGATCTCGCTGGCAATGTGCGGTTGTCAGCAAAATCCGGCGGCAACGCCTGCTCCAGCCGCCAGCAATGCCGCCGCGATGCTTGGGCCGTCCGCAGCCGATCAAGCCGCCGCGGAAACCCTGGAAGAAATGGGTTACATTCTGGCGTACAATCCCAAGATGTCCGGCAGTTCGGTCGTGGTGGTTGACTTCCAGAGCAAGCCCGTGACGCCGGAGGCGCTGGCCCTCCTCAAAGAGTTGGAAAACCTGGTGACCGTGGAGCTTTCCGGCACGGATATCACCGACGAAGGTCTGAAGACGCTGCATGAATTGAAAAGCCTCGAACACATCTACCTCAAACACACGTCCATTTCCGATTCGGGACTGCAATCTCTGCGCGGTCTGCCCAAGATCCAGACGCTGGATCTCACCGACACGGCGGTCACGAACGCGGGGGCGAAAGAGATTGCGTCGCTCCAGAGTCTGACGGCGCTATACCTGATCAACACGCAGATCGGAGACGCCGGTCTGGCGGATCTGAAAGACCTCGGCAACCTGCAGAGGCTCGATTTGTCTCGCCCGGCATCGCTGCCCCAGGCCGGCACAAGCGATGCGACCCCGCCGACGCCGGAGTCGCCAGCGACGGTCCGCGTGACGGACGCCGGACTCGCGTCCCTCGCCAGCTTGCGTAAGCTGACGTTCTTGAAGCTTTCGGGCAATGCGATCAGCGATGACGGCCTGAAGCAACTGGCCGGCCTCAAAAACCTTCAGCAATTGAGTCTCGATCACACGAACATTTCGGACGTCGGGTTGGACCATCTGGAAAGTCTATTCATGCTGTCGTTTCTCGACGTCTATCAAACCAAGGTGACGCAGGAACGTGCCGCGGAGTTTAAGACCGAAATTCCACGCTTGTCGGTCAACTTTGAACCCTAGAAGACCGTACCCGATTTTGGGGCAAACACCCCGACTCACCCTAACCTGCTGCTTCGGGGGGCGAGAGCCCAGGGAGGGGCCGAAGGGCGAATTCAACGTGCCAAACGGTAATGACCGGTCATCGGAAAGTGACCGCGTCCCGGAATCTCGCACGGTCCACTAGCGCAGTGTGATGTTCCCCGGCTTCAATTTGGTCAGGAACACGCCGATCCCCGCCGGCGTCGCCATGATTGACAGCGCGAGCGGCCAGTCGTCGCCGTCTTACTCCGCCGGCCACGCCTCATAAATGTCCGGCGGAAGATCCGGTCGCCGGTCGAGATACGCTCCCGCAAAATGCCGCAAATGCGGCGGCTGCACAATCTCGATTTCGATGACGAACAATCGATCGCCGTAGTCGACCAGACATGGGACGCCGCAGCCGCACACTTCGCTGACGTCGCGTTCGAACATTCACAGCTAGAGCCAGCGGCTCTTTGGCGTAGCACCCGCGGCCCTGAATTCGTCGCTGTTTGGGGCCTTCCGGACGCTAAACCATCTTGAACTTCGCTCTAAACATCCTGCTCACGCTCAAAAAGCTCTCGACACCCCAACGATTTGACGGCAGTCGCGCGATCCGACTCAAGCACGAAGCCGTCATCGCCCGCTCCCAGGCGAAGTACCAGAGTGATTTCCTGAATGGTTGCAAAATCCTCCGCCCGTAGTTCGGCATTCTCCTGCTGCGGACTCATCGCCTACACTTTTGTTTGAACCGGAACGTGCGTGTTGCCCATTCCTGATCGGTCTTAAGAAGATGATCGCGCCTGTTGCAGCAGACAAAGTCCCTTTTCGACTGAGATTCGGCCCGCGCTGGAGATTGACGCGTGCTCGCAGTCCATCTCCGTCGTTGGTCACCATCGCTTCGTTCTCGCCGAACCCCGCCAAATCCCCGACTGCGAAGCCGTCCTCGTCGTCTCCGTCAACGGAGAACCCCGCCGCACTTCCATCCGCACCGCCGCCTCGGACGCGCCCGTCCGAGAGTTTGCCTGCACCGTCCGCTGAGTGTCCTGCAGTTCCCGCTCAAGCCCATCGGAAACGCCATGCGTAACGCGCTACTGACCGCATTCGTGATCCTCGCTTGCAGCTCCGCACCCGTCCACGCCGCCGATGACAATCCGCCACCCAACATCGTCCTGATTGTGGCCGACGACCTCGGGTACGGCGACCTCGGTTGCTACGGACAGACGCGGATCGAGACGCCGAACATCGATCGCCTGGCCGCAGAAGGGCTCAAGTTCACCGATTACTATGCCGGTTCGTGCGTCTGTGCCCCGTCGCGTTACGTTCTCATGACGGGCGTGCACACCGGCCACGGCTGGATCCGCGGCAACTCCAAAATGGGTCTCCGCGCCGGCGATGTCACGGTGGCCGAGGTCCTCAAGCTCGCCGGCTATCGGACCGCCATGTTCGGCAAGTGGGGCCTCGGCCAGGAAAGCACCGGCGGCGTGCCGACGAACCAGGGCTTCGATGAATTCTACGGCTTCCTCGATCAGCACCACGCTCACAACTACTTCCCGGCCTTTCTGATCCGCGGCGCCGATCGCGAAAAACTCGGCAACGTCGTCCCAGGCGATGGGGACTACGGCGACGGCGTCGCCACGGAGAAAAACGAGTACGCCCCCGATCTGATCTGGGCCGAAGGACTCCAATTCATCGAACGCGCCAAGGATGGCCCCTTCTTCCTCTATCTCCCCGTCACGCTCCCCCACGCCAACAACCAGGCCGGAAAGGCCGGCATGGAGATTCCCGACTACGGCCGTTATGCCACGCGGGACTGGCCTGAGCCTCAAAAAGGCCTCGCGGCGATGATCACGCGCCTCGACACCGACGTGGGTCAGCTCCTCGAACTGCTCAAGTCTCACGACCTCGACCAGCGCACCATCGTGTTCTTCACTTCCGACAACGGCCCCCACGCCGAAGGGGGTAATGATCCTGAATTCTTCGATTCCAATGGTCCGCTGCGCGGCCGCAAACGCGACCTGTACGAAGGGGGTGTGCGTGTCCCGATGATCGCCCGCTGGCCCGGGCACATTGCTCCGGGAACCGTCACCGGTTGCGTGGCCTGGCACGGCGATTTGATGATGACCCTCGCCGGACTGTCGCGCGCACCGCGTGTCCCCCCGGAACTCGACAGCATCAGCCTCGTGCCGACTCTGCTCGGACATCCCGATCAGCAGGACGAGCACGACTGGCTCTATTGGGAGTTCTATGAGAAGGGCTTCGCGCAGGCCGTCCGCAGCGGTTACTGGAAAGCCGTCCGCTACGAGAAGGACAACACCCGGCTGGAACTGTACGACCTGGAACATGACCCGGCCGAGGAGCACAACGTAGCGGCGGATCACGCCGACTTTGTTGAAGAGATGGCGGGAATCATGCAGGCCGCGCACGTCCCCAGTCCCGACTGGCCGCAGGATACGTCCAGGCCACAACGACCGGTCCGTCCCACCCAGCCCGCAAAATAACCGATTGCCGTCTGGCCCTGACCCCTCTGCCTGCTGACGTTGAACTTCCAGCGTCGCAACAAAAAACGGCCGGCGCGCCCGAAGGCGCACGGGCCGTTGTCGTGGACTCGTTCAGCACGCTGCTGTCAGTCGTCGTAATTCACCACAACATACCGGCTGCGGTTGTAGATTTCGACTTCGAACCTGCCGTAGTCATACTCGATCTTGCGACCGCTGGGGCTGGTCGTGACGACCGGCTTACAGTCCGGCAGCGCGCAAATCTCGATGTACCGACAGCACCCCGGCTGGCAGGGGTCCGGAATCGAAATCACGATCGGCACTGCACACTCCGGGATATTGTGTCGGTCTTCCACCTTCACGTTCGTGTACAGGACGATCGGCGGGGCCGACTTCGATGGCGACGCGTTGCTGTCGGGCGTCGGCACGAGCGGGGTCGCCGGCGTCGGCGTCGTCGCCAAGGTTGGCACAGCGGCCGTTTCCGGCGCCGGCAGCGGCGGTAGTTCAGGGGTCGCACCTACGGCGGCAATCGAAACCAGTCCCGCAGCCGCAAAACACACGACAAGCTTCAGCATCACTCGAACTCCTTCGGGGTCGTCGTCCGACGGCGAGCATCCTCGAGCCACCTGGCTCCCGCCGTCCGACCTGGAACCGCTGCACGCGGCAGCGTCATGCCAGCGCCTTCACTGGCGCGCAACGTAAACTGCTCGCTCTAGGAATACTGGGCAGACCCTCCGGTTGCAAGGCAGTAGGTCCTGTCGGCGACGATTTCCCGCCAGTGGCTCCACTTGCCGGTACCCCAAAACCGCTGAACAGTTGCGTACCGTATCTGCGCCGCGATAGGCTGCGAAGGATTGAGCGTCTCTGTTGTTCGGGAACACCAGTCGCTGAGGCAGGCATGGGTCCACTTGCCACACAGTGCCCTCATTGCCGGGTCAAAATCCAGCTCAAGAATCCCGATTGGGCCGGGAAAAACGTCGAGTGCCCGCGCTGCAGCGAGGCCTTCGTGGTCCAGCCCCTGCCAGCGCCGGCCACGCCTCCCGTGGCGACCGCTCCCGCCGCAACAAAGCCGCCGGCCGCAAAGAACGCCGCCACTGCCGCTCCCAATTCCAAGCCGGCCTCCGCGAAAAAGGCCGCAACTGCCGCCCCCTCGTCCAACTCGGCGGTGCGCAATCAGTCAGCCGCCTCCAAGGCGCCGGCTGGTGACATTGATTTTCCCATCGCCCGCGCCGCCGCCGATGACGACGACGACGACATCGTCGAAGCCGATGAATTTATGGAGGAGCCGCAAGCGGACGATGACTGGCTGACCACTCTCGACTCACTGGCGCCCAAGGCGGCGACAGGATCCAGGACCTCCAACGCTCCCGCTCCTGTCGCGGGCCGACTTAAAAAGAAGAAGTCCTCCAGCGCCCCGCGTCGCCGCTCCCTCCGGGACCCCGACGGGGAATTCCCGTTGTGGTTGCAGCGGCTGATCATGATCGGCACCGGCACGCTGGCCGGAGCGATCTGCATGATCATCTGGGCGTCGATTATCTACCGCACCGGCCGACCCAGCAGCTTCATGGCGATGTTCATCGGCGCGTCCGTCGGCACCGGCGTGCGGCTTGGCGCCAGCAAGTGGGATTTCGGCTGGTTCCCGGCGATCTCCGCGTCGCTCATTGCCCTGCTGGCGATCTTCGGCGGCAAGATCTACGGCATCAGTGCGATCCGCACCGAGGCCGCCCGGGAATTCCAGGCCGAGCAGGCGAAGTACGTTGAAATGCTCAAGCACCCGAACTACGCCGTTCATCTCGTGGCGAATGACATCGAGACCGAAATGGCCAAAGCTCGCCGACCGGCGCGAATTGACGAACAGGACGACCCCGCAGGCATCGACGCCGGAATGCCCGCTGAGATGGGAGTCGAGGACGAATTCGAGGATTACGGCTCGGACCTGTACTCGTATTTTGATCCCAACGAAATCCCGAGCTTGCATCCGCAGACGTGGAACACGGCGGTTTCCCGCTGGAAGGACATGCCGGACCCGGAAAAGGCCACAATCCGTGAACAGATCAGCCAGGAAATCAAGAACGCCACCGTCGAGCCGACCGATCCCCTGGAGAGGCACGCCCGCATTCATGGCGACACAGAGACGGCCGTGCTGTCGATCGGCGATTTCATCTTCGCGGCGATTGCCCTGGTGATCGCGTTCCGGATTGCCGCCGGTTTCGCCGACGCCATCGGACAGAACACGTCGCCGTACTGAGCGTGAATCGCCGGTTTCGCGGCGGATTCTCGGCTGGTTCTCGCCGGCTGATCGCGTAAAATGGCGGCGCCCCGGCGTCCCGTCGGCAATTGTCCGTCACCGATCCCGTCCCCAGGCCGTTGTTGCATTCCATGCCCGCGACAGATGCTCCTGCCGAGCGCGCGAGCGGAGCGCACAGCCTGAAGGAACAGGTGCAGTCCCTCCGTCTTCCGCCGGCGGCAGCGGCGCAGAGTTCCGCGCGCCCGGTTTGGCTGCTCGTGGCGGTCCTCCTGGCGACCAACCTCGCCACCGGTTGGCTCTGGTGGCGACAACCGCCAGCAACCCCTGCCTCATCCGTCCCTTCGATCGCCCCGGACGTCGGTGCGACCACGCCGCGCGTGTCCGCGTCTGCCGCTGCGGCTGCAGGGGCGGCCACTCCGTCGGTGGCCGCGGATGCCATCGCGCTGGAGTCCAAGGGCTACATTCGGCCTGCGCACCAGATCCTGGTCAGTCCGAAGGTCGCCGGCATGGTCGTCAAGCTCAGCATCGAGGAAGGTTTCCGCGTCGAAAAGGACACCATTCTCGCGGTCATCGAGGACACCGAGTACCGTGCCCAGCACAACCGGGCGGCCGCCACGCTCGAACTCCAGAAGCAGAAGCTCCTCGAACTGGAGCGCGGCTATCGCGCCGAGGAAATTGAACAATCCAAAGCCGAGCTCGGTGAAGCGCAGGAGACCCTGACCGAACTGGAACGGGACTACCAGCGCATCAAGGGACTCCGCGAGAAGAACGCCAGCAGCGAGCAGGCGCTGACCCAGGCCGAAAGCGCGTTCCTCGCGCAGCAGCAGCGCGTGGCCCGTCTCAGTTACGCCCTGGAACTGATGCACGAAGGGCCGCGCGTCGAGCGGATCGATGCCGCCCGCGCCGAAGTGCAGCAGGCCGAAGCCGACTACACGCGTGCGAAGTGGCAACTCGACAACTGCACGATCCGCGCGCCCGTCAGCGGCACAATCCTCAAAAAAAACGCCGAGGAAGGGAACATCGTCAACCCCATCGCGTTCAATGGCTCGTTCAGCCTGTGCGAACTGGCCGACCTGTCGGACCTCGAAGTCGAACTGGACATCCAGGAGCGCGACATCAGCAAGGTGTTTCGCGGGCAGCAATGCAAGGTTCGCGCCGAAGCCTTCCCGGACCGCGTGTACGAAGCCGCTGTCTCGCGCCTCATGCCCATCGCCGACCGCGCCAAGGGAGCGGTCCCCGTCCGCGTGAAGTTGACAGTCCCCCCCGACGAAGAAGGCGTCTACCTCAAGCCCGAAATGGGCGCCCTCGTCACGTTCTACGGCCAGGCGCCTGCCGCCGCGCTCAAGACTGCCGGCGAATGACCGTTCGGCGTCGGTCACGATTCACGATCCGCTCCGAGCCGAACGCGCTGTCCTCCGCTCTTGCCCATCCTGGGGCGCTCGGGGATCGATTCCGATCAAGCGCCCGCTGACTTCCTCCAGCGAACGAAGTGCGACGCATCGTTCGACGCTGCGCACCTGCTCAGCTACGCTTTCATAACCGTCTCACCAGAGACCAGGCCACCAAACACCAAACAACCAAGCACTCTTAACGGTAACACCCCGGATGTCTACCCCTTCTGCCCTCCCGATTGTCCGGGTCCAGGGCATCCACAAATACTTCCGTCGCGGCAACGAGCGCCTCGACGTCCTCAACAACCTCTCGCTGGAAGTCCCCGCCGGGCAGTTCCTCGCCCTGATGGGCCCCAGCGGTTCCGGAAAAACTACGCTGCTCAATCTGATTGCCGGTCTCGACAAGCCCAGCACCGGCGAGGTCTGGGTTGGCGATGCCCCGATCTCCACTTACAGCGAAGGCCAGCTCGCCCAGTGGCGGACCCGCAACATTGGCTTCGTATTCCAGTTCTACCACCTGATGCCGGTCCTCACGGCCTTCCGCAATGTCGAGTTGCCGTTGCTCCTTCTTAATCTGACCGCCGCCCAGCGTCGGCAGCAGGTCGAAACTGCCCTGAAAATTGTCGGACTGGAAGATCGGATGCAGCACCGGCCGGGGCAGCTTTCCGGCGGCCAGCAGCAGCGTGTCGGCATCGCCCGGGCGATCGTGACCGATCCGACGCTGATCGTCGCCGACGAGCCGACGGGCGACCTCGACGCCAAATCCGCGGTGGAAATCCTCGAACTGCTGGGCGAGCTCCAGCGCTCCCTCGGCAAGACAATCATCATGGTGACTCACGACCCGCGCGCCGCCGAACGGGCCGACCGCATCCTGCACCTCGACAAGGGCCAACTCGTCAGCGACCAGTACGCCGCGGCAACCGCGTAAGTCCTGCTTCGCATGACACAACTCTCGCCCAGATTCCATCCCGACTGGCCAGACACCAAACCACCAGGCACTGGGTTCCGCCCACGCGTTTCGAGTTTCTAAACGCTCAACGCCAAACCCTCAACGCCCCATGAACCTGTTACGCCTCATCCTTCAGAACATCTTCCGCAACCCGCTGCGGACCGCGCTGACCGGCGTCGGCACGATGATGCTCGTCTTCGTCGTCACGCTGGTGTGGTCGGTGCTCGTCTTCCTCGACCGCCAGACCACCGAAAAAAGCGCCAATCTCAAGGCGATTGTCAGTGAGCGCTGGCGGCTCCCCAGCCAGATGCCGTACGCCTATGCGACCACGCTCGTCGAGGGGGGCGCCCGCAATCCGGGCGATGTCCACCCGCTGGACTCAATGACCTGGACGTTCTACGGCGGCTCAATCGAGCAGGATCCGGCGAAGCGAAATATCGACAACTTCTTGTTCGCGTTCGCCCTGCAGCCGGAGAAGCTGCTGACGATGATGGACGATCTGGACAACCTGCCCGATAGCCAGAGGATTCCATTCGAAAAGGTCGTTGAGCAACTCAAGGAACGTCGCAACGGGCTGGTTGTCGGAGAGGACCGGCTGGCCGCAATGGGTCGCTCCGCGGGAGGCGCGCTCAAGGTCGGGGATCGCGTCACGATCTACAGCGTCAACTATCGCGACATCAATCTGGAGTTCGAGATCGTCGGGTTGTTCCCGCCGGGCCGCTACGACCTGAGCGCCGCGATCAATGTGGACTACCTCCTCGCAGGCCTCGACGCCTACGAGCAGAAGAACGGCAAACCGCACGTGATGGCCCAGAAGGCGTTGAACCTCGTATGGCTGAAAGTCCCGGACCGCAACACGTTCGATCGGCTCGCTGAGCAGATCATGAGTTCCCCTTACTACACCAATCCGGCCGTTAAGGTCGAAACCTCCTCGTCCGGCATCGCCGCGTTCCTCGAGTCGTATCGCACCCTGTTGACCGGCGCCCGCTGGCTGCTGGCGCCGGCCATCCTGCTGACGCTGTCGCTCGTCATCGCAAACGCCATCAGCATTTCCGTCCGCGAGCGCGAGACCGAGTTCGCGGTCATGAAGGTGCTCGGTTTCCGTCCGCAGCACATTCTCGGCATCGTGCTCGGCGAGGCGGTCTCGATCGGACTGCTGGCGGGGCTGGCCAGCGCCGCTTTGACGTACTGGATGATCAATCGCGTGCTGGGCGGGCTGACGATGCCGATCGCGTTTTTTGGCGTGTTTTACATCCCGATCGCCGCGCTGTGGTGGGGCGCAGCGGTCGGCGCCGGCACCGCCTTCGTCGGCAGCCTGCTCCCCGCCTGGAACGCGCGCCGCGTCCACGTCGCGGATGTGTTTGCGAGGGTGACGTAAGTGGGTCGCATGGCGGCTAAGGGCTGACGGGCAAGGGGATTGCGATCGCACAAACCCGCACACCTCTGCTCCCTTGTCCCTCACCTGAATCCCGAATCCTGAATCCCGAATCCTCCACGTGTTCGACCAGCCCAAAACGCCTCCGTCCCCGTTGAAAGAGTTCCTGCAGGCGACGCCGGTCTTCGGCATCCCCAACTGGATGCTGATCGCGCTCGGGCTGCTGGCGGCGCTGCTCTTGCTGCTGATTGTGCTGGGCAAGGTCCCCAAGTCGTACAACCTGCTGAACATTCGTGTCCGGTGGAAGACCACCGCACTCACGTCGCTCGCCTTTACTGCGGTCATTTCGGTGCTGACTGTTCTGCTCGCGTTCGTGAATGGCATGAAAGCCATTACCCAGGCCAGCGGTCAGCCGGGAAACGTCATGGTCCTCTCGCAGGGTTCGACCGACGAGACCTTCAGCGACCTCGGCTTTTCCGACCTGGGGGACATCGAGAACCAGCCGGGAGTCGAGCACGAGAACGGCCATCCGCTGGTCAGCCGCGAACTGTACATCGTCGTCAACCAGCCGATCCCGCACCCGATTCCCGGGCGACCGAAGCGGCGGTTCCTGCAACTCCGGGGGTTGGATGACCCGGCGCAGTCGGGCAGCGTGCACGGGCTGGAGCTGTATCCCGGCGGCGACTGGTTTGCCGAGGCCGGAGTGCGCGAGCAGTCCGAGGGGAGCGGACCGCCGTTCGTCGAATGCGTGCTGGGGGAGGGGATCGCCCGGTTGCTCGCGGTCGGCGAGACGCCGGACTCCGCCAATGCAGCGCCGCTGACCGTTGGCGACACGTTTACGCTGAATAACCGGCAGTGGCTGATCACCGGCGTCCTGAAATCGGCCGGATCGACGTTCGACTCGGAAGTCTGGGCCAAACGCTCGCTCATCGGGCCGATGTTCGGCAAGTCCACTTACACCACGCTGGTCTGCCGGACGGCGGGCGCCGCTGCGGCCGACGAACTGTCGCGGTACTTTCGCGAAGACTACACGAAGGCCACGCTCAGCTCGTACACCGAGGCGAAGTACTTCGAGAAGCTGAACGAATACAACCTCGTGCTGCTGTACGCGATCGTGTTCGTGACCGCGATCATGGCGGTCGGCGGCGCCTTCGGCGTCATGAACACGATGTTCGCCGCGATCAGCCAGCGGACGAAGGACATCGGCGTCCTGCGACTGATGGGTTACGGCCGGCGTCACATCGTCATGTCGTTCCTGCTGGAAGCGATGGTGATCGGGCTGATCGGCGGCGTGATCGGCTGCGCCCTCGGCTCGATCTGCGACGGCTGGACGGCGACGAGCATTCTCAACGGCGGCGGCAGCAGCAAGACCGTCGTCCTGCACCTGACGGTGGACGCCGCCGTCCTCGCTGCCGGCCTGCTGCTGACGCTGTTGATGGCGTTCGTCGGCGGACTCATCCCGGCCGTCAACGCCATGCGCCTCACGGCACTCGAAGCGCTGCGGTAGCAACGTACCTGCTCGCAGTCGTCAGCCTTAGTAGCGGTTCGGGGCGGATCGGGTGCTCAGTTGGCTCATTGCGTCGTGACGTTCGAGGTTGAAGCGCCGCCAGGCGCGCTGTTCTCGGTCGATCCACCGGCACCGGTCTTGAGAATCAGTTGGAGAACCTGCAACTTCGCCTTGAGCTGAGTGACACTGGACGGTGTAGCATAGCCTTTCTCGACCATTCGCTGGGCGAAATCCAGATCCTCTTTTGTTGCTTCCTTGGTCGCTTCGGCAATCGCCCGCAGCAGTGCAACTTTGTTCGACGCCGTCTCGTAACTGATCTTCGTTGCCAGCACTTGTTCCTCGGACACAGCATTCTGTTCGGCCAGAGCCGCCATCCGGTGTGCCTTGTGCGCAGTGAGCTTCATTTCGCCCGCTGCGTCGCTGATTTCCGTGGCGAGCCGGATCAGATCGACCTGCGTGCCGCCCAGGGACTGGGACAAACCTGCAGCAGTCGGTTCGCTACGATCCTCGTTTGACAGAGAATGAACCTGCGTCCGCGCGACCTCCTGTGCATTTCGCGCCTCCCTGTAACGTCGGTTCAATTCAAGCTCCCGCTCGGGGTCAATTCGTGGGGCAGCTGGGGCGCCTCTGGCGGCATCGTTCGCCTGGAGTACTTCAATGATTTTGTCAGTGAGTTTCTGGA
>JAXMBS010000048.1:0-41971 GCA_046349775.1 Planctomycetaceae bacterium | reverse complement strand
GCGTTCCCCACAGCAATTTGACATGAGCATCGCTGCGCAAGACGGCCAGATCGGCCGCGCCATCCTGATCGAAATCAGCCGCTGCCATGTCCACCGCACCTTCAACCCCGTAATCCGTGCGGCTCACCGCCGTGAACCCCTTGTTGCTCCCCCAGACGACGCGAATGATCCGCCCCTGCGGCTGGGCAACCATCCACCTCGTCCCGCCGAGCACGGCGATGTCGGGCCACTGATCGGCGTTCAGATCGACAATCGCTACGCGGGCGGCGGCGTTGATCGGCAGCGCGCTCGTGATCCGGCTGTTCGTCCAGCCTCCCGGCCCGCCCCAAGCGATCGACAGAAATCGGCGGTCGTGATGAACGCCGATTCCGTTGGGACAGATGACGAGGTCTTCGTAGCCGTCGCGATTCAGATCACCGACCTCAGCCCCCAGCGAGCCTTCGACCGCCAATTCCGTGCTGGCGCATTTCCGATCGTGCGAGACCGTGCCGACGGTTGCCGGCAGCATCTGATAGGTGTCGTGCGTGCAGTTGAACAGCAGATCGAGATGGCCGTCGCCGTTCAGGTCGAAGCGGTTGATCGTCCGCACCGACCCGTCGCGGCTCACATAGATGTTCTGTCCCGCCTGATCGAGCCGCCCGTCGGCGAAGTCTTCGTAGGTGTCCTCGACCCAGCGCACACCCTGCGCCTCGGCCGTCGCACAGGACAGGCAAACGGCCAGCAACGCATGCTGACATATCACGTATTTCAACGCGCGGAGCATCCGGACTGCTTTCGAGATCTGTGGCCTCGTGAGATGACTTTGCCGCCCTTCTGTTCTCTCCGCTGCCCTCTGTTTTCCGTCAACTGTCAGCGGCGAATTCACTCGACCTCCACCAGGCTGTCGCCGTTCGCCTGCCGGTTGATGACGGCCGTCATCGCCGAGGCTGCGATTTTCACGTGCGGCGCGATCACCGTCTCCGGGAATCCGTTCCGGTTGAGCGACTGCCCGCAGACCAGCACCTGCACTCCCGCCGCGTGCAGCGCCTCGACCAGCGGCAGGTTCGGGTTCTTCTCCGTCTGGAAGCGCGACGCAAAAAACTCGTCCGTCAGCACGGCTTTGGTAGCCTCGCCGTGCAAGACGATCGTGAGTCGCACGTCGGAAGCTTTGCGTCCCGCCGCGCCGTACAGGTTCAGCAACCGCGCCGCCCGTTCCAGCCCCTTGTTCACCGCGAACGGATCGCCCCCGGCCGTCACGTCAAACACCACGTTGGCGCCCGCGCGCGGCGGTTCCGCGGCCGATGGCGGCAGCAGCACGACGCCTCCGTAACCCGCGATGATCGGATACTCCAATGGCTTCAGGCCCGGCGTCTCCGACCGCGTGAATTCGACAAAGTAATTCTCGCTGAGCAGTTTTCCCTCCTCGCGCGTCTTCAGGAAGCCGGCCGTGACGATTTCGCTCTCAAATACCGACTGCGGCGCCCGGACGTGTCCCATCACGAAATCTGAGCTGACCCCCGGAATCTTCCGGAAGTCGATCACGATCACGCGGCCGTTCGGCTTGAGCGCCTGCCGTAACGAGGTCATCGTCTTCAGTGGGAATTCGAAGTGGTGATACGTGTCGCAGATGAACGCCACGTCGACCGAGGCTATTGGCAGCTCGGTCGAATCGGCGGTGCACAGGACGGTGTCGATATTCTTCAGCCCCGCGTCGCGGCCGGACGTCGCGATGTGATCGAGGAACTTCTGTGCAATGTCGACCGCCACGACCCGCCCGTTCTCACCGACGGCGTCCGCAAACAGCCGCGTGAACAGCCCCGTTCCCGCACCGATGTCGGCCACCGTCTGTCCTGGCTGTAGTCTGCACGCGGCTACGATCTCGTTCCGCCGCGCGTAGACCTCGCGGCTCTCGATCTCGAACCGCTTCACGAACTCGTCGACGTTCGGATCGCGGAACGAATCGTTGATCCCCGGCCGGACGCTCTTGTCCTGGGCCGTCACAACGTTGGCTGCTAAGAACATCAACAGGATGGCGGCCTGGAACAGCAGAGATCTGCAGTTGTGCAACATCGTCAGTATCCAACCAGGGCGAGCGTGAGCTATTGAATCCGCACGATTTGTCCGGTCCGGGCCGATTCCTCGGCGGCCAGGCACGCCCGTACTGCTTCGAGCGACTCCGGCGGCGTGATGATCGTCGGCCGTTCCCCCGCACGGACGCACCGCGCGAAGTATGTCAGCTCCGCCACCAGCGCCCCGGCCCGCCGGCCGTGTAACGTGGGCCAGTAGGTCGTATCGGGGGAGTGCCAGCCGTCGGCGTCGCTGATCGAAAAGTTCGGGTGCGTCTCCTGGATGTGGATCGAGCCGGTCGTGCCGATGATCTCCAACCGCTCGTCGATCTGGAACGGAGTCCGGTCCGGCAGGCACCAGACATTTTCCAGGATCCCCGTCGCCCCGCCGGCGAACCGGTACATTGTCCAGCCGAGGTCCGGATACTTCCTGCCGCGCACGTCGACCGTCTGCGCGTATGCGCTGACGATCCGGTCCTGGGTGTACCACAGCATCAGGTCGGTGTCGTGGACGCCGTCGCCGATGATCGGCCCGATCTTGTTGAGAATCTCGTCGGTCACGGCCGCCGGAATGTTGCGGCGAGCGTACAGCGACAGGATCCGCCCGATCCGTCCGGCCGCGATCGCTTCTTTCGCGGCCGCATAGCGCGGATTGAACCGGCAGATGTGCCCGACCATCAGATACCCGCGCGCCGTGTCCGCCGCGCGGACGATCTGTTCGCAGTCGGCGACGGTCGACGCCATCGGCTTTTCGAGGAACACGTGCTTGCCAGCGGCGAGGGCCGCGAGCGCGGGCTGCACGTGCTGGTCCCACATCGTCACGATGCTGACCGCTTCCAGCTCCGGATCGCGCAGCATCTCGCGGTAGTCGGTGAACGCCTGCGTGACGCTGAACCGCGCGGCCAGCTCATTGAGCCGCGACTCGTTCCGCGTGCAGAGCGCATACAACTCGACGTCGGCGATCTCCGCCAGCGCCTCGCAGTGTTTCTCGCCGAACCAGCCGAGACCGATGACGCCGAAGCGGGTTCTGCGCATCGTCGGTTCCATTCAAAAGACGCTGTCGGCGGTCAAGACTCGGCCGTCAGAGGAGCAGTCCGTTCGCCGGACCAGACTGCCTACAGATAGTCGTTAATCAGATTCTCCAGATACTCCTGCCGTCCACTCTCGTTTGCTGCGGCTTCGCCCTTCTCGAGCATGTAGGCCTCGAGTTCGGCAAAGGTGGCTTTCCCCTCGTCGATCTGCTTGCCGATCCCGCTGTCGAAGCTGCGATACCGCTGCTGGACGAACTTGTCGAGGACGCCGTCGGCGCGGATGCGGGCGGCGATCTTCGTGCCGCGGGCGAACGCGTCCATGCCGCCGATGTGGGCGTGGAACAGATCGATCGGTTCAAAGCTTTCGCGGCGGACTTTGGCGTCGAAGTTGACGCCGCCGGGAGTCAGGCCTTTCTGTTTGAGGATCACGAGCATGATCTGCGTCGTGAGGTAGATGTCGGTCGGGAACTGGTCGGTGTCCCAACCGAGGAGCAGGTCGCCGGTGTTGGCGTCGATCGAGCCGAGCGCGTTGTGGATCCGGGCATATTCCAGCTCATGCATCATCGTATGGCCGGCCAGCGTGGCGTGGTTGGTCTCGATGTTGAGCTTGACGATGCCGTCGAGACCGTGGCGGCCGATGAAGTTGAGACACGCGGCGGCGTCGAAGTCGTACTGATGCTTCGTCGGCTCCTTCGGCTTGGGTTCAAACAGGAACTGCCCTTTGAAGCCGATCGACTTGGCGTGCTCATGCGCCTTGTGCATGAAGTAAGCGAGATGTGACAGCTCGCGGTTGAGGTCGGTATTGTAGAGGTTCTGATACCCCTCGCGGCCCCCCCAGAAGACGTAGTTCACGCCGCCGAGCTCATGCGTGACTTCGATCGCCTTCTTCACCTGCGCCGCCGCAAACGCGAACACGTCCGCATTGCAACTGGTCGCCGCCCCGTGCATGAACCGCGGGTGCGAGAACAGATTGGCCGTCCCCCACAGCAGCTTGATGCCGGATGCTTCCTGCTTGTCCTTGAGCTGCTTGACAACCGCGTCGAGCAGCTTGTTCGACTCGCGCAGTGAGTTCCCTTCCGGGGCGATGTCGCGATCGTGGAAGCAGTAGAACGGCGCACCGAGCTTGCCGATGAACTCGAACGCCGCATCGACGCGCTTCAGGGCATTTTCCAGTGAGTTCGAGCCGTCGTCCCAGGGACGCTGCAACGTGGCGGCGCCGAACGGGTCGCTCCCCGTCCCACGGAACGTGTGCCAGTAGCACACGGAGAACCGCAGCAGATCGCGCAGCTTCTGCCCCTCGACGACCTCGTCGGGGTTGTAGTGCTTGAAGGCCAGCGGGTTCTTGGACTTCGGGCCTTCGTAGGGGATCTTGGGAACGCCGGGAAAGAATTCGGACATCAGTTGATTCTCTCTACATTACGATTTGACACAGAGACACGAAGCCGCCAAGACGCACAGAGAAAGGGTTGATTGTTCCTTCTCTTTGTGCGTCTTCGTGTCACTGTGCCTTTGTGTCGAAAATTCGCGTCGTTGGCGATTGTCAGTCTTTGACTCCGGCCTGCGGATAGCCGGGCCAGATGCCGTTCACGATCGGTGTGAGCTCCAGCTTTTCGGGATCGATGACCACGTGCCGCACGAGTTTCCGCCGCCAGGTGTAAGTCGCGTGCACGAGTCCGTCGCTGGTCTGAATGATGGCCGGATAAGAGAACTCTCCCTGGCCGACCTCGACGACCATGGCGGCCTGCCAGTGCTCGCCATCCTCGGTCATGGCGAGATTCAGCATGTGGCGCCAATTCGGCGTCCCCTGCTTGCGGAGCGTGTGATTGTAGATCAGCAGATGGCGGCCATTCTTGAGGGTGACCGCATCGATTCCCGCGTCGGGGTTCGGCAGTTCGGTCGCGACCATCTTCGTCCAGGTGCGACCGTTGTCGGTGCTGGTTGTGCTGCCGATCTTGCCTTCGATTTCGTTGCGGCAGAGGGCCTGCAGGCTGCCATCACGATGCCGGAGGATCGTCGGCTGGATTGGGGTAAACTCGCCGCGCGCGTTGATCGGGCCGATCCGTTCCCACGTCCGCCCCCGGTCGGGAGTGATCTCGAAGTGCACGCGGTAGCCGTCGTACTCGATGCTGCTGCCACAGAGCAGATCGCCGTTGGCGAGCAGCACCGGCTTGTTCTTCACCGGGCCGTCGATTGTCTGCGGCAGTCGGCGTGGCCAGGACCACGTCGCCCCATTGTCGGTCGACTCGGTCAGCATCCCCCACCAGCCGGCGGGGTCGGGTCCGACCTTGTAGTAAAGTTGCAATTGCCCCTGCGGGTATTGAAACAGCACGGGATTCCAGCACGGGTAGCGCAGGGTCTTGTGCTGGACGCCGTTGGCCACCTCAACCGGTCTGGTCCATTTCCCGTCGACGTGCCGCGACACCCAGATGCCGACGTCTTTCTCGCCTTCATCCGTGCCGCCGAAAAAAGCCGTCACCAACCCACCGGGAGTCTCAGCGATGGTTGAGGCATGCACTCCGGGAAACGGCGCTGCTTCCGGCGAGTAGATGAACTCGCGCAATATGAGGCCGGGGGGCTCAGGCTCGGCGGCGACCGCCGACACCGTGAACGCAAACGGCAGGCAGAGAACAAGAATCAGGTAAGCGAATTTCATGGGTCCAGTAACAACAGGCGGTTGAATTCGAACGTGCAATGTATCGGCGGCAAACATCCGACACAAAGACACGGCGACACGGAGGCACCAAGACGCACGGAGGATTGTTCAGACTCTCCCTAAGTCTTCTCTGCGCGTCATTGCGCCTTTGCGTCAATTCTTGCTGTTCGCGGATTCTGCTTGTAATACAACCGTCCGTCTTCCGCTCCCACGAGCAGGTCGGGAATGCCGTTCTTGTCCCAGTCGACGGTGGTGGGACTGGTGTCGTGGCCGGCGAGGACGCGGGTGTCCAGCGGGCCTTCGTCCTTGAACCAGACGAAGCCTTCGTCGTCGGTGCGGACGTTGCGCAGCCAGTTGACGTTCGTGCTGTTGACGAGGAGATCGCGGCGGCCGTCGCCGTCCCAGTCGACAATGTGCAACTTGCGGCGCCCGCTCTTGCCGGCCCAGCCGGCGTTGAGCCGGAGCAGGTCATCATGCTTGTCACCGACGGGCTGATGCTTGCCGTCGAACTCACAGGGGCCCTCGATCTTGAAAACCCGCTTGCCAAGGTGCAGCGCGCGCTTGCCGCTGGGATCGGGATCGAGATTGCGCTCAAAAAATGCCAGGTAGCCTTCGTAATCCAGCATGACCAGATCGGACTGGCCGTCATCGTTCCAGTCGATTACGCAGGGAGTGGTGCGCCATTGCGTCGCCAGAAATCCGGGCTGCGGTTTCCACCATGTCCAGGCGGGGCTCGCGGACTCTGTGGCAATGTCGAGACCGATCGGCGCCGCGATCAACATGACGTCCTTATTTGCGGAGCTCGCGTGCCGCATGACCATCCCCCAGATGGTGTTGACGATGATGTCGGGCCGGCCCCCCGCTTCGTCCCAGCGGCCGACCGCCGGGGCGGTATAGCCCCACTTCGCTTCGCAGGGACCCTGGATGGAGCCCTTGTCTCCCGCCGCATAGCGGATGACATGCTGAACGACGCCTTGCCCATCGCTCGACATGCGGATTTCCTCCAATCGCCGTGGCGCACCCCATTTCGGCGGGTTCCCGGCGTCGAGATTCTCGATCAATCCGAGGTAACCGGCAGTGTTTCCACAGATCAGGTCCTCGTCGCCGTCGCAGTCCCAGTCGACACTACAGGGGGTCACCAGAGCGCCGAACTTGACGTCCGCCGCCTCCTGTCCGAAGTAGACCGGTGCGGCGAAAGCCGGGGAAAGGAGCGTGGAGCGAAACAGCAATTCCCGATCGGGGAGTCGTTCGATATCGGACAGGCGCTCGATGAAGGCGACGCGTCCGTCTTCGTCTCCGCAGATCAGGTCGACATCGCCGTCGTTGTCCCAGTCGACGGCCGTCGGCGTAATCATCTGCAGGTCCATGGCGATCCCCCCGACGGCCCGTTCCTGGCCCTCCGGACCCGGCAGGAGCGTCGAACCGAGAACCTCGCCGGGAGCGAACTCCGGATTCGAACGGGTCCCGACGTTTTCAAACCAGGTGAACCCGTCGAGAAACTCTCCGCAAATCAGGTCAAGATCACCATCGCCGTCGAAGTCGGCGAAGCTCGGCGACGGCATCCCGAAGACGTCGATCGGCTTGTCATCCGTCGTCGTGAGTTTCACCGCCGGTGCGAACACCGGGCGCGGACCGAGGAACTCCGGCCATGATTGATCGGTGGCGAGCGGGGATAGTTCCGCGGAGTTCGCTCCCTTACGGTCGCGGCTAGTCGGGGGGGCGATCGCGATGTTCTCGGCCAGGTACACGTACCCGTGCAGTGGACCGTTTTTCCAGCTGCCCTTCTCGTCCCAGGCATCGTCCCAGCCGTAGTCGTCCCAGATTTCGATCCCGATGATGACGTCGAGGTCGCCGTCCCCCTCGAAATCGATCAGCCGCCACTCGTTCGCGCGGTAGCGCTTGTACTGCGAATCGATCTGTGCCGGCAACGGCAGCTCGATCGGATGCGCGTACTGGTGCTCGCGGAAGTCGGCGTAGAGTTTCGCCGGTGTCATCACGACCGGCTTGCCGGCGACAAACGACACCTGCACGCTGGTGGGGCCGTCGGCGATGCGGACAGCAGGCTTGAAGACGGGTTGATGGTTTATGGTCGATGGTTTATCGACAGACGTGCTTCCCTGTGGGGCGCGGCTCAATGGGCCGGGATTCTCGAAGAAGTACGTCCCGTTGTACGGCTTGTCCGGGCAGGAGACGACGAGATCCCAGTCGCCATCCTGGTCGTAATCCATCGGCAGCGGCCAGGCCCAGAGACCCACGCCCAGGTCCACGACCAGGCCGGGGTTGTTGAACTGGATGCGTTCCAGATGCGAATCGGCCGCGGTTGCCCCCACGCTGCCGAGGCCAAATGCGTAGAATAGGAGTGCCGCCACGGATGAGCGCATGGGCCTGTTCCCGAATCAAGAAGGAGAGCACCGCGAGCAGACACGTATCGTGGCCCGTCGCAACGACGACGGCAAGCGTGCGCTGTCTGAGGCCGCTTGACGCGGATTGGTCGGTGTTGCACAGGCGTCGAAACGAATTCCACTCCCATGAGCACCATGACAGCGAACCGGTACGATCGAGACGCCGAGCAACTTAGCCTGTTCGAACGCTGGCGGGCCATCGAGACCCCCGCCATGTGGTTTGTGCTGATGAACGTCCTTGATGCGGCCATGATTTACATCATGCTCCGCATGCCGACATTGGAGGGCGAACCGTATGCGGTCGAAAGCAACCCGATCGCCGCCTTCTTCTTCAACCGCTGGGGCATCCACGGGATGTTCGCCTTCAAGCTGGCCTCTGCGGTTGTCGTCTGCGCGATCGCTTACATCATCGCCTTCCGGGATGTGCCCGCGTCGCGCCGGCTGCTTGGATTCGCGACGGCGCTGGTGCTGATCGTGGTCGTGTACAGCACATGGATGGCCAAAGGCTACATCCTGCACGCGTTCTGATCGGATCAACGTGGACGTCGGCGGGCTCGAACTCGCGCCCGCACTCAAGGCGTCACTTCTGATCCCGATGGCGGCTTGGATGCGACGTTGAGCGAATCAAGCGTCACAACCGGCGGCGATACGGCCGGCGCGGCGCAACTGGAGCACCCACCGCAGGCAGCCCCCTGCCGTGCACCGGGCCGCACAAAGCGGACGAAGCGCCGACTGACGGCGAAAACCGCCGCCGCGACGCAGAGTCCAACGATGACGAGTTGCCAGTCCACGACGGGGTTGATGGTTTATGGTTGATGGTTGATCGACACGGCTCAGCCAAATCCAAAATCGAAAATCCGCTTAGGCCAACTGCATTCCAACCTGGTAGGTGATGAGTGCTGCTACGTACGCCAAGCCCGTCATGTAGCCGAAGCACACGACCGGCCACCGCCAGCTGTTCGTTTCCCGCCGCATGATCATCAACGTCGATGAGCATTGCGCGCAGAGGGCGAAAAATACCATCAGCGACAGGGCCACCGGGACATTGTACACCGGGTGGCCGTCCGGCCAGCGCGATTGCTGCAGCGCCGACTGCAGACCGGTCGATTCGGCGTCGACCTCGCCCCCCAGGCTATAGATCGTGCCCAGCGTGGCGACGATGACCTCTCGCGCCGGGAACGACGCGAGCACGCCGACGCCGATCCGCCAGTCCCAGCCCAGCGGGCGGACAAACGGCTCAATCGCCTGCCCGGCCCGGCCGAGATAGCTGCCGCGCATCAGGTCGGCGTTGATCGCATTCCGCTGGTCGTACAACGCCTGCAGTTCCGGCGTCGGCTCCGCGGCTTTCGCACTCGCCTCAGCGGTCGCAATCTGTTGTTCGACTTGGCGCAGTTCCGCGCGATCGCCCGGAAAGTACCCGGCCGCCCAGATCAGCACGGTCGTCGCGAAGATCAGCGTTCCGGCGGACGAAACGAACGCCACCGCCCGTTCGTACACGCGCGACAGGACGACTCGCACCGACGGAATCTTGTAATCCGGCAGTTCCATCACAAACGTCGACTCGCCGGTCTTGAACACGAATCGCTTCAGCAGCCACGCGACGGGGACCGCCACAATCAGCCCCAGCGACGACATTGCGAGGAGCACCAATCCCTGCAGCGACATCAGCCCGCCCAGCACGCGCGTGGCTGGAATAAACGCTGAGATCAGCAGCAGATACACCGGCAGCCGCGCGGAACAGCTCATCAGCGGCGCAATCAGGATCGTGACCATTCGCTCGCGGTGATTGTCGATCACGCGCGTCGCCATGATCCCCGGCACGGCACAGGCGAAGGACGACATCAGCGGCAGAAACGACTTGCCGCTGAGTCCCAACGGCGCCATCACGCGGTCCATCATGTAGGCGGCCCGCGCCATGTAGCCGCAGTCCTCCAGGATGCCGATAAACAGGAACAGCAGGACGATTTGCGGCAGAAAGATCAACACGCCGCCGACGCCGGCGATCACGCCGTCGCACAGGAGACTTTGCAGCGGACCGGGCGGAATCACCGCGGCGACCCACGCGGCGACGGCGCCCTGCGCCGCTTCGCAGGCGTCCATCAGCGGAGCGGCCCAGGTGTAGAGCGTCTGAAACACGAGCAGCATCAGGAGTGCGAAGACCAGCAGGCCAATGCCGCGATGCGTGAGCAGCGCATCGATCCGATCGGTCACCGTCCTTCGGCGCTGCGCCGGCTCGACGACGACGCCCGCGAGCAGGCGTCGTGCCCAGGCGTAGCGCCGGTCTGCTTCCAGGCTGCGAAGCGGGTATCCGACTGCGGCCAGCCGCCGGCGTGCTGCGTTGAGAGAGTCGAATAGCTCGGCCCCGCACCGCTGAACATACCGTTGCTCGATCGAACCGCCGGCATCCAGCAGCATCCGCTCACACGCATACGGGCGGACGACCTGCTGGTGTGCCTCCAGCCAGCGTGCGAGCTGCTGCAACTCTTCGAGGAAGACTTCCGGGTAGACCTCAGGAACCGGCGGCGCCGATTCACCGACGACCCGCAGCACGGCCGCCCGCAATTCGTCGATCCCCTTCCGACGATGTCCCTCAGTCACGACGACAGACACGCCGAGCCGCTGTTCCAACTGGCCGACGTCGATCGTAATGCCCTGACGCTGCGCCGCGTCCCACATGTTGAGGACGAGGACCAGCGGCACACCGAGCTCGAGGAGCTGACTGGTGAGAAACAGGTTCCGCTCCAGGTGTGCGGCATCGACGATGCACAGAATGGCATCGATCGGCCCGACTTCCGGCTGCAGGCCGAGCAGGACGTCGACCGTCACAGCTTCGTCGGCCGACCTCGGCGAAATGCTGTACGTCCCCGGCAGATCGATCAGATCAACCGCGTGACCTTCCCAATGGACGCGGCCGATTTTCTTTTCGACGGTCACACCGGGATAGTTGCCGACGTGCGCGTGAAGTCCGGCCAGCGCGCTGAACAGCGTGCTCTTGCCGGTATTGGGATTGCCGACGCACGCCACCTTCAACGCCGAGCCCACCGTCGGGAGGCCATGGGCCTCGCTGGTATCCTGATGCGGCACGACAGGCGGGGCAGACATTGACAACGTGCAGCAAGGGGCGGCGGCGGGGACGGGTGCGATCGGCGTACACCTCAAGCGCGGGCACGCCCCGATCAGACGATCGACGGCGACTGAATGAGGACGCGTCGTGCGTCGACTGTGCGGACCGCGATACGCACGCCGCGGATCACACAGGCGATGGGGTCGCCAAAGGGAGCGCGGCCGACGAGTTGAATCGGCTGCCCCGGGAGCAGGCCGAGTTCCATCAATCGGCGAGTGGAGGCGTCGTCGCCATCGAGTTCGACAATCGTGGCCGGCTGACCGGGTTGTAGAGAATCGAGAGAAGCCATTTCAGGTCGCCGCCGTCTAAAGTCGCCGTAGCGGGCAAAACGCGAAATTGAGACTCAGTCTCAAAATCCTATCCCTAATGAATCGGCAACGTCAACGCCTAGCGACAGTTCGCTCCCGGAATTCGCGATTTAGAGAATGGCGGATGACGGCGACACCGCCGCAGGTCGAGCCCGGCATGCCACGTCCCGGACGGTTGCAGCAACTCCCCGCAACGCAGCGACGGTGATTGGACCACCGTCCGGGACGCGTTGGATCAGTGAGTCGCCGACTGCGGGGTCGACGAAGCAAGTTCATACAGCGCCGCAAGTTGGACGCCGGAGCGGGTCACCTCCGCCAGCAGTTTCCCTCCTGGCGGCGCAGGCTCCAGGCTCGACCACTGGTCGGCCCGGCGGCGGAAGACGATTACGTACTTGATCTGGTCGCGAATGGGATCATCGTAAGCCGCGATCTTCACGTCGTGCGCTGCCAGAATCGGGGACTGGAGCAACAGGTCGACTTCCTGGAAGGGATGAAAACGCGGCGCGAGATATAGCGTGGCCCCCTTGGGAACCTGCCGCGTAACGTCGCGCCAGAACGACCGGGTGAAGCTGTCCTGCCAGTACGTGCGCTCCAGGCCGAGGCGATCGGCGCCGGACAGCCCGTCAACAGCCAGGTTGTAGTAGCTCAACTCACAAGGGTGATACCTAATCATTCCCAGACATTGAGCTGCCAGAACAACAATCAGTACTACGCGGATTGCGCGAGGACGTTGGCTCGTCGCGAATGAGTCCTGGACCGCCTGCGCACCGGCGCCGGCCGCCATCGCCCACAGCGGGTACGCGACAAGAAACAGGCGTACGCCGTCGTAAACGGTGATTCCGGGAAGTGCGAAGAACGTCAACACGAACAGGAAACTCACACGCAGCAGCCACGTCCGAGCGATTGCTGACTGAGCCTGTGACGCGAGGAACCGTTTGTCTTCGGCTCGGCGCAGCGATCCACTCTCGCTGGCGCCGGTTGCCGATGATTCGCATGAGGCGGCAATCTGCGCACGGCGAAATCTCTGAAGTCGGCGGGAAACCCCGGATGCGCCCAACAAGAGCGTGATGACCGGGACCGTCACAAAGAACATCACGAACGGATAGTGCCACGGCACATCGACATCTGCGTACTTCGTCCCAAAGTACCAGCAGTTCAGCGGCTGACGCACAACCCCGCGGCCAAGATATTCGCGGACGTGCGCGACCGGGTCGATCTGCAGCCACGGCCAGGCAACGAAAAACACGGTGGCGGTCACGAACCCGGCGATTGACAGCCAGGCGAGTCCGCGCCAGCGCCAGCGAAACAGAGTCCAGACGGCGATCGGAATCGGCAGCAGGACCGCCTGGATCTTGGTCAGGAACGCGGCGCCGATCAGGACGCCGGCAACGACCGCACACAGCCATTCATGACGCGGCCGCAGAGGCTGACCATCGGCCGGATTCGTCGCGCCCCACTTCTGGCCGACGAACAGAATCGGCGCCAGGAATGCCAGGTTCATGCACGTCTCCAGCGCTGCCAGATGGGCGTGACCGAAGACCTGCGGCATCAGTGCATAGCACAGCGCCGCCGACCAGCCGGCCGTCGAGCCGAACCAGCTGCCCGGCAAACGTGCCTATCAGCCAGACCGTGATGCCGAATGCCATCGCCGATCCGACCCGTGCGCAGGCAGTGACCCGCTGTGCTCCCGTCTCGACCGGTGACCACAGCCAGCGCGCGATGTCATGCCAGATGCCAAGCCACAAGCGCCCCAGCGGAGGATGGTCGGGGTTGTACGGTTTTCTCGGTGCGCCGCTGGCGAACACCTTGTCACGCACTTCCGGCGTCCACAGACGCCAGCCGTGTTCACGGAGCGCGTGCCACTGGTAAACGCCCATGTCGACGTTGAAGTGTTCGTCGAGCGTGATCCCCGGTCCCTCTCCCAGTTCGGGATATGACCCGGCCGGGTCGATCGTCCCGATCACCGCCGCCGTGGCGAGGACGGCGATCAGCAGCGGAGCGCTGGGGCGGGGAATCGAGAAACGGGACATGAGTGACGAATGGGACGGCATCGCGTGTCGGCCGGGTTGTCCGGCAGTATCGCGATCGCCATGCTAAGCTGCCCTGCGACCTAGTGAAATGCCGCCTGAGTGCGGGATCACCAGACTCGTTCGTTGTGCTACTAACGATCAGAAGTTCGCTGTTTTGTGCAGGTTTTTCGGACTAGCCGCGACCGTCAGGGAGCGCACGAGAGCGAATTCGCTCCCTGACGGTCGCGGCTAGTTCACCATCGAACAGTCTGCCAGATGCCAGGAGTCCCGCCATCTGCTTCAACGCCGAGTCCAGTCTGCTCGCCGGCGGCTGCGCCTACGGCGTCTCCGCTTATTTGCTGCGGCGCGATCACCCGCGTCTCAAGTGGGGCGGCGTCGCCCTGGCCGGGATCACGGCGATGCAGTGGGTCGAGGGCTTCCTCTGGCTGGACGGCCCGACACCCCACGGAACCGTCAATCAGCTCCTGACCGTCGGGCTGATTCCGCTGGCGTTGCTCGCCCAACCCTGGGGTCCGCTACTGGGCTCGATGTATGAACTGCCAGTCCGGCAGCGACGGTGGCTGTTCTTTCTGGTGCTGATCGCCGGACTGACAATCGTCGTCCTGGCACGTGCGATCTACCACCCGACGTACACGCAAGTCACACCGCAGGGGCATCTTAACTGGTGGTCGCCGCAAAACCCTCCGGTCTTTGCCGCCTGGGCCTACGGCCTGTGGGCGTTCGTGATCGGCGCGCCATTCCTGCTCTGGTGGCGGCCGTTCTGGCAGGCGCTCCTGATCGTGTCGTGGGGCTGGGTGTGGGCCACGATCGGATATCTGTTGACCGACAGCGCCGCAAGCTACTGGTGCTTCTACGTCAGCTTCTACGCGGCCTTTGTGCTGGTGTATGCGTGGATGGTGCCCGACAAAGCCGTTGAGCGTTGAGGGTTTAGCGTTGAGAGCGGGCACCCGCACTCAGCGGACGCTAAGCCCTCAACACTAAACCCTCAACGAAAAAAAGGCCGAACAGGCGCCCACGGCACCCGTCCGGCCTCAGATATCGAGCCGCTCACCTACGACGCCGGTGGACTCCACGCCATCCGACTCTCGTTGTCTTCGCCGGTCTCCGTCATCGCCGCGCCATTTCGCATGGCTGCCGCAGTCGGTTTCGCAAGTTGCGTTTCCGTGTGTTAGGTGGACCCACGGGAAGGGAACGCCGCCTGCTCTCCGCCTGCAACACTCATGCGTCACGTCACTGCGACGCCTGTCGCCAACGAACACGCCGAGTCCCTGCTGACCGCGCCCGCACTGCGCCCTTCCCTTGCGGTCGGGGCCTCCGGCTGCATTCCGGAGTGCATTGCGGAATCGATCGAAGCTGCAGTCAGATGGACCGGAACATCGAGTGTTCGGCCTTCCGAGCGCCGCGATGGACGGGGGATCCGTCCTGTCCCCGGGTCGCGGCGGATTGTCCGTCGTGGACTGGCCCGCTCTCCGCTCGTTGAGCCGCACACGTGTGGCGTGCGGCTCAACGTTGAATGGAGAGCCGTCCGTTCCGTCAGACAAGCTGCTTCTTGCGGCTGACGAGCGTTTTGATCCGCTCGCCGAGCAGCGCCGCGTCGAACGGCTTGCGGAACGTCTCGCTAAAGATCGTCCGATCAAAGCCGGCGGCGGTGTCTTCGTCGCTGAGGAGGCCGATCAGCACCGTGTCGGTGTAGTCGGCGTTCCGGCGCAGGTTCTGCGCGATCATCAGCGCTTCGTTGCGACCCATGGCGAAGTCGATGACGACGCAATCCGGGTGGAGTGATTCCGCCTGGATGCCGGCCTCGAAGCCGCTGGCGGCGAGGTCGATTTTGAAGTCATCGATGCTCAGCACGTCCTTCAGGCCGTGCTGCACGCCAAGCTCCACCCCCACGAGCAGGATTTTGCCGAGCGCCTCGTCTTCGAGTTCGCCCAGGGGCATTCCATGCTCCTTCAGGAAGCGGATCAAGTGCTCGCGCGGGATGCGTCGGTCCTGCGAGCCGGGAATTCGGTAGCCGCGAAGGCGTCCCGAATCGAACCACTTGCTGACGGTGCGGGGTGCAACTTTACAGATCTTGGCTACTTGACCAGTAGTGAAGATCGTCCTCATTGCGGGCTCTCCAATCGCTTTCTGTGCTGGGTCGAAGGGAGCAGGGCGCCCCTTCGGATCTTCACCCCTCGGACGATGGCCGGCTCTCCTAGCCGCTGGGTCCTTGGCAAAACCACCGTGAACGGATCGGGGTAGTCTCAGGTTCCGTCGAAGTTCTGTCGTGCAAGTCTCCGGGCGGACCGTGTCTGCGGCAGGCAATACGCGGCGCGCCTGAAGACGTGCGTCTTCAGTCCAGGTTGCAGGCATGCGGGCCTGCGCAGGGAGAAGCGGACTGGATGCAATACCCCCCACGGAGCGCAAGGCTCCGCTGCGGAGCGACCAATCTCGCTCCGCCTCCAGTCGGCAATCGAAGAGTCCGTTCCCCCCTGTCGACGATCCTGCTGCCGGGCCCGGCTGAAGTTCAGCCGGCAGGAACGGGTTTCCCGTCCCGGCCGCACAGAACCGTCTGATCAATAAATTCGGCCCTTGCGTCGCATGGACTTTAGAAGGTTTGTCAAGCGCTTTCGCGGAAATGGCGCGATTCACTGCAATCCCGGCGACTGGACCGGCCATTTCTGCCGCTCGCAGCGGCAATTCACTCCCCTTCACTGCAACCGTAGCTCACAGATTGCCAGCGCGGGCGGCGAAATCTCACTTTTCCCGACGATCCGCAGGACCGCTAAAGTGAGGACAGACGTCAGAGGCCGGTGTCCAGACGTTAGAAGCGTGGAGCTTCAGACAGGGATGGCACGGTCCTGACGCATCATCCCGCGGCTGATATCCTGCTGTCTGATCTCCGGTTTCTGGCCTTTGACCTCGGTCCCAAATGTTTATCCCTGTCGGAACCGATGCTCCGATCTACCACCGTCCCTGGGCGACGATCGGCTTGATCGCCGCCAATGTGCTGCTCTACGTCGCAAGCTTCCAAGGGCATATGGATGGGTGGCAGCTGCAGCTCGGCAATGGGCTGCACCCGGTTCAGTGGTGGACGTCCGCGTTCTTCCACTACGGCATCTTGCATGTGATTGGAAACATGATCTTCCTCTGGACGTTCGGCCTCATCGTCGAGGGGAAGCTCGGGTGGTGGCGGTTTTTGCCGCTGTATTTCGCGATCGCGGGGATGGATGGCGCCGTCACGCAGACGATCATGCTCGGCTCAGGCAACTCGGAAGCGACGGCCGGCGGCGCATCCGGAGTGATTTACGCCCTGATGGCGGTCTCCCTGATTTGGGCACCACGCAACGAAATCGACGTGTTCTATCTGGTGGGATTCGGGCTGTGGCTCAAATCCGGCGTTTTCCAGGTCAGCGTTATGGCGTTTTCGGCCTTCTATATCGGGATGAATCTGGTGTTTGCGGCCGTTCAAGGCTTCCAGATGAGCACCGAAGTCTTGCACGTGCTGGGAGCCGCGCTCGGTTTCCCGGTCGCCTGCCTGATACTCAGGCTCGACCTAGTCGACTGCGAGGGGTGGGACGCGTTTACCCTTTGGCGGGGAAGAACTCTGCTGGAAGAGATCGCCGGCCCCGCCGTGCTCCGGCACACCCGGTCCGATCCGGACCAGGCTTCGCCGACTGTGGCCCCGCGCAAGGTTTCCATTGATAAGCGTTTGCAGCAATTGACCGACAGTATCGCCGCGAGAAATCCGCTCGCCGCCTGGTCGGCGTACAAGGACCTTCGTGACCGCGGCCGCCACGCAGCGATCGACGATGCCACGATGCGCAAGCTGATCGACAGCCTGCGGGTCGGCAAAGATTGGGGCAACCTGCCAGTGGTTCTGGAGGACTACATTGCCCGGTTTCCCGACACATCCGACCGTGCGCGACTCGTCTTGGCGGACCTCCTGATTCGCCGGGAACAGCGGCCCCGGGCGGGACTCCGTGCGCTGGAGCCGGTCCGGCTGACGGACCTTCCCAACGCGGAACGCGCGTTCGCACAGAAACTGCGCAAGCAAGCCCACCGGCGGATCGACGAGGGCGTCATGGAGCTGTCCGGCTCATAGAATGCCGCAACAGCATGCCCGCCCAAGGACGGCTGTTTGCCGGCTTGTCGGCAGAATCCGCCGATCGCCACCGTTGCCGCTCGACGCCGCACGCTTTGCCCAGTCGGCGCACATCGTCTCCCGCCGGTTCCGAATGAGCGTCGCGCCCGGTGACATCACTTTTATCGGGTTCACCGCGTCCCGCCGCCGTCGATAAGACGATGACGGTCGATCGGCCCGAACGGATGCGCGCGCAATGATCTCTCGATTTTATCAGTCTCATAGCCGGACGATGCTGTGGCTGCTGCTGGCCACGTTTCCGCTGCTGTACTGGCTGGCCCATGCGGAGAAGTCCAACAACGACATCGAGACGTGGCTGCCGGAGAACACGGCCGTTCGGCAGAACTACGATAAGTTCAAGCAGGATTTCGGCGTGGAAGAGGTCGTCGTGCTGGGGGTCGACCCCGGCGCGATTGGTGAAGACCTCGTCGAGTCGGTCGCGGCACGCCTCGACGCCGTTCCGGGCGTGCGCAGTTGCATCACGCCGCGACGGCTGATGGCCCGCATGCAGTCGCTCGGCGTCCCCGAGGCGGAGGCCCGCGAACGCATCACCGGCCAGCTCCTCGGTGAAAATGGCCACCTGGCCGGCATCGTGATTGGCCTGAATGAACGGGGCGCCAAGAACCGCCCGGCAACCGTCGCCGCCATCCGTCAGGTGCTCGACTATTGTCAGTTGGATCGCCCGGAAATCGCACTTAGCGGATCGCCCGTACTGGTGACCGAGCTCGATCGTCTCGGCAGTCCCGAAGCGTCGCACACGTTCTTCGGTCTCACGCTGCTCATTTGCCTCGGGCTGCTGAAGTATTCGATCGGTGACTGGAAGCTCAGCCTGTCGCTGCTGGGCGTGACGATCTGGTCGATCTACCTGACAAAATCGATCGTGCTGGCCTGCGGCGGAGAAATGAACTTCATCATGGGGGCGCTCTCCGTGATGGTGATGATCTTCACCCTCACGATCTCCGTTCACTACCTGGACTATTACACAGAGGCCCGGGATCACGGCGTGCCCAACGCCCTGGTGTTCGCCCTCAGAGAGTCCTTCAAGCCCGGCGTCCTGTCGACGATTACCACCCTGCTGGGCCTGCTGTCGTTGAACGTGAGCCACATCCTGCCGGTGCGGCAGTTCGGCTATGCTGCGGCCCTCGGCGCCGTGATCGCAATGATCGTCGGCTTTCTTGTGACGCCGGCCCTCGTCGTCGTCTGGCCCGACCGAACCCTCAGCGCCGAGCGCACGTGGTTTGATTTCGCAAAATGGGGACACTGGGTGTCACGCCGGCGAACGCCGCTGCTGGCTGGCGCCGCGGCGCTGACGATCCTGTTCGGAATCGGACTGACCCGGCTGGCGCCGCATATCGATCCGGTCGACTTCCTTCAGCGGTCGAACCCCGTGGCAACCGATCTGCGTCGTGTGAATGAACAACTGACGAGCATCAGCTCGGTCGAATGCGTCGTGGACACGGGTCTGGAGGAACGGCCGTTTGTCGAGAAGATGCTGGAAGTCCGCCGCATCCAGGACAAGATCGACGCCGATCCGGCCGTCCGGCACAGCTTCTCGGTCGCCAGCCTGTTCCCGACGCACTTGCCGGACAGCCCGCTGGCCGCGGCCGAGCTGTTCTCCAACGCCCTCAAGCAGGGAGGCGGCAGCGGCTACCTGGCCCAGAACCAGCGGTTGTGGCGGATTACCGTCCGCGCCGCGTACGGCCTGCAATCCAACGAACTGTGCGATGCCCTGAAGACACTTCTGGCCGACGAACCGGTGATGATGACCGGCGTCTCCCCGCTCATCGCCGACGCCCAGCACGAGATCTTTTCGGGATACTGGCAGAGCCTGACGATGGCACTGGCCATGATTTCGCTCGTGATGGTGCTTTCATTGCGGTCGCTGGTGGCCGGAGTGATCGCCATGATGCCGAACATCCTGCCGATCTGGTTCGTATTCGGATTTGTCGGTTTCATGGGGATGCCGGTGGACATCGGCATGATGATGACCGGCAGCATCGCCATCGGGATCTCGGTCGACTGCACCTTTCACTACCTGGTGAAGTACCAGGAGGAGTTCAAGAAGGGCCTGTCGTCCGTGAAGCCTCCTGCGCGGCCCTGGCCCATACCGGCAAGCCGCTGATGGAATCGACGGTGATCAGCAGCCTGGGCATGCTGGCGCTGTGTCTCGAGCCGGTTCACGCCGACGGCCCGGTTCGGCTGGCTGATGGCGTCGCTGATGCTGGTCTCAGTCATCGGCGAGCTGATCCTGCTGCCGGCGCTGTTGAGCCTGCGCGCAGCGTCGCGCGGCGTCGTCGCGCCCGAGACGACGTCTCAGACCGAGCCGGTCGCAACTCCGACAGGTCGGCGGGTCGAGGTTTCGCCGAGAGGAATTGTTCCGGCGCGCACCTGCCGGCGGCGAGACGGCCAACGCACGGCATCGGCGGGTGATCTGACAATTGGTCCATAGCCAATTGTTAATTGTCATTGGTTCAGAGAGCGCCCGACGGCACTCACCATTGACCATGTACAATTGACAATTGACCGTCCCAATAAAAAACCCACCCGCATCCTGCGGGTGGGCTTGTTTCAGATCCGCGGCTAAGCAGAATCAGGCCTTCGGGGCCGGAGGCGTTTCGGCACTGGCTCGGCGGGCGGCTCAGAGCGTTCTCGACGGCCGGCGGCGGAGCGCTACCAGCTGCCGGGGCGGTCGTCGTGCCGCTGCAGGCTCCACAAGCGCTGGCGCACGGGCTACCACACGGGCTGCTGCACGGTGCACAGTGGCTGGCGCAGCGGATCGGAGCAGCGCCGCAGCAGGTCGCGGCCGGAGCGCACGTCGAGCAGGCCGAAGCGGTTTGGCACGGAGCGCAGCTCGTCTGGGCACAGCCAGACTGGCAGGTTCCGCAACTGCGCTGGTGGTGGTGCACCTGCTTCGCGCAGCAGCGCGACCGGCGCGCACAGCATTCATCGTCGTCGTCCGCGCGGCTCGACTGGGGAGCCAGGACGACCATCAGGGCCGCCAACACCGAAGCCGTCAACAGTCGTTGCAACATGGGTCTCACTCCTAAACGGTTCTGTCTCGGATCCTGGGAACACTTTCTGGGCAGCCGCTCCGAGCTGAAGGCGCCTGTCCAGTGTCCGCAATCAGCCTCACGTCTCGGAGATTTGCGCAAACCTGATCGATCGCGGAAAGTCTGCGGGCTAAAATAGCTGTCCACCACAGGTTGTCAATCAACACTGCCAAAGTCATATCAGCGCAAATTGATGGAACCGTCAGACGTAGCGCCCTCCCCTGCGACGGAACTGACGCGCGCCTGGCAGATCGGCAGCGCGGAGATAACGACCGGCGCGCGCCCGCTGCTGATGGGCATCGTCAACACGACGCCTGACAGCTTCTCCGACGGCGGACAGTGGCACGACCGTGGTCGGGCTGTCGAGCAGGCCCTGCGGCTCGCCGAGGACGGCGCGGACCTCCTCGACGTGGGGGGCGAGTCGACACGTCCGGGGGCGGAACCGGTTTCCCTCGAAGAGGAGCTCCGCCGCACAATTCCGGTCGTGTCCGATGTTCGCCGCCGCTGCAAGACGCCGATCTCGATCGACACGTATAAGTCCGAAGTCGCCCAACAAGCGCTGGACGCCGGCGCCACAATTGTCAACGACATCTCCGGACTGCGCTTCGATCCGCGAATGGTCGACGTCTGCTCCCGTCACGACTGCGGCATCATCTGCATGCATATCCAGGGAACCCCGCAGACGATGCAGGCGGCGCCCCACTACGACGATGTCGTGGGAGATCTGGTTGGGTATTTCCGTGAGCGGCTGCGGGTCCTGGCTGACGCCGGCGTGAATCCACAGCGGGTCGTCCTCGACCCGGGGATCGGCTTTGGCAAGACGGCGGAGCACAACCTCGAAATCCTGTCGCACGTTGCCGAATTCCGCAGCCTGGGACGCCCCGTCCTGATCGGACATTCGCGCAAAGGCTTCCTGAAGAAAATCCTGGGCCGACCTGTCGATGAACGTCTGTCCGGAACGATCGGCGTTGCGATCGCCGCTGCGATGCAGCACGCCGACATTCTCCGAGTGCACGACGTCGCGGCAGTTCGCGACGCACTGGTTGCCTGGCAGGCGGTCGCGGATCGGATCGGCCAGTCGCCATTGCACAGCAGCCCGGCTACTGCGGAGCACCGGGGCTGTTAGCCCACTTGCGATTGGTCAAGGCCCTCGCATCGAATAGCATGGATGTGAAGGCGTCGACTGACAGTTCCCCGGAGCCGTTATGTTCCCGCGTCGTTTGCTCCTGACTCTGCTCGTGCTTTCGAGCTGGACGGCTTTGGTTTTCTCAGGGGACGACCTCCGCAACGACTCCCATTTCCGTCGCCCCGTTGCGGCCGTGTCTGTGGACGACGGCCGGACTCTCGCACTTGCCTGCCGCGACAGCGGCAGCGTGGCACTTGTTGACACGACCGACTGGACCGTGCGGTCCGAACATGCTGTCGGCCGGCAACTGGCGGACCTGGCATTTCTCGATGCCGGTCGCCGCCTGCTCACCGTTGACCCACAGGCGCACGAGCTGATCGTTCTTCAGTTAGGCGACAACGGTCTGACGGTCGAATCGCGGCTCCCCATAGCCCGGCACCCCGTCTCGGTGAGCGTGACGCCCGACGGACCGACGGTATGCGTGGCTTCACTCTGGTCACGGTGCCTGACGCTGTTTGGCGTGCGACCGTCGACGCCGGCCGGCCCGTTGCAAATCTCCCGCCGGGACGAGATCCGACTGCCGTTCGCGCCGCGCCTGCAATGTCCGCTCTCCCATGACCGGTTGTTGGTGGCGGACAGCTTCGGCGGGCGGCTGGCGATCGTCGACACTGCCAACGGCCGCCTGGAATGCCTTCGCGAACTGCCCGGGCACAATATCCGGGGCCTCGCGCTCGCTCCCAACGGTCGAGAACTGTTCGTGGCACACCAGTCTCTCGATCAATACGCGCCGACGACGTACGACAGCATCCACTGGGGGAATCTTGTCGAGAACCTGATCCGCGTGCTGCCCATCGACGCCCTGCGAAATCCGGCACTGGATCCGGTCGCAATGGGCCGGGCGATGCCGTTCGGCAGCACCGGCGGCGGCGCGGCCGATCCGGCCGGCCTGGCCTTCGTCAGCAAGGATCGCCTGATCGCCGTCTCTTCCGGCGTCGATCGGGCTCAGATTTTCCCGACGCTGCACCCGATCATTTCGCCGACGATTCCCACCGGACGACGCCCGACTTCCGTGGTGGTCCTGCCGCAGCTCGCGTGCGCCGTCGTCATCAATACACTGGGCGACTCCCTCACGATCGTCGATAGTTCCTCAGGCAAAGTAATCCGCGACGTATCGCTTGGGCCAACGCCAGAACCGGGACCACAACAGCGCGGCGAGTCGCTGTTCTTTGACGCCCACACGTCCCACGACGGCTGGATCAGTTGCCACACTTGCCACACGGACGGCCATTCCTGCGGACTGCTGGCCGATACGCATGGCGACGGCTCCTTCGGCACGCCGAAGCGGATCCTGTCGCTGCTGGGAACGCGCGATAACAATCCCTGGGCCTGGAACGGCAGTCTCCGCACGCTCCATGAACAAACTCGGCAATCGGTCGAGTCCTCGATGGTCGGCGACCTCGCGGCGGAGCAGATCAACGACCTCGTCGCCTACCTGCACACGCTCGAAGCGCCGCCGCCGCTGCGCCCGACCGCAGAGACTCCGGATGATGAACAGCTCATTGCGCATGGTCGCGAGGTTTTCTCCGCACAGGGGTGCGCCCGGTGCCACGTTCCACCACTGACGTTCACCAGCGACCAGATCGTCGAAGTCGGCCTGAGCGACGAAGTCGGGACGACGAAGTTCAATCCGCCGTCGTTGCGCGGAGTCAGCCAGCAGGAGCGGCTGTTGCATGACGGTCGGGCGACGAACCTGCGGGCCGTCTTCACCGAATGCGGCCACCAGGTGCCTGCGGGCCTGAGCGAACCGGACCTGGACGCGCTGGTGCGATTTCTGCAAAGCCTGTAGTCGGCGATCGACAATCGATCACCGGACCGACCGCTTTGCCACGCGCCACGTCCTTCGCCGATGGCCAAGGGCGTGCCACACGGCCGTCTTCCCTCCTGCCAGCTGATTACCAGCAGCCGGCGGTGCGCAGGTACGCGGAGATCCGCAGCCCGTGGTCCTCCGGCACTTCGCATCCGACCAGGGTCTCGGACGGAGTATGCTGGCTTTGCCAGCGGACGATTCCCGAGACGATCGCGGCCCCGTTCGCATGAGACGGATCAAGGACGGCGAGGTCTTCGCCGTTGGAGAGAGCATCGCGGCAGGCCATCAGGAACCCGGACCGCGAATAGTTGAGCAGTTGTGCCGAAAACGACCGGCGCCGTCGGCGCGGCAGAATCAGGCAAGTCCAGTCGCAATTGTAGCGCAGTTCCTTGCGCAGGTCCGACCAGAACGGTCCGACGACGTCGTGGGGCAGCGCGCGGTGCAGGAAAACACCCGCGATGGTGCTGGCGGTTCCGGCCTGCCGCCAATGCAGCTGGCCGCGCACGGAGAAGTGAAAGCCGTAGACGCGGCTGAACACTTCTAAGTCCACAATGTGGCCGGCCTTGACGTCGCCATACAATTGGAGCTTCAGGTCCCGCGGGGACATTTCGAGGACGCTGCCCCTGATCGGAGGCGCGCCGGCGGTCCAGAGCGTGGTCTCAATGCCGTCGAGCGGGACGACGGCCGCGCCTGGCGGATGATCGGCGAGATCGGATCGCGCGTGGAGTTCGAGCATAACCGCGCCGCCTGCGCGCAACGGACCGACACCGACAACCGTGGTGAGCCGTCCCGGGAGACGCTGGCCCCTCCGAAAAGGCTATCGTGCCAAATGGGCGGAGGTTGTCCGGAGCCCCCCCGGCGATGGGAGAAACCCCGCGATCGCCGGCAGGATTGGGGGGATGGCAGCGGTCCTGCCGATTGTAGGACCGCTGCAACGGGGCGCTGGGCCGGGAAGCTTCAATCCGTGTAGCGGCGGGGATCCCAATCCCGGGCGAGTTCGACGAGCTTCTGCAGCGACGCACGGTCGATCGCGCATGCCACAATGCCCGGCAGCCGCAGCATGTGAGCCCGTTCATCGAGCCAGGTCTCATTAAAGTGAACGCTCCGTCCGTCATGCACCCACACCGCGTCGCCGCCAAGGATCCGCACAATGTGCGATGAAACGGGAAAATCGTACACATTGGGAGAGTGGATCAGGCTGCCGCCGAACGCTCCGGAACAAAGCAGCGGATAGATCGCGCCGGGCATTTCGTCCGATGCGAATCCCCGTAACCCTGCCGCCGTTACCTGACGGGCACGCTGTGCATCCTGCTGCTGAAATCCGATCAGGTAAATGTTCGGCGAGACTTGATCCCGTTCCAGCGGCAGCGACGGCAGGCCGTCCAGCAATTCGGCCGCCGGAATCTGCGGATCGTCGGGGCCATACTTGATCGTCGAACCGTACGCCTGCACCCAGGTTCCGAGCGGTCCCAACTCCGGCAGGTAAACCAGTGAATACAGCACATGGGCCGCATCGCGGAGGTGGAGCATGACGGCGTAACCATCGCCGGTGCGGTCCCGAAACGTTCTCGTCCCGTCGATGGGATCAAGTGCCAGCACGTAGGGACTCTCGGAGGCGAATGCCGCCAGGTCGCCGTTTTCTTCCTCCGCTTCGATCCGGCAACGGCGAAAGACCGGATCGAGGTCGCGCAGCCCGGCCAGGACCAGTTCCTGCACCGTGATATCCGCCAGGGTGAGCGCGTCGGTATTGGCGTTTCCGGAGGATTTGCCGGCCAGCGCGATGTTGAACTGCCTGAGCCGGCGGGCAATGGCGCCTGCCCAGCGCAGCAGGCCGGGAGTATGCCGGCGCAAGGCGTCAAGAAGTTCGGGCAGGACCAGCGGAGGTTCGGCGGGCATTGCTTCGGTCGGAGATCGGAAATCGGACTCCGGAATTCGACGATGGGAGGATCGTAGTGCGGACGCAGCGCAAGCGTCCATTGAGGCCGTCAAGCAAGAGAGACCGGCGCGGCGCGGTAGTCGTGATTTTCACTTTCCGCCGAAAACCACAGACAGCATCCGCGTGAACATGCCGGGACGGTTCGGCTCAGGCGTCGCGTCCGCAAGAGGCGACTTGGGCGCCGTCTGAGACAGGAGCAACGTTGCCGCTTGCCCGCCTTCACGCAGGTACACGTCGATGACATCGGCAAATTCGCGCGCCGCGGCGAACCGCTGGGCCGGAGTCTTGGCCAGCGCCCGGAGGCAGATTGCTTCGAGCGCGGGGTCCAGGTCCGGGCAATGCACTCGTGGCGGCGGAGGAGGCTCCGACACAATGCTTCCGAGGATGGTCGCGAGGTTCCCGCTGAACGGCGCGCAACCGGTCAACAGCTCGTACAGGACGACGCCCAATGCATAAATATCGCATGCCGGACCGATCTGTTCGGATGGCCCGGCAACCTGTTCGGGCGCCATATATCCTGGTGTTCCAGCAATGACCCCGCTGAGAGTCAGCACGGTTTCGGTGTTGTCGAATCGCCGCGCCATTCCAAAATCGATAATGATCGGCTCCCCATCAGGGCGCAACATAATGTTGGCCGGTTTCAGGTCGCGATGCACAATGCCCGAGTCATGTGCCGCCTGCAAAGCAGCGGCAAGGGTGCGCACCAGTCCCAGGGCGCGATCGGTCGTCAATTTGGCGCCGGATGCAAGGGTCCGCGCCAGGGTCTCTCCCTCGATCCAGGGCATCGCGAGATAGAAGAGGGTTCCATCCTGACCCACATCGTGGACGGGGCACAGATTGGGATGCCGGACCCTGCGCGCGGCTCCGCGCTCCCGATAAAGCGTTTCACCGACGCTTCGTCGCGGGTGTCGAGATGCAGCGGAACCTTGATGGCAAAGCGCGCCCGGCTGCGTCCTCACCGAGGTAAACCGTGGCCATGCCCCCAGCGCCCAGTTCTCCCGAATTCGATAAAGGCCGATGTGCTGCGGGATCGGGCCTGCGACTGTCGGTCCGCGCGTTCCTCTGTGCCGGTGCGCGCCGGGCCGGCCGGCGATCGCCGCGGATCGACTTGTCTCAACACCGACATTGTCCGGTCTTCTCGGAGAGTTGAACGAGCAGCACTACCCGGGCAGCATATCGCGCGCGGCCACCGCAATCTCGTGTAACTCGTCCGACAGCCACGGCTGCCCGGCCAGCCATTCCATTCCTGCCCGGAATTGGGGATCGGCCAGACCGGTAATCCGTTCGCCACGACGGACGAGTGCCACCGCAAGGACGGCGAAGTACAACGCGTTGGCCAACGCGCCGGCACGTCACCCGACGGGCTGAAACGCTGCAGGTTGAACCAGTTCTTCGGCGCCAGCGGCCCTCCACGGAAGGTCGCGAAGCTGCCGAGCAGTACGCCGACGATCACGTCTTCGAACGCGGCGCATGCGGCACCTGACGCAGCGGCATCTGCAGGACATCCGCACATCCGACGGACAGCGATTCCTCCGTCACGTCCGAACCGGTCAGAAACAGGACCGACGAACGATCGGCGTCGACACTCGGCGCGGTCAGCAACCGCCAGTAGTGCGATTTGCCCAGATCGGCCGCGTCGTCCTCGTCACGCAACTCGACGACAGCATCCGCGACGCCCCGGGACCGGGAGAGCACGCTCTGCAGATCGGCCAATTCGCGGCTCCACGGCCTGCCGCACCTGGTGTTCCAGCAGGTCCACGCCGTCCACTGTGGAATCCGCCGACCCTGCGGCCGGTGAACATCCGTCGGGAGACCGCATCACGTATTCGCGAATGATGTCCCGCAGCACACGCGCAAACTGCCGCTTGGCGGTGACGAGAATATTCATGGCGGTCTTGACGTTCCCCAGCCGGAAACGGGCCGCGAGCACGTCGTAGCCGGTTTCGGGAACGTCCCATCAGGGGCAGGACGACGCGGCTCCCACAAAGATCTGCCAACGGACCAGCTCCGCGCGGCGATGCATTCCTGTTCAAGTCGCGACAGGGCCTCCGCCAGGATATCGAGCCCAGGCGCGTTCGAACGCCAGACCCCCATCGGCCTCCGCCGCCTGGGTCTGGTCGGACTCAGCAGCGTCCAGACTGGCCAGCACCGGGGGATCGCTTGGCGGCATTCTGATGACGGAGCCGCGAGATCAGAAACCGGTCGAGCGCGGTCAGCAGCAACGAGCGGAACTTCCCTTTCTGCGGATCAGCGATCGACAGCAGATCTTGATCGAGCAGCTCGATCATGAAGTCCTGCAGCACATCCTCGGCCGCTTCCTGGCTCAATCCTTTGAAGCGCAGGTGAATCAGCATCGGCCGCCAGTAGCGGCAGCAACTCCCCATCTCGTCGCGCGAACCCACGGGAGACTCACGACTGGCGCGGGCAATCAGGGACCAGCGGGTCGTGGGGAATTGCGATGGCATCCGCTCGCCTCGAATCCTGAAGTTCGGCCCGTAAAGCCAGTCTAGGGACGGCCCTGCTGTCAATCAAACGGGATCGCGATGCACTCGTCCGTCCACGCGCATCGCCGTCTGCCGGTCTCCGACCTTTGACAATCACCGGGAGGCGGTCAAAACACACACCCCACAACTCAAATCGCAATCCGCAAAGCATTTTGCAGACAACACTTACACGCCAAACACACACCGTCAGCGACAGCGGGAGGCTGATTGACCCGAGACTCGATTCCCGCCTATAAGCCGCGCGTGCGCCGGAAACTCTGCTGGAATCCGCGCCCGACCAGACCGAGAAGCGTCATGCCTGCGATGACCGCAGCCTCCGCAGCCGACGGTTCGCTTCGTCGTGCCCGCGGCTGAAGACGACTGGCAACAATCGGCGCGGCATGCTGCGCAGCGGTCGCACTTTGCGGGTGCACAACCTTCAGCATCAACCATTTGCAGGTGGCGGCCAAACCGGCTCTTCCGCCGCTGGTGAAACCCAAGGACGCGCTCACGCTCGAAGTGCACTTCATTGAACTGGGCGCCGGCGATCCGCTGCTGGGCGACCTCCTCTGGAAGCAACTCGATGAAACAGCCGTCAAGTCACCGGCTGTCCGGGCCCGCCTGCGATCGGCCGGCCTGCGTGTCGGTCTCGCGGGATCGAATGCGCCACCTGGGCTGCGGGCGGCGGCGAGCGATCAGCAGAACGATACTGCGGCCAAGGGCGTGCAAATCATCCCACTCTTGGCAGGGCAGGAATCCAACCTGGAAACGGCATTCCTTGCGGATGAGTTTCTATTGCGGACGCGCGGCACAGACGGGGACATCTTGCGAACCTACCAGGGCGCGCGATGCGTGTTCCGCGTCTCAGGGGAACGGGAGCAGGAAGGCTGGGTCCGCCTGCACGTGAAACCCGAATTGCACCACGGCACGGAATCGATTCTGCCGGCTGTCGCGGCCGGCGAATGGAAGCTGCAGAAAGGCCAGAGGATCGACCATCTGCTCGAGCAGAACTTTGAGGTGGAACTGAACCTCGGCGAGCTGTTGGTGATTGGAGCGCTCGGTCGGGAGGAGGACACGATTGGGGGCCGCTTTTTCCGCAGCGGATCGCCGCCGGCCGCCAAGGAGCGCGTGCTGGTGATCCGCGTTGCCGACGTCCAGCAGGTTGATGCCGTCCGAACGAACGACTTCTAGAGCCGCAATTGATTGGTGCCGCGTCACCAACGCTCGAAAACTCGACGTATTCAAGGCCGCGAACGCGACAGCAAAGTGGCACTGGCTCTAGATTGCGGCGGCGATCGCGATTTTGGCGGCTGCGATGGTGCGGTCGATGTCTGCCGGCGTGTGACAGGTTGAGACGAAGTTCGCCTCGAACTGGCTGCACGGCAGGTAGACTCCTTGCTCCAGCATCTCCTGGAAGTACTTTGCAAACCGCGCTGTATCACACCGCATCGCCGCCGGCAGGTCGCCGATCGGCCGGTCCGCAAAGAACAGCGTGAACATGCTGCCGCATTGCGCCACCTGATGCGGCACGCCAGCCGTTGTGGCGGCAGCGGCGAGACCGGCGCATAGCCGTTCGGTCGCCTGCGCCAGTGCGGCGTACGGATTCAGAGACTTGAGGGTCTGCAGCGTCGCGAGTCCGCACGCCATCGCCAGCGGATTCCCGGACAGCGTGCCGGCCTGATACACCGGCCCCACCGGGCTGACGACATCCATGACGTCCGCGCGACCGCCATAGGCACCGACCGGCATGCCGCCGCCGATGATCTTCCCCAGCGTCGTCAGGTCGGGTCGGATGTTGAACAGCGCCTGCGCTCCACCAAACGCGACCCGGAATCCGGTCATCACTTCGTCGAAGATCAGCAGCGCGCCGTGTCGCGTGCACAAATCCCGGCAGGATTCCAGGAAGCCCGGCGCAGGCCGGACAACGCCCATGTTTCCAACCACAGGCTCCAGGATGATCGCCGCAATCTGCTGACCGCGCTCGCGGAAGGTCGTCTCGAGTTGGGTGATATCGTTGTACTCGAGGACGATCGTGTCGGCGGTCGCCCCTGCCGGCACTCCCGGGCTGGACGGCGTGCCGTGCGTGAGCGCGCCGCTGCCGGCTTTGACGAGCAGGCTGTCCACGTGACCGTGATAACAGCCGGCGAATTTCACGATCCCATTCCGACCGGTGAACCCGCGGGCAACGCGCAGAGCGCTCATTGTCGCCTCGGTCCCGGAGTTCACCATCCGGACTTTCTCGATCGACGGCATCGCATCAACGATGAATTGCGCGAGTTCGGTCTCAAACGGACACGGGGCGCCGAAACTGGTACCGTCGTCGAGGGCGGCGCGAACGGCGGCCATCACAGCCGGGTGGCGATGACCAAGGATGTGCGGGCCCGAGGAGCCGACGTAATCCAATAGCTGGTTGCCGTCGATGTCGTAGAGAAACTGCCCCTGGCCCCGCTCGATGATCAGCGGAGCGCCCCCCACGGCGCCAAAGGCGCGGGCCGGGCTGTTGACGCCGCCGGGAATGATCCGGCAAGCGTGGGCGAACTCCTCGCGGCTGTGGTCTCGTTTGAGAGTCATGCCGGCGAAGCTATCGCGCCGGACGCGCGCGCCGCAACTAAGCCGTCTGCCCGCCGCCGTCAACGGTCAGAATTCCGCCCTGCACACCGCCGTCCCGATGAATTCGTATTGGACCGAGCCGCTTGTCTGCCGCTATAGTCGCGGCGCGGTCCAGACAGAGGCAGGCATGCAGACTCAAACGTTGCGAGTGCTCGTCATCGGCGCCCATCCCGATGACTGCGACATGAAGGCCGGCGGCGTCGCGGCGCTGTGGCGCAAGCTGGGACATGAAGTGCGGTTCGTCAGCATGACCAACGGCGAGGCCGGTCACTTCGCCATGTCCGGCGCCGAGTTGACCAACCGCCGTCGCGAGGAGGCCCGTAAGTCCGGGGCCGTCATCGGCATCCGCTACGACGTCCTCGATCATCGCGACGGCCGGCTGCAGCCGACGCTCGAAGCGCGCTTCGGCCTGATCGCTCTCATCCGCGAGTATCAGCCCGATCTGATCCTGACGCACCGGCCTAACGACTATCACCCCGACCATCGCTACACATCCCAGCTCGTCTGCGATGCCGCTTACATGGTGACTGTACCGCCGATCGTCCCCGAAGTGCCCGCGCTGAATTACAACCCGGTGATTGCCTTTCTTTCGGACCGGTTCCAGCGGCCGTATCCGTTCTCGCCGACCGTCGTCGTCGACATCGAGCCGGTGCTGGACCAGGTGACCGACATGTTGAATTGCCACGAATCTCAGTTTTACGAATGGCTGCCGCACAACAAGTTCTGGGAGCACCCACCGGACGGGGCTGTAGCGCGCCGCACATGGCTTGGAGAGCGGTTCCGCGAATGGATCGCCCCGTACGCCGACGAGTTCCGCAATCTGGTCGTGCGGACATACGGCGCAGAGCGCGGCCAGCAAATCCGTTACGTCGAAGCGTTTGAGCCGTGCGAATACGGAGCGCCGCTGGACGAAGGGAACCGCTTGCGGTTGTTTCCGTTTTTGCCGCGGTAGGCGTGGGAGCGGAGTGTTGAGAGACGAGATTCGCAATGCCCGGATTCCCGCTCGAACTTCCCACGCTCCAGAACTGGAGCTGTCACAACTGCAGCGGGTGCTGCCGGCAGCATGGGATTTTCATTACGGACGAAGAGAAACAGCGGATTGAGCAGCAACGGTGGACCGCAGCGGATGGCATCGATCCAGACCTGCCGGTGGTGATCCGGGTGAAAGGAAACAAAGGCCGGCAGTGGCGGCTGGCGCACACGGGTGACGGCGCGTGCGTGTTTCTCAACGAGCAGGGGCTGTGCCGGATTCACGCCAAATTTGGCGAAGCCGCGAAACCGATCGCGTGCCGGATTTATCCCTACGCGTTTCATCCGGCGGGGAAGAAGGTCGCCGTCGGCCTGCGGTTCAGTTGCCCGTCAGTGGTGAAGAACCTGGGACGGCCGGTGCGCGACCAGGTTACCGACTTGAAGGCACTGGCGAATGCCGTCGTCCCCGACCATGCGACGTCTCTGCCCGCTCCGGAAATCGTTCCGGGCCATCGACTGGAGTGGACCGAATTCCACAAATTGAACCGAGCGCTTGATGAAACATTTGCCGATTCGTCGGCGCCGTTCCTGGCGAAACTCTTACGAGCGCTGACTTGGGTGAGCCTGGTGGAGCAGTCGCAGCTCAATCTTGTGGACGGCGTGCGAATCGAGGACTACCTGCACGCGATTCGTGAAGCGGCGGCGCAAGACAATCCGGCGGACGTTCGGCCGCTGTTGCCGCGCGTCGCGCCGCCGAGTGCCGCCGGGCGGATCCAGTTCCGACAGCTCGCGGGTCAGTACGTTCGCACGGACACGTTCGCGGCCGATCGCAGCCTGCGCGGCCGGCTGCAACTCCTGCGAAACGTGCTGCGGCTGACGCGCGGCCACGGTCTGCTTCCGGCGATCCGCGAGCCGTTTGTGGAAGTTCCCTTTGACTCGCTGGAGCAGCCGTTTGGCGAATTGCCCGCGGGAGCGGAGGAAATCCTCACCCGTTACTACCGCGTCAAGATCCAATCGCTGCACTATTGCGGACCGGCGTTCTACGACCGGCCGTTCGTCGAAGGGTTCTACAGCCTGGCGCTGGTCTACCCCTGCGTGATGTGGATCGCACGCTGGCTGGCGGCTGGTACCGGGCGAAATCCGCTGGTGATCGACGACGTAGCGACGGCACTGGCGACGGTCGACCATCATCATGGCTATAACCGGTCGCTGGCGAGCTGGAGCGCACGCCGGCGCGTCAAGACGCTGATGCAGATGGGAGACCTGTTGAAGTTGTGCGCCTGGTACAGCAGGTAAGGAAGGACAGCGGATAGCCGAAAGACTGGGCGAATGCCCAAATGCGGAAGGTCTCTCGACGCGTTGAAGGATTCCAATAAAAAAACGGACAACCGTTTTGGTCGTCCGTTTGCAGGAATATCGTTGTACTCGGCCGGTGTCAGGCGGCGGCGCTCTTGCGGCGACGAATTCGAAGCATTGCGAGGCCCGGCAGGCCGGTCAGAGCCAGCACCAGCGAAGCGGGCGCCGGAACGGCGGCGGAGCTGCGGAGCGTGAGATCCACGTCGTCGAGACCGGCATACCAACTCCCCGAGGTCGAGGTCTGCCCGGTCGCGTCCCCAGCCGTGCCGTTCAGGAACGTAACCAGCGTGCTGCTGCCGGAGGCGATAAAGTCATAACTGAACTGCGCCCAGTTGACGAACCCGTTGGTGCGGTTGGAATTGGTGTACGAACCGACCGACGAGCCGTTGATGCTGAGATTGATCGTCGCCGGATCGTGATATCCGGATGCGGAATCGGTTCCGAACGTCGGCGTGGCGGTGCCGACCCAGAACGTCAGGTGGTACGACAGCCCCGAGGTGGTGGCGACAGTCTCCTTCACGCCCGTGGACGTGCCCTGGTTGAATCCTCCCGTGAGATCGATCGCCTGGTTCCCAGAGTGGGCATTGAATTGTGTGACCGAATATGTCGGCTCACTGTACGTGGTCGGCAGTACCACGACATTGGTGCCAGCGTTCCCCACCGCCACCCAGCCACCGGGATTTCCGACGGACTGACCGGGCGTGAAGAATGCCTGGTTGGCTGAGTTAAACGAGACCGGATCTTCAAATCCGCCGTTAGCGATGAGCCCCGCGTCGGCTACCGCGGGCAAAAGGCAGAGTGCGACAGACAGCAATTTGTAGAAGAGTTTCATGGCGCGGCTAAGATCAGTGTGGCTTGCCATTGCGGAAAACGACACTTCGGGCAATTTGGAGAAACTATCCGACGCTGGAGACTGCCCAAACTAAACGATATTTGGGCCAGTGGCAAGCAAGTTTTTCGTGATGTGAATGAAGTCTGCGGTCATCCAGACAAAGGTTCACTATCCCAGTCGGACAACCACCGAAACTGGGCTTCGTGATCGAAACCGTCCGCCGGACGTCGCCAACTCGTATCTTGGGAAAGCGAATCGGACTAGCGATGTCTCGCAGGGCGATCCATCTGCTGCCACACATCCCCGGAAAAAAGATCGATGAGCTGTGCAAGGCCGGCATCCGCGAGTTCCTGTCCGCTGACAAACCGGCCTGGGCGTGTCCATTTGTTGAGAATCGCCACGTCACAGCCGAACAGCTGAGCCAGCAGACCGTCGAGAGTCGGCTCCAGTTCCTTGAAGTGCCGTGCCCATTCGGTGGCTTCCTCCACACGGACGTTCTCCTCGCTGTGCCAGCGGACCGGATGGAAGAGCAGCGTGGAATACGGCAGCACATACCGCTGTTCACAGGCGGCGAATGGGAGGAGCGCCGCGGAGGAGCACTCGCCGGCGACGACGGCCCGAGCTTTGAGGCCTCGCAGGCGGATCAAGACCGCCAGGCTGAGTCCGACGTAGGTGCTGCCGCCACAGGAGTCGAAAAAAATCGTCCCCCGGCTCCGGCGCGGGACGCCCATCAGCCGATCGGTCAGCTCGACTTCTTTGTCAGTCAGATCGCCGCACAGCATGACTTCCCAGTCGCGCGGCGCGTCGGGCTCGGAGTGAATGCCGCGACCGGCGTTGGCGGGGTACGGGCGGATGGGACGGTTCGACGGCATGGTGTGAGAAGGTGCAAAGGTATGAAAGTGCGAACGTGCACGGACTACGCGCCGTGCCAGGCGTTGTTACTTCAGCGGCAAATTTACTTTCACACCATTACACCTTCTCACTTTCGCACTCGTCATACTTGCCCGCCGCAGAACTGGTAGTACACCTCTGCCGCCTGGCGGAGTTCCGTGATCGAAATCCACTCATCCTTGGTGTGGGCCTGAAGGATCGAACCGGGTCCGAAAACCGCGGAGGGGACACCGGCGCCGTCGAACCGGGAGGCGTGCGTGCCGTAGGGGACGCCCATTTTCTTGTGCGGTCCAGCGACCGAGGCGATACATTCCAGCAGCCGATCGGACAGTGGGCCATTCGTCGCGTCGGACAGGGACATGCCCACCAGCCACGGCGGCAGGAATTCAAACTCAACGTCGGTTCGCTCACGCAGGAACTGTTCGACGTCGCGAATCGCGTCCCAGCCGTCTTCACCGGGGAGCACACGCCGGTCGATTTCGATCGTGCACTCATCGGGGACGGTATTCACACTCACGCCGCCATCAATGCGGCCGACGCTGAGCGTCGCCGCGCCGCACAGCGGGTGAGGTTTGAAGCGCGTCCCGACGAGCGCCGAGTATTCCTGGAGGGCCGCGAGGACCGGCGCCATCTTGTAGATCGCGTTGACACCGTTCGAGGGTTCGGAACTGTGGCAGGCGCGGCCGCGCGTGCGGATTTTCCAGCGAGACGCGCCGCGATGCGCGACGACGACGTCCAGATCGGTCGGCTCGGCGGCGATGGCGAGGTCCGGCTTGCGGCGCCACCATTCGGCGGGAGGGTAGTCCGCTTGCCAGCCGGCGACGAAATGGGTCACGCCGATGGTCGTCGACTCTTCATCACAGGTGCACGACAGTATGACATCGCCCGGAGGGGGCTCCGAACCGTTCGCCAGCCGCGCGAACGCCGCCAGCATCGCCGCCATGCCCCCTTTGACGTCGCACGCGCCGCGCCCGTAGAGCCGGTCGCCGTCCACGACGGGCCGGAACGGGTCGATCGTCATCCCGTCCACGGGGACCGTGTCCTGATGGGCATCCAGCAGAATGCATGGGCCGCCCCCCCTGCCCCGCACGCACGCAATCACGTTCGCACGCTGCGGCGCCACCTCGATCCGCACGTGATCGACGCCGAGCCTCTGAAAGAATCCGACCAGATGATCGCTGAGTTTCGCTTCCAGGTAGATCGGCCCAGTGACCGCACGTCCCATCGGGTTGACACTGGGAATCGAAACCAGTTCGGCAAGGATCGGGAGCGGGTCCACAGGCGTCGGAGGTCAGAAGTCGGGGGTCGGCGAAAGCGACGGATGGGAACTTACGGTTTCTCGACCGCCGTTTTTGATTCGAGATTTCGGATGCGAAGAGAATTGATCTGGACGGGGCGCGGGCCGTACTTCGTGTCGTAGACGCCCAGGATGATATCGCCGGCGGCATAGTTGGCGAGCGTCTGCCGCTGGAGAACCTCGACCTTTCCGACCTGCAGATTGAGTTCACGATCCTTGACCGTGAGCCGCATCGGCTGATCCTTGTGCCAGGCGAACTTGGCGACCTGCTGGTGCGCGTCGGTGATTGCCGCGCCTCCCCGATATTCTGTGATGAACCACGGGCTCGGACTTTCGCGGAAACCGATGTTGATAATCGAATAACCGCGCCCCTGGTCCCAGCCCACGAGCATGAACCAGCCCCCCTCATTCCCCAGTTCCAGAATCCCTTCGAGCTCGAAATTCTCGGCGTGCCCAAGCTTCAGCGAAGCATTCCGACCCTCGACTCGGACCACGCTGCCGTCGACGTATCCCCATTTTCCGTCATCGGCATATTGACCGAGGACGAACGGATGGCCCTGCCCCGGACCCGTGAGCTCGAGGTTGTGGATGTTGACCAGCGGACCGTCTTTCGGCAGATCTTTGCGTCCACGCACGCGACGTGCCGGGTTCACCAGGATGTGCCACTGAGTGTCGAGCTTTTTCGACACCGCCGGTGTATTGCCATCTGGCGGAGCCGGATCATCTGCCGCAACGAGCGCGGTGGGAAAGAGGAAGACGAGCAGCGCTGGCAGCAGTTGGTTGCGCATCGGTCTGGCCCTCCGAATCCGGGATCAACACACGGCCGCCGCTCCCTCAGTCGGACACAAGCATGTCAGTCTGCCCCGCCAGCGATCCCGGGGCAAGCGTAGAGATTGGATTTCGCTGCACAGTTTGCCGGAAGTACGCGAATTGCACCGGTACAAATCGCGTCGTGCCGGTGATAGAGTACGCGAAACGGCCATTCGTCGCTGCAATCCGCGCATGAGGATGCGGCGCGCCGCGGAGCATGTCGATGTCTTCACTCCTGGAATGTTCCCTCACGGGCCTGACGCCGCGCCGCGGCAAAGTCCGTGACATTTACGACTTCGGCGACAGACTTCTATTCGTCGCCACGGACCGGATCAGCGCGTTCGATCACATTCTGCCGACCGGCGTCGCCGACAAAGGGCGCGTGCTGACGAAAATCAGCGAGTTCTGGTTCGGCAGGCTGGGCGTCCCGCATCACCTGCTCAGCATGAATGTCTCCTCGCTGCCACTGCCTGCCGACACGAACGTCGCCGCGCTCGACGGCCGGAGCATGATCGTCCGCAAGACGGAGGTGATTCCGATCGAGTGCGTAGTCCGCGGCTATCTGGCCGGATCGGGCTGGAAGGAGTACCGGAAGTCGGGAACCGTCTGTGGAATCAAGCTGCCGGCCGGTCTGCAGGAAAGTTCGCGACTGCCGGAACCGATTTTCACCCCGGCGACGAAAGAAGCGAGCGGGCACGACGTCAACATCTCGTTTGAGCGGATGTGCGAGATCGTGGGCCGCCCGCTGGCGGAGAAACTGCGGGATCTGAGCCTGGAAATCTACCGGCGCGGATCGGAACATGCACGTCAGCGGGGGATTATTATCGCGGACACGAAGTTTGAATTCGGACGCAGCGGCGACGAGATCCTGCTGATCGACGAAGTGCTGACGCCGGACAGTTCACGGTTCTGGCCGGAAGACCAGTACGCCCCGGGTCGGAGTCCCCCGTCTTTCGACAAGCAATTTGTGCGCGACTGGCTGGAGTCGACCGGCTGGGACAAGGAAAGCCCGCCCCCCGCGTTGCCGGAGGAAGTGGTGAGCAAGACCCGGGAGAAGTACATCGAAGCCTACGAAAGGCTGTCGGGCCAGCGATTTGCGTGGAAGTAGAGACCGCACGGCGCATGTGAACGGCCCTGAATCGGCGTTGCCGACGGATGGTTGGCCGTGGAAGATGAACGTCTCGCGGCACACCTGCCATTACGTTCGTTCGAGACATGCCCAAGTCGCTTCAGGAATATCTTGCGTGGCTCGACCAGCGCTCGGAACTGATCTGGCCGCGTCCCCCCGCGCCTCAGCCGCTGAAGGCCACACCGTATGTCAAACCGCTGCCGGGCATCCGGGCAGTGGTCTGGAGCGTGTACGGGACGCTGCTGCGGATCGATGGCGGTCGATTGCAGCATCTGCACCCGCAACCCTTGCGGATGCAGATCGCGCTGCAGAAGACGATCGAAGAGTTCAACATGTGGCAGAGCATGAGCCGCAAGCCGGGCGCACCGTGGGAGTACATGCTGCAGCAGTACAAGCGCGTGCTCGATGCCGAAACGCTCAAGCCGTCGAAGCGTCGCGGCGAACAGCGTGAAATCGACTCGATGGCGATCTGGGCGAAGCTGATCGACCGGCTGATTCGCAATGAGTACCGGTACGACACCGGTTTCTACGGAGAGTTGGGGGACTTTTCAGAAAAAGTGGCGTACTTCTTTCATGCGAACCTGCAAGGGGTCGCGGCAACGGAGAACGTCGTAGAAATCATGCGGCAGATCGCGTCAGGCGGTCTGCGACAGGGGCTGCTCGACGACGGCCAGTCCTTCACGCCGGCACAGTTGCTGCGGGCGTTTCGCCAGCAGGCGCCGCTGCACTCACTGAGCGAATTGATCTCGGCGAATGCCGTGACAATGTCGACGGAAATGCAGGTCCGCAAGCCTTCACCGAGCCTGTTTTCCCACGGGTTTTCTGCGTTTCTGAAGCTGGGCATCGAACCCCAGGCGATTCTGTATATCAGCCAGCGTCTGTCGGACGATCTCGCGATCGCGCTGCAATGTGGCGTACGGACTGCCCTGTACGCGGCCGATGCCGTGTGCTGCCAGGTCCGGCCGGACGAACTCCGCAACCCCAATTTGAAACCCGATCGTCTGTTGACGGATATCCGTCAAATCCGCGAGATTCTCGATGTGTAGTCAATGGTCAAGTGTTGATGGTCAATGGTTCAAGGGACCTGGCTTGCTTCTGCCGTAGTTCTGCACAAATGACGATCAACCATTGACGATTGACCCCGATCGATATTCAGCTTTGATTCTGACCTTCGTCTCCGCAGAAGACTTCCGCCGCCATGCCTCCGCCGCCGTTTTTCGATTACAAGCCGTTCAATTACGACAAGCCGTTGTACAACCTCGATGAGGTGCGGAAGATCAACCCGCAACGTCACGAGATGGAGCAGCTCTCCGGCGTCGTCTGGGTGGACCGCACGAATCACGGGATTATCGGGTTCAAGGACGTCACCGACGACGAGTTCTGGATCAAGGGGCACATGCCGGGATTCCCGTTGATGCCGGGCGTGATCCTGTGCGAAGCGGCGGCGCAACTGGCTTCGTTCTACGCGAAGAAGTTTTCGCTGCTGGGGAGCGGCGATTACCTCGGATTCGGCGGGATGGACGAGGTGCGGTTCCGAGCCCCGGTGTTTCCGGGCTGCCGGCTTGTCATCTGCGCGCGGGCCAAGCGCGTGAAACCGAAAATGCGCGCGGAGTTCGAGTTCCAGGGGTTCGTCAACGAAGTGCTGGTATTCCACGGCAGCATGATCGGCGTGCCGATCAGCCGTTCGTGACTTCAAGGCTGTCAGTCATCAGCTGTCAGGGATCAGCATCGAGAATCTGTTACTGGCAGAAAGCTGACTGCTGACGCCTGACCCCTCGCATACATGCGCCCCGCTCCGCCCACGGACCTGCTGCCCTATTTCCAGACGCTGCACGATTTCGATGCGCGCGGTCTCAACGAACTCGACTGGACGGCGTTCTTCGGGAACGACAATCCGGTCGAGATCGACGTCGGGTCGGGACGCGGGATGTTTCTGGTCTCGGCCGGGACGGCGCACCCGGACCACAACTACCTGGGAATTGAACTGGAGTACCGTGAGGGACGCCGAGCAGCACGGCGGTTGCAGCGGCGGAAGCTGGAAAACGTTCGTATCCTCGGCGCCGATGTCCATCGCGTGTTTCAGGACTACATTGCACCCCATTCGGTCGATGCGATCCACGTCTACTTTCCCGATCCGTGGTGGAAACACAAACACCGCCGCCGGCGGGTGTTCACAGACCGGTTCGCAGACGAATGCGCGCGACTGCTGAAGCCGGGCGGGCGGTTGCACTCGTGGACCGACGTCGAAGAGTACTTCGGCGTGATCTCGGCGCTGATGAACCATCATCCGCTGTTTCGCAAGCTGCCGCCGCCGGCGGAGATACCCGCCGCGCACGACCTCGACTACCGGACGAGCTACGAGCGGACCAAGCGCAAAGAGGGACTGCCGATCTATCGCGGGCTCTGGGAACGGCGAGCCGATTGATCGGGCAGCCGCGTTGACCCGGATCGCATGCGGCCCCTAAACTTCTGCTTCCACGGGGCGTAGCTCAGCCTGGCTAGAGCGCCAGCTTTGGGAGCTGGAAGTCGCAGGTTCGAATCCTGTCGCCCCGACTTTTTCTAACTGACGCTGAAACAGACGCTTCTGTTACCTGCCGGCGGTCGGCAGTGCAGCCTGAAGTTTCAACGAAATCCGGTAGACTACCGGATTCGGTGAAATGGAGGTTGCACCCCCATGCCGAAAACATCCACGCTTCGCGTCCCGTCCTACCGTCGGCACAAGCCCACAGGGCAGGCTGTCGTCACAATCAACGGTCAGGACCTCTACCTGGGCAAGTGGAACACTGCGGCCAGCAGAGCCGAGTATGACCGCCTGATCGCCGAGTTCCTGGCCAATGGTCGGCAGCTCCGCAGCGAGATCGAGAGCACGGTCGTTGAGATCATCAACGCCTACCGGAAATTCGCCGAGCGGTACTACCGCAAGAACGGCGAGGTCACTCGTGAATGCGGTTGCATCAAGGAAGCTCTGAAGATCGTCCGGGAGTTGTACGGCCGGACGACCGCCAACGAATTCGGTCCGCTGGCGTTGAAAGCAGTTCGGCAACGTATGGTCGACCACGGCTGGAGCCGCGGATACATCAACAAGTCGATCGGCCGGATTCGCAGATGCTTCAAATGGGCGGTTGAGAACGAACTGGTCCGCCCGGACATGTACCACGGGCTGATGGCCGTCTCCGGCTTGCGGAAGGGCCGTTCAGAGGCCTTCGAACCTGATCCGGTACAACCCGTGGACGATGCGACCGTCCAGGCTACATTGCCCCATCTGACGCCCGTGGCGGCGGACATGATCCGTTTACAGCGGATCACGGGATGTCGCCCGCAGGACGTCTGCAATCTGCGCCCCTGCGACATCGACATGTCGGCGGATGTCTGGCTGTACCGGCCGGACACTCACAAGACCGAGCATCACGAACGGGACCGAATTATCCCCATCGGTCCGAAGGGGCAGGACATTCTGCGGCCCTACCTGCTCAGGGAGAAGGAAACGCACTGTTTCCGGCCCGTGGATTCGGAGAGGAAGCGCCGCGCGGAACAACACGCGAACCGCACGACGCCGTTGTCTTGCGGCAACCGGCCGGGAACAAACCGGATGCGGAAACCGAAGCGAACCGCGGGTGGACAGTACACCACCGGAAGCTACCGCCGCGCGATCCACCGGGCGTGTGATCTGGCGTTCCCGGCGCCTGAGCCGCTTTGCCGTCGCGACGATGAGACCATCGAGCAGTGGCGGAACCGGTTGACCGACATGCAGCGAGCCGAACTCGACCAGTGGCAATCAGACCATCGCTGGAGTCCGAACCGGCTGCGCCACTCCGCCGGAACGGAGATTCGGAAACGGTACGGGCTGGAGGCCGCCCAGGTCATCCTGGGGCACGCATCGGCCGACGTCACGCAAGTCT
>JAXMBS010000047.1:0-43944 GCA_046349775.1 Planctomycetaceae bacterium | reverse complement strand
AAGGCGGCCAGCATCCGATCGAGCGATCGGTACCGCTGCGGGAAATCGGCCGTCACGACAGTCGAGCCTCCTCCGTCGAACTCGATCGTCTTTCTCGCCCGCTCCGGAATCGTGTCATCGAGCAGGGACTCGCCGTCGACCGGCCGCGGCAGGTCGAGTTGGAGCGCCGCGGCAATTGTCGGCAGCACGTCGATGCTCTCCACGTTCCGGTCGCTGACCACTCCGACGTGCTGGCCCGGCCGTTTGATGAATAACGGTACCGACAGAATGTCAGGCAGGTTTTCCCCGTCCGGCATGCGCCGCGAATGTCCTGCGAGAAATGACACTCCATGGTCACCTGCCACGACGATCAGCGCGTCATCAAATACACCTGACGACTCAAGTTGATCGATCACGATCCCCAGCCGCCGGTCGAGGTCGCCCACCTGCAGCAGGTACCGCTGCCACGTCTGCTTGACCGGGAGTTCGTCCTGGACCCAGTCCTCGGACAGGCTGCCGACTCCCGCTACCGGAATCTCCGTCAGAGTTTCGATGTCCAAGTAGTTCTCGCCGCTGGGCAGATACCGCCAGGGGCAATGTGGCAGCATCGCATGCAGCACGCACAATCCCGGTCGCGATGAATGCGGCAGACAATCCACAAAGTGCGCGAATTGCTCGTTGGCGTCGCTCGCATCCCGAAACACGCCGGTACGCTGCGCGCGTAGATCTTTTGATTGGATTTCTTCCATCAGTCCGTACCATACCTCCGGGATCTCCGGCAGCGGCAACGGCAACGGCAACTCCGTCGGCACGACGGCGCACACGTAGACGGACGCCAGGCACTTGCCCATCATCGCCGCCCAGTCCCGGGCCGTAATGCTGGTCTGCAATGTGTGCAGGCCGGTGGGATACAGTCGGCTGACCGGCTCGAATGCGGCCGTCGTGTATCCGGCCGCCTGCAGCAGGGTGAACAGGTTCTGCGGCGCCTCCGCCAGCGTCATTTCGCGCTCGCCGAGCGGCCGCCGCCCCGTGAGCAGCGCCGGCACGGCGAAATTCGTCCGCGCATGCACGGTCGACGCATTGCGATACCAGGTCGACGTCGCCGCCAGTCGCGCAAAATTCGGATACCTCCCGGCGTCGATTTGATGCTCCTCATTCAGCAGGGACATCCCGCAGAATTCATCGAAGATCATCACAATCACGGGTGCCGGCCGCCCGACTGTTGCCTGCGGCGCTCGCTCTGGCGGCGTCAGGATCGTCGCCGCGGCCCCGCTCCGCAGAAACTGGAACGGGAACAGCAACGAACCGCACGCGGCCAGCCACAGCGCCTGCCGGATCCGCCGCTGCCGCAGCGCGAGAGTGCCGCCCATCGCCGCCAGCAGGGCCCCCAGCACAACCAGATATCCGGTCAATCCGAAGCGAATGAAAATCGTCGACGAAGTCCACCGTCGGCCGACTTGCAGGCAAAACAGTGCAATCAACACGCCCACGTCGACGGCGTGCAGCTTCTGGACAAGTTGCGGTCGTCCACGGCCGGCCAGCAACTCCCACATCCATAGCACAAGCGGCGGCCCGAGATAGATCGCGGCCGTCAGCGCGAGCAGGCGCACCGGCGTCGTCCCCGTGTCGAGCAGAAACGGTGTCTGCGTCGCCAACCGCACGTACAGCGGCTGAGCGATTGCGAACGCGCTCAGCGCCAGCAGCTCCGCCAACCGCCGTCCGCTGCCGGCCGTCTCAAGCGCTTGTCGGCGACCGCACATGTCGTTCACGTGTGACTTCGCCCTCCGTCCCACTTCAATCCAGGTTCTGCTGACCCGGTCGCCGCGGTTCCGCCCAGTCATTCCGATCCTCCGCGCGCATCAACAGCTGACCTGCGTCGCGGCGAGAGGGGTTGCATAAAACAACGTCCGCGTTCCCGAGGGGAGCGTCTCACGACGGGAAATACGAAACCTCTCCGATAACAGCCGCTCAAACGACTCGACCTTGTAGTCGGCGTACTGGTCGGGGCGGTTCCGCAGCAGAATTTGCGTTTGCGGGTCTTCCTTGGCGACAAACTCGATGACGAGCTCCGTGCCGAGTTCCGCGAACCAGTCGACGACCTCTTGGAGCAGCACGTTTCGGCCGATGACCAGGTGATGCAGCACCGCCAGGCACAAGGTGAGATCAGGCCGTCCGCGCGACGGCAAATCGCGCCGCTCGAGTCCGCGCCACCCGCGGGCGGGCGACGGATCCGCCAGATCGACTACCAGCGGCAGCACGCCCCGCACACGCTCTCCCCGCAGCCGCCCGTACAGCGCGTCCACCGCCTGCTGGTCGCTGTCCATTGCCACCACGCAGTCCGCATGCTCCGCAGCGATCAGCGAGAATCGCCCGACGTTGCAACCCAGGTCCCAGACCAGCCGCCGGCGTCGTGCTGCGGCAATTGTCCGCACGAACGCCTCTTTTGCCGCCAGGTCGATCTGCACATGCGGGCATCGCGATTCATAGTCCGACCACGTCGAAAGGCCGCCGCGCCATTGCAGTCGCTCCACCATCCGCCGAAGTGAGTGCACATTCGCGCGAATCAATTTCTTGCCGAAGCCATGCGACTTCAACGACTGCCGTGTGTCCCGTTCGGCAACGCGAAACTGCCGCTGCATCCTTGCATGCACGAAGACATGTGCGAACACGCCGCGGCGGAAGAGGTCCCGCAGCGACAGCATACGGCTCAGTGTCTCCGGCGAAATCCCATCCAGCGAACCTCGCAACAGAGATTGCGGCTCCACACCTCGACAGGCCTGCAGCAGCAGCGGGTTCAGGAACAGCTCGCAGAACTGGCGGTACCCGGCCCACGGCTCGCCATTGGTGTAGCGCACGATTGAGGCGGTATCGATAAACACCGGGGACGCGTCGCAAAACTGCAGGTTGTAGGGGGTCGCATCCTTGAAAATCAGCGCCTCCTCCAGCGCCGCATCGATCAATTCCAGTTGCAGCAATGCCGCGTCCCGCAGCATGCCGAACGTCCACTCATACGGGTACGAAATGAACGGTACCGCCGAGTGCTCGACGACCCCCGCCCATCGGTCGCCGTACAATCCGGGTGGCGGTGGCGACACGCCCGTCGTCCGCACGATCCGGCCGGCGTCCATCTCCCGCAGGACAAACCCGCTGCGCAGCGCGGACTCCCACTCGCGAGCCGCCGCATCGTCCAGCGCGCGGTACACCCGCCCGTTACGCCTGAACACGCGCCCGGAGCGATCTCGAAAAGAGCCTGGATCGAACTCGACTCCCTCCTGGGGATCCCCCAACGTCATGGGCTCTGACGCCGCCGCGTGACCAACCTCTGCGCGCAGGCGTCCCACAGGTAACGGCCGACGACCAGCAAGCCGGCAGCGCCTCCCACTAACGCTTGCATCAGCAAACTGCCATTCCCCGGATCGAAGTAGCCAAGAACACTCATCGTTGCCTCACGGATTCAACGCCGGCGCGCACAGCGATCGCAGTGCGTCTTTCGGCACGAAGGATTACAGAACGGAAAACGGCCCGGCCCTACTTTGCGATCAAATGAAGCTCGCTTGCTGAGGCGGATCGCACATCTCCAACCCCAGTCTCAATTGTAAAGCCGCTGACTCTGGCGTTTCCTAACTCCTTCTGTTCGGACGGGTTGCACCTCCGACCCCCATTTAACCCGCCACCCGCAGAAAGGTTTCGCAAATTTCAGACACTGCGGCCATGACCAGGGGATACCCCTGTGCCCCGGCATTGCAGCACTTCAGCTTTGCGTCGCAGCACCAGCGGCACCTCGTGGGTCTTCCAGCGTTACAATCAGACACTGTTTCCGAAGCTCCATGACCGCCGTCCCATGCCCGACATCGCCGCCTGGCTGCAGTTTGCTGTCGAAACGGGTGCCTCGGACCTGCATCTCGTCCCCGGTTACCGCCCCACACTGCGGCTCCACGGCCGCCTCCTGGCGCTAGATGCCCCGGAGTTGAAACCGGAGACACTCGGCACCGCCCTTCTGGCCCTCTGCCCGAATGACTCCGTGCACGCGCTCGACGTTCGCAAGAACACCGACTTCGCAATCGACCTGCCGCTGGACGGCACGTCGCGGCGATTCCGTGCCAACTACTTCTATACCGGCGGACAACTGGCCGCCTGCTTTCGCGTCATCCTCGGCGCAATCCCCGATTTCGAGTGGACCGGATTCCCGCGCGACATTGCCGAACGGCTGGCGCATCTGCGCGATGGCCTCGTCCTGATCACCGGCATCACCGGCTCCGGAAAAACCACCACGCTGGCAACGATCGTCAACCTCCTCAACCAGGAAACCGGCCACCGCATTATCACCGTCGAGGAACCGATCGAGTACATCTTCCCACACAATCCGGGCTCGGTCGTCACGCAGCGGGAAGTCGGCCAGGATGTCCTCACGTTTGCCGACGGCCTCAAGTACGGCCTCCGACACGACCCCGACGTCATCCTCGTCGGCGAAATCCGCGACCGCGAGACGGCCCAGATGGCGCTCAGTGCCGCCGAGACCGGGCACCTTGTGTTCTCCACGCTCCATACGCGCAACGCCGCGGGCGCGATCTCGCGGTACGTCGATCTGTTTCCGCAGGACGTGCAGGGAGAGATCCGCTCGCAGCTTTCCCTCAGCCTGCGCGCGGTGATCAGCCAGCACCTCGTGCCGGGCCTCGACACGGGAGCGAAGCGCGAGCTGGCGCTGGAGATTCTGCTCATCACGCCCGCTGTGGCCAGCGGGATCCGATTCGGCAAGCTCGAAACCCTCGAACGCTACATCCAGACAGGCGCGGCGGAAGGCATGCGCACGCTCGACGAATCCATCCGCCGGCTGTTCAAATCGGGCCGCATCACTCGCGGGACCGCGGAAGGGCTGGTGAGCGATCCGCAGTATCTGGCGCGATGATGGACTGCTTACAATTCGCTCTTGAATCGGCCGACAGGTGTGTTCAATCGAAGAGGCATTCATGCATCGAGCAACGATCCTCACACTAGCGATCTCGCTGCAAGTGACGATGCAGGCCGTCGGGCAAGACACAATGCCGATCAGCGAGGCTGACGCATCTTGTCGAACGCCTCTGGCCGCGCCGGTATGAGCAAGAAACAGGCAGCCATTGACCTCCGGTTGAAGGACGCGACGCCCGAGCACCGCAGTGCGAAACTGGTTCAATCACGACCCGGACAAATGGTCGGAGTTCAGCGAAGATACCGGAGCAGGCTCAAGCAGCAGCCGGATCTTCTCGCACTCCTCAAACTTCGCTTTACCGAAGGCCCGGTGACATTCGTCTATGCGGCCAGCGACACAGAGCACTGGTGCGGCGGTAACAAAGACGTTCTGCAGCGGCGGGCTTAATGAAACGACTTGTGATCAGCGCGCGGGAAGCCGCCTCCGCCAAACCCCTCACCCCGACAACTCCGTTCCCTCTCCCAGCACTTCCAGATACCGCTTGTACGCATAGACCCGGTCGCGCCGTTTCCCCGTCACCTCCGTCAGCACCTCCGCGTCGCGCAAGACCTCAATCGCCTTGGTCGCGGTCGGCTTCGTGACGTCCAGCAGCTCGACGGACCTCGCCAGCGTGACCATCGGATGCATCGGCAACAGGTCCAGCAGCCGAATCGCCGGTACCGTTGTCGCCGCATGCCGGATGACACGATTGCGGTCCTCCCCCAGCAACCGGAACAGTCTCTCCCTGCCGCGTGCACTCCGTCATCGGCCGCCTCGCGGACACACTCCAGAAAGAACTCGCACCACCCCTCCCAGTCCCCTTCGGTCGGATTGCCGACAGCCTGCGATAGTATTCGTCGCGGTGCCGCTTGAACGCCAGACTGAGATACGGCAGCGGCGCGTTGAGCAGTCGCCAGTGCTCCAGCAGCAACGTAATCAACAGCCGCGGTAGCCCGTTCCCATCGAGGAACGGATGGATCGTCTCGAACTGCGCGTGCGCCCAACCCCGGCTTGCGTCAGCGGCGGCAAGCCGTCGCGGCTACGTGAATCCACCGGTCCAGCGCCCGCCAGTGCCTCCGGCACCTCTCCCGGTGGAGGCGGCACAAAGTGGGCGTTCCCCGGCCGCGTCCCCCGATCCAGTTCTGGGACGTCCGAATCGTTCCCGGATGCTTCTCCGCACCGCGGACCCGCGCATCAGCCGCTTGTGCGCGGCACAGCAGCCGCGAAGAAATCGGCAGCCCGCGCGGACGCGCCATCTCCTTCCGCGCATATTCCAGCGCGGCCACATAATTGCACACCTCCTCGACGTCCTCCGGCTGCTCCGTCTGCTCCGTCGCCTCGAACTGCGCAATGTCCTCGAACGTCGCCTGTGTCCCCTCAATCTGCGACGAGACCACCGCCTCCTTGCGGACGAACCCGTACAGAAACCACTCCACGCTCGGCACTGTCTGCTCCGCCACATTGAGCTGCCCCACCGCCGCGGTCGCCGCGTAATGCCGTTCCAATATCGGACCCGCGATCTCCAGCGCCGGCCTTGCAGGCGGCAGCGGCGCCGGCACAAACGCGCGCACCGGCTCCCCGCCGACTTTCAACGTCCGGTATGTCCCGGTTGAGCGACTCATGGCTGGATAACTCGTCTTTACCAGCGATACACGTTAGTAAAGAATTCTTATCCAGTTCCACGGCATAGTCAAGACTTCTTTGCGAGCGAGTGTGGGTCGCACAGCAATCATGCGGTCGACTCACACCATGTCCGTTTCGCTAAATCGCCAGCTCAGACAACCTTCGCACAGTTCGTGGATAGCAAGCACCGACTGCCGCTGGATGCTGATCGGCAGGCGATCCACTCGCTGCCAATCGCCGTGCATCGCCTGCGCCGAGTCCGCAAACGTTGACAGCCGCTCCACCGTCCAGTCCGCAATTAAGTCTCGTTCGCCCCCCACTTCGTCGAACACCGAATAGCCGCTACACACGAGCTGGTGCCAGTTCGGTATTACGTGTGCGGGATCAATGACATCGCGAGGCGCGTTGATCAGCCAGGAGATGTACGGTCCCTTCGGACCCACTTCCACCACTAGCGTGCTTGAATCACAGGTCAACTCCCGTTCGACAACCGGCCACTCGACCACTCGGCCGAGCCGGCGCATTTTCTTCCACCATGCACGGTCCTCCAGCCAGCCCTGCAAGATTAGCCGCGGCCAGAGAACGAACAGCAGAAGCCCCAACACGACCATCGTGGGGATCCCGATGAACACCACGAACACCGGATACAGGCACACCTGTAGCCAGCGTGGCAGCCGGGCGAACAGGTCTCGATTGGGTTCTTGCGACTGCAAGGAAACTCGCCTCGCTGCGTGTATCGATCTGCGGCAGTTGTACCACAATCGGGCCGAGTCCGTATGTCGCCAGAAGGTTGCATCGCGGCAATATGGCCCACCGCTTGCATTCACCGTCATGAGTGCCGACGCTACACCTCATGACCCCCCCTCCCTCCCGCGATGACCTCGCCGGGATGTATCTCGACCAGTTGCCGTATCCCCCGTACCCCGTTCAGGAGGAGGCGCTGCTCGCCTGGTTCACGTCGGACGACGGTGTCCTCGTCTGCGCTCCCACCGGCACAGGCAAAACGCTCATCGCCGAAGCGGCGATGTTTGAGGCATTACACACGGGCCAGCGGGCCTATTACACGACGCCGCTGATCGCCCTCACCGAGCAGAAATTCCACGAGTTGCAGGCGGCGGCCGAACGTTGGGGTTTCTCGCGCGACGACGTGGGCCTTGTCACCGGCAACCGTCGCGTCAATCCCGACGCGGCTGCCTCGCCGTCGTCGTCGCGGAAATCCTGCTCAATCGACTCCTGCACGGCGAAGTTCCAGTTCGACGACGTCACCTCCGTCGTCATGGACGAGTTCCACAGCTTCAACGACCCCGAACGCGGCGTCGTGTGGGAGCTCTCGCTGGCGCTGCTGCCGAAACACGTCCGGCTGTTGCTCCTGTCGGCGACCGTTGGCCAGCCGAACGAATTCCTGATCTGGCTCCGCAAGAGCCACGGCCGCACCCCCCAGCTCGTCCAGAGCACTGAACGCAAAGTTCCGCTGCAGATCGAATGGGTCGGCGATCGCCTCAACGAACAACTCGAATGGATGACCACCGGCGACGCCGGCCTGCGCCCGCACGCCGACGCTGCTGTTCTGCTTCAATCGCTCAGAATGCTGGAGCGTCGCCGAACAGCTTAAAGGCAAATCTCTCCTCCTCGACGGCCAGCAGAAGATCCTGTCAGACCTCCTCGACCGCTGGGACTTCAAGTCGGGCATCGGCCCCAAGCTGAAGCCGCTGCTGCAGCGCGGCGTCGGCGTGCATCATGCCGGGATGTTGCCGAAGTACCGGCGACGCGTCGAGGAACTGTTTCAGCAGAAGCTGTTGTCGGTGTGCGTCTGCACCGAGACGCTGGCGGCCGGCATCAACCTCCCGGCGCGATCGGTCGTCCTCACCACGCTGATCAAAGGACCGCCCGGCAAGAAGAAGCTCATCGAGCCCAGCGCCATGCTACCAGATGATGGGCCGCGCCCGACGCCCGCAGTTCGAGCAAGATCGGCTACGTCTACACGCTCGCCCACGAGGACGACGTCCGCATCGCCCGCTGGAAGAAGCAATACGACCAGATTCCCGAAGACACCAAAGACCCGAACCTGATCCGCGCTAAAGAAGGCAGCTGAAGAAAAAGCAGCCGACGCGCAACACCGAGCAGTACTGGAACGAAGACCAGTTCCGCAAACTGATTGCGCAGCCCCCCGCAAAGCTCGCCAGTCGCGGCGACTCCCGTGGCGGACTGCTGGGATATCTCAGATCTCGCCCGACGTCAGCCGCCTGCGCGAGTTCGTGAAGCGCCGGCTGCTGGAACCGAAGCCGCTGGAGGTCAATCTGAACCGGCTCGACCGCATGCTCCTCACCATGTGGGCCGGCGGTTATGTCGACCTCGACCCGCCGCCGCCGATGGAACGCCCGGCGAAGCACACACCCGTGGCCAACCCGGCACTCGTCAAAGCCGTCAGCGCGAAGCCTCAGGCCGCCGGTGACGATGACGAAGACTTCGGCGGCAACCTGTTTATCGACGAGCCAGTCACCCCGGGTTCTCCCGAACGCACAGTCCCCGAGCCGGAAACGCCTCCATCTCCGCAGACCGATCAGGTCGAGACCGAAACCGCACCGGCCAAAGCCGGATCGTTCGGGGTGCTGCTTCAGCAGGCAATTCATGAAGCCAGGCCGGCACAAACAGAGGATTCCGGAAGCGGTGAAAAGAAATCGAAAAAGCCCTCGGTCCTGGTCCGGGCACTCGGAATCCAGGTGGAGACAGAACCGGACGAACCGCCTCCCTACGTTCCGAATCGCGCAACACCAACTGCGGATTTGTCGAAACTGCTCATGCTCCGCAGCGTGAACCCCATCTACGGCCTCTTCCTCCTCGACCTGCTCGGAGCCGCAGAGCCGGAAGAGCGCATCCAGGCGCTCGAAAGCGTCCTCGAACTTCCCGGTTCGCTGCTCCCGCTGGTCCGTGTGCCGAAACCCGACGTCATGCCGCCAGGTCCGCTGGCCACCGGATACGTCGACCAGGAGTTGATCGCCCGCGGCCTCGCGACGCACGAAGAACTCTACCCCCCCATGGAGGAAGATCGCGATCGCCACGACATGTTCCGCGAACGCCGCTGGCCGGTCCCACTTGCCGACAAGCTCCGGCTCTTGTTCCACTCCGAGTTCCCCGACGTCCGCGATCTGCGGATCACTCCCTGCTGGGTCGTCGGAGATCTGCTGCAGTTCAACGGCGAATTCGACAAGTACGTCCGCGGTCGCGACCTCACCAAGCAGGAAGGTCTCGTCTTCCGCCACTGCCTGCGGATGATCCTCCTGTGCGGCGAGTTCGCGGCGCTGACGCCGCCGAACGTCGACGCCGGCGAATGGCAGCGTCAGCTCAACGACCTCGCCCGCATCCTCACCGACAGTTGCCGCAGCGTCGATCCCGAAAGCACCGACAAGGCCCTCGAATCCATGGCGGCTGGTGACATCATCGAAGCGGAGAAAGCTGAGCGTCGTTGACGGGCATTTGGAAGGCACGCGGATAACGCGGATGTCAAAGATTCTCGCAGAAAAAGAGTTGGAACCACGACGACACAACGGACACTACGAAAGACAGATCTTCTTTGTTCGTTGTGTCCGTCGTGCCGTTGTGGTTGATATCGTCGTTTCCGAATTCCATTCGGGAACGCACTGCCTCGAAGCTCCTGCTTCGCGTCAACAAGTGTAGTCGGCACTGATCATTGTTCTGCGTGCACCTCGGAAATCTGGGTAGCGGGTCGATTTAGTCTTTAATCCGCTATTCAGGCCCCGGTAGCATGCGGGCATGGCCGAGATTCGCAAACGCCGGATCGTCAGCCCGGTTGTCGGTGTCGCACTTTTGATTGCGACCTACATCGGAAGCTTCGCGACGATCCCATATTTCGAGGGGCGCGGCACAATCGACCGCGAAACTGCGCAGACGGTGGACGGTTCGATCTACGTTCCGTTAGCCATGTACCAATGGTCCGGGCTTCCTGGTTCAGGCTACCTGTCCAGCGTGCGCAGGCGCTGGCTTGCAGTCGGAAGCGAGCAGAGAAGGCAAGAGATCATCCGCGACGGTCACAATCCCGATACCTACCGGCCGCCCGAGCCCGTTGCGGATTAGATCAACGCACTGCCGAAATCTGCGCCCTCTGCGGACCGCTACCTTTCCGTCGCAGGCGTCACGGCAGCCACGAACTGCTTAAGCAGCCGATTGAAGTCGGAGTCCGCCTTGCCGGCGGTGAACTTGCCCCAGTTGCCGTACGACGACACGAGGATCGCGTCCTGGCTGGGCAGCATCGCCGTGCAGTTGCCGGCGAAGCCGATCGACATCCACAGCTCTTCGGGCGCGGCCGGCCAGCTCAGCGTGTCGGGATGCGCGCGCCCCTTGCCGTTGAACCACCAGTTAAAGCCGTAGATGCCGGGTCCATGCTGCGTGAAGTGGTCCGATTCGCCCCCGTACGTGCCGATCTTGAGATAGTCGTCGGTCTCGGCGCGCTGCGTCTGCGGCAGATCGAATGGCACCTGCGGCCGCATGTTGTCATCAAAATACGCCCGCGGCAGGACCTGCGTGCCGTTCCAGTCGCCGCGATTCAGCCACAGCCAGGCGAGCCGGGCAAAGTCACGGACTGACGCACTGATCCGGCGATTCTTGTTGCGGAACTTGAACCCGTCCTCGAGTCCCAATACACCGAGCCGCTGCGGTGAGTTCGCTGCGGTCGCTGGATCCTCCTTGAAGATCTTGTCGAACAGCGTCTGCTGATAGAGCTGGATCGCGTAATCATTATACGACCAGGCGGCGCCTGGCGCTTCGGGCCGCGCATACCCGCTCATCATGTTGGTCAGGTGCCGCAGCGTCATCGTGCGGTCCTTTCCCTTCAGCTCCCATCCGAAGTCGACCAGCGGCTGATCGAAACTGGTGATCTTGCCCTCCTGCAGCGCAAACATCAGCAACGTGCTCAGCACCGGCTTTGCCGACGAATACCAGTCGCTGACGACATCCTGTCCGCCCCAGGCCGTAACGATAGAGCCATGCTTGATGACGCAGCCGCGCCCGCCAAGTTGCTCGGCCAGCGCGTTCAGCTTTCCCGGATCAAGGCCGAGCACCGACGGCGGCAGCGTCTGCCAGTGCGCGCCCGGGAAGACCCGCGGCGGATCGACGTGCACCCCAACATTCGGCGTGTTGACGAGCTGATAGAGGACAACCCAATCCTCTGCCGGATCGGCCGGCGGTTCGAAGATCGGTACTGCGACCGGCACGCCTCGCCTGATCGGAGAGTAGTTCAGCGGGTCGACTTCTTTCTCACCGCCGACGAACTCCCCAGTGCGAGGGTTGTACCAGCGCTGAATGTAAGGTCCATGAGCGCCATTGAGTTGAATCCTGCCTGTCTGCGACGCGTTCGGCAGATAGACCGCATACACCTCGCCCCGCTTCGCGAACACCTGCGGCCCCATCGGTGACGGCTTCCCGCCGCCAATCCCCACATCGATCGTCGCCGCTCCCTCGACGAGTTCATCCGCCGGCTCCATCTCCCAGTACGGCAGGTTCTCCTCCATGAACTTCCGTGCGTGCCAGCAGTATTCCCACAACTTCGCCCGCTCCGGCGTGTCGAACCGGTCGGCCTTTAGCAGACCTTCGAGAATGAACTCGATCGTCCCGCCAGACATCAGGGTGGGCCAGAGCTTCTGGCGGCGATGATCGTCTGGACGGTCGGCCGGGATATGCGACTTGTTCGTGCCGATGTCGACCGTGAACTCGTCGAGGGCGATCGGCAACGGACGGCCGGCGTCGATCGTCGCCTGCCGGACCGCTTCGGTGACGAGATCGATCCGTCGCTGGTTGAGCTGGATCGACGTCAGGCTGAACCGCGGATCGCCGAACGTGAACGCCAGCGCTTTGACCGGGTCGCCGGCCGAGTGGACGGTGATCGGGTGCCCGTACGGATCGAGCGCGGCGAGATAATCGGCGAACTCCCGCACCCGCTCCGGCCCCAGATCGAGTCCGCCGATGTTGTACTCCTCGCACAGGTTCCACTGCAGCGCCGGGTGATGCGCGAACCGCGCCACCAGTTCGCGGTAATACAGCTTGCGTTCTGGACCGAGCGTCGCGTCGTCCAGTTCGCGTTTGTTCTCCTCTTCCGCTTCGTCGAGCACGGCGTGCAGCACCAGCCCGCGACGCTGCGCGTGCTCGAAGACGGTGTCCCACTGTGCCAGCTTCAACAGATCGTAGTGCAGATTGTTGTTGGCGGGATTCCCCTTGCGATCGAGCTCGCCGGCGAACGGCCAGACATCTTTGCCGTCGCCGCCGATATTCATCGTCAGGAAGTAGATGCTGTTGACGTGCTGATCGGCCAAAGAGTTGAGCGCTCCGATGAGCGCCTTTCCCTTTCCGTTCTCCCAGTCGGGATCCCCCTCGCGCCAGTGCTGTGCATGCTCGGCATACTTGTGACTGCCGCGCGTGTTGGCGAACCCCTCGTAGGCCAGGAGGTTCTCCGGCTCGTCGAGACCGGTTTTGATCCAGTACGGCCCATCACGGAACTTCAGGTAATGCAGACCCACATATTCGAGCAGCCCCCATTTGTAGACGCCCGGTGCTTCCGGATCGCGCGGCGCAACAGTGAACGTGCCGTGCGTATCGTCAGGCTCCAGTGCCTCGCCAGCGATTGCTTTGAGATCGATCGCAACCGCCGGACTCTTCCGAAAAGAAACTCGATAGCTCCAGTCGCCTGGCTCTGTCGGCGTGAACCGCACGCGCCACACGCTCCCCTGCGGCCCGCCGTGGCCATCGCCGTCGAAGAAGCCCGGCACGTTGAGCGAATTACCGGACGGACCGGTGAACTGAACCTGCAGTCGATAATCCAGAAACGGGTTCGGATCGGAATCCGTCTGCAAGTGCGCCGGACCGGTGAAGTCGATCGCCATCGGCTGCCAGACGACTGGTGCAGACGGCGATTCAACCGGATCAGCAGCCGCCGAGTGGGCGGCGACCGCGCAGAACAGAAAAGCAGCGCTGAGGCGGGAGGACATTGCGGTACGTCACGGGACAGCGGGTTGGGCAGTGAAAGCATCCTAGCGGAGTGTCTGGCGGGGTGTGAGCGGGGAGCAACCTGACCGGCGAACGCGAAAATGCCGGAGGGCGGTCAGGCGTTTGAACGAAATCGCAGATTGTTCCCTATTCGGGCTGCACCGGGGTCCCAACGGCTGCTTGTTTGCACCTCGTGAGCGTTGGTATGCTAGAGAGCGCGCTCAAAGTCACGGGGCCAGGCATGCCAGAATCCAATCTGATTCTCTCGTTTCCCGACGCGTCCCCCGCCGAAGCGGAACGGCTGGCGCGGCAGATGGCGACAATGCTCCATGAGGAGCTCCCGGATCTGAAAGTCGAGACCGCGCGATCGAATCCCGATTCGCAGGCCGGCGAGAATCTGCTGATCCTGTTCGCCGACGGATTTGTCCACGCCGTGAAAACCGAGACTGCCATCGTCGCGGGTGTCGCGGTGGGCAAAGTCGTGTTTGATGCCCTCGTTCGAATCAGCGGCAGACTGCTGGCACGCGTGAATGCGACAAATTCCGAGACACAGCAGGTAACGCCACTGTCCTCTGGGAATGCCACAGTTGCAGGTCCGGGTCAGACTCAGGGTTCCATCGACGCGTAGATTCCGTTGGATTTCGCACCATGCCGGGCCGGGCGTGCATTCTCCTCTGGTCGGACGAGTTTCCGCGTCATCGCGAATTCAGCAAGTCAGACGCGCAGAACCGGGTGTTTCGCGCGTCTGCTGCCGCGATACGGCAGTACCTGCTGGACGCCGGCGTCACAGCCGAGAATCTCTGCGAAATCCGCGGGTGCGCCGCCGTCGAGAGCCCGCACGGCGACGATGCTCCGACGGCACACGTAGCGACGAACAGCCACCAGGTACTGTCGTTGTCGACCGGCTTCGTTGAGAATTTCAAAACACGTCCAGCCGAGGTGCGCCACGATGACCTGCTGGTGTACTTTGTCGGCCACGGGCTGCGGACACCGGGCGATTCGCATCGCCTGGTGTTCGGCTTCTCGGAACAGAATTCCGATGCGACGACGCTCAGCACCGTGGAGCTGTTCACCCGATTGCGCGAGGCATCCTGGTCCAGGGGCATCGACCTGCGGGTCATCGGCATCATCGACGCCTGCTATTCGACGCTGGCCGCGCATGAATTTGAGCGGCTGGCCGCTCCCGTGCTCAGCAAGCCGTCGCAGGCACAGCCGACACGCGGATTGGCGATGCTCTGTTCCGCGCCGCTGAACGATCATTCCACGAGCCGCTCGCGGACCGACTGCACGCAGTTCACCGAGGCCCTGCTGGGGAGCCTGGGGCATCTCCAGGGCTACGAGACGTCGAGCGAGTCCACGGTGAGGCTGTCATTGAAGGATGTTGAGCGACGGATTCGCGAACATCTGACGGCCAACTACCGCGCCGAGGAAACCGTCCTGCCACACCTCCGTACGTTGCTGGAAGTGGACGGAAATATTGCCGACGTGCCGCTGCTGCCGGCATTCGGGGAGGTCGGCGGATCGATCTGGACGCCTCCGCAGCTCCCCCGGCGGTGGTTGCCCCGGCCCGCCCTGTCGTACGCGGTCTCTTTGACATTCGCGGTCCTGATGATCGCAGCCTTGCCGTTGTGGAATGCGATGCGACCAGATCCCCCTGTGTCGCCTGCTTTACCGCCTGCTCCGGCGATCGATTACCGGAACTATGCCCGTGCACTGCCGGACGTGGTTGAACTCAGCATGCCACCCCCGGCGCAGGAACAGTTGCAGCAGATCAACTATCAGGTCTGCAACCGAACTGCGGGCAGAATCCGCCTCAGATTTGCGAACTGTACAGTGCTCGCGCGCGATCGGCTGCCACCGGAAGTCACCAACCGCCTCACCTTGGGCAAACAGTTCGATATCGAAATCGATCCCGGAGAATCCAACGACCTCAAGTCGAAGCCGTTCACCCAAAAGAGCGGGTCGGGATGGTATCTCGTCTTTGCGCTCCCCGCAGAGGCTGCGTCCCGCAGCGATGCCGAATGGCAACTCCTGACGCCGCAGGGCAGCGAAAACTCCGCAGTGCAGTTGTTTCGCAAACAGAACGTCAATCTCGTTGTCACAGAGTCCCCTTCGCACGCGTTTCAATTGGAGGTCCAGCAAGATGATCGCGAAATCGACGAGTGCATGTCGTCCGGTTCCGGGGATGCTGCGTAGAGTTGTGGCAGCGCTGCTGTGCGTGGCTGCCGCCGCGGGAACCTGCGCGGCAGAGGACATGGTCAAGCTGAAGGTGCGCAACAATCTGCAGTTCGAGCGGGGGGGCAAGCGCGCCACAGTCTGGGTCAAGTCTACAAAGTCGCTCACCCCTCAAAGTCCGTGGAGGCGCCTGGACATCAATCCCGGCCGCACGACGACGTTGGACCTGGCTTCGCCCGATGACTTCATTGTTCGAGCGGAGGCCGGCGGGATTACCTACGAGTCGGATCCGATCCCGCTGAGGGCCTGGCTGAAAGAGAATCCTAATTTCGAATTGACCTTGGATGCGGTCGCGGCCGCTCCCGCCGATAACCAGATGCAGATGCGATACAAATTCGATTATGCTATGGGCTTCTCCGCGCCAGACAGCGATCCTGGTATTGAACGCTGGAAGCGGATTCCCTTCAAGGAAGTCCCCAGCGCCAACAAGCGCGGACGGCGACGCTGATCCAGCGCTGTCCCGCTCGGATTGCTCTCTCTCGGGGGGCTACGCAGGACGAGTGCATGCGACAGATTTCGCTTATCGGCGTATTGCTGATCTGGACTTCCCTGGCCGACGCTCAGCCAGCGGTGTTCGAAGGCGCCGAGGGCTTCGGCGCCACGTCTCGCGGCGGAACCGGCGGACCCGAACTGCACGTCACCTCGCTGGTGGACGACGCCGATCACCCGCAGCCGGGAACGCTCCGTTGGGCCATCGAACAGCCCGGCCCACGCGTCGTAAAGTTCGACGTCGCCGGCAACATCCGGCTCAAAGGGCCGCTCACGGTCAAAGAGCCGTTTCTCACGCTCGACGGCGCCGGCACACCGGGGCTGGGAATCTGTATCTGCGATCACAGCTTCGAATGCCGCAAGACGCACGACGTCATCGTCCGCCATCTGCGGTTTCGCCACGGCGATGTCGAAACCCTCAAGAGCGTCGAGGCCGCCGGGCTCGAGCGCCCCAAAGGCTCGCGCGATCTTGACTGCGTCTCGCTCGACGACTCGCAGGAGATCCTGTTCGACCACTGCTCGCTGTCGTGGAGCTGCGACGAAGTTTTCGGCATCGTCCGCTGCAAGAACGTCACGATCCAATGGTGCCTGATCGCTGAGCCGCTGACGAATCCGCGGATTCATCCCTACGGCAACCACCACGCCTTCGGACTCAACTGCAGCGCCAGCACGCTTTCGGTCCACCACTGTCTGATCGCGCACTACGTCATGCGCGGCCCGCAATTTGAAGCCAACGACGTCCGCCGGAGCCTCGGCTATGACATCCAGATGGAAGCCGTCAGCAACGTCATGTTCGACTACGAGCAGTCCGGCAGCCGCTACAAGACCGGCGTCGAAGACCATCATGACGAAGCGGTCGGCACGACGTTCCGCTTTCAGTTCCTCAACAACACCTACATCAACGCCAATGCGGACAGGCCGGAGATCATGACGGTGTTGAAGTACGGCGTGATCGAGCCGGTCGAAGTGTTCATCGCGGGAAACGTCGGCCCGCATCGCCCGGCCTGGAGCGGCGACGAACTGGCCGGCGTGTTCACCGACGAAGGGGACCACATTCAGGACGCGGCGGCCAACGTCCGCGCACACCTGCGAACGGCCCCCCTGTTCGCGGCGCCGATTCCGGTGACGGCCGACCCGGCCGCTCTCGCATACGACCGCGTCTTGGCCGAAGCCGGCTGCGCGCCGCGCGACGCGGTGGATGAGCGGATCATCGCAGATGTGCGGGACCGCCGGTTCGGGCGGATCGTGAAGAGCCAGGACGACGTCGGCGGCTGGCCGCAGCTGGAGCAGGTCACGGGTGACCGGTAATTGGTAGAATCATCATTCGCGCTTGCGACATGGTCCTGCAGCCGGAGAAACTTCCAATGTTCACGCGCGACGACGTCCGCGAGATCGCTCTCGAGTGCAAGCAGCAGCTTGGCCTGACTTGGCCGCAGGTGGGGGAGGCGATCGGCCGCGGGCCGGTGTATGCCGCCATGCTCGTCTACGGCTACGGCCAGGCGACCGAGGAGGAGGCGGAGGGACTGATTAACGTCCTGTCTCTCGCGCCGCTGGCGAAAACGACGCTGATGCAGCCGCCGCACCGCGCGCCGGCTCAGCCCTGGCCGCCGACCGACCCGTTCATCTACCGGTTCTACGAGCTAGTGATGCTGTACGGACCGGTGTTCAAGGACGTCGCCCACGAATTGTTCGGCGACGGGATCATGAGCGCGATCGACATGTCGGTCGACATCCAGAAAGTCGAAGACCCGCCGGGAGTGCCACGGATGGCGATCACGCTGAACGGGAAATGGCTGCAGTACCGGAAGTTTTAGTCCGCGAAGACTGCGAAACAGCGCTGCGCAGGTCTTGTGCGCATTTGCCGCGCCGGAATTGGGAACGGGATTCGGCTGGCGACTGCGCCGCGATTCCAACGACCCTAACCACCCGTCTCGATATAGTTGAAAACTGCATGCGGTAAGCGTATCGTCGTTTCTGCCTCGTGCATTTTTGTTGCACATCTCTTCGCTGATGGGCGCCTCCTCTGTGTAGATCGGTTTCGGAACTCCGCAGAATCCCTCGGCGATAACACTTAAAGATTGGCATTGTTCGCGTGCCTCCTGCGCTCCGAATCGGAGCGTTCGTCGGGCCAACAGGTTGCGGCATAAAAATGTGCCTTCGGCGGTTCGCTGTCGCACGTCAGCGTGAATCAGAGTCCGTACACTCCTCGCTGAGGTTTTGCGCGTGACAGGTGTGCCGTGACGCTGGCGCACCCTGACAGTCGCCGGGTGAAATGCTTCAGAGCGTCATTGAGGTCGCTGCAACTCGCTACGGGTGGAAAGATCAGCATGGCCATTGAATTCTCGTGTCCGGAATGCGGGAGTCCGTTCAAGTTGCCGGACTCGGCCGCGGGCAAGCAGGGTCGCTGCAACCGCTGCGAGCACCGAATGATAATTCCTGCAGCGCGCCCGAAGTCAGCGCCGGTAGCGGTCTCCGGCCGGTTCAATCTGCGCTCGGTGCAGTCCAGCCTGGCGGCCATCGCGGCGCAGGCGCGGGATGGCGGCGGGACTGCCGTTGCCGACGCGCCCCGCGGCCGATTGCAGATGTCCAGCAATCCGCAATTGGTGCCCATCACGAACAAGACACTGCAGCGGATTCGTGCCAACAAGCCGGAGGTAGATTCGGGCCCATACCGTATTGCAGCCGTTCCGATCCAGCAGCCAAAACGGCGTCGCAAAAAGGCGGCCGGGCTGGCCAAGCGCGTGTATCGCGGTCAGACCAACTGGGTGCTGAAGGCGCTGCAGAAGATTAATGACTTCGCCTACCTGATTTCGACGCCGTTCATCCTGGTGCTGATGATCGGCGTGCTGCTGAAGCGGCGCGACGTCGCAGTGATTGGAGCGACGGGGATCATCCTGCCGAACCTGGGCCGGTTCGTCGTAAATGGCGCTTATCTCGTCATTGCTCCCTTCAAGGACAGTCCCATCCAGGGAGTACTATTCTTTATTCCACCTTTCACATTCTTTTACCTGTACAAGCACTGGAAGCGGATGAAAAAGGCCACGCTCCAGTTCATCAGCCCGGCGATTCCGATCCTGGCAGTGCTGCTGGTGTTCGCGTTCGTACCGTGGATCAAGAGCGGACAGACGCCAGAAGGGGCCTCGTTGAGCGAACAGATGCGGACGGAGCTGGGGACGCTGCAATCGGACGTCCAGGGTCAGGTCGAGAAAGTGACCGACCTGGAGCAGGTGCAGAAGCTGAAGGCACAGGCGCAGGAGGGGCTCGACGAACTGTCGCAGAATCCCACGGTGCAGGACCTGACGAATCGCGCGCGGGAGGGTGCCGCCGAACTCCAGCGACAGGCGGGCGAACTGACGAAGGATCCGCGCGTGCAGGAACTCCGCGACAAGGCGCAGCAAGGCGTGGACGCCGCACGGGAGGCAACGGAGTCGGAACTGAAGAAACTGCAGGAATCGAAACCGGAAGACAAGCCGTCGAATTGAATGGGATCGAGGCAATGGCGAAGGCGTTTAACGCAGAAGCTGAAACAGTCATGGATCAGGACCCGTCGGTTCTGACGGCCGAGATTATCGACTTGATGCCGTCGGAAGAGCTGTCGGTCGACGACCTGGACTACGACGACGACGAATCGATTGCGCTCATCACCGGCGGCAGTCCGAGTTATTCGTCGTCGGTGAATCCCCTGCTGCATGAGCGATTGAAAGCCGCGATAATTGCGCTGCTCGTGCTGTACGGAATCTCATTCGCGATCGCAGCGTTCGGAATTCTCTCCGGCTCGTATGCCGTTTTTCCGATGGCTCTGCCGTTGCACGTTCTGCGAGTTGTGCTCTTGGGGGGGGCACTGGGACTGCTGTGCTCGCGCCCGAGCTTCTCAAACACGTCATTGCGCGCGATCGAATACTGCCTTTTCGGCGCGCTGGCGATTCTGTGGATCTACTTCAGGTATGAATCCATGGTCTTCGATGCGTCTGCCGGCAATATCACTGAAGTACTGCTGAAGGGGCGGTACCGGTTGATTGAGCTGCTGGTCGTGATTTTTATCCATGCGCTGTTCGTTCCGCACGCCTGGCAGGGTGCTGCGCGCGTCGCGGTCACGCTCGCACTGGCTCCCAGCGTCGTGCTCGCGATGCTGAGCGCGTTTCATCCGGAGCTGACCCCCATCCTGCCGACGATGTTGTCCATCGGGAATCTGCTGCGTGAGACCGGAACTCTCATGGCAGGCGTCATCGTGGCCATTTATGGCGCCAGCCAGCTCAATGAATTGCGTGCCGAACTGCACGACGCCCGACAGCTCGGCCAGTACCGGCTCATGCGCATGCTGGGCCGCGGCGGAATGGGCGAGGTGTACTTGGCGGAGCACGCGCTGCTGAAACGACCGTGTGCGCTGAAATTGATCCGCACGCAGGATGCCGGCGATCCCACCGCGCTGGCCCGCTTCGAACGCGAAGTCCGGAGCACCGCACAACTGACGCATCCGAACACCGTCGAGATTTTCGATTACGGGCACACCGATGACGGGACGTTCTACTACGTCATGGAGTACCTGCCGGGATTGAGCGTCCAGCAATTGATTCGCCGCGAGGGGACAATTCCCCCCGGGCGCACGATCTATCTGCTGCGACAGGTGTGCAGCGCGCTCGCCGAGGCGCACGACGCCGGTCTCGTGCACCGGGACTTGAAGCCGGCAAATCTCTATGTATCGGAGCGCGGCGGCCTGTGCGACTACGTGAAAGTACTCGATTTCGGGCTGGTGAAGCTCACCAACGATGCCAGTGCGCCGCAGTTGACGGCCGACCATATCGTCAGCGGCACACCGCACTACATGGCCCCGGAGCAGACCGTTGGCGACCGCGACCTCGATCGCCGGGCGGACGTCTACGCGATCGGAGCGATTGCGTATCACATGCTGACCGGTCGGCCTCCGTTTGAAGGGCCCACACCGGTGGCCGTGATGATTGCTCACGCCAGTGCTCCGGTGGTCCAGCCAACGTCGCTGAATCCCGAGATCCCCAAGGACCTGGAAGCGATCGTCATGCGCTGCCTGGAAAAGAAGCCGGCGGATCGTTACGCGGACGTCATCGAACTGGAGCGCGCACTGAACGAATGTGCGGCCGCGCACGACTGGGACATCCAGCAGGCCGCGATGTGGTGGGAGGGAGCAGTGCTGGCGGCCGCAGCGCCCGCCCCCGCAACCAGCACGATTGCCCGCGTTCAGCCGGCCGGTTTGTAAGCCGGTCAAGAAAGTTCCAGGTCTGGTTGAGTCCTCCGTAAGTCGCGCCCGATTATGAGCAGAAAACTGGCCGTCCGGTGGCGCAGTGCCAGGTTCGGCCTGAACCTGATCTATCTAAGCTGCCTGGCCGTGGGACTGTTATTCCTGGCGAGGTCGATCGCCGCGGTGGGCCTCGCGCCGCTGATCGTCTCCAGGCAGATCAGCGGTTTTCTCGGGTTCTCACTCGCCGCCGTACTGGGAGCCCTCAGTTTCGGCCTGGTGCGGAGCGCGTTTCAGAGGGATGTGGAGTATTTCCGCTGGTTGCTGATTTTTGTGGCGGGGGCAGTGGCCACATGCCTGATCAGCACGTTTAGTCCAGGTCGGCTCGATCCGGTGCTGCAGTGGTTGCCACGCTCAACCACATATGTGTTGTACGGGGCGGCCGCTGCGAGCCTGCTGGGGTGCTTTTACTGTGTCAGCGCGTGGGGGAGCTTGAAGACCTGGGTGTCGGCAGCGGCAACGTTCGCGGCGCTGATTGGTGCGGCACTGTTCATGCTGGTCGCGAACCCGGTGAGCTGGGCAACGCCTTGGATTCCGCCGATGCTGCGCGGGAGCGCATTCTCCACGTCGCCCCTGGTGACGGCCGTGGCACTCGCTTGTGTGGCGGTTTTTTGCCACAGCCTGTACCTGCGGCATCTGTCGAGGACGGTGCAGGACTCGGCCACCGCGGACTATGCCGACGACTTTCGCCGATTCCATTTGATCGGGTCGGCGGTCATTCTTGCGGCCGTGTTCTGGAAGGCCGATCGCGCGCACGAGGTCGGGCAGGTCGTAGGTCGTCAGCGCTCCGGGAACAAGGGCAGTGAGTTTCTGGTCGGACGACGAGTCGCGAATCAGAGTTGCCCAGTCGCTCGGCGTGTCGTGCAGCGTGACTGACGTGAACAGGTCGGGACGCAAGGCCGCGGCATGCAGAGCGGTGAGGCCCGATCGGCCGACGCCGATGAGGTGGACGTCGCGCGGTTTGTCGGTCTGGTAGTAGGCGACAAAGTGGCCGGCGGCGAGAGTATCTTCGACATGCAGGCCCAGCAGCGGGCGGCCGAGGAGCGCTGCCAGGTAGGCATTCTTCCAATCGTCCACCGGTGTGTCATTGCCGGCACGGTCAGGAGACCGGCCGGAACACATTCACGACGCCGCCGGTTCTTCCGCCTTGCCCGTTCCCGCGCCAACCAGAGCCGGTTCGCCGACGCCTTCTTCATGGGCGCCGATGAACTGCAGCTGCTTCTCCTCGCCGACTTCCTTCACGCTGACGCGAATGACGTTCTTGCCTTCGAACTCACCGCGCAAGAGCTCTTCGGACAGCGGGTCTTCGATGTACATCTCGACTGAGCGACGCAGCGGACGCGCGCCGTAGTCGGTGTGCTCGCGTTCCCCTTCCGAGCGACCCTTGTTGATGACGAATTCCTTGGCGTCTTCGCCCAGCTCCAGCCGGACGCCGCGCTCCTTCAGGCGTTCCAGGACCTTCGACAGTTCGATGTCGATGATCTGCTTCATGTTGTCGTCCGTCAGCTTGTGGAACACGATGATCTCGTCGAGACGGCCGATGAACTCGGGCTTGAACACCCGGCCGATTTCGGCCATCACGTCGCGCTTCATCCGCTCGTAGCTGGCGTCGGAGTTGGCCGTGGCTTCGAAGCCGAAGCCGCCGCTGGCGATCGACTTGGCGCCGACGTTCGTCGTCATGATCAGGATCGTGTTCTTGAAGTCCACCTTGCGGCCGAAGCTGTCGGTCAGGTGACCTTCTTCCATGATCTGCAGCAACATGTTGTAGACGTCTGGGTGCGCCTTCTCGATTTCGTCGAGGAGGACGACCGCGTACGGCCGGCGGCGGATCCGCTCGGTGAGCTGGCCGCCCTCTTCATAGCCGACGTAGCCCGGCGGGGCGCCGATCAGCCGGCTGATGTTGTGCCGCTCCTGGTACTCGCTCATGTCGATCTGCACGAGGGCGTCCTCGTCGCCAAACATGAACTCGGCCAGGGTCTTGGCGAGCAACGTCTTGCCGACGCCGGTCGGTCCGCTGAACAGGAACGTGGCCGTCGGACGCTTCGGGTCTTTGAGCCCAGAGCGGCTGCGGCGGACCGCCTTGGAGACCATCTTGATGGCCTCGTCCTGGCTGATGACGCGCTTGTGCAGTTCCTTCTCCATCTCCAGGAGGCGCACGGTGTCCTCGCTGGAGAGGCGGGTGAGCGGCACGCCGGTCATCTTGGCGACGACTTCGGCGATCACCTCGGCATCGACGACGCCGTCGGTCTCCTTCGACTTCTGGCGCCACTCGCGGGTGATCTGCTCCTTGCGGCGCTTCAGCTTGTCGGACTGGTCGCGGAGGCTGGCGGCCTTCTCGAAGTCCTGGTTGGCAACCGCTTCTTCCTTCTGGCTGTTGAGCTTCTCGATCTCCTCTTCGATGTCCTTGAGGTTGGGCGGACGGACCATCGATTTGAGCCGAATGCGTGCGCCGGCTTCGTCGATGACGTCGATCGCCTTGTCGGGGAGGCAGCGGCCGGTGATGTAGCGGCTCGACAGCTCGACCGACTTCTCGAGGGCGTCGTCGGTGTACTGGACGTGATGGTGCTTCTCGTAACGGTCGCGGAGACCCTTGAGGATCTCGACCGTCTGGCTCTTGGAGGGTGGGTCGACCATGACCATCTGGAAGCGGCGCTCGAGAGCGCTGTCCTTCTCGATGTACTTGCGGTACTCGTCGAGGGTGGTTGCGCCGATGCACTGCAGCTCGCCGCGGCTGAGGGCGGGCTTCAGCACGTTGGAGGCGTCGATGGCCCCTTCCGCACCGCCGGCGCCGACGAGCGTGTGCAATTCGTCGATGAACAGGATCACGTTCTTCGCGCGGCGGACTTCGTTCATCACCGCCTTGATGCGCTCCTCGAACTGGCCGCGGTACTTCGTGCCGGCGACCATCATCGCGAGGTCCAGGACGACGATCCGCTTGTCGCGGAGGATCTCCGGCACGTTGCCGTCGACCACCATCTGTGCGAAGCCTTCGACGATGGCCGTCTTGCCGACGCCGGCTTCGCCGAGCAGGACGGGGTTGTTCTTCTGCCGGCGGCAAAGAATCTGTTTGACGCGTTCGATCTCGTTCTCGCGGCCGATGACCGGGTCGAGCTTGGTCTGGCGGGCGAGCTCGGTGAGATCGCGGCCGAAGCTGTCGAGGGCCGGGGTCTTGCTCTTGCTGGTCGACTTCTGCGACTGTCCGCCGCCGCCGGCACGTTCGGTCGCTTCGCCCCCTTCGAGGCCGTGGCCGAGGAGGTTGAGGACTTCCTCGCGGACGTCCTCAAGCTTGAGGCCGAGGTTCATCAGGACCTGGGCGGCGACGCCTTCCTGCTCGCGGAGGAGGCCGAGCAGCAGGTGCTCGGTGCCGACGTAGTTGTGGTTGAGGTTGCGGGCCTCTTCCATCGCGTACTCGATGACCTTCTTGGCGCGGGGCGTCTGCGGGAGCTTGCCCATCGTCACCATGTCGGGACCGGACTGGACGATCTTTTCGACTTCGAGGCGGATCTTGCGGAGGTCGACGTCCAGGTTCTTGAGGACGTTGGCCGCGACGCCGGATCCCTCCTTGACGAGCCCGAGCAGGATGTGCTCGGTGCCGATGTATTCGTGGTTGAAGCGCTGGGCTTCCTGGTTGGCCAGTTGCATGACCTTCCGGGCCCGATCGGTGAAGCGCTCGTACATCGTGTGACTCCCCTCCTGAAAAATTGCGGAATCGCCGGCGAATGCCGGGACCGAAAACCGTGTCGCTGGTGTCTCTTCAGTTCCAAAACCGCGTAAAAAACGGGGCCTGTAGGCCCCGGCGTGGTGCTCCTGTGGGGAGCGACTCAAGTCTTTGTGTCGCCGTGGATTTGGGTCTCCGGGCGAATTCTAGTTCGCGCCCTGCGCAGCGGCAAGATACGGGTTTTGTGACTGGAGGTTATGTCCGATCAGGTTGTGCCAATATGTGGGCGTTGCCATCCGTGCGACCGGCGGAACCGGAATGTTCGCCCGGAAGGATTGGCCACCGAGGACACCGAGGTCACAGAGAGGCAGAAACTGGCCAGCGACTTGGGGGCAGTGCTTCCTCGGCGACCTCTGTGATCTCTGTGGCAAGAACCTTTTCGCCGTGCAATGCTGGACTAACGACGATGAAAGGCGAGTTGCGGTCAGAGACTTCTTTGGGGGCCACACGATGTCAGACTTCGAACCAGACTCGCTGACGGAGCAGATCATCGGCGCGGCGATCGAAGTGCATCGGCATCTTGGGCCGGGATTGCTGGAGATGATCTATGAGGAGGCATTGGAGGTCGAATTGCGACTGCGCAGAATGGCTTGCAGGCGGCAGGTTGCGGTGGAGGTGGTTTACAAGGAGCATGTCATCAAAGGGCAGAAGATCGACATGATTGTCGAGGGGGAAGTGATTGCCGAAGTGAAGTCGCTCTCGAAGCTGCCAGAGGTCGCGACTGCTCAACTGCTCTCGTATTTGAAGTCGACCGGTTTGAAACGAGTTCTGCTGCTGAACTTTGGCTGCACACGTCTGGTGGACGGCATTAAACGGATTTCGCGGTGATCGTCCAGGTTTTTGCCACCGAGGTCACAGAGGGCACCGAGGAGTTTCGCAGGGGACCGATTGCTGGCAGCGCGAGGCTGATTCTGATTGATGATTACGTGGCGGCTTCCTCTCTGTGACCTCGGTGTTCTCGGTGGCTAGCGTTTCTTCGGTATTTGAAGTGTATTGATTCGATGACGGAACTTTCGGCAGCCGTGGAACGAGTGCTCGACGCCGCCCGCACGCTGGCGCTGGAGAGGGGCGGCGCGTCGGTGCTGCCGGTGCATTTGCTGCATGCGCTGGTGAATGACGAGAGCCGCGCGCATGCCGTGCTGAACGCGGCCGGGCTGACATCCGAGCAACTGCAGGCGGAGTTTCCGTTGCCGAAGGCGGAGGGGGAGTGCGATCCGGCGGCGGCGGTGGAGACGCAGGCGATTGATCCGGCGCTGCGGCAGGCGCGGCGGTGGATCAAGCACACGCCGGGCGAGACGGAGATTCGGACGGAACATCTGCTGGCGGCGCTGGCGACGGTTGATGCCGACGTGGGGCGGCTGTTCGAGCGGTTGCGGCTGACGCCGGATGAGGTGCGGGGGGTGGAGGTGGTGGAAGTATCAGAGCCGATTGTGATTGAGGAGCCGGTGGGGCAAAGGTCGGCAGTCGGAGGTCAGAAGTCGGAGGTCGGGGCGGCGGAAGTCGATCATGTTGTCGTGCGAATTCTGGATGCGGCGGCGAATCGAGGGCGGGAGGGGTTGCGTGTCGTTGAGGACGCGACGCGGTTTGTGTTGAACGATGCACACCTGTGCGGGCTGCTCAAGACACTGCGGCACGAGCTGGCGCGGCGCTTGCGGCGGCTGGGGGCGGATGCGTTTCACGTGAAACGCGACACAACCGGAGATGTGGGAACGACGATCGGTACGGCGCGCGAACAGTTGCGTGCAACGACGTCGGATGTGCTGCGCGCCAATTGCAAGCGGGTGGAAGAGTCGCTGCGCACGCTGGAGGAGTAGGGGAAGCTGGTCGATGCGGATGCGGCGGCGGCGATTGAGCAGTTGCAGTATCGGTTCTATACGCTGGAGAAGGCGTTGCTGACTGCCGATGCGAGCCGATCACGACTGGGGAATTGCCGACTATATCTGCTGGTCACGGAGAGCGGCTGTCGGCGCATCGGATTCGAGCAGACGGTGAGGGTGCGCTCGACGGGGGTGTGGACGCGATTCAGTTGCGGGAGAAAGGGATTGATGACCGCCGGCTGCTGGAGCTGGCGGAGCGAGTGCGGACGTGGACCACGGACGCGGGTGCGCTGTTCGTATGAACGATCGGCCGGACGGCGTTGATCAGCGGTGCGGATGGGGTGCATGTCGGGCAGGAGGATCTCGGCGTGCAGCAGGCGCGGCCGGATTGTGGGGAAGCAACTGGTCAGGGTGTCGACGCATTCGATCGAGCAGGCGCGGCAGGCGGTGCTGGACGGGGCGGACTATCTCGGAGTGGGGCCGACGTTTGAGTCGCGGACGAAGCAGTTTGAAGCGTTTGCCGGACTGGAGTTCGTGCGGGCGGTCGCCACCGAGATCGGGCTGCCGTGGTTTGCGATCGGAGGGATCGTTGCGGCGAACGTCGCAGCGGTCACGGGTGCCGGAGGGGCGCGTGTGGCGGTCAGCTCGGCGATTTGCGCGGCGGATGATCCGGCGGCGGTGGCGCGGGAGTTGAGAAGCCGATTTACCGCGTGACGCATGCGGTATGCGGCTGGAACTTCCGTGCGGACGCATAAGTCAGGTTTCCGTTGCTACGCACTCAGGTGGTTCCAACCTGTGCCACCCCATGCCCCGATAACTGGCGACAGGCGGCGCGCGTAGTCGCAAAGTACGTCAGAGTCGTTCAGTGAGTCAGCCGGTCTCGCGCGGCGAGTGCACAGCCGGCGGCGGCGAGGTGGGCGAGGCGGAGGGCTTTGCGCCAGCCACACTCCTGGCCGCGGAGGCGGTACTGGCGGCAGAAGTCGAGCCAGTTGTCGCGGTGCCAGGTGGCGGTGATGACAGAGATCGACGGCATCCGCATGCGCGTCGTGTGCCACCAGCCGTTCGGGAGGTAGAGGGTGTCGCCGGCGTTCAGGGTGAAGCGCAGTGGCTGCGCTTGCCGGAACAGCGGATGGCGGTCGTCGTCGGGCTGGTCGACGTTGACCGGGCTGACGAGCGGGTCGGATGGGGTGGCGTAGAGGTACGGTGTCTGGTCGGGGGCGTAGAGGACGAACTCTTTCTCGCCGAAGAGCTGGCTGATGAAGCCGTCCATGCCCCAGTAGTCGACGTGCAGCGTCGGGAAGGTCGCACCCGCGCCGCCGAAGAAGAGTTCTTCGAGGCCGCTGCGGAAGACGAAATCGCGCGGGAGCAGGCGCGAGGACTTCCAGTCGGGTGAGGCGAAGGCGAGGCGCGGCTGGATGTCGGGCCAGAGTTCGGGGAGTTCGCGCTCGACGTCGATGTTGCGGCCGTAGGGGGCCGGAGCGTCGGGAGTGGAGTGGACGATCTGCTCGGTGAGGTCGCCGAGGGTGAGTTGCCGGGGGCCCTGCTGGGTGCGGATGGTGATGCGGCGGTGGCCGGCACGGGCGCCGAGTTCCTGCGGTGTCCAGAGACGCGCGGGCCACTTCGCGCGTGGCGCCTTCGATGATGACGGGCTGTCGCGGACGGCGGTAGTTCGCGATGAATTCGGCGAGCGTGAGGCCGCAGCGGCGACGGGTTCGGCCGATTCCGGGAGGTAAGGTCCTCGTTCAGATCACTCCGCCGGATTGTGCGGCGGGCTTCGCCAGAAGCGGCAGTGGTGTGCTTCGTCATCGAGGTCGCCATGCGAAAGCCTACACGGGGTACAGCAGGCCGCGGTCCATCGGAGAATTCGCGAGAAAAATCGTCTGCTGACACGCGCCGCGGCGTTGCGGATGGTGCGCGACCGGCATAAGCGGACGGGGCAACGCTGCTCGCGGTCGCCGTTGGCTCGTCGCTAAACGGGTTGTGATGTGCGCGGAGTTGACGACAATGCCTAGCGTGTTCATGCTAATACCCAGACAAGCAAGGTATTCGCGATGGACACACGCCATTGACCGGCGTGGTCGAGATGTTGACTTTCGAGGTCGCCCGCATCGGCCGTCGATGGATATGAGATCACGCAGACGGTGCTGGCACGATCGGCCGGACAGTTCGAGCTGAAAGAGGGAGCCTGTACCTGCCGCTGCATCGGCTGGAACGACAGAAGCTGCTGGAGTCGTACTGGACCGGAAGCGGAGGGGCGGCGGCGGAAGTATTACAAGCTGACGACGGCGGGGCGGAAGCGCGCTGCGCGCGGCGGGATGAGTGGCGGGCGTTTGCGACGGCGGTGAATGGGGGTGCTGGGGATGGAGACGGGGTTGATCGTTTAAAAGCGATCGATGCGAGAAAGCGGAGAGCCGAAAGCGGAAAGCGGTTTTGCTGAGACTGACAAGTGATAAACGATCACCGATGACCCCGGGCGACTTTACTGTTGATCTGCCGGCTCCGCGTGAGGATGAACCGTCGACGCTGCGGCGGGACACGTGATGAGCCGGGCGGATCATCTGGCGTGCGGTGCGGCGGGAGCAGTTGCGGGAGATGAGGGGAAGTGACGTCGAGATAACAGGAGTGCGAAGGTCATCTACGTGCAGCAGGAGACCCAACATGCGCACTATCTTCGCGGCTGCAAGCGTTCTTCTTGTCGGTCAGGACCCGGCCGTGGTTTCACCTTGATCGAGTTGCTGGTGGTAATTGCGATTATTGCGCAGGTGCTGGCATCGCCGCTGCTGCTGCCGGCTGCAGCGGGGCGCGCGTGAAGCGGCACGGCGAACGGCAGTGTGCATCAACAACATCCGCAGACGCTGGCGTCTCACAATTACCCGTCCGCACATCGCGTGTATCCTCCCCGGATATATCGACATCATTCGTGCGCCGCGATTATTGCGGACATCACCTTCACGTCGCAGCCGGTCGTGGTTCCCACCGCGCCGCCGCTGGGAACCGCTACGGGAGGGATATCCCGTGCCCTCACCAACTGGTCGACGTCCTGGATGTGGAGCTGGCACAGCATGTTGCTGCCCTACATGGACCAGGGGACGATCCAGCTCAATTTCAATATTCCTGAAGAATTGGCGTCCGCAATTGGGACCTGATTCAAACGCCGATCGAGTCGTACGTCTGCCCAAGTGCCGCTCGCCAACGACTCGCCCGGCCGGAATGGGGTATACGAACTACCGCGGGTTGCATGGGCGGCTGGGCAAATACCGACCAGTTCGGCAATCCGAACCCGGGCGCTGAACAATGGCATCTTCTTCAAAGAACAGCCGCCATACGCGATGCCGGGATATCGTCGATGGCACGACGAATACGGTTTTGTTCGGAGAGACGCTGTTCGGATTCTGGAGCGAATCAAACTCCTGCTGCGCCTGCCGCTGCGATGACATGCCGACGTTCGACGCCTACTGGAACGTGTACATTGCACCTCGCAAGACCCGGCAACTTGTCCCGATCCGATCCTGCCCGTGCACTATTTCGGATTCGGCAGCTTTCATAACGATCTGACAGTGTTTGCGTTCGCCGACGCGCATGCACAGACGATTTCCAAGTCGATCGACAGCCTGCTGTTCATGAAGCTGTGCACACGCAACGGGCGCGAGAACATCAAGGACACGTTTTGATTTCGCTTTGAGTAGATGAGGAGAGGATCAAAGGAGTCGAGGAGCAAAGGGGAGATTTCGGACGCGCGTCCCTGTGCTCCTCTGATCCTCTGCTCCCAATGAAACAACCGATGACCCCGTCTGATCTCACCGCTGATTCGTTGGCCCGCGAGGATGAGCCTGTCGACGCTGCGGCAAGATATTGCGGATGAGCTGGCGGATCATCTGGCATGCGGTGCGGCGGGAACACCGGATGGCGGTGCGGGAATGTCGACTTGGGGCGCTCGCCCTCACACTCCCGGTCTTTCCCGGAGGGAGAGGGGAGCGGGGGCGGAAACCCCGCTGCTTGGGTAGGAAGCGCGATTGGTGGGCACAGCCCACCCTACGGAGGGTGTTGGAGTTGGTTTGGGATCCGCGGGCGGTGGGCGCGGAAGTTGTGGTGGACGCGATGCGGGAGCAAATGATGAGAGAACGAATACTCACTGGGTTGACGCTCGTCGCCGTGCTGGGTTGCCGCGCGATGGCGGGGCTGATGTGGCAGATGCAGACGCGCAGCGGGACATGCTGCGGGAGAGCCAGGCGCAGAATGCGAAGCTGCTGGAGCAGTTTCAGGCGGGCGCTGGCGGGATTGAGGAGCGCGCCGGCGGATGAAGCCGCCGAGCGAGTGGAACCAGTTGACGGTGAAGTGCACATTCGACATGGAGATGGGGCGCCGGCCGCGGAGTGAAGATTCAATTGCAGAGCGGGTCCGAAAATACGAAGGGGATTCCGGCGATTGATGCGACGACGGGAGTGGATGGGATCGCGGGACTTCGGGAAGGTGCTGTACGGCCGGTATCGATTGCAGTTCCAGGCACCGAACGGGATGAAGCGGTTGTCGGATGTCTCAGTCATGCCGGGCCGTGCGAAGGCGAGGCGACGATGATCTGCCCAAGCGGGGACGGCTGACGGCGATAACGCCGCGGCGGGCGCAGAATTCTTCCGATCTGCCGCCGGCGGAGTTGGCCGATCAATTGTGGTATCTGGTCACACTCACACGGGTGCCGAGCAATACGTGCTTCAGCGTCCGCGTCCGAGCGGCCGACCTGCTGGTCATCGGCCCGCAGGGACAATGCCCGGACGTGACGAAGCTGGAGCCGCGCCGGCGCGGTACTTTCGAGATGACACGAGGGAAGGATCGCTGCCACGGTCAGCGATTCCCGCCGGGCAGTTGAGCGAATTCGTCTCATGAGGTGCTCCTGCCCAAGATCGGAGAGACTGATCGCTGATGGCTGAGCCGGGAATGCGTCGTGAGCGGCATCAGCGTGTGTGTGTTGAGTCCGGAAGTCAGCGTGACGGACACGTCTGTTGTCGTTGAAGGGCGCCGGAGAATCCGCAGGACCGAGCGCTCTAATAACTTTCGCCGGTACGGCGACGCGGAAACGAAGGCAGGATCCCGATTTCGCCGTGGTGCCCGGTACCGTCGCCGTCGATGTTTCGCTGGCAGAAACTTCGTTTGAATACATGCGGCGGGTGCTGGCGGCGACGCCGAAGTATGCCGTTCAATTCCGTGGCGAAAATCGACGAGCGATGGGGTAGCGCCGGGTGGGGTCCTCAACGGAACTTGTCGTCGTGGGACATTGCGCCTGCACTCGCGGGTGGCGATTATTGATTCGTCGTTCAAGGATATCGGTCCAATTCTGCCGGGGGTCCAATGGATCACCACCTCGCTGCTGGAGGAGGGAGACGACGCGAAGCAGCTTTGCGCAGACTGATGTCCCTTGTGTCAGTGACATTGCTCGTAACGCCGGAGGAGCATCGAGTGCTGGAGAGATTTCGGGTACGCAAGCTGTCAGTCGGATTCCCAATGAAGATTTTTGCCGCGCACGGAGCTCAAACCCGAGATCGTGCAACACCTGAAGAGTCGCTCGAAGCGAAGCCGGAGGGCGAGGGGGAGAAGCCGGCGGAGACTGCGAAACCGCCGGGTGACGGAGAGCCGCTGCCGCCGAACGTTGCGGCGCCGCCGAAGACTGAGACATGATCCGCTGGGGGCAATCTGCCGGCGAGTCGGATGCTCGATTCGGTGACTGGCTGCGGCAGATCGACCACAGCCACGCTTGTGCAGCGCGACAGGGTCGCCTGCGGCTTGCCGCTAAACGCAGAGCCATTCGCGGAGGGGTTCGCCTTCGTCGAGCATGGGGAGGGAGCGGCCGTCGGGGAGGTGTACATCTGGAAGGGGTCGAGACCGAGAAGGTGGTAGATCGAGGCGGCGAGGTCCTTGGGGGTGACGGGGCGTTCGCGGGCTTCGGCTCCGAGTGGGCATCGGTGCAGCGCGCCGATCACCTCGCCGCCGGGGATGCCATGCCGGCGGCGAGGATCGAGAAGACGTTGGGCCAGTGGTCGCGGCCGCCGCTGGAATTGACCTGGGGCGTGCGGCCGAAGTCGGTGAGGAGCAGGACGAGCGTGGTGTCGATGAGGCCGCGGTCGGCGAGGTCGCGGATCAGCGCGGCGACGGCGCGGTCGAGGACCGGAAGCTGCTTGTGCAGCGCGGGGTAGATCTGGGAGTGATGGTCCCAGTCGAAGTCGTCGACGGTGACGAACGGGACGCCGGCTTCGACGAGGCGGCGGGCGAGCAGGCAGCTCTGGCCGTGGGTGTTGTGGCCGTAGTCGTCGCGCAGACTTTCCGGTTCGCGGCTGAGATCGAACGCGCGACGGCTGACGTCTGCGGTGATCATGTCAAAGACCTGCCGGTAATTGTCGTTGAGGCTGCGGATCGGGGCAGCGCTGGTGTTGAGGCCGGCCGCGCCGTCCAGATGCCGACAGAGTTCCAAACGCTGCGAGACGCGACCACTGGAGACGTCGGGGGGCGGCGCGAGTCCGTGGACTTGGAAGTCCTCGGCGGCGGGATTCGCCTTAAGGAGGAACGGGTCGAAGGCGCGGCCCATCCAGCCGGCGGTGTAGTAGTTGGCGGTCGCCAGGTACGAGAGACCGGGGACGCAGAGGTACGGCGGCAGGCCGTTGGGGGAGCCGCGCAGCCGGCCGACGTGCGCACCGATGTTGGGATGCGCTTTGTGCTGGTTTTCGGGGCGGTCAAACGTCGGGTTGGGCTGGGAGAAGCCGCGTTGCATGTAGTAGGCCGACACGCCGTGGTCGCGCTCGCCGTGGCGCATCGAGCGGATCAGGCTGAAGCGATCGCTGCCAGCGGCGAGCTGCGGGACCAGCTCGGTGAAGACAACGCCGGGAGTGGCGGACTGCAGGAGAGAGAGGGGGCCACGGACTTCGGCCGGGGCATCGGGGCGGGGATCAAACGAATCGAGATGACTGATGCCGCCGCCGGCGTAGACAAGGATGACGGAGCGAGCGCGCGGCTCAATCCGCGATGCCGTAGCCGGTCGCGGGAGCCAGGCGGGAAGCGAGACGCTGACACCGCCGGCAGCGCCGAGCTTGAGGAGTGACCGCCGGCCCAGCCGCGGGCCGATTTCAGGCAGGAGTCGGAGGCACGGCGTCATGGCGGGCCCGTCCCCGGTGGCCGGAAGGAGTGCGTGCGGTTTGAATGAACGTTATCGCACGCGGCGACCTCAACGCTGGATGCGTTATAGCATGATCTCGGTCTGGCGGCGACGTGCGGCGCAGTTGACCAGCGAGAATCACGCGGTTTTGAATGGCAGTCGATTGAACCGGGGGCTGACGCCGCCCGGCTCGCCGGTCCATGTGCGACACTGGCCCTCGCTGGCGCTTCGGGCTAGTGTGGCCGCATGAGTTACCCACGCATCGGAGCGTTCAAGTCGGTCGGACAATTTCGCGAGCACATTGCGGCGCTCGGGCTCGATCTGCCGTGCGATGATGCGCCACTGTCGGCCTCGGAGGGGTCGCCATTGGCGGAGCCGCTGGAGGTCGGCCAGTTCACCGTAGGCAACCGGTGGTGCGTGCACCCGATGGAGGGGTGGGACGGTACGGCGGACGGGCGGCCGAGCGAGCATACGCTGCGGCGGTGGCGGAACTTCGGGCTGTCGGGGTGCAAGCTGATCTGGGGGGGCGAAGCGTTCGCGGTGCAGCAGGACGGGCGGGCGAATCCGAATCAGCTTTACTACCGGCCGGAGAACGAAACGGCGATCGACGAACTGCTGCAGGCGCTGATCAGCGCGCATGAGCAGCAGTTCGGGCCGAATTCGTCGCGCGATCTATTGGTGGGGCTGCAGCTGACGCACTCCGGGCGGTACGCGCGGCCGAATCGGAAGTATCTGGCGGAGCCGCGGATTGCGTATCACCATCCGCTGCTGGATCGGCGCGTGGGGATTGCGCCGGATGACGACTCGCGCGTGTGGAGCGATGGCGAGATCGAGAAGCTGATCGAGCGGTATGTGATTGCGGCGAAGATGGCGGAGCGGCTGGGGTTTCAGTTTGTCGACGTGAAGTCGTGCCATGGGTACCTGGGGCACGAGTTTCTGTCGGCCTTCACGCGTCCGGGCGCCTACGGCGGCGACTTCGAGGGGCGGACGAAGTTCCTGCGCGACATCATCACGGGGATCCGGGCGGAGTGTCCGCAGTTGATGATTGGCGTGCGGCTGAGCTTGTATGACTTTCCGCCGTTTCGGCCGCGCGAAACCGCCAGTGGGAAGCCGGGGATCGGTGTGCCGGAAGAATGGACGCGCGACTATCCGGGGTTCGGGTGCAATCGGGACAATCCGCTCGAGATCGATCTGATGGAACCGCTGCGGCTGATCGAGTGGCTGCATCGGGATTATGGTGTGGCGGTGTTCAACCTGAGCGCGGGGTCGCCGTATTACAACCCACATATGCAGCGGCCGGCGTTCTATCCGCCATCGGACGGGTATCAGCCGCCGGAGGATCCGCTGGTGGGGTGCGTGCGGCAGATTCAGGCGGTGCGGGAGGTGAAGCGGCGACTGCCGAACATTCCCGTCGTCGGCACGGCTTACACGTACTTCCAGGAGTTTTTGCCGCACGTCGCGCAGGCGGTGGTGCGAGCGGGCTGGGTGGACAGCGTGGGCATCGGGCGGCTGGTGCTCAGTGACTGGGAGCTGCCGGCGAAGGTGCTGGCGGGGGAGGATTATCGGGCGGCGAAGAAGTTGTGCCGGACGTTCAGCGACTGCACGACGGCGCCGCGAAATGGAATGATTTCGGGGTGCTATCCGCTGGATGAGTATTACAAGGAGCTGCCGGAGGCGGAGCGGCTGAAGGAAGTGAAGAGAAAAGTGGCAAAGTGACAGATTGACAACGGAAAGGATCAAAGGAGCAGAGGATCAAAGGAGCAAAGGGGGTGCTGATTGATCGAAGTCCTGGTCGAGAACGAATACGCGGACGATGTCGGCGAGATCCGGTCGGTCAATGACGCGGCGTTTGGACAGGCAGCGGAGGGGGCGATTGTCGATGCGCTGCGAGCGGAGGGGGCGTTAGCGATTTCACTGGTGGCGCGGAGAGAGGAAAAGGTTATTGGTCATGTGGCGTTGAGTCCGGTCGAGACAGTGACCACTGGCGAATTGGTGTTGGGGCTGGGACCGGTTGGGGTACTGCCAGCGGAGCAGCGGCGGGGGATTGGGTCAGCTCTGATCCGCGCGGGGCTGGAACGGGCGAAAGCGGAGCGGTGGGACGGCGTGGTAGTGCTGGGATATCGGGCGTACTACCGGCGATTCGGGTTTGAGCCGGCGAGTCGATTCGGGATGCGGTGTGAGTATGATGTGCCGGATGAGTCGTTCATGGCGATCGAGCTTACTCCAGCAGGGCTGAGCGACTGTGCGGGACTCGTCCGATATCACGCGGCGTTCGCGCTCGCGGCGCCGTGAAAACGAGGTGGGAGAGCCGCCGGCGGAGATTGATCTCACGCTGCCGGCATTGGGGATTCGACAGCCGTGGGTGGAGTTGATCCTGCGGGGGATCAAGACGGTTGAAGTGCGGGCGGTGCCGACGAACGTGCGCGGGACGATTTATCTGTATGCGTCGCGGACGCCGGGCGATGGAGAGGTCGTTGAGCGGGCGATGGAGATGCATGACGTCGAAGTGGAGGGATTACCGCGCGGAGTGCTGGTGGGGACAGCAGAGCTCATCGATTGCCGGTTGTGCTCGGCGGCTGATGCGGCGGCAGCATGCGTGCCGACGGGAGTGCTGCGGGGGAAGTATGGGTGGGTGCTGGCGAATCCGCAGCGCCTGAAGGAGCCAGTCAGTCCGCGGTTCTTGCCGTACGGGATCTGGTTTTATCCGTTCGTGCGGCGGAACGGGGCGGAGCGGTAGTTGGTTTGCGAAACTGCAAGCGTGGAATGAGGGCGGCGGCGACGGCCCAGACTGCCGATCGCGAATTCACGATTGGACCCCTCACCCCGGCCCTCTCCCCCGAGCGACGCCTTGTCTGAATTCATCGGGTGACACGGGGGAGAGGGGAGACGAAATTTCGATGTCACGGTTTAATCTCATTGCGACGACGGCGTTCGGGCTGGAGGCGGTCGTTGCGCGCGAGCTGAAGGAGCTGGGTTACGCGGAGCATGCGATCACGGACGGACGCGTGCGATTTGAGGGGGATGCGGCAGCGATCTGCCGGTGTAATCTGCGGCTGCGGGGGGCGAGCCGGCTGGTGATTGTCGTCGGGGAGTTCGTGGCGCGGGATTTCGGCGAGTTGTTCGAACAGACGCAGGCGTTGCCGTGGGAGAACTGGATTTCGGCGAGGGGCTCGTTTCCGGTCCGCGGCCGGAGCGTCAAGTCGCAGCTCCACAGCGTGCCGGACTGCCAGCGGATTGTGAAGAAGGCGATCGCCGAGCGGCTGAAGCAGGCGCGGGGGGGCGAGTGGCTCGACGAATCGGGACCGCAATTCGGCGTGGAAGTGAGTCTGCTGAATGATGCAGTCACGCTGACGCTGGATACTTCGGGAGAGGCGCTGCATCGGCGTGGATACCGCACGTATGTTGGCGAGCGCGCCGGGCTACGGGAGACCCTGGCGGCGCGCTATCCTGCTGGAGCTACTGGAACCGGGAGCGGCCGCTGGTCGATCCGCTTTGCGGATCAGGGACCATTGCGATTGAGGCTGCACTGATCGGACGCGGCATTGCACCGGGGCTGGGGCGAACATTTGCCGCCGAGGAGTGGCCGTTGATCGAACGGAGTCTGTGGAGCACGGCGCGCGAAGAGGCACTGCAGCTCCAGCAGCCGCCGCTGCCGATCAAGATCATCGGGACGGACATCGATGCCCGGTCTGTGGCGCTGGCGCGAAAACATGCCGTCGCGGCCGGCGTGGGAGACGACGTGCACATCCAGCAGCAGCCGGTTGCCGAGCTGCGGTCGCCGAAGAAGTACGGCTGCGTGATCACGAACCCGCCGTACGGCGAGCGGATGGGGGATCAGCGGGAAGTCGAGCAGTTGTACCGCGAGATGGGCCGCGTGCTGGGCGCGCTGGAGACGTGGTCGCTGTACGTGCTGACGATGCACGCGGGTTTTGAGCGGCTGTTCGGGCGGGAAGGCGGACCGTCGTCGGTGCCGTACAACTCGAAACCTGGCGTGCACGGCTACCAGTTCTTCGGTCCGAAGCCGCCGAAGCGACGGGAGGAAGCAGTCAGCGGTCAGGTGCCGGCAATCAACGAGGCGGACTCGGCCGGCGAATAGCATCTGGAGTCGTGCCTCCGCGCGGTGCCTCCATCGAGCGCCATTCAGTTTCGCCGCCGATCTGCATGATGCGGCCGGGGTCGGCGGCTTCGACGTCTGTGCCGCTGGGAATGTTGATGGGCGCCTCCACTGAGAAGGCTAAGCTGCGCTCAGCGAGGTTATCGCGCAGCGCGGAGAGGAACTCCATCTTCTGGCCCGGTCCATTTCCGGCTTCAATCTCGACGTTCTGGACCACGAGTTTCGGCCCTTCGTGGACGAGCACGACCCGGGCGGTGCGCTGGCCGTCGGTCAGTTCGACCAGGGAGCGGCCATCGGCCGACTTGATCGTCTTGAGGGGCAGGTTCAGGTAATCGTCGACGCGCACGCCGACGTCGGGGACGGTCTGCGTGTGGGCCCAGACCATCCTCCGCAGGCCGGTCGCGCTGGTTTCGTTCAGGAGTTCCATGTCGGCGATGGACGCCGAGGGCGAACCCATACAGCGGCGAGCACCTTGATGCTTTCCTTGAGCGAATTCGAGCGGCCGGTGACAGGCAGCACGTCGTCAACCAGTATGCCGTTGCGACTGGAGCGAAGCACGCAGGTGGCGCCGCCTTGGCAGGGCTTCGTGACGGTGACTTCGGTGATCGGCCCCGATAAACGGTGGCGACGATTTTCGGAGGCCGGTTCGCCAATTTCGGGCAAGGGGATGGACTGCAGGATGACGTCGCTGGCTCGGGACCGTGCCCGGCCATTGAACCGGCGGACAGCCAGGAGCCGCGGACGGTCCCGTACGAGAGCATCCGCGAAGGACTTCGACGAAGGAGTGGACTGCAGAACAGCGAGGCTATCCGCTTGATTTCGTTGGAGCCTTCTTCATAGAGAGTGACTTCGTTGACGAGGCGTCGGCAGCTTCCCGAGGCCCTTGGGCTTGTCATCCTCGAGTTGGGCCGTGGTGATCACGTATTTGTTACCACCCTGGCAGAACCAGATCAACGGAATTGCCGTGGTGCATGTATTCGTACTTGGCAGCGAGCATGCCGACGACGGGCAAAGAGACCGTTGTCAGTTCGCGCCGCCGGCCAGTTGCGTTCAAAGGCGGGGTCGCTGACTAGTTTCGCCGCGCGATCGTTGACGGAATAGGCGTTGAGAAACTTGACGGCGGTCTGCATGCGCAGGCCATGATGCGCGGAACTGGTGGATTCCTGATCGCGCGAATCAACGGCGGCGTCGGTGACGCGCCAGCGGCCGTCCCTGTTCAGGCTGACCAGGAGCCGCATTACGCGCGGGAAAGTTTGACGACGGCGCGATCCTCATCAATCGCGCTTCGGGTTTGAGCGTACGGGTGTTGATGCTCTCGACCGTCTGTTTTGTGAGCTGGTTCAGATAGGCGGGGGAAGGTCGGCGAGGGCCGCCCGGAGTTCGTCGTCGGTGATGTCCAGGACCTCTTCACGCGTGCCGGTTTTCCAGGCCGCGATGAACTCGCGAACGGTCAGGAGCAGGTCCATCTGCTCGGTGACGGACTTGGTGACTTCGCCCTTTTTGTCCCCCTTGCTCTGGGTGACAAAGATGTCGTCGACAACCCAGCCGGTTTCGCCGGGGACGCGAACCAGGTGGTACTCGAGAGTCTGGTGTTTCTCGGCCGAGTCTCCGACCTGGACGGTGACGTGCTTCTTGTCGTCCGAGAGGTTTTCTGTCTTGAGAACGGTTGTCTTGCCTTTGGGCAGGTTCAGAACCTTGAGATCGGTGCCGGCTTCCGGCAGCCGCAGGGCCAAGTCGGCAAAGCGTTTCGACGTGACCTGTTTGAGCTCGTTGACATCGCCTTTGGCGAGTCCCTTCGAGAACCCGTCGATGGCGCGCGATGTCATGAGATTCGCGCAACCGGTGAGCGTGAGCGCGACGCAGGCGCAAAGGGTCCTGATCCAGGACATGAGGCCGCTTTCTGCAGTCGGTAAGGGGGCGCGGCGCAACGCAGACGGCGGACGCGGTCCTTGCGATCCGTCGTGCCGGGGCCGCTCGACAGTTAAAACACGCCAAAACAGGAGATTACGAGAGGGGGGATCGCGGTTGTTGCACATGGATACGGCACGGTCAATATGAGATGGCGGCACAGGAACCGCAGCGGCGAGAGATGCCGGAGGGGAGGCGGAGGGGGTGGGGATATGGGAGCTGGTGTTTGGTGGTCCGGGCGTCTGGTGAGTAGTGAGTGGTGAGGAGCCGTCAGGACGTAGGCGGCGTTTGTGGATCAGGAGACGGGAGGCGCGATCGCAGTTGCAGGTGCGGGGAAAGGTCGAAAGGACAGTCCGGAACAGCAACGCGCGAAGTGGCTCTGAGTTCGGCAGCGGCGAGATTCGCCGATCGTGAAAACGTCGTGGAACGAGCCGATGAGTTGGAGTGGTCGTCCTGCGTGAGCGGAATTCCGGCTGTGCTGAAGCCGAAATCGGATGCGTTGCGGCGCGCTAAGGGCGGAAAGAATTCGCAACGCTGACCATGAGGCGACGGCATTCTACTCTTCACCCCCGGCGGCCCCTGTGGTATCTTCCCCTTCCCTTCGTCGCCTTGCTGTGTGGGACGCAGCGCTGCGGCGTTTTCATTTTGTGTTTCTCGCAATGCAACACGTTCACGCTCAAGGCATGGAGGCCGCAGTGAGTATTGGACAGCAGCAGAAGCAGCACCTCGACGTGCAGATCCGGTGGCTGATCCGGCGGGACATGCCGGAAGTCCTGAAGATCGAACGCGAGAGCTTCGAGTTTCCTTGGACGGATGAAGACTTCATGTGCTGCCTGCGGCAGCGCAACTGCATCGGGATGGTGGCGGAGTACGACCACCAGATCGTGGGGTTCATGGTGTATGAACTCCACAAGTCCCGGCTGCATATCCTGAACTTTGCGGTCGGCAGCGAGTTCCGCGAATGGGCGTCGGGACGCAGATGGTCCTGCGGCTGGTGGACAAGCGTCGCAGCAGCGGCGGCAGGAGATCGTGCTGGAAGTCCGCGAACGGAACCTCGACGCACAGCTGTTCTTCAAGTCGCACGCTTTCCGGGCGATCACCGCGCCGCGGCAGCACTACGATGACACGGAAGAGGACGCGTACATCATGCGGTTCCGGCTGGACGCGACGCACGACGCGCTATCGTTGCCGCCGGTGAACCGGATTTCGAGTTCGACGCGGCCTGGAGGTCGACGTGCGGCGGAATTGGGCAACACAGCCCGGGGACCAGCGGTCGCCGGGCTGTGTGCGTTTTCAGACCCGCTCGACGCTCGCGACATCGTCGATCGACCAGGCCGAAGTCGTTGAGGTTGGTGGCCGGGGGAGTCGCCGAGGAGGACCAGTTCCCGCGGCGGCTGCGCGCGCGTCCGGTAGGCTGATGTTGCGAGCCGTCGCGGAGCGTGACGGTGACGCGGTAGGTTTCTTCGAGGCCGCCGAGGTCGTCCACAAACAGGACCGGGAAGCGCTCCGTGCCCGGTGGCCAGCCAGAGGCCTTGTGGGGGTCGGCGGTGCCGGCGATGTCGAGCCATTCCTGCCGGCGGCGAGGAGGTCGCGGCGGGAGGCGGAGCGGCACCAGGGCTTGAGGGTGGATTCGATCCAGTTGCGCGAGGCCACCGCTGCAGCGAAGCCGATTTCTACATCTACGAAACACCTCCGCACCACCGCGTCGGGGCCGAGTCCCCACGTCTACTTCGCCAGCAGACGTTAACAGCAGAAAACGAAGGTAACGGAAGCCGGGACGGCGAATGCATCGCTCAGGCGGGTCATTGTGCCTCCGAACGTCGATTCCGATCCGTTGCCGTCAGGCGGCGGGGGGCGGGGGCGAGAGAGTCCACTTTTCGACGCGGTTGTGTAGTGCGCGCAGATGTTCCCCCGGCTCGGATTCGTCGAGGACGAAGCCGTGGATGTGGCCGTCGTTGCTGTCCTGGTGGAGCAGTTCGCCGGAGGTCATGTCGTAGAACTTGAGGAAGCCCTTGTGGTCGCCGCCAGCACAGCAAGAGGGGCCGCTGGCGAGCCAGCGAACTGCTCGACGATGCCCTCGCTTGTCGTCTTCGAGCTCGAAGACGGGTTGGCCGGATTGCCAGTCGAAGATCGACGCGGATTTGCCATCCAGATGGTCGATGTTGCTGATCGTGCCGATGCCGCCCACGGCGAGCCGCGTGCCGTCCGGGGAAAACGAGACCGGCAAGGATGCCGCTGATCGAGTGATGCCGCTGGGCGCGGGTCCCGTGTACAGGACTGGGTCTTCGACCCCGCCTGACCTTTTCCAGCGAGGCGAGGTCCCAGATCGCGACGTGGCCGGTCTTGTCGCCGGTGGCGAGCCACTTGCCATCGGCCGAACAGGCGGCGGCGTAGAGCATCGAGGGATAGTTGTGGGGGGTGAGGACGGTGTGATCGGTGAAGGACTTGATGAGGTCGCCGCTGGTGGCGTCCCAGGCCTTCACCTGCATGTCGTCGGCGATGCTGATGATGCGAGTGGCGTCAGGCGTGGGGAGCACACGGCGGATCCAGCGGTCGTGGGCTTTGACGTCGCGGACGAGCTTGTGGTCGGCGGTGGACCACCAGATGAGTCGGCCGTCGTAGCTGCCGGAGACGAGGTGGTCACCGGCGAGTGCGAGGCCGGTGACGTAGCTGCGGTGGCCGTCGCCGCCGCAGGGGATGCGCTGCGATTGTTCTTTGGTGACGTCGAGTTCGTAGACGTGGAAGTCGGAGCTGCCGACAAAGAGGCGTTCTGTGGCCGGGATGCGGGCGATGGCGAAGAGGATGTCTTCGGATTTCCATTCGGCGACGCGGTGGAGATGGTGGGGGTCGGTCATGGATGTTGCCACACTGATCTACTTACGACACTGCGGATCTGGCATCGGGAGAGCGTACTACATGGCATGCATCAAGTGTCGCACCGAAGTTGAAGCCTCGCATTATCAAGGCACCGCTGTCCCTCTACATCAAGCTTCGCGGCAAAGTCGTTGATCCAACCGAGAGCGTCGATCGATGGGCCGAGCGCTTTGAGAACATCGACGGCCACGCGCGTTGTGTCCTGAAGAAAAGGCATACCTCGCATATGCAGGAACGTTGGATCGGTCACGCGAAATTGTTCATACATGAAACGCAGCACGCTGATCTGTTCGAATGCTAAGCCAAACTCCTGCCGATCGCGGAGCGCACACGCGTACCATTGTCGCATGAATCCAATGCCCGGCGAGTTGGAAGATCCCGGCGTTTCCCAGGATCGGATTGCGATCGCGAATGCCCTGCTGCCCAGTGCGATTTCGCCGGCCATCGTTGCCGAGAGCGCGACATTCAACCAATCGCCGGCATATTGGCTGTCCTCGGCCGCGATCTTAAGACTGGCGAATGCTTCCGGAAATAGTCCCATTTGGAATCGAGCCAGACCCGCGATGCGATTGGCCTCTCGCCGGAAATGGCGGTCATTTGATTCGCAATAAGGCAATGCCGCATTAAGCGATTCACGATACTTCTGCGCTTTCAGGCACCGCCGGGCATCGGAGAGTTCCGGACAGATCGGCATCGCGCGTCCGCCACGTTGGGGTAAATTCCTCATGACCCAATTCCACAATCGCGAGAACGACATATGCTTCTCGCACGCGACCGATGAACTGTCCAGACACGTCCGATCAGAGTCTATCGGACGATCCGGCGCGGGAATTCCGTACATG
>JAXMBS010000046.1:0-44988 GCA_046349775.1 Planctomycetaceae bacterium | reverse complement strand
CAGAACTCGCACTCGACACGCCGCTCTCTGCCGAGCAGCGGGAGTACATCGAAATCGCCAGAGACTCCGGAGAATCGCTGCTTGCCATTGTGAACGACATTCTCGACTTCTCAAAAATCGAGGCAGGCAAGGAGGAACTCCGCAATGAGCCCTTCTGTTTTCGAGAGGAACTGAAGGCCGTCGTCCGATCACATCGCAACCGGGCTGAGTTGAACGGGATTCAACTCGCTTGCCAGGTGGCCGATGAAATCCCCGAGCGGTTGATCGGGGATCGTTATAAACTGCGACAATTACTCAATAATCTGATTGGTAATGCCGTCAAATTTACACCTTCCGGGTCCGTGTGCGTGACGGCCGCAGTTTACGAGCAGCTCGCGGAGCGTATTGCCTTGCACATCGAGGTTGCAGACACAGGGATTGGGCTGCCTGCCGATCAGATTTCTAAGGTTTTTGACCCGTTCTGCCAGGCCGACGGTTCGACCACCCGCCGATTCGGCGGAACCGGCTTGGGTCTGGCGATCTCCGCCCAACTCGCCAAACTAATGGGAGGAACCATCTGGGTTGCGAGCTCTCCGGGAGAGGGAAGCATCTTCCATTTTACGGCGCAATTCGATGTCGACACCTCCCACCGAACAGAAGCGGCCAAACACTCATCGGCCGAGTCCCGACCGCAAGCGCGGTCGCTTCGGATTCTGCTGGCAGAAGACCATCCAATCAACCAGAAGTACGCCAGCCACCTGCTGCAAAAACATGGACATCAGGTCCTGATCGCGGAAAACGGACGCCGTGCTGTCGAGTATTACCGCACGCATCCGATCGACATTATCCTGATGGATGTCCAAATGCCGGAGATGGACGGCATCGAAGCGACCGGCGAAATCCGCTCCCACGAACGTCTCACTGGACGTCACTGCCCGGTCATCGCGCTGACGGCCCACGCCACCAAGGAAGATCGCGACCGCTGTCTCGGAGTGGGAATGGACGGTTACCTCACGAAGCCGATTTCGGCGAGTGAATTGCTTCCCGCAATCGACGACATTCTGCGCGCTCAGGCGGTACGTGACCACAAGATTTCACCGTGCGAACCACAGTCCGCGGATCTGGATATCAACGCCGCACTGGAATTGACCGACGGAGATGAAGCATTGCTGAAGGAGCTGATCGGTCTCCACCAAAGACACAGCCCGATACTCCTCACGGAAATCAGAGAAGCATTGCAGGCGGGAGACTGCACTGCCGTCGAGCGCAAGGCTCATACGCTTAAGGGAACGCTGGGCGTTCTTTGTGCAAATCGCTCGCGCCATTCCGCGTTCGCGTTGGAGGAATTCGCCTCCGATCGCAACATCGACGGGTGCAACAAGGTCTTCTGTGAACTCATTCAGGGTCTCACAGCATTGGAAGGGCTGCTCGCAGAGGCAACAAACGGCGCAGTATAACCTCACGAAGACGTCTGGCTCGGAATTTAAGAGATCTGCTCACTCCGGTGGCAGCACATTGCCAATGAATCTCGGTCGGCCGTTTTGATCGCTGCGAGTTGCGGCACTTTCAAACTGCCCGCGGTTGGACCAACCTCAGCGTCTTAAGGCCGACACAAACTGACAGAGGTGTCCGCCACCTCTGTATCCGCGCCACCACTTCGACGACAGAACGGCGGTAGTCGTCGAGGCCCCTCCAATGGGATGGACGGAGCCGTCAGGCGGCGGTCGCAGCTATCCGGCTGTGACGGAGTACGTCGATCCTGTAACCACGCATTGAGGACCGCCGTTGCCGGTAGCCGGCTCCGCCCGACGGAGACGAAAATGCAGTGTGTCGGCAACTCGCATCCGGATCGACGGGTAGCCGATTCGGTGGCCGGTGACGTGCTGGTGTTCGATCGGCGACGAAAGTACCGCATGCTCGCCGTCCAGCGGTTCGGGGACGGCGGCGATCCGTGGTTCGATTCCGTGCCGGAGTGCCTGGCGTGGATTGCGGAATGGGAGCGGCGGAACGCGGAGTTTCACCGGCGTTGGTGGGCGGCTACGGCGGTAGATGCTCTTCGTGGGCAGAAATCGCCTCTTCGAGGCCAACTCGGTGGATAAAGACGTCTCTGGGGACTCGGCCGACGCTCACGACGATATGCTCGCCACGATGCCACCGCGAGGCTTTCTTTCTATCTTTCGGCGCGACCACGAATCGGCGTTTCGGTAGCATCGTGAACAGCTTAGTGCCGTCGAAGAAAGCGATCGTTGCGCTGCTCATCTCGTTCCTCGGTCTGGCCGCGCCGTGGAACATCAACCGCACTTGGTGAGAATAAAGGCATAATGGAATGGCGGCCATCGGGGTATTGCATAGCAGCGGCTAGGTCGCGTCCTGAGGTAGACGACCGTGACGGCTAGCACGACGCGGCGGAAGATCACGGATCGGCGGGAGAGCATGCCGGCGGGATCCTGTGCCTTGTCGATCGGCCGGCCTGGAGATCCTCCGGTCGTGCCCTGTTGCCTTATTTCAACGGGTGAAGGCCGGACTCCTGGCCCTGCGTATCCTGCACGATCGCGCCCTCGCGCATAAACCTCCCGATGACCACGCAGAGAGCCTGCTGCGTGCAGAATGCGCGTCACGAGAAGCTGAAGCGTTTCGACTCGATGTTAGTGTTACGCATGACTGATGATCTGCCGGCAACGCATGACGATCTGGGGATTGACCCAGCCGGGTTCATCCGGACGCTCAACCGCCGCAAGCACCTCCGCCGCCCTTACCACACGGTGGTGACTGCGGTTGTGTCGGACGGCGAGCACTTCGGCGTCTGTCGCTGCACGCTCCGGGACATCTCACCGGGCGGCGCTCGTCTCATCAGCTCCTCACGAATCCCGCCCGGGGAATTGTATCTGCGCGTCCTGATGGATGGACTGAACGAGCATTTTATCCGCTCGGAGGTCAGGAACGAACAGTTGTCGCAACGGGGAAAGGTCCACGATCCCGGCGAGCAGCAGTACAGCTACGGCGTTCGCTTCAAAGATATGGTCGCGGCCGACACCGTCCTCGCTCTGCTCCAGGCAGCTCTCCGCAGCGCAGCCGAGCCTGCATGCACTGCGTGATGGATTGGAGCACCCGGATTCCGCATCCGGTCCTTCAGTCCACCGGGCTGGCCGGCCAGCGATTGCTGCGGCGACGTCTGGGCCGTGCGAATTGCACGGCCAGACGGACCCCAGGCTGCGATATCGTCTCGCGAAGCGGCATGCTGCCTGCCCTCAGGCCAGACGCAGGGAGATCGAATGGAGGCGAGCCAGGCCCACCCGGCGTCGTCGAGCGGACTGAGGGACGTCCGCTGAGTTGTTCCCGCGACATACCATTCTGCTGACGGAGACCTGTTACCCACCCAGCGCCACCAGATTCGGCCGCCCCCCGCCACCACTTTGAACCGCCGTCAACACGAGGGGGTGCTCCTCAATTCACGGCGGAACTTCCCCCTGAAATTGACCCTGCGCCAGCACAGACTGGAATCGGGGAGTCTCGGCAGTGCCCGACACACACCGGGACACTGAGACATGTCTCGATGCGGATTTGTGTCAGGCTCGTGTGACGACCTGGTTGCGTGGCCGACGAGTCAAACCACCTGTTGCGGGCAACCCCCTCGTGGTGCAAGGCTGTCTCGCGTTCCTGGGGCTGTTGATGGGCCAGGTTGCCGCAGGAACCCCGTCTTCGCCGCCTGGGCCACGGATCTGCTGATGGACGGGTGCAGCTCAGCGATTTCAGACAAGCCGTTCCCGGCGGGCAGCGAACGCGGGATCCTCGGCGACCGTGCTGCCGCCCCGGACTTGCCGCTCATGCGGAGGTAGTAGCAGACCGGTTCCCCGCTGCGATGGTATCAACGGTGGGAGGGATCGCTCCCCAGCGGGCAGAGCGGCGTTGCAGGTGTGGAACCGAGGACAGTCACAGCTTGTCGTGGCCATTCCCTCCGCTTCCAATGGACCGATCCGACGGCGCCCGGCGCTTGCAGTGCATTTATCCGTGGTCTACGGCGGAGCCGTCTCGCGGATCGCAACCGGGGGTTGTCAGGTTCCGGCGTCATCGCAGGACGCTGCCAGCCAGGTTACGTACATGCCGAGCGCCGTTGTCGCGATGGGTCCGGTCTTCCGGGTTTGCGAGTATCCCGTTATCCACCTGCGTCTCTTCCTTCGTTGAACAGAGCGCTGATCGAGACCGCAGGAGCAGGCGGTGACTCTTGCAGGCTCAGAGGCTGCGGTGCTTGTGGCTGAAATCCAGTTGCACAGGCCCCCGTCCGGTCGCGAACCCGGGTACGCTGTCGAGGGCAAAAGTAAAAACCATAATCTCGGCTGTAACCTTGGTCTGAGCGTCGCGTACAAGGCCTGATCCATCGGCTGAGCCGATCATCCGCTCCCGCAGCTGCTGCATTTTCCAGCGATTCCCTCGGTTTCCCGGCATTCGTCATCGCCACCCGTTCTGTAGAGGTCACTGCCGGGCGATCGGGGACAGCAGCGTTCGGAAGCGGTCAGTGCTACTTCGAATTCTTCTTCGCCATCGAATTCGCTTTCTCCTTACGCCTTCGGCGGCTTCGATCATCTTCACACCGCCCAACAACCATCGCGTCGTGCGGAATTTGTACGGATTTCATTTAGGTCGGAAATAGGCCGCGAAAGAGCCTCGGCCGTCTTGATGGTCTTGGCCTTTTTGAATTGTGAACGGGTCTTTCAGCTGCGAACCCGAAGACCCCCGGACGTGTTCGTACCATTCTCGAGCGGCTTCCCGGGGCCTGCTCCTTGTAGTCCTGCCCGTCTGCATCCGTGCGGCCAAGGTCCCATCCCTCCTCCAATTGGTCCGCGTCTTCATGGAATGAATCAAAATTGCCACCGTCTCGAGATCGCCCGTTTGGGGGTGACAATGTCACCCCCAGCGACGCTCGGAGACGGTCTCTGGACGGTTCTCTCTGTGGCTACGGCGATATCAGCGAATTTCCTGCCGGGTGAGCTTTGGTGAGCGTCCAGCAGCAGCTTTACGCAGTTTCGCTTGTCGGCGCTTGCTCAGAAGCGCTTGAGCCCGTGGATATCGTTGGCAGTCATGCCGAAGCGAAGTGCATCCTGGGCGGTCCCCGTCCGGATCTCGCACGGAATGTCGCCCCGTTTCGCTCGTCGCGCCGCCAGAACGCGGTGGAAGCCATCGGCAACGAGGTACTGGTGGCCGTCGTGGAAAACGACGATCGGTGGAAAGGGCCAAGCGCGTCCGTTTGATTCGAGGACCTCGGTATAGTCATCAACCGTTTCTTCCGAGATCGAAACCCTGCTCTGCGTGCCACCGTCGGTAATCAGGACATCGACGGAGAGGTTCTGGTTGGGCATAACGACTTCCTGATGTTTCAAACGCGAGGTTCCTGCGAAGGATCCACCCACCTCTGCCGCAAAGGGCAGTTCCTGCATGGTTGGTTCTGAAGTAGACACCGGTTGTTCTCCTGCTTGTGCTACGATCACACACGAATCGGACCGAGTTGACCCAGGGGCGTCTTGCATTTGCGAGGGTTAGCTGTTGGCGTCAAACTCACGCTCGGCCTGTTCGATTTCCCGCTGTCGTGACGTACGGACGGGCGGAGTGTCGCCATTAGCCGTTGCTGTGCTTTGTTGGGCGAACCGTTGAATTGCTTCGACCGAGGTGAAGCGGCGACCTCCAATCAAGAAGCTGTCGAGCTTCCCGGCGCGAGTGCCACTGAGAACCCATCTCCAAATCGTGGCAGTTGATGGGCGTCCTGGAACGAACTCGCGGGTCTGAGCGATCGGAATGACAGTCTCGTTCGCAATGTCGATCAAACTTGTTACTCCAATGAAAAAGGCTGCGGATCGTTGGTGATCCACAGCCTCATTCTGAGAGCGATCGACAGATTGAAAAGACCTGAGAACACAATATGAATGGTGCGGATGTCATCTGCACCAAAGATTTTGGTGCGGATGTCATTGTCATCACGGGATGTCATTCTCGCCTGGTCCAGAACACGAATCTGGCTGCTGCATGGGCATACCTTTCAACTTCGCGAAGTACTCCAATTGCAGCTCACGATCCCTCATCTCTCTGTCCCGGCGTTTGCGCCAGTCTTCCCCCGCCCTCATCCAGTGGCGATGAATGGTCGACCATAAAACATCTGTGCCGTTTTCTTGTTTGTATTGAGCCGCGGCTTTTCTTGCGACAGACCGCGTATCCAGTTCTTCTTCCGCTCCTCGAATCTTTTCGCACAATTCGCAAGCCTTGTCGGCGGTGATCTTCTGTCTGCCTTTCGAGAGACTCTGTCGTTGCGTTCTGGTTTTTGCATGGGCCTTGGCCATTCCTTCCGCTGGCCTCAAGAGCAAGCGTTGATAGGCCATGCCAAGCTGGACAGCGAGCGCAAAACAACGGTCGGCTTCTGCACTGGTGTTGTGCGCCGGTAACAGTTCCAAGAGCTTCTGAATTAGGTCGTGGTCCCGTTTGGGAGGCGACCCTTCATGAAAGAGGCTCTCCATGGGGGCAGGATCATGGAAACCCAAGATGTCCCAGTGAATAGCACCACACAGGCCATTGAAGCTGAGCGGATCGAAGTCAACCAGATCTTCGTAAAAGTCAAGAACAGCATCGCGCTCGAGAAACTCACCACTCCTCGATGAAGCTGAGAAGATCCCGGAATGTTCCTTGTTGATGCGTTGTTCGACAGACTCCTCGGGCGATTTTTCGTTCGCCATGGTTGCACCTATTCGTTAGTCGAGCCGACCAGCCGTTGCCATTGGCATAGGTGCGGACCACGCGACAACGGCCAGTCGGTTGCGGGAGCTACCCGCTACTCGACGTGTCTCATGTATTCTGGCGTTTCAGGCTACTCGACGCGTCCGCACACGTAGGCATCACGGATGTATTCGTAGAAATACCCCCCGGCAGAGTTCGCCGTCAGCAGGCCCCGATGCACGTCTGAAGGAATGCCAAAATAGCGATAGGCTTCTCCGCCAGGAAACCTGCTTTCGAGGACTGTGCTCGCCTGATCGTACCCAACGGAACGCATCGCGGACGAAAACCCGGTTCGACGATTTGCACCGATGATCGTACCGGGGACTTGAGGACGAGTACCTGCACGAGACCGTCGATCATGCGATCGAATACGTGCCCGGTGACTGGAACTGAAGGAGGTGTAATCCACCGCTGCACCGCAGCAAAATCCGTTCGTGCCGGCGGACGATGCATCCTCTGCCGATTTTGAGCAGACGAAATCTGCAGGTGTTGTTTCGCACGAACCGGCGTTCTGCGGCGCCAATGCACCGCAGGGAGTCTTTGCGGCTCCGCCACAAACAACTTCCTTGCCATCACTCGTCTGTCCCCGCGTAAGGAGCACCAACGGCCGGCAGGTAGCCTTCCAGCGGATTCGTTGTACCGCTGGACTCGAAGTATCGTGGATCAGCCAGACCGAAGCCGTTGGCGACCCGATTGAAGAATGCGAACATTGCCGTGATGTACACGGCCTCGGCGATCTGCGGCTCAGTCCAGCCGCGGTCGCGGAGCAGTTGCACTTCCTGCGCGGTGTTCCGGTATGGTTCATTGGTGAGCAGTTTGACGAACCGCAGCAGAGCCTTTTCGGATTCGGCAATCGGAGCAGCGTCAATCTCGCCCCGGCCAATGCAGGCCACGGCCGCATCGTCAGTGCTGTGCCTGTGCAGGAAGTACGCGTGAGAATTCATGCAATACGGGCAGCGATTCTGGCCGGAGACAAGCGTCGCAATCATCTCCTTGACGCGCTCCGGCAGATGCCCGTCGCAGAAGTGCAGCCCCCAACTGAAGTCCAGCACCTGCTTCATGAAGTCCGGTCGGTGACTGAAGCATTTGATGATCTCCGCCACCTGGGAGCGATCGGGCCGCTTTTCAAAATACTTCTGATACCCTTCCGCGACCTCCCCCTGGGCATCCTGTTCCTCGATCCACCGAATAAAAGGCGTCACCTCTGTGCTCCTGTTCGCGATCCGGCGTCAGCCGGTCTACAGCCGTGGTGCTCGAAAAACGGTCAGCGTCGGACTGGTGCCGACGAGATACGTCACTGTTCGCTGGTTGGTTCGCTGCTGCGAATCTGTCATGGTCAGGATTGTCGTACAATGCAGATTGGCGTCGATGGCCTCGGTTGTTGTGATCTCGAATTCCATGAGTTGCGCGCCTCCCTGCCAGTCCATGTCCTGGACGACGACAGACGGAGATTGCTGCTGCCATGACCCCGGAGTCGCTCCGGCCTTCCAACTGTCCAGGACAGCTTCGAGTGTGCGCCGCGCGCGCTCAGGATCGACTCGATGCGCTGCCGGAGAATAGTGTCCTCCGCAGCTGCAGGCGGCGAGTAATGCGCACAGGAGTGCGGCACGGCACATGCAGCTCGGGATTGTCGGACATACGAGAGCGCGCATTTTCGGATCTATTTCGAGGCGCCTGATCCGCGAATTGGACGTCCGCGAACCGTTAGCTGATCAGAATTCGCCGAGAAGTTCGCCGCCATTGCGCGAACCAATGCTGCGCCATGTTTGGCGGTCGACGTTTTCAGAGACAAAGCGGCACGAACCGTCACACAACAGCAGGTGAACGCCCCCCTCGTGGCGGCTGCTCGGAGGCATCGTGGCTTTGAACGGATAAAACCCGCACGAACGACGATTGGGAGTATCCACGTGGAGGTACGTGTGCTGCCCGTTCAGCCAGGGGGCTCCCATGAAGATCGGAAACTGATTCGCGAGATTGTTGATGTCGACCGCGTAGCACAGGCTGATGGCTTCATCCTGCGTCGTGGGATCCGTTGTTGCGAGAAACACGTCCGCGTCCGGGCTGACGACGCCGTTGTTGCCGTCCGTCAGGACACGCTCCGAAAACGCGGCCGTGTTGCTCGTTCCGTCCAGGATGTCGCGGAATCGTGCCGGACGTGCGATAAACGAACACCCCGTTCTGATTGGGATCCTGCCACAGGATGCCGTTCCCCTTATTGGCGACGTAATTGACGGCGCCCCCTGATTGAGGTTGTGTGTTCGGGAAGTCAGAAGGGCAGCGAGCAGCGGGATTTCCTGTAGGCGCGCAGATTATTCCCCTGGATCGGTCAACGGGAGGCTGAAGTTGATCGTGCTGTAGAGGGGGGCCTGATCGAGGAACGGCAGCAACTGGCTGATGGCGGAGTACCCTGGAGATCCCGACGGCGGAGTGGTGCCGCCCCAGCCGAATGGGAAACAACTGTGAGCATCGTGGTAGTTATGCACGCGCCCGATTTGCCGGAGGTGGTTCTTGCATTCTGTACGTCGGGCCGCTTCACGCGCTGTTGCACCGCCGGTAACAGCAGCGAGATCAGGACTGCAATGACGGCGATCACGACGAGCAGTTCAATCAGAGTGAAGCCGCGAGACGGCAATCGGGCTGCTCTGTATTCAGTCATCATTCGTTCCTCGCTCGAAGCGCGGAGTGACGTTGGAAATGCAATCACAGAACGTGCCGCTCCTCCGCTGACTTCGCCTCTTTTTCTCGCGGTGCCGAACATCGCTTTGGTTCGGCGGCGGGCAGTAGAAAGCTGAAATGGTGTTCGCAGTGCCAGAGGTGAAACTGAATCCACTGTTCGCGCGACATCTTCCCCAGCAGAATGTGTGGCGACATGGGACAGCTGTGTTGTTGAAACCGTTCGATGCCCTTCAGCAGGCAGTCCACACCCTCCTGATCGGTGGCCTGCCAGTTCACGCTGATGGGCGCCGGCATGCGAAAACGCCAGGTCTCGCGCGCCAGAATGCTATTGAGAGCAAAGTTGCGAAGTATCCATTGGATTGATCGCGGCCAATTAGTCGGAAAACCCTCGCAGGAGTACAGGAGTGCTCGCCCCAGATGATCGCCCATCGTGCCCAGCGACCACCGACCGGCACGCTCGTAGCCGAATTGCAGCAGTCTCTCCGATTCGCAACGCACATCATCCAACGAATCGAAGTGGAGTTGACGTCGGTCTGGCATTTGGCACTTGGCTAATGATGACGCCTGAACGGAATCGACGATGAAACAGTCGGTGCTTGGACATTAGTGCGCGCCGTTTCCGATCGAATGACCGTCACGGCGGTTGAGACTGTCTGGCTGAATCTGGAATTGCCTGCTCCATTTCTGCCAGTGCGGATTCGGCGGTGCGGATCTGCTCGTCGGCGTCAGGCTGCCCGGACTGCCGTGCAATTCTGCCGCGCGCCAGCAGCGACTGAGCATGCTCAAACCGAGCGTTTTGCGCTGCGGCGATCGCGCAACTTCTGTCCGCAATCTTCAGCGCCTTCCGCAGCTGTCCCGTGTCCTGAAGGATCAGGCTGAGTTCTCGCAGAGCAAGGGGGTCGGCTGCGGGGAACAGCCGCATGATCCGCGCCGACCAAGTGGCGATCCGGCTTGCGCGGCGTCGCAGCCGCTGGCATGCTTGTCGGTCGGCAGTATCCAATGTGGCCGCGTGCAGCCGCAGCGCGGCGGCCAGTTCCGGAAACGCCACGATCATGTGCGAGTTGATGCAGAAGTTCTCGCGGATCATGGCGACCGCTTGCTCGAACTTCTGCAGCGAATCCGCCGTGCGGCCGTGGAACCGGTGCCAGTGCCCCTCCGCCATGAGGCCATGGACGGTCGACATGATGTCATCCGGCCGACAGGGATAGCAGCTTTTCAGTTGCTCAAAGGGGAGGTTGCCGCGCGTGGCGCGGGCCCAGAGGTAACTCGAACACAGTGTGCGCGAATCACCCAGTCGCGCGCTGGCAGCGAACGACCGGCTCGCATCGGCCACTGCCTCAGCGAGGTTCCCTAAACCAAACTGGCAGCAGCCTCTGTGGAAGTGGGCCAAGTTGAGTTCCCACAAGTCTCCCGATTGCGTGAATGCGTTAATCGCATCGGTGAGACACGCCAGTCCTTCCTTATAGTCGGCCGACACATACCGACCAATTCCGGTGTAACTGCTGCTGTAGGCGATCCCCAGAAGATCGTTGCACTCACGAGCAATTGCGAGCGAGCGAGCGCTAAAGCAGCTTCCCCGTGACGACCAGCCGAGCATCGATAAAATGCAGACGTGGAATGCATACATGTAGGCGAGTCGCAAGGAAGGGGGAACCAACTCGGCACGGTTCACTGCGGCCAGATGCGACCAAAGCATCTTCAGTGTGTTTTGAAAGGCGGTGGGATGACTGTGTCGAAAGAGCAGACGGACCGTGAGATCAAGCCCCTCGTTGAAGGGCATACGGTGCAGACGGCCGGGCCAGAGGCTGTGCCCGCACTGGATCAAAGTTTCTCGCAGGATCCCTACGACGTATCCGAACCGCGTCTTTGGGACGGGCTGGCCCAGGCGCTCCAACCCCTGTTCGAAAAACTCAATGCTCCCGCTGATGGCCCCTTGTTTAAAAGCGATCTCACCCTGCAAGGCGTTGATTCGCGACTTCCTGTCGGGATCGTCCACCAATTCGATGATACCGACCAGTCGCTGGTGGGCCTCCTCGTAGCGTCCCAGCAGCATCAGCGAGTCGCCCCACCCCTCGGCAATCCGATAGCGCATGGTCGGGCTGGCGGCTGCGGCGTGGCGTTGGGCAATCGCGTAGTTGTTCGCCGCGACTTCCAACGCGGATTGCCGCCGGGCCTGTTCGGCGGCCAGGAGGGCGTAGCGCCGTGCCTTGCTCGTCTGCGCCGCGGCGTCGAAGTGGTAGGCCAGGTCAAAGACGCGCGGAATCGCCCGGGACTCTGACGGTTTCTCGTCGAGTTCGACGGCCGCGAGTTGCTCGGCCGTCAGACCGCCAAAATTGCCCTCGATGACTTCGGCCAGTTTTCCGTGCAGTGTCTGGCACCGCCTCTCGTCCATATGGCGCAACACCGTCTCCCGAACCCGGTCGTGATACGTATCGACGAGGGGGCTTTCCTCCGAACCAATCAGCCGGACCAGCCGCTCGTTGCGCATCCGCGTGATCGTGGCGACGGGAGGCAGCGCATGTCCGGCCGTGCGCGAGGCCTCCTCCAGCGAGAGTCCCTGTCCCGATACGGCCACGACGTCCAGCAACGCCGCGGCTTCCTCGGGCAATTGGCCCAGCTTCCTCGCCAGCACTTCGTGCAGCGGCAGCGGCTCAAACGAATCGGTGTGCGGATCGAAACAACCGATCAGCTCGATCAGCAGGAACGGGTTGCCGTGCGTCTCCTGGGCAAACTCGGACGCCCGGCGGCGGATGACGTCATCGTCCTGGCCAATCAGGCGGATCACCAGTGCGGTGCATTCCTCGACCGTGAGCGGCGCCACCTTGACTTCACTGTCGGCAAAGTGGACATCGTGTTTGGTCTGCAGCTCGCGCCACATCGACAGGAAGGCGCTGCCTTCCGTCTCATCGCTGCGAAAGGTCCCCAGAAACAGCACCGCCGGCGCCTCGGGAGGTCGCAGCACCTCGAACAGCGCCTGGGCGCTGTCGGCATCTCCCCATTGCAGGTCGTCGATAAACCAGACCGTCGGGGAACGCCGACTGATGCGGACCAGCAACGACCGCAAAGCCCGAAACGCCCGCTGACGCAGCTGCTGATCGTCCAGGTCTTTCAGCCGGGGATCGGCCGCTTCAGCGACCACGCTGACCCGCTGCAGCACCGGAAACACCTGCGCCAGCACACCCATGTCGTCCGGCATCAGCAGGGCCGCGTCCTTGTCCGGCAACGACCGCAGGTAACTTCCCAGGGCGTCAATCAGCGCATCCAGGGCTTTGAACGGCACCGACTCCCGGTCGTAACAACGGCCCGACATGACCACCAGGCGCTGATCCTTCCGCAAGGGGGTCAGGAAGTGCTCCGCGAGCGCGTCTTTCCTTCGCCGGACCGGCCGCTGATGAACACGGTCTGCGGATCGCGTTGCCGCTCGACGGTGCTCAGGGCGTCCTTCAGCGCCGCCAGTTGCGGCTCCCGTCCGACGAGCTGTTGTCCGGTCGGCGCGGTGGTTCCGCCGCCGGCTGGAGGCTGGGGGCAATCGCCTGGACGATCTCGAAGGCATCCGGCCGCTGCCGGGGATTCCGTGCGAGCAAACGCAGACACAATCCGGCCAGATCGGGAGCGATGCCCCGTGCCGGCAGCGGTGGCGCCTCCAGTCGCTGCTTATCTTGCAGGATCTGCAGCATCGGGCCGGTGAAGGGCGGTTTTCCCGCGAGGGCCTCGTACAGCATGACGCCGACGGCGTACCAGTCGCTGGCGGCCGTCACCTTTGTCCGGCCGCCTGCTCGGGCGCCATGTAACGCGGCGTCCCGGCCACGGTGGCCGTACTGTGGCTTTGCGACTGCTGTGTCGTGCCGTGGTCCAGCGCCAGTCCGAAGTCGAGCACGACCAGGTGACCTTTGCTGTCCACCAGCACATTGGAAGGCTTGAGGTCGCGGTGGATGACGTGCTGGCCGTGCAAGGCCATCACGGCCCGGACCAGTTGCGAGAGGGCTGAGCGGAGGCGCGGTTCGTCCAGCGCGCCCCCCGAACGGACGTACTTCAGGAAGTCCGTCCCCTCGACCAGGTCCATGGTCAGAAACCACTGGCCGGCGTCGGATTCGAGGGTTTGCAGCCCGACCAGATTGGGATGATTGACGTCCGCCAGCACCCGGAACTCGCGTTTAAACAGGTGCAGGGCCAGACCGTCCACGATCGGCAAGGTCTTCAGCGCCACATGATCGCCGCGCTGTGTATGCACCGCTTCATAGACGACCCCCATGCCGCCGCGCCCCAGTTCGCCCAGCAACCGGTAGTCCCCCAGGCGGGTGACCGCCGGACTCCCGTGGCCGGCGATCCTCGGCGACGGCAACGAGCGCGAGTCGAGTGAGTCTGCGAACATTTCGCGGATCACGTCGGCAAACTGCGGAAAACGCCGCAGGTATTCCTCGGCATCCGGATGTTCGCCGCCCGCCCGCCGGTTCCTGAGATCGATCGCAAGCAGGTTGCGGAACAGCACCGGCTTCAATGGTTCTCCCACACCCGCCAGACGTTCATCCAGCGTCGACAGGGGGGACGGGTTCGTCTCGCCCGCAAAAGACTCGCACAGGCCGATGATCGTCGCGAACGATTCGGCCCGATGCTGCTCGACATTCCCGCGAACTTCTGGGTGCATGGCTCAGGCAGATCCCCCGTGCGGGCCACGCCGCGTCAAAGCCGACAGGAACAGGCCGATGGCCCGAGCGCCACACACGATGGTGAGCGCCAGGAACAGTCCATTCGCCTGATGCAGGCTCATCAGAACTCCATACGTGGCGGCCACGGCGACTCCGAACATCGCCTGGGCGAGTGGTCGCTCGGGCGTCGTCGCCGGGTCGGGCACCATGTAGAACGTGAACAGGACAAAGGCCACGCCCGTCATCGGCGCGAGGCTTGCCAGCCAGGAATTGTCGAACAGGGCCGCCCCGGATCGCGCTGCAGCACAAATCCGCTCAGCCAGGCGACTATCAGCGGGACTCGTTTCGCGTAGCCCACGTGCAGGTAGGTGCCGAGCGCCAGGATGGCCAGCGGCAGCAGCATGTCGAGCGTGTCCCCGACGTTTTCGGTGAACTGCCACGGGGGCAGCAGTCCCACCGACGGGAACAGCAGCAGCGTGGCGGTGATCCCGAAATTCGACGGATTGAAAAAGTGCCGCCACTGGCCGTGAACCGGCGCCCGAAACAGCCACTTCGACGCGATCGAGACCGCCGAGGTGAAGGCGACGATCAGCAGCCGATCGTTGTAATACAGCAACATGGCCACGGCGAGACCCGAAATATGTGCCGGCAGCAGGAACTGCACGAGTTTGCGAGCGCCGCCGGCGTAGTGCGGTCGCCGGCGCCGCGACCAGGCCTCGATCGTCTCCAGCAGCAGTTGTGTGGCGTATGCCGCGGCAAGCGCCACGCAGGGCTGCGCATACGATTGCTCAAACCCCAGGAACGCGTGTCCGGCAATCGTCAGCACCGTGATCGCCACGGCAAAGCGTTGCAGGGCCACCTGCTGCGTGGCGGACCGCCGCGGCGCGGGAGCTGCCAATGGCAGTTCCCGGACGGGAGCGACGTCGTTGGTGATGACCGCCAGGTTCACAATCGTGCTTCCATTCTCAGGGGGTGTCGCGCAGCAGAACGGCGTGCCAGCCCGGGGCGACTTGCAGCGATTCTGTACGGATACGTCCGTCGGTCCCGCGCCAGCGCACCGTGACCGGGACAGCCGCGTCGGCTGCGTCCCGTCCGAGGCCGAACAGCAGGTCCGGCGAACGCTTGCCGGAGTGGCCCGTCCCGCCGTCGACCTGGGCCGTCAGCGAGCGTCCATCGGCGAGTTGCACAGTGGCCACGGCGCCGATCGCCGGACGCGACGCGACGTCGTGCCGTGGATGGCCCGCTTGAACGCCCGTCGTCGACAAGATCCCGACATCTCCCACCGGCAGTCGCAGATGCAGCCCCAGAAAGGCGCCGGCGTCCGGAGCAGCATTCTGGAACACGTAGGATGACTCCCACTGGTTCGCCACCGCGAAATCGAGCCTGCCGTCGCCGTCGATGTCGGCGAGTGCAATCCCCCGCGTGCACATCGGCTCGGCAATGCCGATTGCCGCCGCAAGATCATGGAAGCGCCCATCCGAGGCCCGGACGAAAAACGGGTTATGATCGCCGCCGCTGATATCGTCCCCCGGCAGGAGGTGCGGCCAGGCGCGCGGATCGGAGACCACGCGATCGTTGGAAACACCCAACTCCTGCATCTCGGGCCAGCGATCGACGCTCCCTTTGACGAAACCGGACGCCTGCAGGGCTTCGAGGACGCCGTCATTGTTGAAGTCCGCCAGTCGTGCGTCCCAGGTCCAACCGCTTCGTGAGACACCGAGCGGCTCGCTGTCATCGCGATACGGTGCAATTCCCTGTTGCATGCGCGGCAGGTCCTGCTGCCGACTGACAAAGAGGAAATTGCTTTCGTGCAACCCGAAATCCGCGGTGATATTGCTGACAAAGATGTCCGGCGTGCCGTCGCCGTTGACGTCGCCGAAGTCGAGGCCCATGCCGTTGAACGAGTCCCCTCCGAGCACCTTCGACCGCGGCGTCGTGAAGCCCCGTTCTCCTTGCAGCAGGGCGAACTCGAGCTGACCAGGGCGGGAGCGGTTATGGAGCAGACGATCGGGGCCGAAGTCCTGGACAAAGTAGATTTCAGGGAGCAGATCGCCGTCCAGGTCGGCCGCTCCGATGCCAAACGTCCAGCCACAGGCGACTTCGTCGGCCAGAACGTCCGTCGCTTCGCGGAAGGTGACTTGCGAGTCTGCGTCCGCCGATTGCGAGTCGCGTGCAGCCGGGACAGCGAGGAACAGACGATTACGGCCGCCGTTGTCGGCCCGGGAAAACGACTGGTTCATCTGTTCGCGACCAGTGGCGTCCGCATCGAGAACCCGTGCGCCATCGGGGTAGTAGTTGCCCACGATCAGGTCGAGATGCCCGTCACCGTCGAGGTCCGCCTGGGTGACGGCGCTGGTGTTCCAGATTTGCGGAGGATCGACGAGTTCGTGCGGCTGAAAACTCTGCGCAGCGGGCGGGTCCGTCACATGTGCGCGAGGTCCGCGGACCGCCGAAGAAACAGAATCGGGGAGCGTCCCCAGTAATACGCCAACACATCCGACTGCCCGTCTTCATCGAAATCGCCGATCAACGTGCCCATCGCCGCCGTGCTCGATGCTTCGAAGTGCAGCTCCCCCGGATTCAATGTGAATCTGCGCATAACGTTCGCCGGTGCCCGGCGCCGGTGCGATGGCGATCTGGTCGGCCCGTGGGTCGACCGACACCAGGTCGTTGGGCAGACCGTCTCCGTCGATGTCCGCCACGGCCACGGCCGCCCCCACAAACGACACATTCGAGGCGATATGCCGCAGGCTCGGATGCACCGCCCGCGCGGTTCGGTCCCGAATCCCGGCGCAGGGCGGGATCGGGAGCTTCTCAAACCGGAACTGCCGTGCCAGCCGCTGGGTTTCTGAGGGGGTCAGCGTCGGCGGTTGCGCGGCCAGATAGAGCGCAACAACGATCGCCCACCCGGCAATCTGCGGACACACAGCGCGACAGCCAATCACAGCGTCTTTCTCCCCACCAGCAAGAGCACCAATCGGCCGACTACAGAGCATCCATTTCAGAACTCTCCGACGACCTCGCTGCCCTGGATCGTGGACAAGCGCTCGATAGGTCACCATGCTGATGTTCTGGCTGATCAACCGGACCGAGCCGTCGCACAGCAGGAATTGGGCGCCGCCGGTGTGGAAGCTGCACGCGTGCGTCGCCCAGTGCGGCCCACCATTCTGGCTCGATCGGCAGTCCAGATACGCGCCGTTGAATAACATCCCCCGTGAATCGGTGACGGGCGTCTTGTTAATCGGCTCGACCGTGCTCACGTAGATGCCGGGGTAGCGGAATCCGCCGGCGTAATAGAGTTCGATCGAGTACCCGCCGATCAGCCAACTCATCGTCGAGGTCTCGCCCGTGGGCAGGGGCGTGGTGCACCCGACTCCATTGCACAGGCGGAAGCCGCCCGCTGCCTCAAGCAGCGCGAATGTGTTGCTTGTTCCGTCAATGATCGAGGCGATCCGCGTCTTGGACTGATTGGCAAAGACTCCCGATTGCGGCGTCACGGGAGGAGCGCCGCCGCCGGGGCTGTGGCAGATCGCGTCATTGGCGCCCAGGTTGATGCCATACGACGAGATGGCAAACGTCCCGCCCGCCGGGAAATTTGCGGCCGCGATGGCGGGATAGAACGCCGGATTCGGAGCGGGATCGGAAGGGCACACGAAGAGCGGGAGTGGCAGCCGGCAGAGGGCTGCCGGCGTATTGAACCATTCCAGGCTCGTGTCGATGGTGGTCTGAATGTTCGCTTGCTCGATGTACGGGAGCAACGAGAAGAAGGCGCCGCCGACCGGTTCGTCAAACTTGCGAAACCGCATACCCGGCGGAAAGGTGCCGAACACGTCATGGTAGTTGTGCAGCGCGAGCCCGAACTGTTTCAGGTTGTTCTTGCATTGCACGCGGCGGGCCGCCTCTCGCGCCTGCTGCACGGCGGGCAGCAAGAGAGCAATCAGAATCGCGATAATGGCGATCACGACCAGGAGCTCGATTAAGGTAAAACCCGTGCGATGTCGGCTGTGAGACATGTTCGTACTCCGAAGGCGGGGAATTTGGAGACCGATCGCAGAAACTGAACGAGACCCAAACGCGCGCACCGGCGCAGCGTGTGGTTTTGCGGGGGAAAGACGCTGTCGATCAGACGATGCCGATATCGGCCAGCCTGTCGGTGATCCGGCCACCGAGACGCCGGCCAAGTTCAGGATCTGCGACGCGTCCGGAATCCGATCAGTCCCAGCATCCCGGTGCTGAGGAGCGCGAAGCTGGCCGGTTCAGGTACGGTGTTTACGGCGTTCACGTCGACATTGTCGAGCAGCGGTCCCCAGTAGCCGCTCCCGTCCAGACTGCTAAACGAGAGAGTCGTCGTCGGTGCAATGGCGATAAAGTCGAGCGTCTTGAGTCCCCACGCCTTCTGGTATAGAGGCGACCCAGGTTGAGTAAACACCTGATTCACGCCAGCAATGGATACGAGCAGTTGTGGGTCCGGGAACCTCTCATCGCCCGCCAGGTAGAACGACAGGAGGTACTCGTGTCCGATGGTCGTCCCGAACGTTTGCGAAATCGTGCCGGTAACTCCCCCCCCGTCGACATTCAGATCGACGACAAGCGAGCCGTCCTGGGCGGGACCGAAATGGGGGTTAATCAGTGCCGGGTTGAGTCCAGGATTGGGCGTCCCGACGTGCCAATCGACGGCGGCTCCGCCAACCGTCCATCCCGTCAGACTGGTGTCGCCGTTAGATAGTCGCTGATATCCGCCAAAACTCGTGTAGGCACCATCCTCAAACGACCCGTTCACGATGAGGCCCGCGTCGGCCGACGCCGACACCCCGATCGCGACGAAGAGCGCGGCCAGCAGCCGGACAGCAAAACCAGTTCTCGTAAAGTGCGTCATGACGTCAATCTCCGCGTGAGGTACACTGGTCCGCTGTGAAAATGAAAACAGTCCTCCCCTCGGCGCGCGGACCCGCTCGTCGGGGTGTGAGGTACGGTCCGGCCGGCGAAGGTCTTGCTTGGCGGTAAGTCTCGCCGGCCGGTTTTGTTGGAGACGATCAGGTTTTAGCAGTCAGTTGCCGGCCCGGCTCACGATGTTGGACGGCGCACGCTCGCACTTCGCCCCAGCAGGACGACTGCCGGCCATCGGCTTGATGTTTGCGAGTGCGTCAAACAGACCCGGCGCAAGGAGCGGGCCACGCACATCGGGACCTGCTTCCTGCCCGTCGACGACGAGGTCAGACGATGTCGAAGCGACTGGCGAAACACGCCGACGGTGTGCGTCGACGCACACACCTTCTGTTTTGGACGGAAATACAAACCGGCGCCGTACGGCGCGCGCCATTCATTCACCCCTTAATTCTGGTTCTGTCGGAAAGCGGACGCAAAAAATGCCCGGCTCGCAAGGTTCTTCAGAAATGTGACGACGCTCCGGCGATCACGTGTACCTCCACAGAATTCCCTGCAGACCGTGATTGACGCCGACTGCGCCGACTGGCAGACTTGGACCGCATTCTGTCACTTCCGGGCCATCCCTTCGTCGAACTCCTGCGGATGCTTCACTCCAGCGATCGCGTGCGCGCTGTGGACAAGGGCGCAACTTCCTCAATCGAAATCAATCCGTCGCAATCATCGCGGCCCGGGTCGGACCGGTTTGAGGAGCGGTTCGATGCCGCCCGCGCCGGATCGACAGCGGCGCTGGGAGAGCTGCTGGAAAGCTGCCGGAACTATCTGCTGATGATCGCCAATCACGCGGTCGAGCCGGAATGGCAGGCCAAGGTTGGCGCGAGCGACCTGGTGCAGGAAACGTTTGCCGAAGTGCAACGGGTTTTCGACCGGTTTGACGGTGAGACGGAAGGAGACCTGCTGCGCTGGATGACCCGGATCCTGGAATACAAGATCGGCAATACGCTGCAGCATTACCGGAGCGCAGCGCGCCGAGACGTCCGCCGGGAGCTCGACTGGCATCGACTGTGCGGGAGCGCATTTCTCCAGAAGCTGCCCGACGCGAACGGCGAACTGCCAAGCGCCGTGTTGCGATCCAAGGAATACTCGGAGCGCGTGCAGGCCGCGCTTGGCGCGTTGTCGGAGGACCAGCGGCTAGTGATCCGATTGCGGGTGGATGAGAACCTGACGTTCGACGAGATCGCGCAGCGCATGCAACGGTCGGCCGAAGCAGCGCGTAAGCTGTTCGCCCGCGCGATTCATTCCTTACAGACACTGCTCGATCCGCGCCATGCGTAGCGGCGATCTGACCGAGAAACCCGAATCGCCCGCCGACCCGTCGGAACAGTTCCTGACGTTGATGCTGGAAATTGATACCGCGCTGCACGAATCGCGGATCCCCCAACTGCACGACAGCGCTCTGCGGCTGCTGAGCCCGGAGGAACGCCACAAGCTTTCGGAGGCCTGCCGGCACCTCGAGTTTCTGTATGCCGATTCCCCCCGATCGGTCCGGCACTCCGTTCCGTTGACGATCAACCACGACCAGGACCAGGCGCGCCACGCCGGCGCGGACTGCGATGTCAGTCTGGAAACGAAGTCGTTACTGAGTGAGTTCGGCTCGCAGTTCGGTCGATTTGATGTGCTGCGCGGTCTGGGCATGGGCGGGCATGGCCGCTGTGTTCCTCGCGCGAGATCCGGTGCCGGACCGGCTGGTTGCCCTCAAAGTCCCGCGGCCGGACATCCTGGTCGATCCGTCGATGCGGCAGAGATTTCTGGCGGAGGGGGCGTCACTTCGCTGCAGTTGATGCATCCGAACATCGTCACAGTGTTCGAATCCGGCGTCGCGGGAGCCGTCTGCTACCTAGCTCAGGACTACGTGCCCGGACCATCACTTGACGCCTGGCTGCGCCAGCATGGCGATCCGGTGGCGCCGCGCGTCGCGGCGCGAACGGTCCTGCAACTGGCGGATGCCGTGGCACTGGCGCACAGCCAGCGAATCCTGCATCGAGATATCAAACCGGCGAACATTCTTCTGCCGCCGCTGAATCGCGATTGCGACGAGAATCAGCTTTCGACCTTCGTTCCGGAAGCTCACCGACTTCGGCATTGCCAAACTCTGGAATCGGATGGATACACGATCACCGGCGATCTCGTCGGAACGCCGGCTTACATGTCGCCGGAGCAAGCCTCGGGTCGCAGCGGCCATGTCGATTTTCGTTCGGACATCTACAGCCTGGGCACGGTCTTGTACGAGCTGTTGACGCATCAACCGGTCTATCGCGGCGACAATTCACTAGAGATCCTGCGGGAAGTGCAGAGCGGGCACATCGTTCGACCAAAATCGCTCGTGGCCGACATCCCCGATGATCTGGAAGAAGTCTGCCTGAAGTGCGTCCGCCTCGACCTGCGGAGCGGTATTCGTCGGCGCAGGAACTGGCGGATGACTTGCGGCGGTTCCTCGACGACCAGCCTGTCCAGCGCGGCCACTGGGCACAGGGCAGACCTGGCGATGGCTGAAGCGGCATCCGGAAAGGTTTGGACTGATTGCCGCGATTGTCGTTTCGCTGGACTGGCAATTACGGCCTTGGGCACCGATCGTCACGAGCATCAACCGGGCTGCTGTCGAGTCGCGGCTGAGTGCTCAGACGATTGCCGCCGAAAAGTCTCGGGCTCAAGTAGAAGAGCTATGCCACGGCAGCACGGATCGGCGAACGCAGTACCCGGAGATGTCCGGGATGGAGCTGAGCAACCTCGATGAAATCTCGACAACCGCGCCACTGCGTCCTGTAGAAGATGTAAACGCCTTGTTGCAACTCCGTAGTGAAGCAGCGTCGGCGTTGACCGCCCTTGACGTTCGCAAGCAACGTGAACTCTGCTGCTTTGAGGCTTATACGCTGGCATTCAGTCCCGACGGCGACACGCTGGTGGTCGGCGCGAATTCCGATTCCGATGACCGGATCGAGATCGCAGTGATTGATACGTCAGACTGGTCGCGTCTTCCTTCCTTGAGTTTCGCGACTTCAAAGGAGCATGGGCGCGGACCGACGTGTCCGACGGTGTCCGATCTCTGGTGTTCGGAAGCAGATGGAAGCCAGTTGTATGCGGGGAGTCGCGGCGGGTGGATTCACGTTTTCGATACTGGATCGTGGCAGCCCGTTCGCGGCTGGCAGGCGCACGAGCACTATATCCACGCCATCCGGTTTTCTCTCGATCAGAAAACAATCTTCACGTCCTGTGAAGACGGTTCCATCAAGCATTGGCAACTCGATGGAAAACTGATCAACGCAATTCAATTGGATCGCCCAATCACTGATTTGGCGGTCGTCAGCGGCCAACGTGATTCAGAAGAGACCGTAGTTGCGATGGCAGGTCGAGTGGAGTTTCTGCGGGCCCAAACGCTGGAGTCAATCGCGAACCGAGCGGCGCCTCGATGGCTATTACTACGCCACGGCCTACCCTAATGGACAGGGCGCTGATTCTGGGCGCGGGACTGGCTTCGACATTTACGACTGCGTGCGACAAGTGTTCACGTCGCCGATCGCCAGTCGCAGGCTGATTTACAATCACTTGACAGAATTGCATGGAATCGACATTTCGTCAGACGGGCAGTGGTTGGTTTCGAGTGCATCCGATCAATTGATCGTCTGGGACCTTGCTGCGCGCGAAGTCGTCGCGGTAATCCCCACGGGAGGTCGCGGGCATATTGTCGGTCGCTTTCAGCCAAGTCGAAATACCCTCGCTGTTTGTGGGGACGACCGCGTCACAGTTTACGACCTGTCTTCGTCAACCGTGCGAATGACACAACTCTGCCAGTCGCAGTTGGTGGTTCACATGGACTTGAGCCGGGACGGTCGATACTTGGCTGCAATGCTGGACATCGGTGGATTCGATGAGCCCAATGCCGGGTGCATACTTACTGTCCGCGAGATTGATTCGTCAGCGAACACGGAACGGCTACTGTCCTCCAAGGATCGAGATCTGGTCCGGATTTCGCCAGACGGGCGCCGCCTTGCGGTGATCGAACCATCGCGTTCCAGCGAGTCATTGAATCGACTGTGGATCATCGATCGGGGGACCCTGGCAGTTTTGCAAGAATACACGTCGCCTCAAGGAGGAGACCAACTGACATTCTCGCCCGACGGGCAAACTCTGCTGTATGCATCGCGATCCACCCAATCGTTAAATGGATCTGGGAATCGTCACCCTGGGGAAGTTCGTGCACTGAACCAGGACAGCGGCCAATTGAGACCGCTCTGGACAAATCTGCAATCCGAAGCCGACCTTCGCGCCAGCCGGATTCTTTCATTGATTGTGAACGATCATTGCATCGTCTGCTCGTCCATCGATGGGAAGCTCCGCGTGCTGTCGCCGGAAGGCAAGGTCAGGGCTGAACGTGACCTGGGATATGAGATTGACGCACTGTCGTTTACCGGAAACGAATCGCAGGTAGTTCTCGGAGATCGGCATGGCAACATACGACTTGTCACGCTTCCGATGCTGGAACCTGGTGCGGAGGTGCTGAATGCCCATCAAGACGCGGTGTCAGCACTTACACGAGTCGGTCCGGACACGATCGCTTCGGGCGGTCGAGACGGCGATCTCAAGCTCTGGAAAGTCGAGCACGGAGAGTTGTTGTCGATTCTGACACTAGGCCCCCACTCGGCGCCTATTATGGAACTCGCCGCAAATTCCGACGGCAATACTTTGGCATTCCTGGTCGAACGTGAGACGGCAATTCGACTGTTACGAGTGGATTTGCTACGCGAGCGGCTGAATGGACTGCAGATCGGTTGGTAGGCGTGTGACTTGTTTTGACAGAAAGACTGATCCTCGCCCAACAGAGGTCCAAGCAGCGCGGAGAACGAAGACGCAGTACCTGGTGTTTCAGTTTGTCCTCTTCGCTGCATGTGCTGCATCGAGGCTAGCGCTCAGATTTGCCATCGCTTCCGTGACGGTTATTCATACGATCGGCCGAGTATTTCGGCGCATGCGTTACCACTGCCAAAGGCCGCGGTGAGCACGCAGCAACGATCAGCATACCCTCGTGGGCTGATGCGACGAGTGCTGCCCTGTAGCTACTTCAATTCGGAGTGAGGCAAAGGCAGGAGCGGCAGAGCTCTTCTCCATCACTGTCCGCCTGCAGTGCGCTCCCCCGCAACCATGCAGTCCACACAGTCGCTCCTTGCCTATCTTGACACCTGCCGGAACGGTCGGGGTGGAGGCATAATCTAGGGGTCCCCTCCTGAGCGGGGCGGCAGGGTCTGGACGCGATTCCGGCCGCCCCTACAGCCGATCCTCCTCCAGTCGCATCTCGTCGAGAATGGCCCTCACCTCATCAATGCTGCGTCGCTCCCTCCTCATCACAGCGCTTTCATCCTCTGCGCCCCCTGAGACCTTAGCTGCCACGTCAACAAACTTGGCGTAAGACCGAATCGACGTCTCCAGCCAGCCCAGCCGCAGCCCAGGAGGGAGCCGGCCCGATGGCAAGCTGGAGCCGAACTCGAGTCGCCCCGCCCGGCTTTTCGGACACGATGCGAAGCCGATTGGCCTGAACCCAACCGATCTCGCTCGCCAGAGAAGCGTTCGAAGGCAGCTCGGGCCACGCTTCCGGAATGTCCGCCAGCCCCTGAATCTGCCCCGCGTCGGGGGTGACATTGTCACCCCCCACTCCCCGAGAACCTGGTACGGAATCAGTTTCTCCGAGGGGCGGATACATGCGGTCGAGTTCGCCGTAAACCCACGCCTGCCTTTCCTCTTTGGTCTTGAAATGGGCCTTCGAGGACCGCATCAGCTCGTCACGGGTCTGTTCGGCCTGTGCTTTCCACCGGCCCTCACGCTGCAGCCGCTGCGTCACGGTCAGCGGATCAACTCTCGCGCGTGTGAGTGGCTCCCGTCTCGGAATGACCAGCGGACTGCGCCGCCCGGTCTACTCGATCCGTCGTGCCTGATCCATCCATAACTTCCCCCGCGTGTGCCTATTCAAGTGTCCACATCGCACTATTTTACGCTGAGAGATGCACGAGCCAATGCGCTTTTCGTGTCAGCCCACCTCCCGCATGATCTCCACCGCCTTTTGCAGATCCCGTTCGGCATAGACTTGCGTGACGTCGGCCGATGCGTGCCCCAGGATGACCTGGGCGGCCTCCAGCCCGTACCGTTTCCGAATCTCCGTTCCCTGGCGGAGGCGCAGCCGGTTCGGACTCCAGCGATGGTCTGATTGCCACTGGTCGAGTTCGGCTCGCTGCATGTCGGTCAACCGGTTCCGCCACTGCTCGATGGTCTCATCGTCGCGACGGCAAAGCGGCTCAGCGCCGGGAACGCCAGATCACACGCCCGGTGGATCGCGCGGCGGTAGCTTCCGGTGGTGTACTGTCCACCCGCGGTTCGCTTCGGTTTCCGCATCCGGTTTGTTCCCGGCCGGTTGCCGCAAGACAACGGCGTCGTGCGGTTCGCGTGTTGTTCCGCCGCGCGCTTCCTCCGAATCCACGGGCCGGAAACAGTGCGTTTCCTTCTCCCTGAGCAGGTAGGGCCGCAGAATGTCCTGCCCCTTCGGACCGATGGGGATAATTCGGTCCCGTTCGTGATGCTCGGTCTTGTGAGTGTCCGGCCGGTACAGCCAGACATCCGCCGACATGTCGATGTCGCAGGGGCCGCAGATTGCAGACGTCCTGCGGGCGACATCCCGTGATCCGCTGTAAACGGATCATGTCCGCCGCCACGGGCGTCAGATGGGGCAATGTAGCCTGGACGGTCGCATCGTCCACGGGTTGTACCGGATCAGGTTCGAAGGCCTCTGAACGGCCCTTCCGCAAGCCGGAGACGGCCATCATGGTGGTACATGTCCGGGCGGACCAGTTCGTTCTCAACCGCCCATTTGAAGCATCTGCGAATCCGGCCGATCGACTGATTGATTGTGCTGCGAGACCGGCCCTTCTCAATCATGCTGTCGAACGGCCTTCAGAGCCGTGGGACCGAATTCGTTGGCGGTCGTCCGGCCGTACAGTTCGCGAACGATCTTCAAGCTTCCTGATGCCCGCGTACTCGCTCGTGACCCGACTGTCCTTGCGGTAGTAGTCTTCAGCGAACTTCCGGTAGCCATTGAGCACCTCGACCACGGTCCCATCGGCATCGCTTGCAGTCGTCGCCCGTTGGCGAGGAATTCGGCGATCAGGCGGTCGTACTCAGCCCCGCTGGCTGCGGTGTTCCACCTGCCGAGGTACAGGTCCCTGCCGTTGATGGTGACGACAGCCTGCCCGGTGGGCTTGTGCCGGCGAAAGGACGGGACGCGAAGAGAGGACGTTTTCGGCATGGGAGTGCAACTCCAGTTCACCGAATCCGGTAGACTACCGGATTTCGTTGAATCTCAGGCCGCACTGCCGAACGTCGACAGGTGAAAGAAAGTGCTGTTTCGCGATACGGCTTAGACTTGCAGAGATTGCGCCCGGGAGGACTCGAACCTCCGACCTCATGCATGTCAAGCATGCACTCTAACCAACTGAGCTACGGGCGCTCGTTTTCGCACGATCGGACACGATAGGCCGCGACCCGGTGCACGTCAAGCACGTGAGATTCGGCGAAATTCAGCGATTCCACGGGCCTAAGCGAGGCGACTGCAACCGATGATCGACGGACGCCTCCGGGGAAATTATCCTCACTCCCTCCGGCACCGCTTTTCCACCCCCATCGGCATGTCCGCCCCAACGTCCCGTTTCGGATCGGCCGACGAAGTCCCGCTGGATGCGGGAGTCGATCTGCAAGCTGCACTGAGGCGCTTGGGGGGGGACGCCGAGTTGGTGTGCGAACTGGCCCAGATCGTCGTTGAAGATGCGCCGGGACTACTCGCGCAAGCCTTGTCCGCACGCGCTGCGGGCGCTTTGGACGCACGCAATTCGGGCGATTTCGACGCAGCGGCGCGGGCGGCCCATGCGCTGAAGGGCCTGCTCGCCAACTTCAGCGAACCGGCGGCGGGCGCAGCACAGTTGGCGGAAACGGTCCTGCGACAGCGCGACGCCGCGAGCCGCTTGCCCGCCTTGGCAAACCTGCAGGCCTATACCGAGCGGTTGCTGGACGAGTTGCAGCGTACCGTGCTGACGAGAGACTGAGCCGGGGGTCGCGCTCGCTCAACGGGGCTTCCCCGCGGTCCAGCCCCGGCAAAGCGTGCGCGTTGCGGGACAGACCTCTATTTCTGTCCGGCGAACGTCGCTTTCACGTGCTCGCGGTTCATCCGGGCGATGTGCGTCACCGAGATCGACGCCGGGCAGGCGGCTTCACACTCATAGGTGTTCGTGCACGAGCCGAAACCCTCTTCATCGTGCCGGGCCACCATCGCCAGCACGCGCTGCCGGCGCTCCGCCTGTCCCTGCGGCAGTTGCGCCATGTGCGAAACCTTGGCGCTGGTGAACAGCGCCGCGGAGGCGTTCTTGCAGGCCGCGACACACGCCCCGCAGCCGATGCAGACGGCCGCGTCGAGCGCACTTTCCTGCTCGACGCGCGGGATCGGTACGCTGTTCCCTTCGGGCGCCTGGCCGGTCGAGACCGAGACGTACCCGCCCGCCTGGATGATGCGGTCGAATGCGGAACGATCGACAGCGAGGTCGCGGATGAGGGGAAACGCGCGTGCCCGCCACGGCTCGACGACGATTTCATCGCCGTCATGGAAGTGCCGCATGTGCAACTGACACGTCGTGGTTGCCGGCAGCGGGCCATGCGGCTGGCCGTTGATCATCACGCCACACGCGCCGCAGATGCCCTCGCGGCAATCGTGATCGAACGCGATCGGCTCATCCCCCGCCTTGATGAGCTGGTCGTTGAGGACGTCCAGCATCTCGAGGAACGACATGTCGGGCGAGATGCCGTAGAGCTTGTATTCATGGAACGCGCCCGGGGCGTCGGCGTTGGCCTGCCGCCAGACTCGGAGCGTTAAGTTGAGAGGTTTATGGTTCACGGGTGAATGGTGGTCTGGTTGGCTGGTGGTCTGGTGCTCGGTCACATCGCGTTGACGCGCCTAGTTCGTTGCTCCTTGCCTGGAGCGCTGAAGGTAGGCGATGTAACCGTCGATGCGTGCGATCAATTGCGCGGCAACCAATTTCAGTTTGATAACCTGCTCGGTCTCGCCATAGCCCTCGTCGAGACAAACATTGAGATCGTCGAGCACTTCATCGAGCGATCCACGGGCAATCCGACAGAACCTGGAATTCTCCTGCCACTGCCAGCGGCCGTGGCCCTCCGCAATATTATTCGTTACTGACAGAACAGCCCGCCGCATCTGGCGACTTAGCGCATCCTTCTCTTCGACTGGAAGTTGCCGGAGCAACCGGTAAACATTAATTCGGAACTCACGGACTGCCTGATAAAGTTCAAAGTCGTCGAGTCGAAATCGATCTTCGTGGAGCATATCGTCACCACTCCACCACACTGTCGATTCACCAGCCAACCAGACACCTATTTATAACTCCGCTGCACCAGCGGCACGTCTTTGAACTCCAACGGCTCCTTATGCAAGACGGACTGGCCCACGTCGTCACTCTTGTATTCCCAGGCGCCGGCGTAACAGAAGTCCTTGTCGTTGCGCTTCGCTTCCCCTTCTTCCGTCTGGTGCTCCTCGCGGAAGTGGCCGCCGCAGGATTCTTCGCGGTGCAGCGCGTCGCGGACGAGCAATTCGCCGAACTCGAAGAAGTCGGCCAGCCGGCCGGCATGTTCCAGGTTCTGATTGAACTCTTCGCCGCTACCGGGGACGCGGACTGAACTCCAGAACTTGTCCCGCAGTCCGCGAATGTCGTTGATCGCGCTCTTAAGCCCTTCGGAATTGCGGGCCATGCCGCACTTGTTCCACATGACCTGGCCGAGCTGGCGATGCAGTTCGTTGACCGTGGTGTTGCCGTTGACCGCGAGGATCTTGTCGGTGCGGGACTTGGCGTTCGACAAGGCTTCGCTGAAGCTCGGGTGAGCGTCCGTCACCGGCTTAAGTGAGCGGGACGCGAGGTGATTGCCGAGGGTATACGGTGCGACAAAGTAGCCGTCGGCCAGTCCCTGCATCAGGGCACTGGCACCGAGGCGGTTGGCGCCGTGGTCGGAAAAGTTCGCTTCGCCGAGGACAAACAGGCCGGGGACCGTGCTCTCCAAGTGGTAGTCGACCCACAGGCCGCCCATCGTGTAGTGGACGGCCGGGTAGATCATCATCGGCGTCGTGTAGCCGCTTTCGCCGGTGATCTTGTCGTACATATCGAACAGGTTGCCGTACTTGTCTTCGATCGCCTTGCGGCCCTGTTCCTGGATGGCGCGGCTGAAGTCGAGGTAGACCGCCATCCTGGTTTCGCCGACGCCGAAGCCAGCGTCGCAGCGTTCCTTGGCGGCGCGGCTGGCGACGTCGCGCGGCACCATGTTGCCGTACGTCGGATAGCGACGCTCGAGGTAGTAGTCGCGATCGTCTTCGGGAATTGACTCGGGCCGCCGCGTGTCGCCGGGGTTCTTGGGGACCCAGACGCGGCCGTCGTTGCGGAGGCTCTCGCTCATGAGCGTGAGCTTGGACTGGTAGTCGCCGTGGACCGGGATGCAGGTCGGGTGAATCTGGGTGTAGCACGGATTGGCGAAGTAGGCGCCGCGCTTGTGACACCGCCAGGAGGCCGTGACGTTGCAGCCCTTGGCGTTCGTGGAGAGATAGAACACGTTGCCGTAGCCGCCAGTGCACAACAGCACCGCGTGGCCGGCGTAGGTCTCATAGGCGCCGGTGACGAGGTTGCGGCAGACGATCCCGCGGGCCATGCCGTCCACGACCACGAGGTCGAGCATCTCGCGGCGGGCGTACAGCTTTGCACGGCCGGAAGCCACCTGCCGCATCAGTGCGCTGTACGCGCCGAGCAGCAGCTGCTGACCAGTCTGGCCGCGACAGTAGAACGTGCGCGAGACGAGCGCACCGCCGAACGTGCGGTTCGCCAGCATCCCGCCGTATTCGCGGGCAAACGGGACGCCCTGCGCCACGCACTGATCGATGATGTTCCCGCTGACTTCCGCCAGCCGGTAGACGTTCGCTTCGCGGGCGCGGAAGTCGCCCCCTTTGACGGTGTCGGTGAACAGCCGCCAGACGCTGTCGCCGTCGTTCTGGTAGTTCTTGGAGGCGTTGATGCCCCCCTGGGCGGCGATGCTGTGCGCGCGGCGCGGGGAGTCGTGAATCGTGACGACCGTGACGTGGTAGCCGAGCTCAGCCAGCGACGCCGCGGCCGACGCGCCGGCGAGGCCGGTGCCGACGACGATCACGTGGTATTTGCGCTTGTTATTGGGCGCGACCAGCTTGAGCTGGTCCTTGCACTTCGTCCACTTCTGGTCGATCGGGCCGTCCGGAATGCGGGCGTTCAGCTTGGAATCGGTCGCGATGCTCATGGAATCAGTAACGCCTCTCCCCGGAACTGCGTCTCGCTGTGGGAACCGCCGCCGAATTCGTCGTGCCGGCCCTATTTCTGGTCGTGCTCGGGATGCGGATGGGGGTGCACGTGCGCGGGAGCCTCCTCCGGCGCGGCCGGTGCCGTTTCAGTCGACGTCGACTCGACGTGTCCTCCCTTGCCCAGTCCCCACACCACGAAGCTGCCGAACCCGATCGTGACGACGAATGCAAACAGGATCGACAATTTGCGGATCCAGCAGGTGAACTGCGGATGGTTCAGGCCCAGCGACTGGAACGCACTTTGAAAGCCGTGCGCGACGTGCACACCCAGGACCAGGCAGCCGATGAGGTACACGACGCCGCGCGTCACGTTGCCGAGCAGATGCACCGCCTTGTCGTAGGGTTCCAGCTCCCGAGCCGGGCGGAACAGATTCCAGGAGAAATCGTTGACGTGGATCAGGATGAACGCCAGTACGATCGCGCCCGTGACGAACATCGTCGTGTCGGGTGTCCAGCCGAACAGGTTGACCGTGCGGTCCTTGCGCTTCGTCTGCTTAACTGCATACCCGTGTCCGCGGGCGGCATCGTTCTCGCAATGCGTCGTGATCGCCAGATAGATGTGGACGATGAACGCGAGATACAGGAAGAACTCGGCGCCGCGAATCACCACCGGATTGGCATGGAGCGCGTGGGCGTAGTGGTTGTACTGTTCCGCTCCCACGTACAGCAGCAGATTGCCTGCCAGGTGGACAACCAAGAAGAAGCACAGGAACAGCCCCGTGACCCCCATGACGCATTTCTTGCCCACGGAGGATTTCAGGGCGGCGGTCAGCCAGCTCAAGGTCGGCTCCTCAAATGCTCCGCCGGCGGCGATTGCGGCGGACATGATCTCGCACATGTCACGATCGCGTGGGATTATACGCGCTCAACTGGTGCGTGCAATCAACGCCGCAGGCCACTGCCAATGACGAGAATTGCGGCCAACTGGCTGACGAAACCGCTGCCGTGGCGCGGGTTGCGCGTGACGGTGATGGGGCTCGGTGCATTTGGCGGCGGCGAGGGGGCCGCGCGGTTTCTGGCGGAACAAGGCGCGCTCGTCACGGTCACCGATCTCAAGCCGCACGCAGCACTCCAGCCGGCGGCAGATCGCGTGGCGGCGCTGCGGGGCGTGACGCTGAAGCTCGGCAGTCACGATCCGACGGATTTCACCGAGACGGACCTGCTGGTCGTCAATCCGGCCGTCCAGCGGAGCAACGAATTTCTGTCGCTGGCGATCGCAGCCGGCGTTTCCCTGACGAGCGAGATGAACCTGTTCTGGATGCAGCACCGCGGCCGGACGATCGGCGTGACGGGATCGAACGGCAAGTCCACGACGACGACGCTGATTCACGCCATGCTGCAGTCGGCGGGGATCAAGGCCCGGATCGGCGGGAATATCGGCCGCAGCCTGCTTCCCGAAGTCGAGAACATCGGCCCGGACGAGTGGACAGTCCTCGAATTAAGTAGCTTCCTCAACTGGCTGACCTCGATCACCTGCACGCGAGTCCCGAGATCGCGGTCGTCACGAATTCTCGCCGCGCCGAACCATCAGGACCGGCACGCGTCGCTGGAGGAGTATCGCGACGCCAAGCAGACGATCCTCCGCTGGCAACGAGCGGACGATGTCGCCGTTCTCAATGCGGATGATACCGATGTCGCATTGGCCAACGCCTGGTCGCGTGTTGAAGTTTGAGCGGATCCGTCGGCGCATGCACGTGTCGCTGGCACATCGATTCAGCGCGCCATTGATGGTAACACTGTCGATCTGTCGCTTCGGCTCGCGCTTTGCCTGGCCGCCACAATCGCCTGAACGTCGCGGCGCCGCGACCCTCGCGGCTTGGCAGGCCGGGGCGGATCCCGCAGTCCCGTGCGTACGCGCGGGATTGATGAGTTCCGCGGCTGCCGCATCGGCTGGAGTTCGTTGGCGAGCATCAGGGACGGCGGTTCTACAACGATTCAAAGTCGACGACTCCGGGAAGCGGCAATGGCGCCGCTCGTGTTGATGCATCGACCGGGATCGTCCTCTGCCGGAGCGCCGACAAACACGTCGATCTGTCGCCTGCGGCGGCGATTTGTCGTCACACCAAGGCCGTCGCACTCATGGGACAAACTGCGGCCGAGCTTGAGCAACTGATACGTGCTGAATCAAACCCTCAGTGCCGTTGATCCATCGAGCAGCGTCGCTGCAGGACGCATTTGCGTGGTCGGTCGAGCAATCCGTACCGGGCAACATCGTGCTGCTCTCGCCCGGTTGTGCGAGCCTGGACTGGTTCGCGAACTACGAGGATCGCGGGCGGCAGTTCGTGGAGTTGGTCAGGGGAGTGACAAATGGCAAGTACTCAGTGACAAGCGAATGTCCACGTGCCGGTCGCTGCCCATCCGGCTCGACACCCACATGCCAGCCACTATCCTGACCCGGACGGGCGCGTTGATTATCGAACTGCAGGTGGGGATCCATGCGCAGCATTCAACGATGGGGTGTTGTCCTTTTTCGCACTTATGGCAACTGGAAAATCCGGTTCTGCGACCGGTTCAGTGTGCCGATGCGGAAGAAGGTCTCCGCGCCGGGGCGTATGCCGTCGACATCACTCCGCAGGAGTTTCCTGTCTCGTCCAACGGCAACATGTCGGACCGGCAGGCGACCGTCGCGCACGATCCGCTGCACGCGCGGTGCCTCGTGCTGCACAACGGCGAGGCGTCGCTGGCGATTGTCGTGTGCGACAGTTGCATGATCCTGCGCGCGACATCTTCGACGCGGCCATGCTCGCCTCGCAGCGGACGGGAATTCCGGTCACCAACATGGTTGATGTCGGCCACGCACGCGCATAGTGCGGTGACGGTGACCGGCGTATTTCAGAGCGAGCCGGAGTCGCGGTATCGCGAGTTTCTCGTGCAGCGGATTGCCGACGGGATCGAACAGGCGCACAAGCAGTATCAGCTCGCGCGAATCGGCTGGACGATTGCGGAGGATCCCACGCAAGTCTTCAATCGCCGCTGGTTCACGAAGGCCGGCGTCGAGAACAAAGACCCGTTCGGCAAAACCGGTGCGACGGTCCGCATGAATCCCGGCTTCAGCAAGGAGGTCAACGACCGGCCGTCAGGGCCGATCGATCCGCAGATTGGCCTGCTCGCTGTGCAGAACCTGGACGGAACGCCGATCGCGCTGCTGGCGAACTATTCGCCGCACGCTGCCGGCGGAGAGCCGAAGCGAACCGCATGTCCGCCGATTACTTCGCCGAGTTTGCCAACGTAATGGCGCAGAAAATCGGTGCGGCCGCCAGTCCGCCATTCGTGGGGATCATGTCGAACGGGACCAGCGGCAACATCAACAACGTCAACTATGCGGCGGAGTCGTATATCAGCAAGCCGCCGTACGAGCAGATGCGACTGGTGGCGACCAGCGTGGCCGGCTCCGCGTACGCCGCATGGCAGAAGATCGAGTACCACGACTGCGCCTGGCGGCAGTCGAAACGGAATTGGGTCTTGGTGTAAGGAAAACCGTCGGACGGAGGATCTGGCCCAGGCGAAAGCGACGCTGGCGAGGGCCGGCGCGGGACCATACTCCACCCTGGAACAGATTTACGCCCGCGAGACGGTCCTGCTGGCAGACTATCCGCCGCGGGTAAGGTCGATCATTCAGGCTTTGCGGATCGGGGACCTCGGCATCGTCGGCATTCCGTGCGAGACGTTTGTCGAGACGGGGCTGGCGATCAAAGCCGCCAGCCCGCTCAAGCCGACGTTCTGCATTTCACTCGCCAACGGCTACAACGGTTACCTGCCGACGCCCGAGCACCATGACTGGGGCGGCTACGAGACCTGGCGGGCACGGTCGAGCTATCTGGCCGTCGACGCCGAGCCGGCCGTTCGTCACACTGCACTGGAGTTGCTTGAGAGGCTGAAGACCAAATAGATCCTGGACCGCCAGCAGGGCGGGCACCGGCCGCGCCACACGTGCCGCCAGTGACAAGGATGATGCGATGCTGAAAGTGCTGACGCTCGTGCTGGCCGGAGGCAAAGGACAGCGGCTCGAACCGCTGACACGCGAGCGTGCCAAGCCGGCGGTCCCCTTCGGCGGCATTTACCGGATCATCGACTTCGCGCTGTCGAACTGCGTCAACAGCGGGCTGCGGAGGATGATCGTCCTCACGCAGTACAAGGGGGCGAGCCTCGACCGGCACATCAACCTGGCGTGGCGGTTTCTATGCCGGGAGCTGGGGGAGTTCATCGACGTGCTCCCGCCGCAGCAGCGGATCGGCGAGCACTGGTACTCCGGCACCGCGGACGCCGTGTACCAGAACATTTACTCGTTCGAGCAGATCCCGTCAGAGTACATCCTGATCCTGTCCGGGGATCACATTTACAAGATGGACTATGCGAAGCTGCTCCGCGACCACATCGACTCCGGCGCCGACGCCACGATTGGCTGCATCCCGGTCGATCGGGCGATGGGGCGCGACTTCGGTGTGATGGGGGTCGACAGCGACCTGTGGGTCCGCCGCTTCGAAGAGAAGCCCCCCGACCCGTTTCCGCTTCCGGACGATCCGACGCGGTGTCTCGCGTCAATGGGGATTTACGTTTTCAGCACGCGGTTCCTGTTCAACGAGCTCTGCCGCGACGCCACGGTCCCTGGCAGCCGGCACGACTTCGGCAAAGACGTGATCCCGTCGATCATCCAGACGCATCGCGTGCGGGCGTACATGTTCCGGGACGAGAACCACAAGGAGGCGGCGTACTGGCGCGACGTCGGCACGCTCGATTCCTACTATGAGGCCAACATGGACCTCGTGTCGGTCGATCCGCTGCTCAATCTGTATGACATGAGCTGGCCTATTCGCGGCTACCACGCCCCGTTGCCGCCGCCGAAGTTCGTGTTCGCCCAGCACGACGCCGTTCCGCCGCGCGTCGGCCATGCACTCGACAGCATGGTGGCTTCGGGAGCCATTATCTCCGGCGGCGCGGTGCGATCCTCCATCATCGGCTCGAATGTCCGCGTCAACAGCTGGGCCGAAGTGGACCGGTCCATCCTGTTTGAGGGAGTCAGCGTGGGGCGCCACGCGCAGGTCCGTCGTGCGATCGTCGACAAGGGGGTCAACATCCCGGCGCACGCACGAATCGGTTTTGACCCCGACGAAGACCGCGCCCGGGAACTGACCGTGACCGAGTCGGGTATTACGGTGGTGAGTCCGCTCGACGAATGGAAGCTCGCGAGGTAGTGGAGTGCGAATAGTGCGAAGAGTATGAACAGTACGAAAAGTACAGAGAGTCTGAACGGTCAATCGGAATCTCACTGAATTGGCGACGACCGAACTCTCGTTTCCGACATGGCTCGCTGGCCTGACAACGCGCGATCGAACCTGATCGCCCTCCTGCTGATCTTCGTCGGCCTGCCGCTGTTGTGCTGGCTGTGCTGGTGGTTTGTTGAGGGTCGATAGATCGACGTCGCTGACTCTTCACACTCTTCGAACTGTTCGCACTTCACTCCCGAAACCGCTCTTCCAGCCACGGGTCGCCACGGTCGTGGTAGCCCCCTTCTTCCCACAGGCCGGGGCGGTCTTCCGCGGACAACTCGATGGCCTTCACCCACTTGGCGCTCTTCCAGGCGTACAGCTGCGGAATGATAAGCCGGACAGGTCCACCGTGGTCGGCCGACAGCGGTTCGCCGTCGTGCGTATCGGCGAACAGCGCGTCCTCCTGCAGGAAGTAGTGCAGCGGGAGATTGGTGGTCCAACCGTCGTCGTAGCCCATGGGGAGCGCGAATTGCGCCTCCGGCTGGACGCCGCAGCGGCCGAGGATTTCGCGGGTGGAGACCCCTTCCCAGATGTTCCCGAGCCGCGACCAGCGGGTGACGCAGTGAAAGTCGGCGAAGACTTTCACCCGCGGCAGCGATTGAAAGTCATCCCACGTGAGCGTCAGGGGGTGTTCGACGAGGCCGCGGATTTCGAGCGTCCAGCGACTGGTCGGAACGCTCGGCACTCCGCCCCAGTGCAGGACGGGCCATTTTCTCGTCCGAGCCTGTCCCGGGGGGACGCGCTGCGCCCGCCGGGTATCCGGGCTGATGATGGTGCCGCCAGAAACGTCGACGGCCGTAAGCGCGTCACCGGACTGATATTTGGGGTCGTCGAGCACGGGGGGCAAGATGCCTGGTGGGTTATTCGTCTGGGGGAATCAGCGGCAACAGCGCAACTTTCAACGGCTCCAGTTCGTTCTGTACGACATCCCAGACGATCGTGAGATCCACGTTGCGATAGTCGTGAATCAGCGGGTGGCGCATTCCGACAATTCTCGACCACGGAATCTCCGGATGACTGTCACGAAAAGCTTGTGACACGCGCCCGGCGGCTTCACCAATGATCTCCAACTGGCGAACGACAGCCGCCTCATGCAAGTCGCTGGACTGCAGCGTGGGGAAATCAAGTCCCTGCACGAAAGTCTGTGCCCGCCGGGCCGCGATGAGCATGTCCAGCAGATATCCCTGATCGCGAATCAAAGATGACATGGGCGCTCCGCAGAATCTCCTTGCGGCGAATATAGTTGTCCGACTTCGTGACAACCGTCTTGTCGACCAGGTCGACTTTTCGCCCGACCATCTCTCGCAGTTCTGCTTCCATCGCGTCCAGGTCAGCAAACGTATGCTTCGTCCCCGGGCGAAACTCAGCGAGCAGGTCGATATCGCTCTCTGGTCCAAAATCGTCGCGCAGGACCGATCCGAACAGCGCCATTTCGGCAATCCCCCACCTCTCGCAGAAGGCCGCGAGCCGGTCTTCAGGCAGCGTGATCGGCAGTTCGAGGAATTCAGACATTGGACCTCCACGAAGATCGTCCGGTCTCATACGAGATTATAGCACCCGTAACCCCCATTGACCCCCTGCCCCGCACGAAATAACATTCAGCCGCGTGAATGGTTACGTCGAATCGGCACAGCGGCGTCCAGCGCCGGGAACCTCCCGGTGTCCTTCATTCGCAGTTGCCACAGCAGCGGCGGAACCCCAAGAATTGACTGCTCCCGGCGAACGGCGTAATCCAGACCCGGATTTTCGCCCCGGTCGGAGGTCTGCTCCCCTCTGACGAGCCGACTCCCGGTCGCGGCACGCCTTGGGCGGCTTCGGAAACCTGCGGAATCTGCAATGGAAGTTTTTGATTTTCTCGGCGATTTCTTCACCGGTCTCACGGCCTTCATCGAAGGCCTGATCCGGCGCCTGTTCGGCTCGTCGAACGAGCGTGAGGTCCGCCGCATCGGGTTCCTGCGCGACAAGCAGGGCCGCGACAAGATCGCGCCGGGCAGCCTGCTCGAACGCATCAACCAGCTCGAGCCGGAACTGGAGAAACTGTCCGACGGCGAACTGAAGCAGACCGCGACGAAGCTCCGCGCCAAGCTGGCCGACGGGAAGACTCTCGACGACGTGCTGCCCGAAATGTTCGCCGCTGTCCGCGAGTCGGGCAAGCGTTACCTCAAAATGCGGCACTACGACGTCCAGATGCTGGGCGGATACGTGCTGCACACCGGCCGCATCTCCGAAATGGTGACCGGCGAAGGGAAAACGCTCGTTTCCACGCTGCCGGCCGCGCTCAATGCGCTCGCCGGGCATGTGCACGTCGTGACGGTCAACGACTACCTCGCCAAGCGCGATATGGAATGGATGGGTCCCTGCCACCTGGGCCTCGGCCTGACAGTCGGCGCGATCCAGTCGCAGATGTCACCGCAGGAACGCCAGAAGCAGTACGCCTGCGACATCACCTACGGCACGAATAACGAGTTCGGTTTCGACTACCTCCGCGACAACATGAAGCCGACGAAGTCCCTGCAGGTGCAGGGGCCGCTGGACTACGCGATCGTCGACGAAATCGACAACATCCTGATCGACGAGGCCCGCACGCCGCTGATCATCTCCGGCCCGGCCCACGACGACATCAGCAAATACCCGAAGGCGGATGCGATCGTCCGCCAGCTCAGGAAGGACGTCGATTTCGAGGTCAAGGAAAAGGAACACACCTGCCACCTGACGGACGAGGGCATCCGTCACGCCGAACAGCTCGCGGGCGTCGAAAGCTTCTACACGGCCGGCAACATGGAGTGGCCGCACCTGCTCGATAACGCCCTCAAAGCGCATCACCTCTACAAGCGCGACGTCAACTACGTCGTCGAGATGTACGAAGGCTCGATGCAGGTGATCATCGTTGACGAGCATACCGGCCGCAAAATGTACGGCCGACAGTGGAGCGACGGCCTGCACCAGGCGGTGGAGTCCAAGGAGCGCGTGCCGGTCAAGGAAGTCACGCAGACTCTCGCGACGATTACGCTGCAGAACTACTTCAAGCTCTACAAGAAGCTGTGCGGCATGACCGGTACGGCCATGACCGAAGCCAACGAGTTCTACAAGATCTATGGCCTCGACGTTGTCGCCATCCCGACGAACCGGCCGATGAAGCGCATCAATTCGCCGGACGTCATCTTCCGCACGGAAAAGGAGAAGTGGAAGGCGGTCGTCGACGAGATCCTCGACGTGCACAAGTCGGGCCGGCCGATGCTCGTCGGCACCGTGTCGATCGAGAAGAGCGAGAAGCTGTCGTCAATGCTCGGCAAGCACGGGATCAAGCACAGCGTGCTCAATGCCAAGTATCACGAGCGCGAGGCGGAGATCGTCGCCCAGGCCGGGCGGCTGAACGCGGTCACGATCGCCACCAACATGGCGGGCCGCGGCACCGACATCATCCTCGGCGGCAATCCCGAGCACATGGCGTGGGAGATCCTGAAGCAGAAGTACGCGTCACGTCTGGACGTGCCGAAGTCGGAATGGGACGCGATGTCGGCGGAAATCGCCGAGAAGGAAGGGATGAAAGTCGAAGGCCGACAGGTGGCTGAACTCGGCGGCCTGCACGTTGTCGGCACCGAACGCCACGATGCCCGCCGTATTGACCTGCAGTTGCGCGGTCGCTCGGGTCGTCAGGGAGACCCCGGCTCCAGCCGCTTCTTCCTGTCGCTGCAGGACGATCTGATGCGGATCTTCGCCGGCGACAAGGTCACCTGGCTGCTCACCAAGCTCGGTATGCAGGAAGGGGAAGCCATCGAAAGCCCGATGGTCACCCGGCAGATCGAGAAGGCCCAGAAGCGCGTTGAAGAACGGCACTTCGAGGCCCGCAAGAACCTGCTCGAATACGATGAAGTGATGGACTTCCAGCGCAAGGAAGTCTACTCGTACCGCCAGCGGATTCTCGACGGCGCCAACTGTCGCGACCTGATCCTCGACATGATCGATAAGCAGGTCCGCAAGATGACCGAACAGTTCCTCAGCGAACGGTATCGCTGGGAAACCTGCGCCGCGTGGGCGTCGCAGGGTCTTGGCATCGAGATCGACTGGCAGGACATCCAGGGGATGGACCGCCAGCAGCTCCATGAGTATCTCATCGACCAGACCGAGCGCCAGTCGGAGGATCTGATCCGCGACCAGATCGACGAGACGCTGCCTCCGGAGGTCGAAGAGCGCGACTGGAACTGGCTGGCCCTGGCCAGTTGGGCCAACCGGCAGTACGGGCTGAACCTCAACGATCGCGAGCTCAAGAAGATCGCCCGCCCGCAGACGGACCAGCCGTTCGATCGCGAAGAACTCAGTCGCCATCTCCTGGAGCGGGCGCGCGAAGCGATCCACCGCGCCGACCTGTCCCCGCTGGACGCATTTCTGGCAGACGATTTCAACCGCCGCACGCTGTGCGGCTGGCTGCGGCACCAGTACGGCATTGAGATGACGCCGCAGGAATTCGAGAAGTTTGAGCCCGGGGACGTCGACGGGCCGGTGCTGCTCATCAATGAACGCGTGCACGCGGCGTATCGCCACCAGGAGATCAAGTTCCCGGTTTCGGTTGCGATGTACCGGTTCCTCGGCGGCCGGCAGATCGATCGCGACGGCCTGCTGCACTGGGCCAACAACCGGTTCCGTTCCGGTCTCACCGAGAACGACATCAAGGAAAAGGAACGCGACCAGATCGCCGAGCAGTTGTTCGACGTCAGCCAGCGTTACTTCCCCGGCGACGATGTCGTCCACCGGCTGACGGAGCAACTCGATCATCTGTCCGAAACCAACGGCCAATCCGGCAATGGCCATGTCAGCCGTACGGCATTGCAGGAGGTCTCGGGGCTCGTCAGCACCGAACTCGGCGTGCAGCTCGATGAATCCAAACTCGAACAGCTCGACGGCAACCAGGTTCGCCAGCTGATCCTGCAAGGATTCGATGCCCGCTATCGCCCGGAATTCGGCCACGCCGAGCGGGCGCTCTTGCTGGAGGTGCTCGACCACTCGTGGAAAGAGCACCTGTACTACATGGACCATCTCCGGCAGGGGATCGGTCTCGTCGGCTACGCGCAGAAGGATCCGAAGGTTGAGTACAAGCGCGAAGGGATGAAGGCCTTCGAGCAGATGTGGGAGCGGATCGGCGAGCAGGTGACGCAGGCCATCTTCCGACTCGAGAAGGAAAGCCCGCAGTTCGTCGGCAATCTGTGGCAGATCTCGGCCGCGACGCATCAGCAGGCCTCGTCGGCGGCGCAGGAAGCCCGCCAGGCGCCGCCCCAGCCCCGGCCGCCGGAAGCGCAAATGCAGGAATCGCGCGGACCGGAACCGGGCCAGGAGGTCAAAGCCGTCGAGCCGATCCGCAATCGTGCCGAGAAGATCGACCGCAATGCTCCCTGCCCCTGCGGCAGCGGCAAGAAGTACAAGAAGTGCTGCGGCGCCGGTGGTGCGTAGCAAGCTCGACTAGCCGCGACCGTCAGGAAGCGAAGGTGCCATTGATCGCTCCCTGACGGTCACGCGAGCAAGTAACTCGTACTCACGACCGCTTGCCGCGTCGCTGCGTGCCTTTGCTGCCGCCTGCTTCCGCATTTGCGCTTCTGAATCTGCGGCAGCTTCGTTGCCGGACGACGCGCGCATTACGTGACTTGGACATAACTCTCGCTTCCTGGTTCTGCCGGGCAACCCCGTTGGTCGGGCCTGCGTTTCCCGACGGATGTCGCTCTCAAGCCCCCGGCGGATTCACGCACGAACGCGGACGCTGGCCTTACGGTTTGCGTGAAGGTTCGATCAGGCCGGGGTCGGTGCCAAAGTCCGGTGCGGCCGCTTCCTCTTCCGATTGCGGTTCCGTCGGCTGTGCGGATGTCGAATCGCACCAGGTCCGTCATCTCGGCCGGCGTGATCACCTTTTCCAGCCCTTCGGGCATCAGCGACTTGCCGGTCGACGCGCCAGTTCGTCGACGTCCGTTCGCAGGATGGTTTCGGTCTTCTTTCTCGCGGACGAGCGTATCGCCGTCGCCGTCTGCGACGCGATCAGCCCGGTGTGCGTCCGTCCGGACGTATCGAGGAGCACATACTGCACGTAGTTGGGGGGCACGTACTTGTTCGGGTCGAGGATGTGCGTCAGCACCGCGTCCGGTGCGCGGTCCTGCGAGGCCGTCAGGTTCGGCCCGACGGCCGTTCCCACATCGCCGAGCTAGGACACGGGCGCAGTTCTTCACGAAGACCGCCTTGTCGCTCCGCATCTCCCGGTGTCGCCAACGCCGGGCGATACGCTTCCACGACGGCACTCCGCACCACGCTGCTGCCGGAGGCGAACAGTTTTTCTGCCAACGTGCGGATCGTCGCGTCGCGATGCGCCAGCAGCAGTTGCCGCTGCGTCCCGCTGATTTGTGCCAACACTCTGCTGCGGATCGTCCCGCATCGCTTCCAGAAACGGCCGGCAAGCCGCTCGTCGCGCGCCAGCATTGCGGCCAGCCGATTACTTCCGTCCGCGTCCGGCGCGCCTGCGCCCAAGCGCTCCAGCAGCACCGCCAGCACATCCAAGCGCTGAAGAGTTGGCCGCGGTTCGGACAGCGGCAATTTGATCGCCGGCGGCTCACGCGCCTGGCGAGGTCCGAGAGTGCCCCAGTGATTCTTCCCAGCGGCACGCAGCCGAGGAACTCGACCGCGCTTCGCCGCACCGCGTCGTCGGCAGTCGCATCCCGCCGCCGTGGCTTTCATCGCCACCAGCGGGTCGGCCAACAGCCGAGCCGCTGGCTGCCGATTCCGATTCGCTGACCGTCAGCAGGTGTCCCGACTGTCCCAGCCCTTCGCCTGTTGCCAAGCAGCAGTTCTCGCTGACGATCGACCGGCCGCCGTCCCGGCGATTGCAGCGAGCACAGTGCGAATGTCGTCCTCACGATGCCGGCGTTCGACCATCTCCGCCAGTTGTCTCAGCAGCGTGCGTCCCGCATCGGAGTTGGCATACTCTCGGTCCTTGAGCAGTTGTTCGAACACATGGACGGCCGGTCCGGCCAGCGAACTCAGGATGGCCGCCCGCATCCATCGGTCGCCGGATTCCTTCGCACCAGCTCCGCCAGCTTCGCGGCCGCTTTGGCGTCTTGCGATTCGGCCCAGCGAAAAACGCCGCCCGGAAACCGCACGGTGATGTCGATGTCATCTGCCCGGCACAGCACCGCATCGAGCAACTTCGGTATGCCTGTGTCCAACTTCTGCTCCGCCAGCTTGATCCCGTGCGCGGGAGCCGCCGGATGAGTCCCATCGCTGTCCGCAAGTCGCCGGGCCTGGACGGCATTGAGCCCTGGAGCAGCCAGAGCCGCATTAAGTCGCGCCTGTGGCGATGTACTGGATTCAAGCAGCTTCCGCAAGCTGCCGGTGCCGCTGACGTCCGTATAAGCTCGTACAAAGCAGCCGCCGCCGTATCGCGCTACCAGCCGTGCGGACTCTCCAGGGCGAGCTGACCACTCGGCTGTCGACGCGCGGCCGAGTTTCGGCGCGCAGGAGACCGGAACCCTTTCAGCGCCATCCGGTAAATCCGCCCCCGATCGCGCCCGCTGGCGAGGTCCAGGTGCTTCACGACGTCCAGTGGAATGTGGATCGCCTCCAGCACTTCGCGGCTCAGATCGAGACAATACAGCGTGCCGTCCGGTGCATTGATGAAATTGACCGGCCGGAACCAGATGTCCGACGAACGGCAGAATTCCGTTCCCTGCTCGATGCGATCGGACGTGAACGTCACGCCGTCGGCCGCCAGCTTGCGGCGGTGGACCAGATTGTTCTGGCCGTCGCCGACGAACACATTGCCGTAGAATTCCGGCGGATACGCGCCGCCGCGGTACACCGTCACTCCCGCGCCCGCGTCGACCACATGGTGGCTCACCCCAGCGCCGGTCGGCTTACGAATATGGTTCGCGATCCGTCGGCTGCTGCGAATGTGCCGCCAGCGTTCGATCGGGCTGATGCGAAATACCGGCACCGGTCCCGGCGCGACGTTGTTGATCGCCTCCGCCACCGGCACGTACGGATTCCGCTCCAGATATTCCTGCGGCAATACGACGTGCCGCAGCGGCTGCGATTCGCTGCAGAGAAAGCGGTTCCCCCAGTCGTCGAACGTATTGCCGAACTGGACGGTGCCGGTGATCGATTCGAACTTCCCGCTCACGGGATCGAACCGGAAGTCGTGGCCGTCTACGGACACCGGCGGCGCTTGTGAATCCGCGACGGTTGTCACTTCGCCGCCGTTGCCGGCCGTCGAGCCGTACACCTTGAAGTCCAACCCCAGCGTGAGATTGTTCAGCATCGCCTGCTGATTCCGCGTGCCGAACCCGGTGTAGACCTTCGTCTTTTCGTCGGCGACAAAGTCGCCGTTGGTGTCCTGCATGTACCAGATGTCGGGCGGCGCGGTGACGAACACACCCCCCTTCCAAGGCTGGATGCCGGCCGCCCACAAGACTTGCTCGGCGAACAGGTGCGACGTGTCGAACGTTCCATCGCCGTTGGTGTCGCGCAGCACGCGCACCGTGCCGATCGGCGTCCCCCCTTCCGCCGGCTTGAACGGATAATCACGCAGCTCGCAGACGTACAGGTTCCCGTTCTCATCGAACGCACCAGCGCACGGGCTGACGACCAGCGGTTCGGCGGCGACAAGCTGCATCTCGAACCCGTCGATCATCTCGAACGTCCTGAGCGCTTCGGCCGGTTCCTTCGGTGGGACCGGCTTCAAAAACTCTTTCATCTCCGCGTCCGAGACCTCCAGGCTGCCGTCCCCCTCCAACCGTTCTTCCAGCGGTTTCACCCTGGCCAGGCTCTGGTCGGCCGGCAGACCTCCCTTCGCCCGCACGTCGAGCAGCAGATCGCGTGACCGCTGGAAATATGAGATGACGCGCGTCTGTTCCTTGAAGTCGCGCTTGGAGTGCGCGGCGATCTGCTTATCAATTTCGCCGACGATGGCATCGAGCGCCGCGCGGCTGTAGGGCGCCTTGCCGTTCAGGCAGACATACACCGGGTTCGTGTGCGACTCCGCATCCGCCGCGCCGGCCGGAGTCAGCGAGAACGCCCGCGCCGCGATCCACGACGATTGCTCCACGCTGACCGGCAGCTCGAGCTCGACCCAGTCGCCGGTTGTCGGCGGGACGACGAGTTCCTTCGCCACGGTACCGTTCACGATCAGTTGCACGTGTGTGAGCGGCGCGACCAGCGAATTCGCCCGTACGCGCGCCGTCACCTTGGTTGGCGCGTCGCTGGTGATCGTGTCCCCCGGCTTGTGTCCGTCGACCTCCAGCAGCAGGATCGGCCCCGTCGTCGCGAAGCTGCGTCC